>NZ_JBSKGP010000009.1:0-318666 GCF_054075165.1 Flavobacterium erigeronis | reverse complement strand
ATTTTATCTCATTTTTTAATCTCCTTAATCTGCAAAATCTGCGAGAAAAAATTATTCGCCCGCAGATTTGGCAGATTGTGCAGATTTTTTTTTCATATGGATACATAGTTTTGCTTTGCGCGTAAAGGCGTTGCACTTACACATAGCTGCATTTTATCTCAATTTTTATCTGCTAAATCTGCTAAATCTGCGTGAGATTTTTTTAGCTCGCAGATTCGGCAGATTTTTAATTTTTAATTACTAATTTTTAATTCGTTTTATCAAAATAACGCGTCAGCTCGTAAGCATTGTCATTGATTGTTTTCATTTCTTTTAATAAAGGCTGATACGGTTCGAAATTGCTGTTTACAATTCCTTTATTAGAATCTCTGTTCGAATAATCAGTGCTTAAATCTGCGGGATCGTTGTCCATGTATTTGAACCAATGCCAGCCGACTGAGTTTTTATTTTTTAATAATTCCAAAGTGAAATTCTGATAAAAAAGTCCGCGTTCTTTCTGCGTTCGTACCAGCCAGCCTGCACCTGTATTATTTGGCAGTCCTGAATCTTCACCTTTGGTGTACCATTCGGTAATCAAAAACGGTTTTCCCGACCATTCTCCCCAATTGTTCATGAGTTCTTGACTTGGCTCCCATTTTCTGTAATGGTTTATTGAAATAATATCCATGTACTTTCCAGCCACTTTAAAAATCTCCGGATTCGTCAATTCCTGCTCTTTATCTTGATTGAAACGGCATCCTAAATACATGTGGTTCGGGTCTGCTTTTCTCAATGCTTCTGTTACTTTTTTCATGTACGTTTCAAAATAAAAAGCGGTAAATGCCATTCGGTCTTCTTGAGTAATGTCTGTTATGGAAGCATTAAACCCTTTTCTTTCATCCAGCCAAGCTTTTGCCGCCAAATATCCTTGCTCGTCTTTGGCCAATAAAGTTAAATGTTTATCTAATGCGTCGTTATACCACGGAAGCTCATTATCAGTAAAATAACCCATCAAATACTTATCATTTTTGTATTGCGAAACTTCTTTCATGGCTTTTTCAATGTAAGAATCAAATTCTTTATCAAAAACCATCACCAGATCAAAACGGTAATTCTGCCAGCTCGCTTCTTTGTATTTTCCGCCATATTTTTTAATATGATCGGAATGATACATTCCCATTGGCGAAATAATCACGGTATAAACCAACGGATTTTCGGCATTTCGAACCAAATCAACATTCGACCACGCCCCTACGCCATTGAATCCGTTATCACGAAGTAATTTGGATTCTTGTTTTACCCAATTTTCTTTGCTTCCATATTTCGCATCAAATGCTTTCTGCTGATTGACAGAACGTCCTGGATTAAAAACGGCAACGCCTTTAAAAATATACGGATAACCTTCGGGATCAATAATCCACCATCTGTTGTCTACTTTTTGTGTTCTAAAAAATCCTGTCGCTTCTTTCTGCCACATTTTGGAAGCGCCGTAAATCGAACTCGGCGATTCCTTTTTTTGGATTTTAAAACCCGGCAGTTTATCAATTGTTTTAGCATCATACGCCACCCATTTCGGGTCTAAGGCATTTTGTCTGGCTTCGACTTTTTGATAGGCAATTTTAGTTTGGGCTTGTATTGAAGTCAGGCTTATAATGGAGAGCAAGACATAAATAGAATGTTTCATTTAATTCATTTTAATTGTTTTTTGAGAAAATTTGGGGCGGTTTTTTTTAACACATAGAGACATAGTTTTTGTTTGCGCTTAGAAGGCGTTTCACTTTTATTAATGCACATAGTGACTTGTGTTTTAAGCTTTGTCAAAGTTTGAAACTTTGACAAAGCTGTGAACGTTTAGCTATGTGAAAGAAATGTATTTCTCTTAAAATCTCTTTTCATAGAAAAATAATTCTATGTTTCTATGTGTTAAATTATTATCTGTTACAAAAAATTATTTCGACAAATAGATATGATCAATATCAAAAATGTAATTGTTTAAAGCTCTTACGTCTTCTGGATCAACGCTTCTTAAAACCAAAATATCTTTGATTTTTGTTAAGTCTAATGCCGCATTTTGTTTCTTATAATCAGCAATTGGGATTTTTACCATATTCCAGCTTCCGTCTCTTTTTAAACCGTACAGATTACTTGTAGCGTCAAACTCCACATATCCAGTGTTAGAAGCATCTTTCATTCTAAATCTGATTTTTCCTGTACTTGTTGTTCGCACTGCCATATTGATATGGGTGTAAGACGAAATATCTGTGAAATTTACAAATGACAGAATTGCCATTGCCCATTTAGCTTCGGCAGCTGGTGGAGTTGCTGGAAGCGAGAAGTTTCTGTAAGCGCCTTCGTATCCGTCTGTTGCTACTTCTTTAATAACAAACTGATTGCTAGAAACCCAGTTTAGAACTGGAGCTGTTTTTGTAAAATCAGGATTTTCAGAATAGATTTTCAATGCATCGGCAGGAATAACGATTGGCGGAATTGCTGGTGCTTCTACCTCAACGGCAAAGGTTTTCTTTTGAACTGTATTATCTACAAAAGTGATTTCTAAGGTAGTCGTAAAACTTCCTCCTTTAGTATATTTCACTTCAACATTTGGCTCGATCGAAGCGCCTGGCGAACCTCCTTGGAAAGTCCATTTTATAGCTCTTACTTTTGTTGAGGAATCGGTATAGGTAACTGTTTCTCCAGCTTTAACAGCTGTGTTGGTTGAGGTCGCGCTCAATTCTCCCTTTTTATATAAATATACTTCTCGTACATCTTCTTCGCAGGAAAATAAACCTGCTGCAAGAATTAAAAAGAAATATTTTAATCGAAATATATGGTTTAGTTTTTTGGTCATGATTTTGATGTTTTTAGTTATCTTTTAGAAAATAGAGAAAAGAATATAGAAAATAGACTCATCTCAAAGCCTTGTATTTTTACTCTATTTTCTTGACTCTATTTTCTTTATTCTATCTTCTCTATTTCAATCCGTCTAAAAATCCTTGATACGCTGGCTTTTTATTATAATCAGCATCAAGAAGCAACGGATATTCTTTGGAATGCCAAAAAGCGGTCAGCCAAGTGTATTTGTCGGTTACACCCCAAGTAGAAATGGCAAACTTTTGGGTTTGAGGCAATTCTTCATACATGGAAACTATATATTTATAAGTCTCTGCTTGTTTCTGATTTTCTGTATCGTTAAATACATACGAATCCGATTTTGATGTATTGACTTTGATATCCAATTCTGAAATATGCATTAACAATCCTGTAGAAGCCATATCGGTAAATCCGGTTTTCATGGTTTGCCTGTTGGTATCGGTTGCGTAATGAAACTGATCTCCCAAACCATCAATCGGCACTCCGTTGGCTTTAAATCTGGCTACCATTTTTTTGATCGCTGCTCTTTTTCCGCCATCCAGCACTACGCTGTAATCATTGTAGAATAATTTCGCATCTGGATCTGCTGCTTTTGCATATCTGAAACATCTTCCATAAAAACCAATCGGATCTTTAAAGAGTGAATTGATTACGGTTTCGTTTCTCATAGCGCCGCCATCTGCAAAAACTTCATTCACTACATCCCAGCTTTTTACTTTCCCTTTGTAGCGTCCTACAACATCAGTTATATAGACTTTCACTTTTGCTTCAAAAGCAATCGAATCGTATTGGGCTTTTTTAAACCACTCTGGAAAAGAATCGTACCAAACCAGCGTATGTCCGTGAACTTCCATGTTATTTGTTTTGGCAAAATCTACCAGATAGTCCGCCGCCGTGTAATTGTACGCTGTTGAAGAAGTCCAGATGCTTGCCATTTTCATCTCAAATTCGGCTGTAATCTGACTGTAATGTTTTATTACTGCATTTTTATAATTGGCTTCTCCTTGTAAATCTTTCATTTTTACAGCGGCTCCAATTTTAAATTTGGCTTTTTCTTTTAAAGTCTGCGTAATCGGATTCGGATTTGTTCCTCCGTCTTCGTCTGCATTTATAAAAACTACTTTTTCGTCGTCACTGCAGGAAGCAAACAACAAAGCGGTTAATACACCTAGAATATATTTTTTGTTTATCATTTTGTCTTTTAATTTAATCTGAGAATCAAATGTTACTTTGATTCCCCGATTGGTTAATTACTAACTTTTAACCTTAACTTTTTTTGTTTTTTAAACACATAGTCCCGAAGCTTCGGGATTCTTTGCGTTTATAAGGCGTTTCACTTGCATGAATGCACATAGTAAATGCGCCATTCTCTGTGTAAACTTTGTCAAAGCTGCAAACGTTCAGCTATAATTTTTTTTAAACACATAGATACATAGATTTACTTTGCGTATATAAGGCGTTTCACTTGCATGAATGCACATAGTAAAATGCGTGATTCTTTGTGTAAGCTTTGTCAAAGTTTGAAACTTTGACAAAGCCGTGAACGTTCAGCTATGTGAAAGAAATATGTTTCTCTTTAAAACTCTTTTTTAAATCAAATAAAAATCTATGTCTCTATGTGTTAAAAAAGAAATCAATTAATATCCCACATTAAACCCTTCCGGTTTTCCCATCAAATCGATCTGGCTCTGCGGAATCGGCATATTGACCATTGCAGGAGTCATTTTTAACGGTACTTCGCCAGCAAGTGTTCCAGACGGACTTGAACGGAAATATAAATTCTGTCTTTCTACCAAAAGTCCAAGTCTCTTCAACAAGAACCATCTGTTGTTTTCGAAAGCTAATTCTCTTGCCGATTCGTCTAAATAATTATTTAAAGTCCACGCTGTTAAATCGTAAGTTGTAACGGTACTTTCAGGATTTCCGGTATAACCTCTTCTTCTTACTTTGTTTAAATACTGCAATGCTTTACCATCATTTCCTAGATTGTGATACGCTTCTGAAGCCAATAAATAAGTTTCAGCCAGTCTGTAGTACATATAATCTTTGTAACTATTAGAAGTCATTGGCAGTTTTTCGGTATCATGATATTTTTTCAGACTCCAATGCCACGCTCTGTAATTTCCGTTCGGCGCTGCAATTGCCGGATTGGTAATCGGTTGTCCGAACTTTGGATTTCCAGGAACATTGATTTTATAATCCTGATAATTATCGGAATAATAATAGGTTTTGAAACGCAAATCGTTGGTCTGATCGTAAAGTGATTTCAGGTAATTGTTTGGATAAAACCATCCTAAAGATTGTCCGCCGTACGCCACATCTTGAACCAATTCGCTAGTATTCAACTCGTATGTTCTATGTGTAAAAACACTTCCCAGCCAGAAACCTCCACCGCCTGCTAAATTGTCGTCTGGTCCTAACAGATAATCTTTTTGATAGGTAAAAAGCGATTCTTTGTGATTGGCATTTTGTCCCCAAACATCAATAAGCGCTACTAAACCGTGAGTTCCGTCGTTGATAATGGCATCGAATTGTGCGGCTGCTTCTGCCCAATCCTGCTGCCATAAAGCACTTTTACCGCGAATGTGTCTTGCCACGCCCTGACCGTAACGCCCTGCATCTACTTTAAAAGGAAGATTAGCGATTGCATAATCTAAATCTCCGTCGATTAATTTGTAGACATCTGCATCGCTGGCGACTTTATATTCTACAGGATCGTTGATGTTCTGTGGCGTTGTCGGAATCGTGTCAATCAAAATTCCACCATACATTTGTTTTAAGTCCAAATACAATTCACCTCTTATAACTCTGGCTTGTGCAACCAATCTCTTTTTAGCAGCTTCATCCATTTTTATAGATCTTGCCGAAGTTATAATTGCCGAACATCTGTCGATAATTTTGTAACCCTGAATCCATTTTGAGCCTGTAAACGACTGCGGATTATGACCTGTTCCGTAAGGTGTATTCCAAGTTCTGTGCAAACCTAAATCGGTTGCCACCATAAAAAACACATTGGCCCACAAATCGCTGTTGTCTCCAGATGGCGCATTATAGTAGCGCATTTGGTTGTAAAGTGCATTGACACCGACTTCAAGTCCCGCCGGTGAATTGTAGATATAATCTACCGATACCTGATCTTTTACGGTTTCTTCCAGAAAATCTTCGCACGAAGTAAGTCCAAGAGAAAGTCCGAATAGTAAAAGAAATAGAAAATTTATATTTTTCATAATCTTGTTATTTTTTGTTTTATTGAATGTCTTAAACTTCGTTATTAGAAACCTACTTGCAAGCCAATAACACAAGTTACAGGTTCAGGATAATCGCTTATCTCTTTTTCTGGGCTGTAAGACTGATAATCTGTAATCGTAACCAGATTACTTCCCGTTACGTACAATCTCATATTGCTTAATCCTAAAGATTTCAATGTATTTTCAGGGAATTTAAATCCGACAGAAACGTTTTGCAAACGAATGTATGAAGCATCCTGAAGTCCTAAAGTATTGATGTACGGCGGATCGTTTCCATCTCTTGGTCTCGGCCAGTTTCCACCTGGATTTTCTGGTGTCCAGTAATCTTGTTTGATTCCGTTTTTAACCCCTCTTAAAGAACCTCCGCGTACATAATCGTATAAAAACAAATTATCTCTCGTAACACCTTGAACGGTATAGATATCGGCAGAAAAATCAAATTGTTTGTATTCTAAAGCCACTGAGAAAGTCCCAAACCAATCCGGCATTTTGGAAGTGATCACTCTGTCCTGATCCGGATTCGGATTGGCACCGTTTGACGGATCTGCATCCCATAATTTTATATCTCCAGGATATAAAGTTGTTCCTGTAACCAATGGAATATTTTCGCCTTCCTGATAAATTCCAACAGCTTTGTAACGGTAATAGACATCGATTGGCTGTCCGATAAACCAAAGATTTCCAACAGAATTATCTTCTTTTCCGTCGCCGTCTGCATCTTTTCCGTAAATGCTCACAATGCTATTTTTGTTTTTAGTGAAAGTCGCACCCAGATTCAGTCTGAAATCTTTCTTTTTGATCACATCTCCATTCAGCGTCACCTCAATACCTTTATTGTTTACTTTACCAATGTTTGAAAGCTTGGTGGTGTAACCGGTATTCGCGTTAAGCGTCTCGTAAATCAATAAGTCTGAAGTATCGGTATTGTAAACCTCAACGGTTCCGTTTAATCTGTTTTTGAATACGCCAAAATCTGCTGCAAGATTTAACTGTGTTGAAGTTTCCCATCTTAAATCCGGATTTGATAATTGAGATCCTGGAACATATCCTGAAACTTTTACACCGTTAATAATATAATCACGCTGTGTAGCGGTTGCCATACTTTGATATGGATTTTGAGGTTGATTCCCTACTTTACCGTAACTCGCTCTTAATTTCAGATTACTCAAAACAGGAACATGCTCTTTCATAAATTCTTCATTCGAAACATTCCACGCTGCGTTCACCGCTGGAAAGAATCCCCATTTATTATTAGCTCCAAAAACTGAAGATCCATCGGCTCTACCTGAAACGGTAAAATAATATTTACTGTCAAAATCGTATTCTAATTTTCCTGCGAAAGAAATTAGCGATCTTTCGTTTCCGCCAATTAAAGGCGTATTTAAGAAAGCACTTTCTAAACCATAAATTCCTAAAATATCACTCGGAATTCGACTTGCTGAGTTTCTAAAATCATTATATTCTGATGAGGTTAATTCGTAAACTCCCGTCGCATTGAAATGATTTTTTTCGGCTAAATTGAAGTTGTAATGCAAAATATTACTCAACTGATATTCTACATTATCTTTATACTCGATGTAACCGCTTCCTTGTCCTGAATTGGCAATTCCTGAAAGAGATTTTGAACTGTTAAAAGACATTGCTTTATAATTCCACGATCTGCGGCTGGCATTTAATTTATACGTAAAACCTTTTGCCAGATTAATATCCAAAAACACATTCATGATATCATTTCGGTTCAGCTCATTGGTTCTGGTTTCGTAAACATCAATCAGCGGATTTGGTGTTTCTTGAATTCCGCCCGGCAGATAACGGAACGAACCATCATCATTATAAATTTGTCCCAGCGGAGAAGTATTAATCGCATTATTTAAAATATTACCAATATTTGGTCTGTTGGTTTCTGAGAATTGAAGCGAAACATTCATTCCCACTTTCAGCCAATCAGTAACTCTTTGATCGACATTAACTCTCATCGCCACTTTTTCATAATCCGAATTCGGAACTACACCTGAAGTATTAATGTAGTTGATACTCGAAAAAACACTCATTTTATCTGTTCCAGACGAAATGCTGATGCTGTGGTTATTGGTTACGCCCGTTCTTAAAACTTCTTTTTCCCAATCAATATATTTTCCAGATTGAACAGATTCTAATTCCAACGGAGTAAAAACCTGCTCGTCTGGTCTGTAAACGCCACCGTTGCTAGTTCTGTATGCTTCTCTTTTTAGTTGTGCAAATTCTTCTCCACTGTACACGTCAAAGTTTCTATTAATAGTCTGTACTCCTGAGAAACCATTATAAGACACTTTTGCTTTTCCTGTTTTTCCTCTTTTAGTCGTAATCAAAATAACACCGTTTGCAGCTCGTGCTCCATAAATAGATTGTGCTGCAGCATCTTTTAAGATTTCAAGCGAAGCAATATCGTTGGCATTGATATCATTGATGTTTCCGATAACAATTCCGTCTGCAATTACGATTGGCTCGTTGCTACCGTTAATCGATTTTTTTCCTCTAATCTGAATGGAAGAAGAACTTCCCGGTCCTCCGTCAGCTAAACTTACCTGAACTCCGGCCGCTTTTCCTCGAAGCATTTCTCCCACATCTGAAGTTGCTACTTTAGTAAGATCGCCCGGTTTTACAGAAGCCACCGAACTGATAACATCACTTTTCTTTTTGGTTCCGTAACCTACCACGATAATTTCGTCCAAAGCCTGAGAACTGGCTTTCATAGTTACTTTTAAGGTTTTCTTGTTTTCTGTATCAACAGCAATTTCGTCCATTCCGATAAAAGAAAAAACGAGTGTGCTTTTTGGCGCTGTACTAATGGTAAAGTTACCGTCGAAATCGGTTTGAGTTCCTTTTGTAGATCCTTTGACATGTACATTTACTCCTGGTAATGGGAGACCTGCATTGTCGACTACTTTTCCTGAAATTGGAGTTTCCTGTGCCTGCAAGTTTAAACTTGTAATACACATCAAAAACAATAAAACTAGTTTGAGATAGTTTCCTTCAAGAAAAAACATCTTTGCATGTTTGTTTTTTTTCATAAGTAATTTATTGGTTAGTTAGATAGAAATCAGTCATGATTTATGTTGCAAATGTGACTAATAAATGATGTTTTAAGGGGAGGAAAATATTCCCTTTTAGGGGTGCGAATATGTTTTTTATGGGTTTTTAAGTCTTATTATGTGGTATTCGTAATAAAAAACTTAAAAATTTTACAGCCCGTAAAAAAAGCAACTTTATTTGGTAATAATGCAAAATCTTAATTATCCAATAACTATGGGAATACAGGATTAAGATATTTTAATTTTTCTCCCGCAGATTTGGCAGATCATGCAGATTTAATTTTTAGCTTTATTTACAAAAAATCTGCGGAGATCTTTACTCAAGCAGAAAATCCCCCAAATCTGCCAAATCTGCGAGAGAAAAATTATTGACAAAAATTAAAAATAAAAATCCGTGCTAACCTGTATAATCTGTGGCTAAAATTTAACCGCAAAGTCCGCAAGGAAAAAAGCGCAAAGTCCGCAAAGCTTATTGGCCACAGATTAAAAGAATTAAAAAGATTTATTATCAATCAGCATGAAATATGTTTTTTTTTCCCGCAGATTTGGCAGATCATGCAGATTTAGTTTTTAGCTTTATTTATAGAAAATCTGCGGAGATCTTTACTCAAGCAGAAAATCCCCCAAATCTGCCAAATCTGCGAGATAAAAATTATTGACAAAAATTAAAAAGAAAAATCTGTGCTAATCTGCATAATCTGTGGCTAAAATTTAACCGCAAAGCACATAAAGAAAAAAGCGCAAAGTCCGCAAAGCTTAAAATAAACTTTGCGGACTTTGCGTAAATCTTAGCGCCCTTTGCGGTTAAATACGTCCCTGAGAACTTTTATATTCAGTCGGAGAAAGATTGTAGCACTTTTTAAATTCTTTACTAAAATGTTTTCTGTCATTAAAACCTACCATATACGTAACCTCGGCAACCGAATAACTGGTATTAGCCAATAAACTGGCAGCTTTCTTCAATCTCATATTTTTTATAAAACCTGCTACCGATTGATCAGTTAAAGACTGCACTTTTTTATACAGCACCGTTCGGCTCATTCCGATTTCGTTTACCAGATCGTTTACGTCAAAATCGGTATTATCGAGATTGTTTTCTATAATCTGAGTCAGTTTCTTTAAAAACAAACCTTCGGGAGTATTTAGATTTTCTTCCTGAACATCTGTAATAAAGCCTTCGCCAAATTTCTGGCGCATAATTTCTTTAGCCGATAATAGATTCGCAATTGTCAATTTTAATTCTTCAATGCTAAAAGGTTTCGAAATATACGCATCGGCTCCGGTTGAAAGTCCTTCGATTTTGTTTAAAGTCGAAGATTTTGCCGTAAGCATAATTACCGGAATATGATTGGTGTTTAGGTTTGTTTTTAGAATCGTACACAGTTCAAAACCATCCATTTCGGGCATCATGACATCGGTTACAATGAGGTCCGGAATTTCTTTTTCCATAAATTCCAACGCACTTGATCCGCTTGTAAATTTCAGCACTCTGTAATCTGTATACAAAACATCATAAACAAACGAAAGCACTTCTTCATTGTCATCAATAACTAAAACTGTTTTTTTACTGCTATCCAATTCTTCCGTAAAATCTCTTTCAAAAACTTCAATTTCAGTTTTCACATCAGAAATCGGATTGGCATTTTCTTCTATTTTAACCGAACTTTCAACAATTTGCGATTTTTTAAAATGCTCTTTTCCTTTTTTCAGTTTAATAGTAAAAATGGTATTGAAATTCGGATCTTCTTCTGTCTGAACCTTTATTTCTCCGTGATGCAGTTCGACAATACTTTTACTTAAAGCCAGACCAATTCCGCTTCCCAAATTGGCACTTCCGCGATCATCTAATTGAAAAAAGTTTTTGAAAATCTTCTTTTTACGATTATCAGGAATTCCAATTCCGTTGTCTTTTACTTTTATTTCGATAAAATCTGAATTGTCTTTTTGTTCAACTGCCAAAGTAATTTTTCCACCTTTACTTGTAAATTTAAACGCATTCGAAAGCAAATTATAAATTACTTTTTCCATTTGGTTCTTATCAAAATAAATCAACGCTGTATTGATGTTGAGAACGAATTTATAATCGATTTTTTTCTCAACGGCAATACCCCGAAACGATTCGTAAATATCAAAACAAAACGAAACAATATCCTGCTGTTCGCAATAGATTTTCATGCTTCCTTTTTCGGCTTTTCTAAAATCCATTAATTCGTTGACCAGTTTCAATAATCGATCCGAATTGTTTTTAATGGTTTTGAGTTTATGCTCCATATTCGAACCCTTTTCTGCACCGCTTAAAAGTTCTTCAACAGGTCCGCTTATTAAAGTTAAAGGCGTTCTGATTTCATGCGAAACATTCGTAAAGAAATCCAGTTTCATTTTATACAATTCTTCTTGTCTTTCCTTTTCGACTTGATCTAAATAATAAGCTTGTTTTAACAATTCTCGATTTCTTAAAAAACGAAATAATAAAACAGAACCTGCAATTAATAATCCCAAATAGAAAATGTAAGCCCACCAAGTTCTCCACCACGGCGGCAGCATCGTAATTTTTAAAGTTTTAATGTTTGGATTCCATTCTCCTCCTCCATTTGAGGTTTTAATTTGCAGCGTATAAGTTCCCGAATTTAAATTGGTCAAATTGATGTAATGCTGCGAACCAATAATATGCCATTCGTCTTTATTGAACGAACTTTCCAATTTATAGGCATATTCATTTTTTTCTGGAGAAATAAAATTCATAGCACTAAATTCCAATCCGATATAACCTTGATCGTGTTTCAACGTGATTTCGGAAGTTTCACTAATGCGTTTTTCCATCGAAACCTCTTTATTTCCGGGTCTGATTTCTTCGTTGTTTACAATAAGTTTGGTGAGAACGATTGGCAATTTGTTTTCGGTCTTAATTAATTTATGTGGTTTAAAAACAATTAATCCGTTTGAAGAGCCAAAAACCAATTGTTTCGCATTGAGTTTTGTACTGCAATTATTAGAGAACTGTTTTACTTTCAAACCATCTTTAGAAGAAAAAGAAGTGATTTCGAAATCTCTGATATTCAAAACTGGTTTTACATTTTTGGTTCTAATTTTATACAACAGATTGTTGTCGCTGATCCAGATATTTCCTTCTGAATCTTCCGAAATACTTTTGATAGTTTCGTCTGTAAACCCCATCGAACGGTTGATTTCGAAAAATCGCCCTTTCTTTTCGTCAAAAATAGTAACGCCTCCGCTTTCTGCGCCAACCCAGAATCTGCCTTTAGAATCGGTAAACATTACAGTGAGACTATTATTCGAAAGTCCGCTTTTTGAACCTGTTTTGAAAACTCTTGTAATCTGTTTTAATTTTTTATCGAAATAATTCAAACCGTACTGCGTAGCAATCCAAAGTCCATCTTTTCTGTTTTCGATAAAAGTGATGAAGTTATCGCTAAGCGAATTTGAGCTTCCATCGGCCATGTAAATTTCGACTGTTCCGTCGGGCATAACTTTTTTCAGTCCGTTTCCGTTTGTTCCCACCCATAAATCGCCGTTATCCATTAATAACGAAGTAATTGGGCGCTCTCTCTCTTTGGAATCCTTTCGCGAAAGCGAGATAAACTGAAAAGATTTACTGCTTTTATTGAATTTGAAAAGTCCGTTGAAAGTTCCGCAATACAAATTTTGCGCGTCCTGATTCACCAAAGCCGTAATCATATTGACACTTTTGTCAAAATCATAACCTTCAATCTGATAGGAAGCATTTGTATTGTTTTTAAAATCAAGATAATTCAGACCTCCACCGTTCGTTCCCACCCAAACCGAACCGTCATTTTCTCTGGCAACAGCATTTACAAAAGCGGTATTTAAACCAAAATTGGGTTTTACCACTTCTCGTATATTGGTAAAATTGGTATTGGTTTTCTGAAAAAAGTTGACTCCGCCTCCATTTGTCCCAATCCAAATATCGTTATGACGGTCTTTTAAAAAACACTTTACGTCATCGTCTGAAAGACTGTAACTCTGCAGAGGATTGTGACCGTATTTGGTAAATTCGTTTCGGTCTTTTTTATAAACACACAAACCGTTTTTGGTCGCAAACCAAATCGTATTGTTGTCAACTGCCGTGATATCATTTACCCAATTGGAACATAAACTGGTTTTCCCAGGCGAATTAACCAAGTAATTTTTTACGGTATTTTTATCTATATCAAATTTAAAAACGCCGTTGGCTTCGGTAGCAAACCATAAATCGCCGTTTTTTTCTTTTATGATTTTCCAGACTTTCGATTTTAGTAAATCTTGGTTTTCAGCCAAAGCAATTGGAAGCGCTTTTTTCGAACCATTTTTAGGATCAAAACATTCCAAACCTTTTGCAGTTCCAACCAAAACACCATAATTTTTATCATAAAACAAAGACAAAACCCTGCTTTTTCTAAATGGCGAATTATGATCGTTTGAGATTTCTTCAAGTAAATATTTTTGTTTGTTTAATTTTTTGATTCCGCCAAAAGTTCCAATCCAGATTCGGTTTTCGTCGTCCTGAATTATGGATGAAATATAATTTCTTCCGCCTTTTATTTTCTGAACATCGACACGCAGAAAACTTCTTTCGTTTTTGTTAAATAGATTCAGTCCGTTGTTGGTTCCAATCCAAAGCTGTCTTTCATTGTCTTCCAAAATCACATTGACGTGATTGTTGCTAATACTGTTGAGAATGTCTTTGTTGTAAACGTATCTTAGAAAATCATAACCATCATAACTGATCAATCCGTTTGCCGTACCAATCCATATAAATCCTTTTTGGGTTTGATGGATACTGGAAATCATACTTTGCGAAAAACTCACATCGTAATCGATATGGTCAAAATACAAATCGGATCGCTGCGCCTTTGCCTCGAAAGAAATGGAAAGAAATACAATTAAACTTAAAAAGTAGATTCTGAGATGCTGCATAAACGAAATTTAATAAAATCCGAAAGATTTACCGTCAATAAACCTATGAAAAAAAATCAAGGGAATTGACTGCAAAATAATGTTTATGCGAAAATTAAGGGTGGGAGTTTTTTCTTTTTAAGGGGTGTAAATGTACTTTATTGGTTGATTTTATTGAGAATTTTCAAAATCCGGAGGATTTACATATTTATAGAAACTAAGAAATACAAAACACGATGCGACCCCGAAGGGGTCGTACCAACAATGGTGAAATTATATGCTATAAATATTTGAACCTTTCAGGTTCATATTATACCGACAAAAACAATTGAATTTAAATATCAAATCAGCTAAATCTACCGAATCATACTGTTTTTGCTTCTTCTTCAATCAATCCCAAAATTTTACCATAAGTAATCGCAGCTTTATGAACCTGAACGCTCCAGTCTTCTGCGGCATTATCGTCGGCTCCATCAGAAATATATTTTAAGCATAAAAATGGAATATTCTCTTTCATGGCAATCATGGCCAAAGCATAGGCTTCCATATCAACAACATTATACGCATCAGAACAATGTCCCATTTCGAAATTGTCACCGGTTCCGCAGATTCCTTCTGTTAAGTTATCCATCAATAAACCATATTCTAAAACGGGCGGTAAACCAGAAAGTGGGGTTTCATATAATTCAAAACCTAAGCCACGAACGTCCATATCTCTTTGTACAAATTTGGTGCAGCAGATTACGTCGCCTTTTTGAAAACAGCTGCTTCCCGCCGATCCTAGATTGATAATAACGGCAGGTTTTTTCTTTTGAATCTGTTTTGTCAATTCGTAAGCGGCATTTACTTTTCCGATTCCGGTAAATAAAACGTTTTGTCCTTTAAAAACTTCTGCTGCTTCAGATGGAAGTGCAAAGCAGAATACTATATCTTCAACAGCAAATGATGCTGTTTGGTTAATCTGTATCATGAATAATTTAATTTTCGGTTTACAAAAATACGTTTAAAATTTTATGAGGCTGAAGCAATTATATAAAATCCAAAAAAGACGTTAAAGTCTGTTCTGGATGCGGGATTTTATTTTAGAAAAAATACTTTTGTTAGAATCAGTATAAAAATAATTTCAATCTTTAAATAATAGAAAGAGAGACTGAATGGATAATGAAAAATTTATTTTCTGCCTTGAAGGCGTCAAAGATATAGACGATCACACACCAACTCATGTGGTAAAATGTCTGGAAGAATTGGCAATTGACCAAGGTATTTCTAGTATTCATAAAACCTGCGACACAATCGAGGGGCTTGAAGAAAGTTTGAATATTCTTCTTTATGAAGATCATAATTTTAAGGATTATGAAATCATTTATCTTGCCATGCCCGGACAACAAAACAATATCTGTCTTCACGATTATTATTACAGCATTGAAGAAATTGCCGAATTGTTTGAAGGAAAAATGAAAGGCAAAATTATTCATTTTGCCAATCTGAAAGTCTTAGATTTAAACGAAGAAGAAGCACAGTATTTCTTAGATATTACTGGAGCACGGGCAATTTCTGGCTATGGTTCGACTTACAATAAAATTGCCAGCTGCAGTACTATTGACAAGGCTTTTTTTAGTTTATATCAGGAAAATGACAATCTGATTGAGGTTGTTGAAGATCTTTATGCCAAACATTACAATTTGTGCAAACTGCTTGATTTTAGATTATATTATTAAAAATGGAAAAGAAGCAGGCAGAGAAAATAAAGACCTATAGTCCAAAGGGATTTCGAGAGAAGTTTTTAGGAGAAGACAATCCTATCCATTTGCTTTTCAAATCGAATTCTGATCATTTTTTCTGTCTGGAAATCGAAGAAATCATGCACATGCAGCATCCAGTGCCGCCTTCTAAACATTCCTGTCATACGGTTATTTTTATTTCTTCGGGCCAGCATACTATGAAGTTGGGTTATCAGGAATATATAACGACTGATAACGAAATGATAATTGTTCCGGCTGGTCAGATTTTTTCGTTAGATAATGTCAATAATATTCATAAAGGCTACATCTGCCAGTTTCATCCCGATATTTTAATTCGAAAATACGGCAGCCGCGAACTGCTAAATGATTTTGATTTTTTAAAAATTTCAGGAAATCCTAAAATCAAACTTGCAGAAGAAGATATTGCTCCAATTACCAATATTTTAGAACGATTGAAAAAGGAATATTCTGAAACTACTGTTACCGATTTCAATATTGTGCAATCGTATCTGATTACTTTGTTTTATGAAATGAATAAAAATGCGGTAAAAACTTCTAAAAGCATTTCGGCAGCGGAAGCCATTACAGCAAAATTCAAAGAATTGATTCATGACCATATCAAAACCCAGCATCAGGTTAATTATTATTCTTCTTTACTAAATGTCACTCCAAACCATTTGAATAAATGTATTAAAACAGTAACAGGTAAATCTGCTGTCAAATGGATTGACGAAAACATATTATTGGAAGCAAAATATTTATTGTTCCAAACGACTCTTTCTGTAGGTGAAATCGCAACGCAAGTCGGGTTTGAAGATCAATCTTACTTTAGTCGATTTTTTAAAAAAGCAGAAGGAATCTCTCCTATCCGATATCGAAAAATGATTGATAAGTCCTAATTATTGATTATAGAATCCTAACAAATATGTCTTTGTTTTTCAGAAATTTGCTTCCTCAAAAATGCAAACTATGATTTATGTTTTTAAAACTTCCGTTGATAATCAGAGCAAATTCGAATCGGCTTCTGCATTGCTAAATCAATTATTACCAGAGTCTCAGTGGAATTTCGACCTTGAAGACTGTGATAATATTTTAAGAGTTGACAGCGAATTGAATGTCGCAGACCTGCTTCAAAACAATACGGTTTTTGAATGCATCGAATTGGAATAAAATACACACGCCTTCTTATCATTATATGGAATCAAAATTATACCAAAACCGAACTTTCGAAACCATCGATTATTCGGAACAAAGTCTAGCCAATACCGAATTTGCAAACTGCGAGTTCCTTAACTGCAATTTTTCTAAAAGCGATTTAAGCCATAACGACTTTCTAGATTGCACTTTCAAAAACTGCAATATTTCTTTAGCGACTTTACGAAATACTGGTTTGAAAAACATCAAATTTATTGGCTGTAAATTAATGGGATTGGACTTTAGCGCCTGCAACAGTTTCTTATTCTCTATGAATTTTGAAGATTGCATTTTGGAGTATTCCACATTCATTTATAAAAAACTAAAGAAAACCAATTTTATAGATTGCTCTCTAAAAGAAACCGATTTCTCGAATACTGATTTATCTTTAGCGGTTTTTAAAAATTGTGATCTTTCTGGTGCCACTTTCGCAGATAGCATTCTAGAAAAAACCGATTTTAGAACCTCCAGAAATTATGCTTTTGATCCGTCAGAAAACAAAATTAAAGGCACAAAGGTTTCGCATGCCGCGCTTGCAGGTTTACTTCAAAAATTTGATTTTTCTATCGAATAATTATTAGTTTAATTTCAAGGAAATAAACGAAAAATAAAAAAGCGGGATCACAAAATAAATTGTGTCCCGCTTTTTCTATTTAATCAACCACGATTTTTTATTATTTGATCCAACGAGGGTCTCCTACTTTTCTATCAATTAATGTTTGATTTTTAACTGTGAAATCACCGTTAGGGGCATTAGGAAATTGAGGGTCTAGTACAGTTGCAGAAGCATCTGGTCTATTATTACTTCCTGTTGCCTGCAGATTAGGCGAATTGAAATTATTGTTATTTGAGAACCCAGGAGCAGCGGTTGCAGCATTATTTGTATAAGATGCTGATCCAACTGTTAATATTGTATTACGCACTATTGAAGCATTTGCAGCAAAACGCACATACAAGATTCTACTTGCTGCAGGAAGTGTAGGCGCATAAATTGTACATGCATCAATTAAGATATTGCTAGTTAAACCTGTTCCTGTTAAAGTTGCAGCAGCATCTAAACGTATGAAATCACGAGAAGAACAGTTATCAAATGTACTTTTTGTTAAAGAAACGTTTGCTACATAAGCTGTTCTGAAATCGATAAAATCAGCTGATCCTGCAGTATTTACATTTTCAATAATACTATTATCAACAGAGAACGATTTTAGTCTTGCTAATGCATTTCCATACATTAATTGTGATGGGAAATCATGAACATAAGAACCGCTAATTAAAACGTCACCTAAATTTGTTGCAGCTGGCGAACTAATTGCGATTGCACCTCCAGTTGTGCCAGCTCCACTTAAATCAATATCGATTAAAGAGAAATTAACCACTTCACTTGAATTAGCAGGATTATTAGCTAACGTGAAATTAAATTTAAGTTTTGGTTTATCACCTGGTCTAAGACCTCTTAGAGTCAATGTTTTATTTACTGCTATTGTTCCAGTTTGAGCTGTGTAATCACCTGGCATAAAAACTAATATAGAACCAGAAGGCGCATCAGCAATTTTTTGAAGCACATCATCTCCTACCTTAACTAATATTCCTGTTCCAATATCAATTCCAGTTGTGAATGTTGCATCACCTCTTTTCTTAGTACCGTTGTATAAAATTGCCGTATAAGCAGTTTCAGGAGTTAAGCCTGTAAGAGTAGCTACACCGGCAGTCTTTTCAGCTGCTGTAATAGTATGAGTAATATTTCCAGGCATAGCTGTAATTTGTGTTACCGCGCTATTTGGAGTCCATCTTAATGTAACTTGAGTTGCTTGAATATCTGAATCTTGAACTGGGAACATTATTTGTTCCGATAATGTTGTAGCGGTTATAACTGACCATTTAGAATCTTCTAAACCTGAAGTGACAGATTTTACTCTAATAGAATAAACCGTTTCTCCTTCTAGAGGCACTAGTATAGGAAGTTCACTTGGCGCTACATTAATAGCTTTGTAAATTGTGCTGAAGCTTGGGTCATCGGCACTAAATTCTACTACGTAATGATCTGCTTTTTCATCTGCTTTAGTCGTCCAATTTAATTCAACTGCAGTTTTATTTCTAATTGTAGCTTTAAGTCCAATAGGCGAGAATTCCCTTGAATTCCCTATACCGTCTAATAGCGCTTCATTATAACTTTCGCAGCTTGAAACAGCAATTGAAAGAAGTAATATGGCTATTAATCCTTTAAATATATTTATTGTTTTCATCATAATAACTTATAAGTTTTTTGAAAGATTTTAATAACCGAAATCATTTTTTAGTTGACCATTACTTGCATCAAGAAACACTTGCCATATTGGCCAATATTGTCTGTTATCAGGATTAACTCCTACTTTATACAATGAAGCTATTTTAGCATCAGCAGTTGTTCCTGTCCATGTCCACGGAGTAGATGAATATAATACACCTGGATTAGCAGTTTCTCCACGGTTAAGCCCATAGATATCTAAACTTACATTATCCGATTGGTATTTGTAGTATAAAGTTGCTGGAACGTCAGCATATTGTCCAGTACGAGTAGATAATTCTGCCATTTTTTGTTTCGCTTTGTCTAAGTTAACTTTAAGCAAATTCCAACGAATAAGAGCCTGCTTACGCTCCATTTCGCCTGTGAATTCATACTTATTTTCTTCAACAAGAGCATTAAGCATTGCTTCTTTACTAGTTAAAGCATTTACGTAATTTTCAACTTTCACTGCTTGGTCTGCTGAAGAAAATGATCTTCTGCGAACTTCTTTTAAGTATGGCATTGCTGCACCTGGGCCTTCTAATTCGTTTGCTGTTTCAGCAGCAATTAAAAGTACTTCAGCATAACGCATATACATTTTATTAACTCCATCATCATTTGTAGAAGTTACATAACGCTTCATCCATTCGTAACGGTATTTACCAAAATACCAAGTATCTAAAGTCCCTAGCTCTTGCTTAGCAATACCATTTGTCGCTGTGCCATATTTATAAGGTACACAAGTAACATTTCTACGTGCATCTGCTTGATCATAATCGTAAAAAACAAAAGGTAATGGTCCTGCTACACCACCACGGTTAGCTCCATTTGCTTGAAACTGATCCGCCGCTGCGGTATGTTTTACTGCAAAAGTGAATAACATTCTTCCACGTCCATCAGAAAAAGGAAGCTCCCAAAGAGACTCTCCTCCTGCCGCAGTATTCTCCTCATTGTATTTTCTCCATAATCCTTCAAAAGTAGATTCTAAGCGCGCAGTGCCACTTTGAATCACTTCGCGAGATTCTTTTAATGCTAATGCATACATGTTTGCTACTGAAAGTTCTGGATCAGTACTTCTTCTTACTCCGTCAGGATATTGCTGATAACCACTTGCCGCTAAAGCCAAACGTGCTCTAAATCCTTTTACAAAAGCTTTATTTACATGTTCTACTGTACTCGTGTAAGAAGTTTGGTTAGGCCAAGCAACCAATGTAGAAGCTTCTCCTAAATCTGCGATTAATTGTTTATAAATAATATCTCTGTCTGCTTTAGGCAAATATAAAGTAGCAGTAGTAATAGGCTCAAAACGAGCTGGAACATCTCCCCATGATTTAAGCAAATCGGCATAGTAAATAGCTCTTAATGTTAAAGCCTCTCCTAATAGCTGTCCCATTTCTGATCCTGGTACAGGATTTCCATATTGACGCATACCTGTAATGCAAACATTAGCACGTTCAATACCTGAATACATCATCGCATAAGCGTTATTGGTTGTATTCATTTCGGTATTAGTTGGCTTAGCATCATAAACGCATAAATCTGCTTTATCACCAGCTGTTTGCGAAGTATTGTACCATTCTGTATCTGTATTTAATCCGTAATATGGTAAAAATCTTCCTCTATAAGAGTTAGTCTCTGCAAATGGTACTTTTATTCCATCAACAGCTCCTTTGGCAAGTGCCACTTCAGAAAAGATCAACGCTGGATCTAATGTTGATTTTGCATCTGTATCTAAATAATCGTCTTCAAATTGCTGGCAAGAACTAAATAGACTACAAATTATCAATCCCGCTATTATTATTTTATGTTTCATTTTGTTGTCTTTTAAATTAGAAATTAAGATTCATACCAAAAATCATTTGTCTGCTTCTTGGATAAGGGCTTGAATCAACACCTGGTGTAAGTGGATTTTTCCTTTTTGTTGAAACTTCTGGATCAGAACCACTGAAGTTAGTCCAAACAAAAACATTGCTAGCCGTTAAATAAAATCTCAACTTTGAAATTCCAAGTTTTGATGTAAACATTTGAGGTGTTGTATACCCTAATGTTAAAGTATTTAATCTTAAGAAAGAGGCGTCTTCAACAGCCCAATCAGTAAAAATAGCGCTTCTCATATATGGAGACCACATCGTTGTATTAGTATTAAGAGCTGCTAAAGCTTCAGGGTTATCTATTACTAATTGTCCCGTTGCTGGATCTAAGTTTGTCCATCTCTTACCGTCTGCCATCGTCGAGTTTAAGTTCTTGTATCTTCCCGAAGCTGTAGCTGTAGAAAATTCAATTTTATCAGCATTATATACTTCATTACCAATACTCCAGTTGAAAGCCGCCATTAAATCAAATCCGTAAGCATTACCGTTGATTACAAAACCACCCGTGCTTTTAGGGTTAACATTACCAATAACTGTTTTATCTTTTATATCTACTATACCATCTCCATTAACATCTTTCAATTTCATATCTCCAGGCATAAGGCTACTTCCGCTTCCTACTAGAGAAGTAGAGGTATTCACTACACCACTTTTTAGAACATATTTTCCTCCAACATAATCAAAGTCTGAAACTTCATATCTGCCATCATTTCTATAGCCATACATGCTACCTAACGAAGATCCTACTGCTACTAGATAGTCATCTCCGATTTGAGAAGAAGCCCATCCTGTTGCTTGTCCAAAATCGCTCATAACCCCAAGTGAGTTAATACGGTTTTTGTTTACTCCCATGTTGAATGAAAAATTAAGTCCATATTTCTCTTTTTCAATTGCAACAACATTTATAGTAGCTTCAAAACCTGTGTTTTGTGTTTCTCCCATGTTACGGTATTGATAATCATATCCAACTCCAGAAACTGGAAAATTGATTAACAAGTCGCTGGTAACATTTTTATAGACATCAAAATTACCACTTAAGCGATTTTTGAAAAATGCAAAATCCAAACCAAAATTCTGAGTTACTGTCGTTTCCCATTTCAAATCAGGATTAGGCATTGTTTTAGAAGGTGCCCAAACACTAGTAACACCATTAATCCATGTAGTTGCTGTAGATTGGAAAATTTGAACTTGCTGACCAACAGGTATATTATTATTTCCTGCCTCACCATAACTAGCTCTCAACTTTAAAAGGCTTAACCAACTTTTATTTTTTAACCAATTCTCTTCAGAAATTTTCCATCCTGCTGCAAATGCTGGAAAATAGCCCCAACGGTTTTGCTCTTGAAATTTACTAGAACCATCTGCACGAAACGTAGCTGATAAAATGTAACGATTTTTGTAATCATAATTTGCACGTCCAAAGAATGATAATAATCTATCATCTGGACTGTAATAATTATCTACAGATTGTGGAGTTCCTTGTGTTGTTAATGTTTTTGCTTTTTCAAAATCAAAAAAAGTAGGATATCCATGGATTGTATTTGTTAGCGTATTTGTTGTATATGTAATACTTTCTTCTCCAACAAGAGCTGTTAAATGATGATCCTCTCCCATTAATTTTTTGAAATCGTAAGTCAACGTATTAGCATTTCTAAAACGTTTCTCTTTATTATCTGACATAATCATTGCAGGCATATTCTGTAAAGTAGCCAGTGGCGAGTTGGCCACATAATAAGTAGTCAGTCCATAAAAACGGTAATCTTGATTATTAAAATTATCCAAACCTAAATCTACTTTCAATTTCAAATTATCTACAATCTCCCATCCAAAACTTCCTAACATATTAAAGTTTTTACGGAACTGTTGACGCTGATTATCAGAAATAGAAGTAAAAGGATTTATTAGCATATCTGTCCCATCGCCATTAACATCTTCAGAGGTTAATCCTGATACAGGAAGTGGTGCATATCCCACAATAGTACGCATACGTGAATCTGATGAAGATTTCTCATTTTGCTCATTTACACCACCACCATCAACTTCTGTATCTGAATAACGCACTGTAAAACCAACGTCAATCTTATCACTTAATTTGCTATTCAAAGCCAATGAAAGGTTGTTTCTTTTATAATTTGAACCGATCATAATTGCCTTTTCAT
This sequence comes from Flavobacterium erigeronis, assembly GCF_054075165.1. Classification (NCBI taxonomy): domain Bacteria; kingdom Pseudomonadati; phylum Bacteroidota; class Flavobacteriia; order Flavobacteriales; family Flavobacteriaceae; genus Flavobacterium; species Flavobacterium erigeronis. The sequence continues at coordinate 295,354 of NZ_JBSKGP010000009.1, read as the reverse complement.
CATAATGAGCATAATTAAAATTATAATTAATCTTATCTGTTCCTCCTCTAATTCCCAAATCACGGCTTTGCACTTCACCTCTACGTCCAAAAACTTGCTTTTGCCAATTATCACCTTTTAAACCGTTGTACAGATCGTGATCTTCCCAGTTTCCAAAATACTTTGTATAACTATCAGGATTAGAAGCTACTTTAGTTCCACTTTGTGATAGCAAAGCATATTCGTATTGCCATTTAGTATAATCTTCAGGAGACAAAACATCAATTTCATTAGCCATAGTTTTCATCCCATAGAACATATTGAAGTTTACTGCCATTTTTCCATCTTTACCTCTTCTTGTTGTAATAAGGATAACCCCATTTGCACCACGAGATCCGTAGATTGCAGTTGAAGCCGCATCTTTTAAAACCGTCATTGTCTCGATATCAGATGAAGAAATATCATTCATATTATTGATCGGAAAACCGTCTACAATAATTAAAGGCGAAGAATCTTGAGTAAGTGAACCACCTCCACGAACTCTAATTTTGATATCTGCATCTGGAGATCCTTCTGCTGCTGTTACTTGTACACCGGCAATACGACCAGTTAAAGCTTCAGCAACATTGGCTACTGGTACTTTTTTAAGGTCGGTACCTGATATTGTAGAAACCGCTCCAGTCAAATCAGATTTTTTAGCTGTTCCATATCCAATTACAACAACTTCATTTAAGCTATTAGAATCTTCAGACATCGTTGCATTTACTTTTGTTTTTCCGTCAGCCGAAATGTCAATGGTTTTAAATCCTATAAAAGAAAAACTTAAGACCGCTTTCGGGTTGGTAAGCTTTATTTTATAATGTCCGTCAAAATCGGTAGAAGTTCCGTTCTTAGTTCCTTTTTCTAAGACGTTTACCCCAGGAAGAGAAAGTCCCGCAGCATCCTTCACGGTTCCCTCTATCGTTGTGCCCTGTGCGTGTACTTGACTACCGATCAATAAGCACAGTAAGAAAACAAGTTTAAAGCAAAAATTTGCTCCTTTGTTTAATAGTTCTTTAAAGTTCATGGTTGATTGTTTAAGTTATTAATGTTTTTTCTTTTTGGTTTAAGTGGTTTTTTGTGGTTACTTTCAATTCATTTTTTAGTTAATTTTTGAGGTTTTATTTTAACAATACTTTATTTATATCTGTATTAAAGCTTTACGTTTAGTACATTTTCAGCCTTTTTTACTTAATCGATTTCGAAACAAAGAAAAAAAGTTGTAATCGATTACACAAACATAGATATTTTTTCGAAATGAAAAATAAAAATTCCCAAAAATTTCATAAAAAAAATTACAAATTAAAAATTATATCCGATTTTTATGTGACATATATAATTTATACGAATATAAAATATTAAATATATTATTATTAATCGTTCATTTGATTCGATTTTTGCAAAAAAAACAATCGATTACATGAATATTAATTACGAAATTTTTAGGTGTTAATTTTACACTTAAAAAGTTAAAATAGTACTAAAAAAGTTTTTACGAACTGGGAATATCTGCAAAATTTTATAGTGATTTTACCTATAAAAAAGATTTATTTGAGAGGGAAAAAGTAATTTTGACTATAAGTTTCGTTATTTTCAAAACAAAAAAAAGCCCTTAAACAAACGTTAAGGGCTAAAAGAATGTAATTTTTAGAATTAGATAGGCTGTACTCGAACCTGTTTTTGATGTAACCTCATCAGGATGAAAGTAATAATCATTCCGATCACAGACATTACAACTCCTATAAGATTAGGGGAAGAATAACTAAATCCAGCCGCCAAAGGCAATCCGCCAAGAAAAGCACCTAATGCGTTACCAATATTAAAACTTCCTTGAAGAGAGGCCGAAGCAATCATCTCAGCTCCTTTTGCCGTACGAATCATCAGCATTTGAATTGGCGCAATAACAGAAAACGAAATAGCTCCAGTTAAGAAAGTCAGGAATAAAGACATATATTGATTGAACGAGAAGAAATAAACTAAAACCAAATCGGTCGACATAACAAGTAAGAGCGCCAGAGTTGTCGGAGCAGGTGAAAAACGATCTGCTAGTTTTCCTCCAACAAAATTACCGACAACCATTCCTAATCCTGCCAAAATCAGAATTGAAGAAACATCTTCTGGCGAAAATTTAGAAACATTAATTAATAAAGGAGCAATATAACTGATCCAAGCAAACAAACCTCCAAAACCAATAGCAGTGATTCCGATGATTAACCAAGCTTCTGTTTTCTTAAAAAATTGAAGTTGTGTTTTCATATTGACGCTTTCTCCTTTTTCAAGATTTGGCATCCATAAATAAATAGCCAAAAAAGTCAATAAGCCAACAATAGCAATTAACACAAAAGTATAACGCCAAATAAAATGGTGTCCTATATAAGTTCCGATCGGCACACCTATTAAATTAGCAATGGTTAATCCTGCAAACATTATCGAAATTGCCTGCGCTTCTTTTCCTTTATCTGCCAAACGGCTTGCGACTACCGCACCCACTCCGAAGAATGCTCCGTGTGGCAATCCAGATAAAAATCGAGAAGCAAATAATACATTATAATCGGGAGCAATGATGGATAAAGCATTAAAAACGGCCAGCATTAAAGCTAAAATTAAAAGCATTTTTTTAGGCGCATAATTTCTTCCTGCGATTACTAATAAAGGCGCTCCAATAACAACTCCAAGCGCGTAAGCCGAAATTAAATATCCGGCAACCGGAATAGAGACTTTCATATCTGAAGCAATATCTGGGAGTAATCCCATCATTACAAATTCTGTAATTCCAATAGTTAACCCTCCTAAAGAGAGTGCAATAAGACTTTTTTTCATTTTGATTTACTGTAGAAAGGAATAGATTTCTACGATGCAAATTTAACGCCGTTAACCTGAAAATAAATTGTAAATTTGTGATATAAAATTGTACATTTAAGTTATGCCGAAATTAAATCAGTTTAAAACTCTTGTCCTTGATGAATTTGAAGAAGAGAAATTTCATCTTCCTCCGCATACTCATACGTATTACGAAATTATCTATATTAAAAAAGGAAGTGGCATTCATCATTTGAATAACAACTTATTACCCTACAAAGCAGGAGATCTATTTGTAATTTCGCCAGACGATGAACATTATTTTGATATAAAGAAAAGCACACGATTTATATTCATCAAATTCACCGACAATTATTTCAACTCCAAACAGAATCTAACCTGCGATGAGTTTTTGGTGAATACTCCCGAAAGTTTTATGAGAGATAAAATCTTAAAAGAAACGGTTTTGAAATTTGATGAACCTTGCAAAACAATTTTAAGAAACACAGTCGAAAACATCGTAACCTATAATCATTATATTGACGTTACATCTTCGCCAATTGTTTTCTATCAGATTCTTTCCATTTTTGGTTTAATTAAAGAAACGATTCGAGGCATGAACTTGCAGATGAAATCGACACATTTAGATAATGAGCAAATTGCCAATTACATTCATCAGAATATTTATCAGCCAAAATTGATTCAGGTAAAAGTTATTGCAGAACATTTTAATATTGCTCAAACTTATTTTAGTGCTTATTTCAAAAGAACTTTCAGCATTAGTTATCGCGAATATATTCATAACTTAAGAATGGCTTTAATCGAAAAAAGATTTCACAACAATCAATTGCCGATTAAACAAATTGCGTATGAATTTGGTTTTACAGACGAAAGTCACTTGACGAATTATTTCAAGAAACGCAAAAACATGAAACCAACCGATTTTAAGAAACTCTAGTTAGCGAAATCTTAAAAAAAGTTTCTTCGAGTATTTTTTAACTAAATTTGTACTTCTAAAAATAATTTCTTTGACCAAAAGAATCCACATAGTAATGCTTTTTCTAACACTGAGTTTCTTTTGGAACCCCGGTTACAGCCATGCATGCAATAGCGGACATCAAAAAGAAATTAGCACAAAAGAAGAAAACAGCTGTTCTAAAAAATGCTGTGAAAAGAAAACTTCGAAACAAGAAAAACACAATTGCGATGGAAAATGCCGTCATTCGGGCTGTACTGCCTCTGCCTTGCAATTTGTCATTTTAACTTCAAATGATTTTGATTTACAAAAAGATGTTTTCAACTTTTTTTTAAAAAACACTATTTCATCCTACAGTAATTCAACTATTTCTTCTGGATTTACTTCTATTTGGCTAAAGCCGAAAATATAATTATTGCATTTGTGACAGCCCATATTGGGTCTTTTTGAAATCAACTTTTTTAATTAATTTTAAAGGGAAATTAAATCCTTTACTTAATATATTATATACAATGAAAAAATCAATCATAGCTTTAGCAACAGTCTTAACAGTATTATTTAGCGCCAATACTATTCAAGCAAACACCACAAAATCAGAATCTGGAATAACAGAAATCGTTGATGCAAGTCAGCTGCAGTCAGTTTATGATTCTTATTTTGCCGTAAAAGATGCACTTATAAAAAGCGACAGCAAATTGACTTCGGCGAAAGCGGCAACTTTATTAGCAGCAATCAATGCAGTCAAAATGGATAAACTAAAAGGTAGCGAGCATACGGTTTGGATGAAAGTCGTAAAAAAACTAACTGCCGATGCTAAAAGTATTTCAACTACTACAGATCTTAAAAAACAGCGCGAGACTTTTAAATCGCTTTCTAAAAATACTTACGATTTAATAAAAGTTTCAAATCCAGACCAACCAATTTACAAACAATATTGCCCAATGGCCGATGCTGACTGGTTAAGCAAAGAAAAAGCTGTAAAAAATCCGTACTACGGTTCTTCTATGCTTACTTGCGGAAATGTGGTAGAAACGATTAAATAAACTCTTTGAAGATTTTTTAAACACATAGAATCATAGTTCTGAATGCTGAAAAGGCGTTTCACTTGCATCAATAATCATAGGCTTTACCTAAAGCTATGTGTGAAAAACTAGTTTTTTTAAATTCATTTTATAAAGAAAAAATCTATGTTTCTATGTGTTTAATCATCATTTCATAAGTAAAAACATATGAAACTATACATCAAAAATATGGTGTGCAGCCGATGCATAATGGTGGTGAAGTCTGAGTTAGAACAACTCGGACTTCATCCTATTTCTGTTAATTTGGGAGAAGCTGAAATTGAGGAAGAAATCAATGAAAATCAGAAAGATATTTTATTGAAGAATCTTCAATCTATTGGTTTTGATTTAATCGATGATAAAAAAACAAAAACAATCGAGAAAATAAAAAACCTTATTGTCGATTTGGTTCACCACAAAAACAATGATCTAAAAATTAATCTTTCAGATTATTTAGCAGAAAACCTCAACCAAGATTATAATTCGTTAAGCAATTTATTTTCTGAAGTTGAAAATACTACAATCGAAAAATACTTCATTAGCCAGAAAATCGAAAAAGTAAAAGAACTGCTCGTTTACGATGAACATTCTCTCAGCGAAATTGCTGATATTCTCAACTACAGCAACGTCGCACATTTGAGTAATCAATTCAAAAAAATTACTGGCCATACTCCTACTGGTTTTAAACAGTTAAAAGATAAAAACCGAATTCAGTTGGAGAATTTGTAGTTTGGCTTAACCGCTATTTTTTTAAAACCGCAAAGCACGCAAAGAGTTACGCAATCCCGATAGCTATCGGGAACAAAGTTTTTTTAAGCTTTGCGAACTTTTTTATTTTTATATTTTTTCAACGCAAAGATTATAGCCATAGCCCACGGTTTCAACCGCGGGTGCATGCAGGGAGGAAATTCTTTGCGTACCCACGGTTGAAACCGTGGGCTATGTTCTATATAAATTCCGTAAAATGTTTACACAAAGCTTTGCGAACTTTTAAAAACTAAAATAAATAAAAAACTTAGCGCCCTTTGCGTAAACCTTTGCGTGCTTCGCGGTTAAAAAATAAACGCGTTCAAAAAAACCGTATCTTAGTAAATCTTACAAATCATCCCCAAAATTATACAAACCGAACCCGCCAATAGTTCGGAAATTTGCATTGTAAACCAAAAAGAACAATACAATGAAACATCAATATATAATTTCAGGAATGTCGTGCAACGGATGCCGAACCAAAGTAGAAAAGACTTTAAATGAAGTCGAAGGCGTTCAGGCAGAAGTAACATTAAATCCGCCAACCGCTACGATTACAATGGAAAACCATGTTCCGACAGAAAAATTTAAGGAAGTTTTAGCTGCTGCGGGAAATTATACAATTGAAATGGATTCTCCCAAAAATCACGGCGAAGCAGTTAAATCTTGCTGTTCAGGTCATAAAAAAGAAGAGCATTCACATCATAAAACAGAAACAAAAAAAGTACATCAGCATAGTTCAAATGGTGTTTATTACTGTCCGATGCATTGCGAAGGCGATAAAACCTATAACAAACCAGGAGATTGTCCAGTATGCGGAATGGATTTAGTGCCGCAGATTGCAATAACTTCAACACAGTTTACTTGTCCGATGCATCCTGAAATTGTTTCAGATGAACCAGGTGATTGTCCAATTTGCGGAATGGATTTGGTTCCGATGCAAGCTTCAGACGAAGAAAATAAAACGTATACCGACTTATTGAAAAAAATGAAAATTGCTATCGCCTTCACGCTGCCGATTTTCATTATTTCGATGTCAGAAATGATTCCGAATAATCCTCTTTACAATATAATGTCGATTGAAAAATGGAATTGGGTTCAATTTCTGTTTTCACTTCCCGTTTTGTTCTATGCAGGCTGGATGTTTTTTGTGCGCGCTTACAAATCAATTGTAACTTGGAATTTAAACATGTTTACGTTAATCGGAATTGGAACGAGCGTTGCTTTTATTTTTAGTTTAGTCGGAATGTTTTTTCCAGATATTTTTCCGCCTGAATTCAAATCGCATCACGGAACGATTCATTTGTATTTTGAAGCGGCAACGGTCATTATCACTTTAGTTTTATTGGGACAATTACTGGAAGCTAAAGCGCACGGACAAACTAACGGCGCAATAAAAGAATTATTGAAACTTGCTCCCACCGAAGCGACTTTGGTAGAAAATGGAATTGACAAGACTATTTCTATTCACAACATTAAAAAAGGAGATTTGCTTCGTGTAAAACCCGGAGAAAAAATTCCGGTTGACGGAAAAATAACTTCTGGAGAAAGCAGTATTAACGAATCTATGATTACCGGAGAACCAATTCCTGCAGACAAAAAAACGGGCGATGCTGTAATTTCTGGAACTATAAACGGAACAAAATCTTTTGTGATGATTGCCGAAAAAGTAGGTTCAGAAACGATGCTTTCGCAGATTATTGAAATGATAAATAATGCCAGCAGATCTCGTGCTCCAATTCAGAAATTAGCCGATCGTGTTTCTAAATATTTTGTTCCGACAGTGGTGCTTATTTCTATTTTGACCTTTTTCCTTTGGTCAAAATTTGGTCCAGAACCAGCTTATGTTTATGGATTAATTAATGCGATTGCAGTTTTGATTATCGCTTGCCCTTGCGCCTTAGGACTAGCAACTCCGATGTCGGTTATGGTTGGAGTTGGAAAAGGTGCTCAACAGGGGATTTTAATCAAAAATGCTGAAGCGCTAGAAAACATGAATAAAATTGATGTTTTAATTACCGATAAAACTGGAACTATTACCGAAGGAAAGCCATCTGTCGAAAAAATATTCGCTTCAAATAATGACGAAGATTTACTGCTTCAAAACATTGCTTCTTTAAACCAGCATAGCGAACACCCTTTGGCGCAGGCGGTTGTTAATTTTTCGAAAGCTAAAAATATTTCTACAAAAGAAGTTCAAGGTTTTGAAACTATTGCCGGAAAAGGTGTTTTAGGAACAATCGAAAACAAAAAAATCGCTTTAGGAAATAAAAAGCTGATGGATGAAATTGGTGCTTCTATTTCTGAAGATTTAGAAACTAAAGTTATTGCCGAGCAAAATCTAGGAAAAACGGTTTCTTATATTTCTATTGAAAAAATGGTTTTAGGTTATGTAACGATTACCGATGCAATTAAAGAAAATAGCGTAAGAGCCATAAAAGAATTGATCGCTCAGGGCGTTGAAGTCATTATGCTAACGGGTGATAACAAAAACACAGCAAAAGCCGTTGCCGATCAGTTGCATTTGAGTTCGTTTAAAGCCGATTGTCTTCCAGAAGATAAACTAAAAGAAATAGAACGTCTTCAAGCTGAAGGGAAAATTGTGGCAATGGCGGGCGACGGAATCAATGATGCGCCGGCTTTGGCGCAATCGAACATCGGAATTGCGATGGGGACGGGAACTGACGTAGCGATCGAAAGTGCCAAAATAACTTTGGTAAAAGGCGATTTACACGGAATTGTAAAAGCTAAAAACTTGAGTCACGCTGTAATGTCAAATATCAAACAAAATTTATTCTTTGCCTTTATTTATAATACGCTGGGCGTACCAATTGCAGCGGGAATTTTATATCCGTTTTTCGGAATTCTGCTTTCGCCAATGTTGGCTTCGGTTGCCATGAGTTTGAGTTCTGTTTCTGTAATTGTTAATGCTTTAAGATTGCGAAATCTAAAATTATAGGTAGGGGCGAAATTATTTAAACACATAGAAACATAGTTTTGTATGGTGTATAAAGGCGTTTCACTTGCATCAATACACATAGCGCTATGTGTGGAAACTAGTTTCTTTCATTCTCTTTTTTAAAAATACAAATCTATGTTTCTATGTGTTAAAATTAAACTACGTTCAATTTCGCGCAAAAAACAAACTAATAATCTGATATGAAAATCAAATATATTCTTCTTTTATTTCTAATCGCTTTTCAGTTAAAGGCACAAAAAGTCGTGCGTTACGATTTGCACGTTCGAGATACAATTGTCAATTTTTCGGGGAAAGAAAAACGTGCCATTGCTGTAAACGGTCAAATTCCGATGCCGACTTTGACTTTTACCGAAGGCGATATTGCAGAAATTTACGTGCACAACGATCTAGAAAACGAAGACACCGCAATGCACTGGCACGGATTATTTCTTCCGAATAAAGAAGACGGCGTTCCGTATTTAACGCAAATGCCAATTAAACCGGGAACGACACACAAATATACTTTTCCGATAATTCAGAATGGAACCTATTGGTATCACAGCCATTCGGGACTTCAGGAGCAGATCGGTTTGTACGGACTTTTCATTATTAATAAAAAGAAAGACGATTCGACAATTCGAAAAGGAATTGACGATTTGCCGACAATTCCAGTTATTCTGAGCGAATGGTCCGATTTGAAACCTGAGAATATTCAGCGAATGCTGCATAATGCCAACGATTGGTTTGCGATCAAAAAAGGAACAACGCAAAGTTATGCCGAAGCTATTAAACAAGGAGCTTTTTCTACAAAAGTGACTAACGAATGGAAGCGAATGAACGCTATGGATGTGAGCGATGTTTATTATGAAAAGTTCCTGATAAATGGCAAAAACGAGTTGCAGTTTTCTGATTTAAAACCAGGTTCAAAAGTCCGTTTGCGAATTGCCAACGGAGGTGCTTCGAGTTATTTCTGGCTTACGTATGGCGGAGGAAAAATTACCGTTGTAGCCAGCGATGGAAATGATGTCGAACCCGTAGAAGTTGATCGTTTGATTATTGCCGTTTCTGAAACGTATGATGTTGTAGTCACGATTCCAGAAGATAATAAAGCTTTTGCTTTTTTGGCTACAGCCGAAGACAGAACAGGATCTGCTTCTTTATTTTTAGGAAATGGCGAAAAACAACCTGTTCATCATCTTTCGAAATTAAAATATTTTGAAGGCATGAAAATGATGAACGACATGATGAAAATGAATGGCGAAATGAACGATATGGGCATGAATATGTCTTTGAATAAAATGGACATGAACGCTGTAATGTATCCTGAAATTTCAGGTGAAGATGAAGATTCAAAACCTGCAATAGATCATTCTAATCATAATATGGAAGGAATGAAAATGGAAAGTGACAGTACGGAAACTGCGGAAATTGTGACTTTGAATTATGATATGCTGAAATCACCTTTTAAAACCAATCTTCCAAAAGATGCTCCCGTAAAAGAATTGCGTTTCGAATTGTCTGGAAATATGAACCGTTATGTTTGGAGTCTGGACAATAAAGTAGTTTCTGAAACCGATAAAATCTTAATTAAAAAAGGAGAAATTGTTCGCATTACCTTATATAATGGTTCTATGATGCGCCATCCAATGCATTTGCACGGACATGATTTTAGGGTTTTAAACGAACATGGAGATTATTCTCCTCTAAAAAATGTTCTGGATATTATGCCAATGGAAACCGACACCATTGAATTTGAAGCCAATGCAGATGGCGACTGGTTTTTTCATTGCCATATCCTGTATCACATGATGGCAGGAATGGGAAGGATTTTTAGTTACGAAAATTCAGCTCCAAATCCGTTGATTCATCATCCCGAAATGGCTTTTAAAATGCTGAAAATGGACGATCGAATGTTTCATTTTATGGCCGAGAATGATTTTGCAACCAACGGAAATGATGGTGAAGCCATGTTCAGCAACACACGCTGGAGCATCGGCACGGAATGGCGTTTGGGTTACAACGACAAACATGGTTATGAAACGGAAACGCATATTGGACGTTACATTGGAAAAAATCAATGGCTGATGCCTTTCATCGGTTTTGACTGGCGTTATCGAAAAATGGGAATGGACGAACAGGAACAGAATATTTTCGGACAGAAAAACACCAAAGACAATCGTTCTGTTTTTAGTGCCGGACTTGAATATACTTTGCCAATGTTGATAAAAGCACAGGTCGAAGTGTATACAGATGGAAATGTACGCCTACAATTTGAACGAAAAGATATTCCGCTTTCCAGACGTTTAAGAATGAATTTAATGTGGAATACGGATAAAGAATATATGGCGGGATTGAAATATGTAGTTGGCAGAAACTTCGGAATCACGACGCATTATGACAGCGACATGGGAATTGGATTTGGAGTGAACTTAAATTATTGATTTTTTTTTTTGAACCATATAAGTTATTTAAGTTCATCTTAAAGTTTACAAAAACATTAACAATTTGTAAGAATCAGCTATAAGAATTCCTGCTATATTTGATTCATCAAAAATAAAATCTAAACCATCAAAAAACGAACAATGACAAAAGTAATTACAGCTTTAACTGTCGCTCTATTTTCAATTGGAGTAACAGCGCAAGAAACGAAACCTGCAACAAAAGAAAAAGCAAAAAAAGAATCTTGCTGCAAAAAGACAACTGAAAAAAAAGATAAAAAATCTTGTTGTACTAAGAAATAAACGAAATTCAATTTCAACAGAAAGACCTCGCAAAAAACGAGGTCTTTTTTATTTCAGCCACAACTCGAGCGATAGCGAACTGGCGAAGCAATTAACGAATTATTCTATTAAAGGTAAAGTTTAAGAAAATAAAATTCGTGAATTCGTGGCTATCAAAAAATCTATTTCACGCGAATACTCCATTCAAAATCCATTTCAGAAACTTGAACTCCTTCTTCATTTGTTCCTATAGATTTCATCCAGAACGTCTGCCCTTCTCCAGTTTCTATGGTTTTCTTAATAGCATCGGCAATTAAATGTCCGTCTTTGCAGACAAATGTAATTCTTCCTGTTGCTTTTTTAGTAAAGTTTCCTTTGTTGTTGGCTACTAACATAGAGATTTTTTTGCCACTTTGCTGAATCTGCGAAATCACCAATGCTCCAGTTGTCAGCTCTGCCGCCAATGCCTGAACTGCAAAATACATCGAGTTAAACGGATTCTGATTGATCCATCTGTGTTTTACTGTTACTGTACAGCTGCTATCGTTTATATCTTTTACACGAACTCCGCAAAAGTATGCTGAAGGCAATTTGAATAAGACGAATTTATTAAGTTTTGATACCGAAAGTGCCATAGAATATATTTTTTATGTAAAAATACAAAAAAACTATGCATGCACAATAAATTCTTTTAACAGGAATGGAAAGCCTTTAAAAACGGCACTTCCGAATGATTTTCAGCAATTTAAAAGATAATTCACAATCTTATATTTGTTAAATTTTTGTTAATAATTAGTACTATGCAAAACAAGATACTGTTTTTTAGACATATATTTGCATAAGAAATTACTATATACTTTTAATCATGGAACAATCAACACCACTCATCATGGAAAAAACATCAGAAAAGAATACAGCAGCCTTTACTCATTTGAGTACTTTAAGCCAATATATAATTCCGTTTGGGAACTATATTTTTCCGCTAATCATTTGGACGAACTATAAAGACAAATCTGAATTTGCAGATCATCACGGAAAACAGGCTTTAAATTTTCAGTTAAGCATTTTGCTTTACTCTTTGATTTTAGCACTTATTGCTATTCCGATTTTCATAACTGTCTTTTTACAGAATCTTCCAATAGAAGCTGTTTTTAATGACGACGATTATGTAATTAGAAACTTTAACTTTCAGGCAAACATTGGAATGTTAAGTGTAGGAATTACAGCTGTTATCCTTTTCGGATTATTAAAATTTGTTGAATTCTTTTTAGTGATTTATGCTTCTATAAAAGCTTCAAACGGAGAATTATACAAATATCCGCTTACGATTCCTTTTATAAAGTAATTAGACGGTAAAGATTAAAAGTTCTTATACATACGGGAGTTTAGCCCTGATAGAAGTGGAAATCCTTTTGTGTCTCGTTTCTTTAACGAGACACAAAAGATTGAAACGGATAGCAGGAAATAGCTCCAAAAAATCAATCATCAATCAAATCATCATCAATCAAAAAACGAATTGTTCAATCAAAAAAAAACAAAATGAAATTATGAACATTGAAAACACAAAAGCACAGATGCGCAAAGGTGTTCTTGAGTTTTGCATCTTATCAGTTCTAAAAGAAAAAGATGCTTATACCTCTGAAATATTAGACACTTTAAAAAACGCAAAATTACTAGTTGTAGAAGGAACCGTTTACCCGTTGTTAACGAGACTGAAAAATGACGGTTTGCTAAATTACCGCTGGGAAGAATCGACCTCTGGGCCACCTCGAAAATATTATGGATTAACCGAGATAGGACAAACATTTTTAAACGAACTTAGCGGCACTTGGACAGAATTATCCGACGCCGTAAATCTAATCACCAATCAAAATCAATAAGTCATGAACAAAACAGTAAATATTAACTTAGGCGGGATGTTTTTTCACATCGATGAAGATGCATACTTAAAATTGACACGCTACTTTGACGCTATAAAACGATCACTTAACAACTCATCTGGTCAGGATGAAATTATTAAAGACATCGAAATGCGTGTTTCTGAATTGTTGACAGAAAAACAAAAAAGCGAAAAACATGTTGTTGGACTGAAAGATGTTGACGAAGTGATTGCGGTAATGGGACAGCCAGAAGATTACCGAATTGAAGATGAGGAAACGGCTCAATCTTTTAATAATTATGCAAGAAAACACAAAAAATTATACCGCGATAAAGAAAAAGGTATGATTGGCGGTGTGGCGACAGGTTTAGGACATTATTTTGGAATTGACGCTGTTTGGATCAAAATCGTATTCTTAATATTCGTTTTTGCAGGTTTTGGAACTGGAATTTTAGCTTACTTCGTTCTTTGGATTGTAACTCCTGAAGCAGTTACGACTTCAGAAAAATTAGAAATGACTGGAGAGCCTGTAACAATTTCAAACATCGAAAAAAAAGTTCGCGAAGAAATTGACTCACTTTCTGATAAATTTAAAAATGCAGATTATGACAAAATGGGAAACCAGGTAAAGTCGGGAGCTGGGAGAATAAGTAGTTCATTTGGAGACTTTGTGATGACGGTTTTTAAAATCTTTGCTAAATTTTTAGGAGTGATTCTAATTATATCTGGGATTTCAACTTTAATCATGCTTTTGATTGGAGTGTTTACTTTAGGAACTAACATTTTTATTGATTTCCCTTGGCAAAATTTTATTGAAGCTGGAAACTTTACAGAATATCCGCTTTGGTCGTTTGGATTATTAATGTTCTTTGCCGTTGGAATTCCGTTTTTCTTCCTGACACTTTTAGGATTTAAATTGTTATCTCCAAACTTAAAATCAATCGGAAATATTACAAAATATACGCTTTTGGCTCTTTGGATTATTTCTATCGCGATTCTTACAAGTATCGGAATTAAACAGGCAACTGAAATTTCATACGACAATAAGATAGTAGAGAAAAAAGTTTTTGCCATCAAACCGGCTGATACTTTGTACATCAAGTTTAAGTACAATGATTATTACACAAAAAGTTTGAACCATTACAGAGAATTTGAATTTGTACAGGACTCTGCAAACAACGAATTGATTTATTCTAATGACGTGCGTTTACACGTATTGCGCACAGATGAATCGGCTCCATTTATCCAGATCGAAAAAAGTGCAAGAGGCAACTCTTTTACAAATGCAAAGAAAAGAGCAGAAAAAATTAATTATAAGTTTCAAATTAACGGAAATCATTTAATTTTGGATAACTATTTTCTGACAGATGTAAAAAATAAATTCAGAGGTCAAGAAGTTGATGTTTATCTTTATGTACCAGAAGGGCAATTGATTAAACCAGATTCTTCTGTTAGAGATTACTATAATTCAGACGATAATTTCTTTGAATTAAATTATAATGGAGATTACAATTATAAAGTTATCGGGTCTAAAGTAAGATGTTTGAACTGCCCTGCTGATGAGGACAATGACAACAATTACGAGAATAACTATGAAAATGATTACGAGAATATTAATGAAGACGTTAATGAAGCTGCCGTTGAAGCTGCAGACACGATAAAAGAAGTTTCGGTTAAAATTAACGGAAAAGAAGTTATAAACGGTAAAAAAACTAAAGGAAGACTAACTACAGATAAAAACGGAGTGATAATCAAAACTAACTAAACCATGATAAAAATAATCATCCATATTACGAAATTTATAATTATAACTATTACTGCTTTATTGTTTGCTTCATGTAATTTTAACATGAATGCAATTGAAGGAAGCGGAAATGTTACAACTGAAAAAAGAACCGTTGACGGAGAGTTTAAAAATATCTCTGTAAGCAATGCCATCGATTTGGTCATTGAGCAGTCTGACGCAACAGAAATTACTGTTGAGGCCGATGATAATCTTCAAAAAGAAATCGTTACTAGAGTAGAAAATGGAACGCTTATTATTGAATGCAAATACAGCTCTTTCCGCAACATTACATCAAAAACAGTAACGGTAAAAATGCCTGCTGTTCATAAAATAGAAGCTTCGAGTGCGTCAACTGTTGAAACTAATGGTACAATTCAAAGTGAAGATATTACTTTGGACGTTTCAAGCGCAGCATCGATGGATGTTAATATCGAATCTGACAGAATTGCAATTGATGCCGGAAGCGGAAGTTCTGTAGATATTATAGGTAAAGCGCTAAGTCTTAGTACTTCAGCGTCAAGCGGAGGAAGTATAGATGCCGAAAAACTTATGGCAAATGAAGTTCATGCTGATGCTTCTAGCGGAGGAACTGTTTCTGTACGTCCAATCTTAAGCTTAAAAGCAGATGCTTCTAGCGGAGGAAATATCAACTACAGCGGTAATCCAAAAACGGTTGAAAAATCGGCAACTTCTGGAGGAAGCGTAAGCAAAAGCTAAAAGTGCAACTGTTAAATATAAAAGAAATCATTCACCGAAAGTGGATGATTTTTTTATATTTGTCAAAATCAAATCTAGAATTAATGAAAAAAAGTACAGCGCTGCTCTTATTATTATTTGTTACAACTTTCACTTTTGCACAAAAAAGAGAAAAAATTAAAGGTTCAAAAATTGTAACGACCTCGATAAAAGAAGTTGGAAGTTTTGACGCTCTTGAAGTCGATGATAATCTGGAAGTTTATTTGGAGCAAGGAGAAAAAAACGAAATTAAAATTGAAGCCGATGATAATCTTCATGACATTATCGGAATGGATTTAAGAGAAAAAACGCTTCGTTTATACACTAATAAAGAATCTACTATTTTCAAGAAGTTAGCTGTAAAAGTAACGTATACTAAATCTTTAAATAAGGTCATTACAAAAAATGAAGCTATAGTTTATGCCATTCAAGAATTGCAATTGGATGATATCACAATGAATTGTCTTGATTTTTCTAAATTATTTTTAAACGTAAATTCAAAGAGATTCTCCCTAATTGCCGATGATAAAACTAAAACAGAATTAAACTTAAAAGCTGAAGATGGAAATTTGCAATTGAGCAAAAATGCTTCAGTTAAAACATTAGTTTCTGCTATAAAATTCAAATGCGATTTATACCAGAGATCAACTGCTGCAATTGAAGGTATTGCTGAAAAAGCTACAATTAGGCTAGACAATAATTCTATTTTCACCGGAGTAAAATTTACTTTGAAAGATGCGAATATTACTGCTGAAGGTTCTTCTGTTGCGAGCATTTTAGCAGAAAACACTATCACAATTGCAGCTGGAGACAAGTCTGAAATTTCACTATCTGGTGATCCAAAAATAGAACTTACACGTTTTAGCGAAGAGGCAAAACTGATAAAAAAACCAGGCGCGCCAAAACCAAAAACATCAACATTGTAAACTTATAAATTGTTTAGAGTTTAAAAATATAACAAAAAAGTCCCTTCCGAAAGAAAGGGACTTTTATATTTATAGCAAGTTCAGATTAGCTTGAAACAAAAAATTTATTCCTTTGAAGCTAAATATCTTTCAGCATCTAGTGCAGCCATACATCCTGTACCTGCAGCAGTAATTGCTTGACGGTAAACATGATCTGCAGCATCACCCGCAACAAAAACACCTTCTACATTAGTTTTAGATGTCCCTGGAGTATTTACGATGTAACCTGTTTCGTCTAGTGTAATATAATCTTTAAAGATATCTGTGTTTGGTTTGTGTCCAATTGCTACGAAGAAACCAGTTGCTGGAATTTCTATAACTTCTCCAGTAGTTTTGTTTAATGCTTTAATAGCATGAACTACATTATTATCTCCAAGAACTTCCACAGTATCGTGATTCATTAAGATTTCGATATTTTCTGTTTTACGAACACGCTCTTCCATAATTTTAGAAGCTCTAAATTTCTCGCTTCTAACTAGCATGGTTACTTTTTTGCAAAGTTTAGACAAGTAATGTGCTTCTTCGCAAGCAGAATCTCCTGCACCAACAATTACAACATCTTGATTTCTGTAGAAGAATCCGTCGCAAACCGCACAAGCAGAAACTCCACCACCCATATTTAGGTAATGTTGTTCTGATGGCAATCCTAAATATTTAGCCGAAGCACCTGTAGAAATAATTACAGTTTCGCAGTGCAATTCGATAGAATCGTTAATCCAAACTTTATGAACACCTCCAGAAAAATCAACTTTTGTTGCCCATCCGTCACGAATATCTGCACCAAAACGTTTTGCTTGTTCTTGTAACTGAATCATCATTTCCGGTCCTGTTACTCCATCAACATAACCTGGAAAATTTTCAACCTCATTAGTAGTCGTCAATTGACCGCCAGGCTGCATTCCTTGATATAATACTGGATTCATATTAGCTCTGGCTGCATAAATAGCCGCAGTATATCCGGCAGGACCAGAACCTATAATAAGGCATTTAATTTTTTCGATTGTATTTGACATAGTTATGTTTTCATTAATAATTGATGGTGCAAAAGTAAGTTTTTATTGTTGGAAAAAAGAACTCGGCTAATCAGTTTTTGTTATTCTCAAATAACAAATAATGAATATGTCAAGCTTATGTCTGCGCATTATTGCTTTCGCAAATTAAAAATTTAAACAATTGTAATCGTTATTCGCCAGAAACAAGGAATACATGATAAAAATCATTTCCTAAAAATAGGTTTTACCCTACATTGTTCCGATAAAAAAAAACTTAACTAAAATCGAAATGAAAAAAGTAATTTTACTGCTTGCAGGTTTGTCATTGACTTCGTGCAAGAAAGAATCGGGTGAATTCGATGTCGTAAAAACTCCAGAAACTCCTAAATCAGAATTGTTAGCGAAAGCTTCTACTTTCTTTAAATCTGTTTCAGCATTATCTGAAGAAAACATATCGCAGGAAAAATTTGATTTGGGAAAAAAACTTTATTACGATAAAGCATTGTCAAAAAATGGAACAATCAGCTGTAATTCCTGTCACAATCTTGCCACTTATGGAGTTGACAACAAATCTTTGTCTGAAGGAGACACAAAACAATTGGGAGACCGTAACTCGCCTACCGTAATTTATGCTTCGCTGCATTCTATGCAATTTTGGGATGGCCGTGCCAAAAATGTAGAAGAACAAGCCAAAGGACCTTTACTAAACCCTGTAGAACACAGTATTCCAGACGCTGCATTTTTAGAGAAAAAACTAAGAGCAATGCCAGAATATCAAGCTCTGTTTAAAAAGGTATATCCAAAAGATAAGGAACCTATTACTTTTGATAATCTAGCCAATGCAATTGGTGCTTTTGAACGCAAACTTAATCCGAAAAGTAAATTTGACGATTATTTGGATGGAAATGAATCGGCTATAAATGATCAGGAAAAAAAGGGATTGAAATCTTTTATCGATAACAATTGCATTACTTGTCACAGCGGTGTTGCACTTGGCGGACAGATGTTTCAGAAATTTGGAGTTTACGGAGATTATGCAAAACTTACCGGCAGCAAAAAAGTCGACAACGGTCTTTTTGACCTTACGAAAAAAGAAAGTGATAAGTTTCTTTTTAAAGTTCCTGGCTTGCGAAATGTAGAAAAAACGGCACCTTATTTTCATGATGGTTCCGTTTCATCATTGAATGAAGCCATAAAAATGATGGGGAAATTACAGCTTAACAAAGATATTTCTGATGAGGATGCTAAAAACATGGCTGCTTTCTTAAAAACATTGACTGCCGATGTTGATGCAAAGTACAAAGAGTAAAATGATATTTTTATTGCCTTCTTATTCTAAATGAAGAGTTTAAAAATATTCACAGTAAAAACCTTTCTGTGTTTTCAGAAAGGTTTTTTTTTGTATTAAAAAACTATTTTAAAATAAGTTCCATTTATTTTCATTTTTCCCTTTTTCAAATCAAATTTATTTATATCTTTGCATCCGCTTTCGGGCACTACAACAAATATACATCTTCGGGGTGTAGCGTAGCCCGGTTATCGCGCCTGCTTTGGGAGCAGGAGGCCGCAGGTTCGAATCCTGCCACCCCGACAAAAGCCGAACAGAAATGTTCGGCTTTTTTGTTTCATACATGCGCTCTAATGATTGAAACAGAATAAATAGCATTAGCCACGAATTCACGAATTTTACTTTTAAAATACTTTAGCTAATATTATTCGAATTAATTCGAATAAATAATCGTAAAGATTTGAAAAAAATAATTCGTGAATTCGTGGCAAAAAAACCCTGAAAACGCGGCGTAAAAAGGGATCTTCAAGATCTGAATTTTGAATATCAATTGTAGCGTAACCCGATTGTCGCGTCCCGCCTTAAAGCGGGAAGGCCGCAGGTTCTCCCGAAAGCTTTCGGGACTGCCACCCCGACAAAAGCCGAACAGAAATTTTCGGCTTTTTTGTCTTTCATACATTGCGTTTAAATCGTGAAACCATTGGCTACATTCTAAACAAAGCCGAAACAAAATAAATAGCGTTAGCCACGAATTCACGAATTTTACTTTTAAATACTTTAGCTAATATTATTCGAATTAATTCGAATAAATAATCGTAAAGATTTGAAAAAAAATAATTCGTGAATTCGTGGCGAAAAAAAACTCCGAAAACTAACCGCTTTCAGAGTTTTATTTTTTTATATAATCTGTATAATTATTCTATACTTTTAATATAAGAAGGATAAGATTCCTTACTTGGCAACACAAATTCTTCATCAAAAGGCTGAATGCCATCTCCATTATTATACAATGCTACTCGTTTGGCACCAGTTGCCGTACTCCCGCCTGTTCCATTTATAACATTTTGAATATTTCCAGGACCTGCAAAACGAGTAATGCACATTTTCTCCAACTTCACATTTGGACTGTTTGGCACTTCAAAACCGTTTTTCTTATTTACATTTCCATCTGTCCCTGTAAAAACAGCATAAGATCCCATTCCTATTGTATGATGTTCTTTTACCGAATTCGCTACTTTAAATGCCGCGTAACCATCAACTCTTCCGCCCTGACTACTCCAGCTCGCCTGATTCGGAGCATCGTAAGGCGGTTCGTTTTGAAAGAAAAAAGTTCTGCCTCGCTCTCCAAGCCATACTACTTCATATTCCTGAAAGTGTTCTACAAACAAAGCGTAAAGTGTAACATCATTTCCTGTAACGATAAGTCCGTTTTTGCATCTGTCTCTCAACCAGCGCGCATCTCCGCCTTTTTGCGAACCATGATCAGCACGCCACAGCCAGAAATGATCTCCTACCACATTATTACTATTGATCTGCATCGAGGCCTGTATCTGAATATTTTTTGACTGCACTCCGCCTACTCGACACGTAATATCACTTAGTAAAATAGGATCTTTAGCATGATCGGCATTCGCACCTTCGTTACCAATTCTAACCTGATACGTTGTACTATTAAAAGAATCCATCAAAAGTCCAGCAATGATAATACCGTCTTTATCATCAGCATAAATACATCCCCACGTATTTTTCTCCGTCGGTTCTAGCGTCACCGAAGCAATGCCTGCTCCTAGAAGAATTGCATCTTTTCTGTTTACCTGAATCGGAGCATTTAAGGCATAATGTCCCGGAGTGAAAAATATATTTTTACCCGCTTTCAACGCGGCGTTTATTTCTACATCGGTATCTCCTTCTTTAGTAACATACCAACTCGTAATCAAATCTTGAATTTTTCCTTGCCCCATATCTTTTGCAGACCAAGAAACTCCAACTCTGTCCTTTTGCCAAGCCGGAACAAATACTTTATATTCTCCATCTTTATCAATAAAAAGAAAAGGTTTTTCTCTAATAATAGGTGTAGTCGAAATTGGAGAATTACTATCATCTGCTTGCGGCGGATTTACACAACCCTGCCAAACCATATTATACGAGCCTCCCATCGCTCCAGAGCCTGAAGGAAAAACGGTATTTCTGGTATACCATTGCTGCTGTCCGCCCCAATTTGGCCTTGATGTAGTGTAGTGCGAATCGGCAATAAAACCACCACTACCCCAAAAATTCGTGTTTCCTATATCCGAAATATATTTCGAAGTGCTTTCAATAAGCAATCTTCTCGCACTTGTTGACTGAGAAACCGTCCACGAAAAATCGCGCATTATTTCTACATTTTCTACCGAACGCCAAAAAGTACAAGTTGCATTTGCTCCGCCAGAAAGGTGAGGTCTAGTAAATATCGCTCCCAATTTAACATCAGACGGCACTTTTCCTAAACCTCCAATATGAGAATAAAATCCTAATTCTATTGCATTTGCTTCTGCTGACGATGCAGAACCAGAGCCACCGACATCATACGTTTCGCCATTAACATTTGGTTTAAAATAATAAGCCTGACGTTTTGTTGTCCATTCACCATTTGCACCGCCTAAACCAATACTGCTAAATTGAGAATTAATTTCATTTCGTGCTGTTTCGACCTTTTCATGTTTTCTGTCATAGAAATACATATTGTCTCCAAAAATCTGATTTTCGAGCGAAATGACTATAGTTATGTCGTTACGAGTAATTTTATAATAGTTCTCATATTTATCTGTATTGGGCTTATTGTCTGTAAATGTCAATTTAGAAGTTGACCCAACCGATACAAAATTTGATGCCAATCGACTTCCTCCTCTTGTAATGACATAATTTCCTGTAGAGCCAAAAGCCGACCATGATAATGTTATAGAATGTTTCTTTTTGCTGTAAACAATTTTACGTTCTATTTTTTTATTTCCCTCTATTTTTTCATCTGTAGAATAAGGCGAAACAAAACTGCATAAAAACAGCATAGACGCAAATAGTGTAAATAATGAGATTGTTTTTTTACTCATAAGAATGTTGCTTTTTGTGGTTTGATAGTTTGTAATTATTGTAGTTTTTAGGGATCACAAAATAGCAATAATCTGTAAGCTGAAAGTCCGTTTTTGCTCTCAATTTTCTCATCAAAAACACTACAAAATCTAGAAATTTTGCCTTTTTATACCATAAATAAACCTTATTGCACCTATCTGTTTTTCGTTAATCACTTTTTTTTGTCCATAAATAGAAAGAGAAAATGAAATGAAAAAAATTACACTATTTATAATCTTGGCGTTTTCTGTCCTTGCTATCGCACAGCAAAAAAATATCATTTTTATTAACTCCATTGCCAGAGAAATTGTGCTGCATAAGAAAAATGTCCACGCGTCTTATTATCATGATAAATTTAACGGAAGGAAAACAGCGAGCGGCAGAAAATTTAACAACAACGATCTCACCGCAGCGCATAAGAAATTTCCTTTTGGCACCTTATTAAGAGTAACAAACGAAGCCAACAAAAAATTTGCAATTGTAGAAGTTACAGACCGGGGTCCATTTATTAAAGGAAGAGAAATTGATCTTAGCAAGAGAGCCTTTATGAAAATTGCTTCCAATAAAAAAAGCGGTTTGGTTTATGTCACTATTGAGATTTTGAAATAATTCTTTTTCTGGCTAAATTTTGATTCCTGCATTTTTAAGTAAGAACAAAGACTAAATTATCTTCAAATTTTATTGACAATTCTATTCATATCTAAAATAATTTTCTGCCAAACACCCATGAAACCCCGATTAATCAAACTTTCACAAATGTTAACAAAATAGATTTTCAGAAACCATAAATAATTGTATTTTTACGGTTCAAAATTCAGAAAATAAATGGGCAAAATCATTGCTATTGCTAATCAAAAAGGAGGCGTTGGAAAGACTACTACATCTGTAAATCTTGCTGCCTCATTAGGTGTTTTAGAAAAAAAAGTATTGTTGATCGACGCTGATCCACAGGCCAATGCTACATCTGGTCTTGGAATTGATGTAGAAACAGTTGAAACTGGAACCTACCAAATACTTGAGCATACTGTAACACCAAAAGAAGCCGTTTTAAAATGTACAGCTCCAAACGTAGATGTGATCCCAGCTCACATTGACCTTGTTGCTATCGAAATTGAATTGGTTGACAAAGAAAACCGCGAATACATGCTTAAAAAAGCATTGGAAGAGGCAAAAGAAGAATATGATTATATCATTATCGACTGCGCGCCTTCTCTAGGTTTGTTAACCTTGAATGCTTTAACAGCTGCAGATTCTGTAGTTATTCCTATTCAATGTGAATATTTTGCACTTGAAGGATTAGGAAAATTATTGAACACTATTAAGAGTATTCAAAAAATACACAACCCAGATCTTGACATTGAAGGTTTATTATTAACAATGTACGATTCAAGATTACGTTTATCAAATCAGGTTGTAGAAGAGGTTCAAAAACACTTTAACGATATGGTTTTTGACACTGTAATTCAGCGAAATGTAAAATTAAGTGAGGCTCCGAGTTTTGGAGAAAGTATCATTAATTATGATGCAACAAGCAAAGGTGCCGTAAACTATATTCATTTAGCACAAGAAATTATAAAGAAAAACAGTAAATAGTTTTTATGACAAAAGTAATTAAAAAACAAGCCTTAGGAAGAGGATTATCTGCCTTATTAAAAGATCCTGAAAACGACATTAAATCAGTAGAAGATAAAAATGCTGACAAGGTTGTTGGAAACATCATTGAGCTTGAAATAAGTGCGATTGAAATAAATCCGTTTCAGCCTAGAAGCAATTTTAATGAAGAATCATTACGCGAATTAGCCACTTCTATTAAAGAACTTGGTGTAATTCAACCTATTACTGTTCGTAAATTAGATTTTAATAAATACCAGTTAATCTCTGGAGAGCGTCGTCTTCGTGCATCTAAATTAGTAGGTCTGACTCATGTTCCTGCTTATATTCGTATTGCAAACGACAACGAATCTTTGGTTATGGCTTTGGTTGAAAACATCCAGCGTCATGACTTAGATCCAATTGAGATTGCCTTATCATACCAACGTTTAATCGACGAAATTCAATTAACTCAAGAACAAATGAGTGAAAGAGTGGGTAAAAAACGTTCGACAATTGCCAACTATTTACGTCTTTTAAAATTAGATCCGATTATCCAGACTGGTATTCGTGATGGTTTTATTAGCATGGGACACGGTAGAGCAATTATCAACATTGAAGATTTAGACGTTCAGACTGATATTTATCAAAAAATTGTAAGCCAAAATTTATCTGTTCGCGAAACAGAAGCTTTGGTTAAAAATTATCACGAAGGTTTACAGCCAAAAGCAGACGGAAAACCGAAAGCAGAGTCTGCGTTTGTGGTAAGAGAAACACAGAAAAATACTTTCAACGATTATTTTGGTTCGAAAGTTGATATAAAAGTCGCTGGTAACGGAAAAGGAAAAATTACAATTCCATTTAATTCTGAAGCCGACTTTAACAGAATTATAAAATTAATAAACGGATAGTGAATAAGATTGTCCCCATTGGTCTGTTGTTCTTTCTAACAGGAACCGTTTCTCTTTTTGCCCAGGTAAAAAAAGACACGGTTTTGGTCGTAAAAGACACTACTGCATTACAAGAAATAGACCCGCTTACACCAGCAAAAGCCGCTTTTTATTCGGCTATTTTACCTGGTTTAGGTCAAGCATACAACAAAAAGTACTGGAAAATTCCATTGGTCTACGGAGCAATCGGAACCAGTTTATATTTCTACATAGACAATAACAAAAAATACCACGATTATCGTGACGCCTACAAACGAAGATTGGAAGGCTACAACGATGACAACTACCAATTTTTGGACGACGACCGACTTATTGCGGGACAGAAATTCTACCAGAGAAATAGAGATTTATCTGCTTTATTTGTTGTCGGATTTTATGTCTTGAATATAATCGATGCCAATGTTGACGCCGCTTTGATACAGTTTAACGTTAACGAAAGGCTTTCAATGCGTCCAGAAATTTATCCAGCCGATGTAACATTTAAACCAAATGTCGGACTAACTTTTAACTATAAGTTTTAATAGATTAATTTCTATTTAAAAAATCAAAAACAAATCATAATGAAAATTGCGCTTTTAGGATACGGAAAAATGGGTAAAGTAATCGAAAGAATTGCTTTAGAAAGAGGTCACGAAATAGTTTTAAAGAAAGATGAATTTAACACCTATGACGGACTTGCAACAGCCGATGTTGCGATCGATTTCAGCGTTCCATCAGCAGCCGTTAGCAATATTTCTGCATCTTTTAATGCTAATGTACCTGTAGTATCAGGAACAACTGGATGGCTAGAACATTATGACGAGATGATTGCGCTTTGCAATGAGAAAAAAGGAGGATTCATTTCCAGTTCAAATTTCAGCTTAGGAGTAAATATTTTCTTCGGACTAAATGAATATTTAGCTAAAATCATGAAGCAATTCGATTCTTATAAAGTTTCGATGGAAGAAATTCACCACATTCACAAATTGGACGCTCCAAGCGGAACAGCAATTTCTTTGGCTCAGGGTGTAATTGAAAACAGCAATTACAAAAACTGGACTTTAGATGACGCTAAAGCAAACGAGATTCGTATTGAAGCAAAAAGAATTGGAGAAGTACCTGGAACTCACACTGTAAATTACGATTCTGCAATTGACAGCATCGAAATCAAACATACTGCTCATAACCGCGAAGGATTTGCTCTTGGTGCCGTTATTGCAGCAGAATGGCTAGCAGGAAAGCAGGGAATTTTCTCTATGAAAGACGTTTTAAACTTACAATAAATCGACTAAAATTCTGGATGTCTAAATCTTGAATTTAAAACTTAAAATACAATATTATGTCACTATACTCTTGGTTCGTATTTTTCTTAGCAGTACAAATTATCCATTTCTTAGGAACTTGGAAATTATATCAAGCAGCTGGAAGAAAAAGCTGGGAAGCTGCTGTTCCGGTTTACAATTCTATCGTATTAATGAAAATTATTGGCCGTCCGACGTGGTGGACCATTTTGCTTTTTATTCCGATTATCAACTTGATCATGTTTCCTGTTGTTTGGGTAGAAACCTTAAGAACATTTGGCAAAAGATCTACTTTAGACACTATTCTTGGTCTTTTTACTTTAGGATTTTACATTTACTATGTAAACTACACCCAAAAGTTAGAGTATCGTAAAGATCGCAGCTTAACTCCTGAAAATAAAACAGCAGACACTATCAGCTCTTTATTGTTTGCTATTATTGTTGCTACTTTAGTGCATACTTATGTAGTACAGCCTTATACCATTCCAACATCATCTTTAGAAAAATCTTTATTGATTGGTGATTTCTTATTTGTGAGCAAATTAAACTACGGTCCTAGAGTTCCAATGACAACAGTTGCATTGCCAATGGTTCATGACTCTATTCCATTAACAAAAAGCAAATCATATTTAAGCTGGCCACAATTACCTTATTTGAGACTTCCAGCTATCCAGAAAATAAAACGTTGCGATATTGTCGTCTTTAACTGGCCTGTCGATACGGTTCATTATTTCTTCGAACCTAAAGGAAGACCGGGCGTTATTAAACCAATAGACAAAAAATCAAATTACGTAAAAAGATGTGTGGGTATTCCTGGAGACAGTTTAGCTATTAAAGATGGCTTTGTTTTCATTAACGGAAAAAAATTAGTTTTACCAGAAAGAGCTAAACCGCAATATTCTTACGCTGTAGCATTAGACGGAAAAACACCGATTGACTTTGAAACTATTTTCAAAGAATTAGATATTACAGATCCTGCAGGTTTCAGAACCGAAAAAAGAGATACACTTTACTTAGGCGCTTTAACAGAAGCTGGAGCTGAAAGATTTAAAAACACTCCTGGAGTTACTGCAGTAATACGTAAAATTGATACACAGGATGACGATAGAATTTTCCCGCATATCAATAAATGGAGCCAAGACAATATGGGGCCTATTTACATTCCAGAAGCTGGAAAAACAGTTGCATTAACAAACGAATCACTTCCTTTTTATAAAGAAATCATCACAAATTATGAAGGAAATACGTTAGAGTTACAAGGTTCTAAATTCTTGATTAACGGAAAACCAACCACTACATACACTTTCAAACAAAACTATTACTGGATGATGGGAGACAACCGTCATAACTCAGAAGATAGCCGTTACTGGGGTTATGTTCCAGAAAATCATATCGTAGGGAAACCAGTATTCATTTGGATGAGCTGGGACACTAACGGAAAAGGCATCAATAAAATTCGCTGGAACCGAGTATTTACAACTGTAGATGGCGAAGGTCAGCCTCACTCTTACTTTAAATATTTCTTAATACTTCTTGCTATTTATTTCGTAGGAGATTTTATCTGGAAAAAAAGAAGAGAGAATAAAGCATAAAAAATAATGTTATTTTTGTTTCAGGTTTCACGTTTCAAGTTCGCATAGAACCTGAAATCTGAAACCTGAAACTTTTTAAACACAAATACTCATGAATTCCTTAATACTGCCAACTTATTTCCCATCTATCAGTCATTTTGCTGTAATAGCGCAATCTGAAAGTATTACTTTTGAAATGGAAGATAATTTTCAGAAACAGACCAATAGAAACAGAACGTATATCTATAGTCCAAACGGAATTCAATTATTAAATATTCCCGTTAAGCATTCTAAAGAAGCGCATCAAAAGACTAAAGACATTTTGATCGAAAATGAATTTGATTGGCAGAAACAGCATTTTAAATCGCTTGAGGCAGCTTATAGAAGTTCTCCATTCTTCGAGTACTTTGAAGATGATATTGCTCCTATTTTCGAAAAAAAACACCAATTTTTAATGGATTTAAATTTCGAAGTTTTGGATGTTGTTACTAAATGCCTTCGAATGAAATTTGATTTTGGAAAAACGACTGAATATTTTCACGAAGTGGCTGATTTTACCGATTTCAGATATTTAGCAAATGGTAAAAAAGACGCCAATTCTTTTGAGAAATACACTCAAGTCTTTGATGACAAACATGGCTTTATCAACAATTTAAGTGTTTTAGATTTACTTTTTAACGAAGGTAAATTTGCAATGGATTATTTAAAAACGCAAAAAATAGTATAATCCAATCTTCATTTTTAGGAATTTAAAGATTGGTATTTGGAATTTGGAATTTGGAATTTGCGATTTGGAATTTGCGATTTGGAATTTGCGATTTGGAATTTTAAAATTTAGATTTTTAGCTTTTTATTCCATCGAAAGCCTTGTCATAATCGGATAGTGATCTGAATTTTCAAAATCAGAAAAGCTTTCAAATTGTTTTACTTTCATTTTACTGTCTGTAAAAATGAAGTCAATTCTTGCTGGATAATATTTGAATTTATAAGTAGCTCCAAAACCTTCTCCCGCTTCTTCAAAAGCATCTTTTTGCTTTCCTTTAATACTTCGGTATACATACGAAAACGGACTGTTATTCATATCTCCGCATATAATAAACGGAGTTTTACACTGCTTAATATTTTCTTTAAAAATTTCAGCCTGTTCTTGCTGCTGCTTGAATCCTTTACTTATTCTAGCATAGATACGTTGCGATTTCTTTTGGTTTACATTATCAATATCATCAGAAATCTCACTCACATCGGGAGATATTTTAATAGACTGCAAGTGCATATTATAAACACGAATAACATCTTTTCCGCGCTTTATATCAGCATATACTACATTATTATCCGACTTTGGAAAAATAATTTTACCCTCATTTATTATAGGAAATTTTGAAAAAATAGCCTGCCCTGTTTTAATCTTTTTACCGTCAATAAAAATATAACGATGCGGATATACTTTTAAATCTAAATGTGCAGAATTAGAATATTCTTGAATACATAAAATATCCGGATCTTTTTCGTCAATAAATCCTTTAATATTTTCTGGAATATCATCACGGTCCAGCCATTTAAAAACATTAAAAAGTCGGACATTATAACTCATTACAGAAAAGTCTTTTTCGTCTTTGACATATTCTTTAGCAGAAAATTTATAAAATTTACTGATGAATGTAATTCCTGTCAGCAAAACCAAACCAGACAAAATGAGGCGTTTTTTAAACTGAATTCCCCAATAGACAAAAAACAATACGTTTGCCACAAAAAATGCTGGCATAAACAGCGTAAGCACCGATAAAAGCGGAAAACTTTTAGGTGCTAAGAAAGGTAAAACATAAACGCTAAATGTAAGCACAGTCAGCACTATGTTCAAAAAGAACATTATTTTATTAAACCAAGAAAGGTTTTTCATATTTATTTCCTACAAGTTTATTTTCCAGCTTTAAATAAAAACTCTTTTTCTTCTTTTGTCAGACAATCGTATCCCGACTGGCTTATTTTGTCTAAAATTTCATCAATCTGCTGTTGCGTTTTATCTTTCGTAACAATTCTTGATGTCGTTTTTTCTGTAGGTTTTTTGTAATTTTTATGAACTTTTGTGAATGGGGTCTTAGGAGATTTTCTAAAAAGATTTACAAAGAAATCTAATGTTTTAGAAACAATGATACTTAAATCAGTACCGTTTTGAAGCAGTTTTATATAAATAAATCCAAAAAATGCTCCCGCTAAATGCGAAATATGTCCGCCCATATTTCCGAGACGAAACTGCATTAAATCTAAAATTATAATAACCGCTGTGATATGCCAAAGCTTTACATTTCCGAACAGAAACAAACGAACGTTCATCAAAGGAGAATAGGTCGTTGCTGCCACCAAAATAGCCATTATAGCAGCAGATGCGCCAACAATTGAACCGCTTATATTAGAAAAATAAAAACTCAGAGCAAAAGCTACTCCAGCAAAAAGAGCACTTAAAAGATATAATCCTAAATATTGCTTTTGGGTGAAATAGGTTAAAAATAAAGTGCTGGCAAAATTAAGCACCATCATATTGAACAACAGATGAAAAAATCCGTCGTGAAAAAAAGCGTACGTTAAAAAAGTCCAAGGCTTAAACATAAAAACCTGAGGATCTGATGACAATGCCAGCCAACTTGGAAAAGCAAACTGACCATTTGAATAATTATAGAAGAAAATAAGCGAGACAATAAAACAGGCAATATTCCAGTACATCACTCGCATGGCAATACCGCCCAATCTATACTGCAATTTTAAATCATCAAGAATATTCATAGAAACTCTTTTGTTTTAGAATTTGTACTTTAAAGTTAAAAATTAATTCCAACGGTTGTTATTAAACTGATTTTTTTTCCAGTATAACATCATTAAAAAACCTGCAATTGCACCACCAACGTGTGCAAAATGCGCAATTCCAGTTCCTCCGCTTCCAAATAAAGAACTTCCTTTAAAACCTAAAAATAAGTCAATAGCTAAAATTCCAGGAACAAAATATTTTGCCTTAATTGGAACAGGAATAAACAACAATGCCAATCCTGCGTTTGGAAACATAAATGCAAAAGCGGTTAACAAACCATATATTGCACCAGAAGCCCCTAAAACAGGCGATTGCATAATAGAACTCGCTTGCGCTAATGAATTGAATTGCTCTTGCGTGCAATGTGCTTTGTTTAAAATAGTCGCTATTTCTCCTTGAATCATTTTTCCGTTGGCATCAAATAACGCTGAATAGTCTGCATTCAAGATCATATGCATTTCAGCTTTTGACAAATTCAAATCAGATACCGAACTTAATAGCGACTGAATCTGAAAATAATTTACTCCCGTATGAAGCAATGCTGCTCCAAGTCCGCAAGAAATATAAAAAAACAAGAATTTTTTTCCACCCCAGAAATGTTCCAATGCCGAACCAAAACTGTACAAAGCAAACATATTAAACAAAATATGCGCAAAGTTTGGCAGTGGCGCGTGCATAAACATATGCGTAATAATCTGCCAGATTCTGAAATGATCACTTTCAGGATAATACAGCATCAAATAGTCATATGAAATTGGAACTATCTGAGATCCAATAAAGAATATTATATTTATAATTAGCAGTTGTTTAACTACTGGAGTCATATTCATCATAAAGCAAACTTTTTATCTATATCTTCAACACGCATCGTGATGAAGGTAGGTTTTTGAAAAGGTGAAATATTCGGATCTTTACAAGCAAACAAACCGTTTACTAAGTTATCTTGCTCTTTTTCGGTTAAATAAGATCCTGTTTTAACCGCTAAACTTTTGGCCATTGATTTGGCAATTGTATCATTCTGACTGTAACTGTTTGCCGGAATTCCGTCCTGCAAATCGCTCAGCAATTGTTCTATAACTTGAGAGACTTCACTTTCTGTAATATTTACTGGAATCCCAGAAATGACAACATGATCTGTTTTACTTTCATCAAAAACAAATCCGGTTGTTGCTAATGAAGGTTTTAATTCTTCAATCAATTTCATTTCGCTTGACGAATAAAACAAATCTAATGGAAACAGCAATTGCTGGCTAGAAGCTTGATTTACGGTCATATTCAGCAAAAATTGTTCGTACAAAATACGCTGATGTGCACGCTGCTGATCAACAATTATCATTCCTGATTTAATAGGCGAAACAATATATTTCTTATGAATCTGATACGTTTTCTGAGTTGCTTGTTCTACTTCTTCATCATCAAATAAAGAAGAGGTTACTTCCTCGTTTTCGAATGTAAATGGAGAACTTTCTATGCTTTCTGGATTTTCGACATCTAGACCAACATATAAACTTTCCCAGCTTGCAGTTGGTTCTACTCTTTTAGAATAACCCGAATAAGATGATCCAGAAGAGGAAGATCCTGATGAAGACGAAAATGATGAACCCGAACTATATCCCGATGATCCAGAACCAGCTTTACTATAATGCTGATTCGTTTTATCATCTGTAAAAGGATTAAAAGTTCCGTCTACCTGAATAGTTGGCACTTCTGCTTCAACATCTTTGTAATGATAGGGCGTATCTAAATTGGCATCTCTATCAAAATCTAAAACTGGAGCTACATTAAATTGCCCTAAACTATGCTTGATAGAGGCTCTTAAAATAGCATATAAAGCCTGTTCGTCATCAAATTTAATTTCTGTTTTGGTTGGATGTATGTTGATATCAATTGTATTTGGCGGAACTTGCAGATACAAGAAATAACTTGGCTGAGAACCATCTTTCAGCAATCCGTCGTAAGCAGACATTACCGCATGATGAAGAAAACTGCTTTTTATAAATCGATCGTTTACAAAAAAGAATTGTTCTCCCCTATTTTTCTTAGCAAATTCAGGCTTGCATACAAAACCTTGAACATTTATAATTTCTGTGTCCTCGTTTACCGGAACTAATTTTTCATTTGTTTTTCCAGACATAATACCAACAATTCTCTGGCGGTATCCTGCTGACGGAAGATTATACATCTCGCTGCCGTTATGGTAAAAACTAAAATGAATGTTAGGATGCGCCAACGCTACACGCTGAAACTCATCCATAACATGTCGAAATTCAACCGTATCTGACTTTAAGAAATTACGGCGAGCGGGAATATTAAAAAATAAGTTTTTAACCGCAAATGAAGTTCCTTTTGGTAAAACCGCCACTTCTTGCGAAACAAATTTACTTCCTTCAATTACAATATGCGTACCTAACTCATCCTGATCCTGTTTGGTTTTCATTTCCATGTGAGCAATTGCCGCAATAGAAGCCAAAGCCTCTCCGCGGAATCCTTTTGTTCCCAACGAAAACAAATCTTCTGCCTGACGGATTTTGGAAGTAGCATGACGGGCAAAACACAAACGCGCATCGGTAACGGTCATTCCAACACCATTATCGATAACTTGAACTAGCGATTTACCAGCATCTTTTATAATTAATTTAATATCAGTTGCTTTGGCATCAACAGCATTTTCTAACAATTCTTTTACGACTGAAGCTGGTCTTTGAACCACCTCTCCAGCAGCAATTTGGTTAGCAACGTGATCAGGAAGCAATTGAATAATACTCGACATTAAGCAAAAATAATTTTAAAGTTTAGATTCGGTTTTTATAAACCAAGAAGTACAAATTTAGTGAATTTTGGTTGGCTTTTAGAATAAGAATAATCATAAAAAAAACAAAAAAACCTATACCGTTATTACACAGTATAGGTTTTAATCTTATTAAAACAAATGTGTCTTATTCGTTTTCTATTTTTCTTGGAGAATCTTCAATTTGAAGCGCTCCTGAAGACAATAATGGCTGATTAAAAACATGTGCTATTGAAGCCTGCTGGCGAATGTACGCCATTTTGATTGCTGCAATTGCTGCTTCTGTTCCTTTGTTTCCATGAACTCCCCCGCTTCTGTCAATTGACTGCTGCATATTATTATCTGTTAAAACACAGAAAATAACTGGGATATCAGTTTGCACATTTAGATCTTTAATTCCTTGTGTCACACCTTCACAAACAAAGTCGAAGTGTTTTGTTTCTCCTTGAATTACGCATCCAATTACGATAACGGCATCAACATTTTGTGTCTGAAGCATTTTTTTAGCTCCGTAAATCAGCTCAAAACTTCCTGGAACATTCCAACGGATAATTTGCTGAGCAGGAACATCACAATCAACTAAAGCATCAAAAGCGCCATTATAAAGTCCTTCTGTTATAGTATCATTCCATTCAGAAACAACAATCCCAAACCGAAAGTCTTTCGCGTTTGGGATTGTGTTTTTATCGTATTCTGATAGATTTTTATTTTCAGTAGCCATCTGTTATATTTTAGATTTTTGATTTTTGATTCTAGATTATTAATTACAAATCTACAATCTTAAATCTAAAGTCTAAAATTTTTATTGCGCTAATCCGATCAAAGCATCAACTTGTGCTGCTTCTGGAGTACTGTCGTAATTATCTTTAATGTCATTGAAATATTTCAATGCATCTTCTTTTTGTCCTAAAGCTAAAGCAGTTTTTCCTGCTTTTAACAAGAAACGAGGCGTTGTAAAATCGTTTTTGTTAGACTCAGCAGCTTTTACATAAAAATCTAAAGCTTCTTTTTGCTGATTTTTTTGAGAGTAAGCATCTCCTGTAGCACCTTTTGCTAAAGCAGTTAAAACTACATCTTCAGATTTGAATTCACCTAAATATTTAATTGCCTCATCAAATTTACCAGTATTTAAGTAAGCAATACCAGCATAGTAATTTGCTAAGTTTCCAGCATCTGTTCCAGAATATTCGTCAGCGATTTTGATAAATCCGAATTTACCTTCAGAACCATTTAATGATAATTTGAATAATGAATCGCTAGAAACACCGTTTACTGCTTTTTCGAAGTTTTGCTGAGCAACAAACATTTCACTTGCAGCTTCTTCTTGTTTAGGAGTAGCAATAAATTTTTGGTAAGCCAAATATCCAATTGTAGCAACTGCAATACCAGCAACTAAACCAATAATGATTTTTTGATTTTTAGCCACCCAATCCTCAGTTTTTGAAGCCGTTTCATCTAATTTTGAGAAAACTCCAGCTGTTGTGCTATCTTTTTCATCAATAACTACTTGTTGCTCTTCAGTAACCTCTTTAACTTCCTTTTCTTTTGGTGTCTTATATCCTCTTTTATTGTAAGTTGCCATTTAAAATTTATTTAGTGAACGGCAAAAATAAAATTTTTATTGAAATTGACGTAAAAAATTTCAATTTTATCACTATTTTAAAAGAAATATTTTGCAATTGCTTTTTTGCTTCCGCGAAAGCGTAAAAAACAAATCAACTCAAAACCACGGCATACCCATTTACAACAGCACTTTTGGGATAATTGTAGCACTAAATTACAATCCTCTTTTTGTATGTAAGAAACGGAAGATTTTGAATTGAATTTCTAAAACTATTAAACTTCTTTAAGAATCTTCCTTTTTGTACCTTTGTGCTTTCTTTCAAAAATGCATTTAAACAAAATCTCTTTATTTAATTACAAAAACTTTTCTGAAGCAAATTTTGATTTCGACATCAAAATCAACTGTTTTGTGGGTAAAAATGGCATTGGAAAAACCAATGTGCTTGATGCCATTTACCATTTGGCTTATGGAAAAAGTTATTTTAATCCTCTTGCTGTTCAAAACATCAAACACGGCGAAGAATTTTTTGTGATTGATGCCGAACTAGAAAAAAATGAGAGAACCGAACAGATTGTTTGCAGTTTAAAAAAAGGCCAGAAAAAAGTTTTAAAACGAAACGGAAAACCTTACGATAAATTCTCAGATCATATCGGATTTATTCCGCTAGTTATTATTTCGCCGGCAGATCGCGATTTGATTATTGAAGGAAGCGAAACACGCCGTAAATTTATGGACAGTGTGATTTCGCAGTTAGACTCCACTTATCTGCACGAATTAATACAATATCAAAAGGTAATTACACAGCGAAATGCGCTTTTAAAATATTTTGCTCTGAATCATGTTTTTGACAACGACACCTTATCTATATATAATGAGCAGCTGCAAGGTTACGGAAAATCGATTTTTGAAAAGCGAAAAGATTTTCTTGAGCAGTTTATACCTATATTTAATAAACATCATCACGAAATAACAGGTTCTGAAGAAAGTGTGCAGCTGGTTTACGAAAGTCATTTGTTCGAAAAAGATCTTCTGACGCTTTTACAGGAAAATATCAATAAAGATCGAGCGCTTCACTACACAACTGTTGGAACTCATAAAGATGATTTGTCTTTTGAAATTGATTCGCATCCGATAAAAAAATTCGGATCTCAGGGGCAGCAGAAATCTTTTCTGATTGCTTTAAAACTGGCTCAATTTGAATTCCTCAAAAAACAAAGCGGTGTAAAACCAATTCTTTTGTTTGATGATATTTTTGACAAACTGGACGAAACACGTGTTGCCAAAATCATAGAAATGGTAAACAGCGAAACGTTTGGACAGCTTTTTATTTCTGACACTCATCCAGAAAGAACCGAAGCAATTGTAAAATCGACGCATCAGAGTTATAAGATATTTAATCTATAAAGCTTTTGTTTGCCACGAATTACACGAATTTACGCTAATTAACTTTACGCATTTTATTTTAGCCACAGATTGAGAGGTTTTACCACAAATTACACAGATTTTCACAAATTATTTTTTGGCTCAGAATAGAGGATTGTAATGATTAAAAATCTGTGCGCATCTATGAATCTGTAGATACACTGGTTAGAAATTAATTTGCGAAAATCTGTGTAATTTGCGGTTAAAATCTTTGCGACAACATTTTAGCCACAGATTGAAAGGGATAAAATTTGTGTTAATTTGTGAAATTCGTGGCAAAAAACAATTCGTGGCAAACTTTCTTTTAAGAAATCAGTAAATTAGCAAAAAACATTAACTGCAATAAACAATCAAGAAATATGCTAACGAAAGAATCATTGCAATTTTTAGACGATTTAAAAAAGAACAATAATCGTGAATGGTTTCAAGAAAATAAAAAGAGATACGAGGTTTTTAAGAAAGACTACCATCAATTGGTAAGTGATTTTTTAGATGCCATGAAACCGCTTGATCCTTCATTGGAATTGCTTGAAGTTAAAAACTGTACTTTCAGAATTAATCGCGATATCCGTTTTTCTAAAGACAAATCACCTTACAAGGCGCATTTGGGCGTTTGGATGTCAGCGGGTGCAAAAGGCGCAAATCGTTCTGGTTATTACGTTCACATCGAAAAAGGCGCGAGTTTTATTGCTGGAGGATTTTATTCGCCTGAAGCGGAAGATTTAAAGAAAGTCCGTAAAGAAATTGCTTTTTTCTACGATGATTTACAAGAAATTCTAAATGATAAAAATTTCAAAAAGGAATTCGGAAATTTAGACATAAACGAAAACAATTCGCTTAAAAGCATGCCACGCGGTTACGAAAAAGACCATCCGGCAATTGAGTTTTTAAAACTAAAAAGCTTTACAGCAACTCAAAAATATGATATTTCTGAAGTTACACAGAAAGACTTCGTTTCCAAAATGAGTAAAAAGCTAATCGCTTTGAAACCATTAAACGAATTCATCAACCGCGCTTTGGAAACTGACGAATTTTAGAGATAAAAAAAATCGCCACAAATTCACGAATTATTCAAAATTAATTCGTGAATTCGCAGCGAAAAACTTTTATAATGAAAAGGAAAATACTTTTTCTTGGAGAATCTTATCGCGCCGATGCTATAACCTGGATGAAAGGTTTAAAGGAATTTGGCGATTTTGAAATCATAACTTGGGAACTTCAAACTTCAAATAATCATAGATTCAAGCGTATTTTAGAGTACTTCTCTGCTCCTCTTTCTATTCGAAAAATCATTAAAAAAGAAAAACCAGATATGGTAATTGCAGAAAGAACGACCAGTTACGGTTTTCTTGCAGCATTATCAGGATCCAAAACCATTGCAATTGCACAGCAAGGCCGAACCGATTTATGGCCTGAAAATTCTGTTTTATATCCTTTTAAAAAATTCATTCAGAAATATGCTTTCAAAAAAGCACATTTAATTCACGCTTGGGGTCCAGTAATGGCAATTCATATGAAAGCAACTGGCGTAGATATGAACAAAGTTTTAGTTCTCCCTAAAGGAATTGATCTATCTCTTTTTAGTCCTTCGACTAATAATTCAAATAAAATTGAAGCAATTGTAACGCGTTCGCTTCAACCAGAATACCGACACGATTCTATTTTAAAATCTTTCGGAATTTTAAATCAGAAAGGAATTGACTTCTCACTGACAATTGTCGGCGATGGAAATAGATTGCAGTTTTTGAAAAATTTAGCAACAGAACTTCAAATCGAAAATAAAGTGATTTTTACAGGAAGGATTCCGAATACTGAACTTCCAAAATTATTGCAACAATCTAATATTTACATCAGCATGCCGATTACAGAAGGCGTTTCTGCTTCTTTGTTCGAGGCTATGGCTTGCAATTGTTTTCCCATAGTTTCTGATATTCCAGGAAATCAAAGCTGGATTACACATCGTGAAAACGGACAGTTGATTGAAATTGATAATATCGAAATGTTAGCTGAAGAATTGATTTGGTCTTTCGAAAATCCTGAATTACGAAATGAAGCCATTATTCAAAATAGAAAATTTGTGGAGGAAAATGCTAATTATGATATTAATATGAAGGTTATCTCAGAGAAATATCATGGATTATTGAACTCTCGAAACCATTAAAAAACTTTAGTTTTATTATTCTGAATCAACCAAAGAAACTTTTTTGTCATCATCCAAAACTCCGTTACTCGGAATTAATCGAATTGTTTCCTCTTCTTTATGAATGTAAAAGACACCTAAATCTTTAATAACATCTTCTTTACTCAAATTTTTCATCTTGCAAGTTAATCCAACAAAATGAGCATCTTTTACAATTAAATGTACATGATTAGTATCAACTTGCACATACGTTCCAGAAGTAAAAACGAAACAATCATTAAGACATTTTACTGGCGCACCACAAAAAAATGTACCATCTGACTTAAATGTTAAACTACGACCGTAATTAGCTTCTTTCTCTTTTGTCAAAGAATATTCTGCAACATCTGTATACCCAATTATATCTTTTGTTTTCCATTCTCCTACTATATTACTTTGCGCAAAAGAAGATATTGACAAAAATATATTTAGAATAAGAAAAAATACTAGTCTGTTTCTACTAATTGATTTTGACATAATTACACTATTACATTTAATTCAAACTTACAAAAAATGGTTACTCAATTTATAAAAAAACAAGCAAAGTTTCTGTCCTAAAAAAAGCTTTACAAACTTTACATCTTCGAGGTCAAACCAAAAATTATAATTCATACTTTTGAACTATATTAAAAAGCCTTTTATTTATGGAAATCCAATCCAATTTTTCTTTAAAAAAATATAATACTTTCGGCATTGAAGCCAGTGCAAAACAATTCGTTGCCGTTCATTCTATTGCTGAACTAAAGACAATTTTACAAGAAAACAAAAACGAGAAAAAATTTATTTTGGGTGGCGGAAGCAATATGCTTTTAACGAAAGACATTGACGCTCTCGTTATTCATATTGATTTAAAAGGTAAAAAAATCATAAAAGAAGACGACAATTTTGTTTGGGTCGAAAGTCAGGCTGGAGAAACTTGGCATGATTTCGTTCTTTGGACCATCGACAATAATTTTGGAGGATTAGAAAATATGTCTCTAATTCCTGGAAATGTTGGCACAACTCCAGTGCAGAATATTGGCGCTTACGGAACTGAAATAAAAGACACTTTTGTTTCTTGCGAAGCCATGAATATTGCAACCCAGGAAATGAAAACTTTCGATAATGCAGCATGTAATTTTGGCTATCGCGAAAGTATTTTCAAACATGAAGTAAAAGACCAATATATTATTACTTCGGTTATATTTAAACTGACCAAACGCAATCATAAAATCAATACTTCTTACGGAGATATTTTGGCAGAATTGGCCAAAAACAATATTACAGAACCAACTTTAAAAGATGTCAGCAATGCTGTAATTGCTATTAGACAAAGTAAATTACCAGATCCGAAAGAGTTAGGAAACAGCGGAAGTTTCTTCAAAAATCCGATTTTGTTAAAATCTGATTTTGAAAAAATCCATCAGAAATTCCCAGAAATGAAGTTTTATGAAGTTTCTGAAACTGAAGTTAAAGTTCCTGCAGGCTGGCTGATTGAACAAGCTGGTTTTAAAGGAAAACGTTTTGGCGATGCTGGAGTTCATAAAAACCAAGCTTTGGTTTTAGTGAATTACGGGAACGCAACGGGACAGGAAATTTTAGCTGTTTCGAAAGAAGTTCAGAAAACCGTTTTTGAAAAATTTGGAATCCAAATTGAAGCGGAAGTGAATGTAATTTAAAACACGAATTTCACTAATTTTCACGAATTAACTTTTTTGTCAGGCTGAGCGGAGTCGAAGCCCTTATGAAAAACATTTTTCCCGAAGACTTGGAATCGCTCAATGTGACAAATTGCATAAACAACAAGAATATGTACACTCCAGACTTATACAAAAACGAAAATCAAGAAGAAATTAGAGCTTTTTTAAAAGAAAATAGTTTTGGAATCTTGATAAATCAGACAAACGGGAAATTGACCGCTACACATATTCCGATAGAATTGGAATTGAATGCTGATGGAAAAGAAGTTTTGCAAGGACATATTTCAAAACTGAATCCGCAAGCTGAAGGTTTTAAGGAAAATGATCAAGTTTTGGCTGTTTTTACTGGTCCGCATAGTTATATTTCTTCTTCTTGGTACGATCATGAAAATGTTCCAACGTGGAATTATATAGCCGTACATGTTTACGGAAAAATCAAGATCGTAGATTACGAAACTTCTGTAGAGCAACTGAAAAAGCTTGTAGATAAATACGAAGTAAATTCTGCAAACCCAGTTCGTGTTGAAGATTTATCTCAAAAAACAATGCGTGAAGCGCGAGGAATCTTTGGCTTTGAAATCGAAATTGAAGAAATTCAGGCAACCAAAAAACTATCGCAAAACCGCGACGATCATAATTATACAAACATAATTTCGGAACTAGAAAAAACCGAAAACCCTCAGTCTATTGCTGTTGCAAAAGAAATGTCAAAATGCCGAAAGTAAATCGGTTTTGGCTATTGAATTTAGCGAATTGATAAGTACATTTGCAGTCGCAGAACGTGAAATTAATAGAACCTAATAAATCAGATGCTTATATACATATTTTACTTTTTTATTGCTATTGTTGTAGTTCAACTTTTTTATTATCTCGGAATTTTTGGAAAATTTGCTTTTGCCAAACCGCAGCATGTAAAACCTAAAAATCTTCCAGTTTCTGTAATTGTATGCGCAAAAAATGAAGAAGAGAATGTTAAAAAATTCATTCCGCTTTTGGCACAGCAAGATTACCCTGATTTTGAAATTGTTTTAATTGACGACGCTTCTAGCGATGAAACTCTTGAAGTTTTTGAAGAATTTGAAAAAGAATTTTCTAATATCCGTTTGGTGAAAGTGGAGAATAATGAAGCTTTTTGGGGAAATAAAAAATACGCTTTAACGCTTGGAATAAAAGCCGCAAAGAAAGATTATTTATTATTTACAGATGCAGACTGTTTTCCAAATTCGAAAGACTGGATCACATCCATGACTTCGCAATTTACTATGAACAAAACAATCGTTTTGGGCTATGGGGGTTACGAAAAAGTAGAGCGTTCATTCCTAAACAAAGTTATTCGCTTTGAAACTGTCCTTACTGCAATGCAATATTTTTCATGGGCAAAAATCGGACTTCCGTATATGGGAGTCGGCAGAAATCTTGCCTATAAAAAAGAAGAGTTTTTTAATGTAAATGGTTTTATAGATCATATTCAGATTCGCTCTGGCGATGACGATTTGTTTATTAATCAGGCTGCGAATAAAGAAAATACTACCATCTCTTATACACCTGAAAGTTTTACGTATTCAAAACCTAAAACAACTTACAAAGAATGGTTTACTCAGAAAAGAAGACACATTTCGACTGCAGAGCATTACAAGTTTTTTGACAAAATGCAGTTAGGATTATTCTTCATGTCACAATTATTTTTCTTTTTATTAGTTATTATTCTATTAGCATTCCAATTTCAATGGATTGCAGTATTAGCCATTTTAGCAACACGCTATACTGTTGTATGGACAGTAATTGGATGTTCGGCAGGAAAATTAAAAGAAAAAGATATTAAAATTTGGTTTCCAGTTGTTGAGATAGCGCTTATATTAACGCAAATTAATATCTTTATAACTAATATCTTTTCAAAACCGGTATATTGGAAATAAATTCTAAAATAGAAAAAGCAAAAAAAGGCGATCAGATCGCCTTTACTTTTTTATTAGATCATTATTGGAATGAGGTGTATGCTTTTATGCTCAAACGTACCGAAAATGAAACCACTGCAGAAGATATTACTATTGAAACTTTCTCTAAGGCTTTTGACAAAATAGCCTCTTATAATCCAGAATTTCAGTTTAATACCTGGCTCATAGCGATTGCAAAAAATGTCTATATTGATTTACTTCGAAAAAAGAAAACCAATCTTTTTATAGAAATCACAGACAACGAAGACCAGCAGGCATACAACATCGCCGACCCTACTCCCTCTGCAGAAGATGCTTTAATTAAAGAACAGAATCTTTCTCGTCTGCTCTTATGCATCAAAGAACTTAAACCCCACTACCAAGAAGTAATTCAGCTTCGTTATTTTCAAGAAATGTCTTATCAGGAAATTGCGGCTAAGATTGATGAGCCTTTAAGCAGCGTTAAAGTCAAGCTTTTACGTGCTAAAAAATTATTGGCAGAAATTATCGAACGTAACAGATAATTTATTATCTTTAAATAAAGAATAAATTATTATCACTTTTATTCTTAAAATAAACAGATTTCCACAACACTAAAACTACAACTTTTACGTTGTTAGCTCAAACCTAAACCTTTTCTGCGTATGATTTAAAGTTACTTAACCTTAAAACCCAAAAATTATGTCTAAATTAAGTATTTATGAAAACAAGTGGACCGATCTTGTTTTCGAGAACAAAAACAAAGAGTACGGCGCATATCAATTACGTCAAGAGAATTCTAAAAATTCTGTAACAGCTCTCTTTATGGGTTTATTGTTATTAACGGCTATCGGAAGTGCATCTGCACTCATTAGCAAATTTAATTCGTCAGTAATTGAACCTGAGCCAGAGCCAATGATTTACGAACCGCCAACGATTGTAAACATTGACCCTACTGTTGTGCCACCGCCACCAGCGCCACCTGCACCAGTAGTAGAACAAACTGCCGCAAGTCAAACAGATGCGACTCAGTTGATTAATCCTGTGGTAACAAAACCAGAAGAAGCTGTCGACAAAATAGCGCCTAATACAGAAAATGTGCCTGCTGTAGACAATGCTTCTGGAACAGGAACAGCAACTAATGCAATGCCTACAACTGGAGGCGGAGGAGGAAATGGAGACGCAGCTTCGGTTGCACCACCAACTAACGATCCTGTTTCTGTTGCAGTTTTGGATAAACTTCCAGAATTTCCAGGCGGAATTGCTCAGTTTTACAAATATGTGGGAAACAATTTCCGCAGACCAGAGCTTGATGCAGAAAAAACATTAAGAGTGTATGTTTCGTTTGTAGTTGAAAAAGATGGATCGCTTACTGACATTATGGTTAAAAATGATCCTGGTTTCGGAATGGGAAAAGAAGCTGTTAGAGTTTTAAAATCATTAAAAACAAAATGGACTCCTGGAATTCTTAACGGACAAGCTGTAAGAACAGCATACAATCTTCCGATTACAATTAAAACAGAGGTTGAATAAAAAATAGATATTTTGAAAAGTGAAAAAGCAGAACTTTAGGTTCTGCTTTTTTGTTTATTTTTAATTCCGAATAAAACATAACAACTCAAAAAATTAGCTTTAATGCCTTTTACTTTTTCGCATCCTGCCATAATTCTTCCGTTGAGATATTTACCAAAATCATGGTTTTCTCTTACAGCATTAATAATTGGAAGCTTAACTCCGGATTTTGAATATTTTCTGCGAATGAAAGTTAAAAGCGATTATAGCCATACCCTAAGCGGGATTTTTTGGTTTGATTTGCCTCTTGCGCTTCTATTGACTTTTCTTTTTCATAATTTAACTCGAAATCTCCTGTTTCAAAATCTTCCGTCTTTTATAAAAAACAGAATTCTGATTTATACAGATTTTGACTGGAATGCTTATTTTAAGAAAAACTGGATTGTCGTTTTAATTTCTCTGCTAATCGGAATATCTTCTCATATTTTCTGGGATGGTTTTACCCATAAACATGGTTATTTTGTAGATCAAATTGATGGTTTGAAAAATACCGTTTCGGTTTTTGGAACAGAAATCCCATTCTGGAAAATAGCCCAGCATTTAAGCACTTTAATTGGAAGCATCATTTTATTGATAGCATTCTTTAAACTTCCAATAAAATCCAATTCTGCAACTTCCAATAAAATATATTGGAGTGCTGTAATTTTATTTGCCACTGCAATTCTATTTATGAGATTTATAATAAATCCGAAAGCTTTAAACATTGGCAATCTAGTTGTCTCTTTTATAGCATCTTTTTTAATTGCAATAACTATAATTCCGCTAATAA
This sequence comes from Flavobacterium erigeronis, assembly GCF_054075165.1. Classification (NCBI taxonomy): domain Bacteria; kingdom Pseudomonadati; phylum Bacteroidota; class Flavobacteriia; order Flavobacteriales; family Flavobacteriaceae; genus Flavobacterium; species Flavobacterium erigeronis. The sequence goes on along the minus strand of NZ_JBSKGP010000009.1, from coordinate 251,247 downwards.
TTAAATTCAAATCGGCTCAAAAAAATTAACAAAATCAACTACATTTACTGCTTCAAAAACGGATTTTATTTTAACGAATTAAAAACAAAATAATGGGAATATTTTCAGCTATTCTTGGCAATGCAGGTTCTGTAAGTCAGGAAGATTTAATTAAAAAATATGGACAGCTTTTGACAGCAAATGAAGAAATCGAAATGGGTTTTAAACTTATTCGTGACACTTTCATTTTCACAAACAAAAGATTGATTTTGGTTGATGTGCAAGGAATTACTGGAAGCAAAACAGAATACAAATCTATTGCTTACAAAAACATTACAAGATTCAGTGTAGAAACTGCTGGAACTTTTGATCTAGATGCTGAATTAAAAATCTGGATTTCGAGCGAACAGCAACCAAGCATCGTAAAACAATTCAACAAATCGGTTAATGTTTATGAAGTGCAAAAGATTCTTGCTTTTCATGTATTAGGATAAAAAAATAACCCCGTCAAATCATAAAATCTGACGGGGTTTATAATTTTAAGAAACAACTTTTATTTCTTTTTTGTTGTTGTTTTCTTTGTAGTTGTAGCTTTTTTAGTTGTAGTTACAGGAACAGTATTTACAATTTTCTGCTGCACATACGGTTTATACAAACCATCTTTTTCTGCTCTTTTTTTCGCGTCATCTGCCCTTTTCTTAGAATCAGGGTGAGAACTCATCATTTGGTCAATAAATGAAGCTTCAGATCCTTCGCTCATTTTGGCTAAAATTCTAAAAGCAGATTCTTCAGCATTCACATCATAGCCGTTTTTCTTCATGAAATTATAAGCAAATAAATCGGCTTCCGATTCTTGTTTACGGCTGTATTTACTATCAATAATAGCGCTTCCGATTTTTCCAAGCTGGCTGTCTGTAACTGTTGCCACAGTCGCCGATTGAGAAGCTACTCCGTCCATTAAAGCTTCTTTCTGGTAAGCCGCGCGAATAGCGTCTCTGGAATCGTTATTGGCTACGTGTCCAATCTCGTGACCGATTACAGCAATTAATTCGTTATCATCCATAATATCCATTAATCCAGAATATACTCGAACGCTTCCGTCTGCCGTTGCAAAAGCATTTACTTCTTTCAATTTATAAACTTTATAATTTAAAGTAAATCCATCTCCAGATGCATGTTTCCCAAAAACACGGTTTAATCGTATCGCATAACCATCTGTTGGGCCAGCAATTTCGTGCTCTGCATCCAATTTATCTACCGCTTCTTTAGACAGTTTTGCTGCATCGGCATTACTAAAAGTAAAACCGCTAACCCCTTTCTGAACTGCCCCAATTGCTTTATCTCCAAAATTAATTTGTGCATTTGTTTTTGTAGAACCAAAAACTGCCAATAAAACTCCTAATACAATAAATTTCTTTTTCATTTTTACTTTTATTAATTTAATAACAAATATACTACAAAAACATCTTCCTATTTCTATGAGAAATCTAGTTTTTTTAACATTTAAAGGTAGAAATTTTAAAGTACTAAAACACAACTCATTGCTATAATTATGCTCAAAATAAATATTCATAAAAAGAAAACACTTATACAGCAACAAATAATGTTTTTAACACAAACATTTAACTATTTTATTACACATAATTAAAGCGCACATCTACTCATTTTTAGCACCTAATTGCTAAATTAAACCTTAAACAAATCTTCAAATAAACAACATTCCGTATCTTTGTACTTTGAACATTGATATATGGAAACAGTCGCTGAAAATATACCTACCACAAAACCAAAGTGGTTAAAAGTAAAATTACCTATCGGACAAAAATATACTGAACTTAGAGGTTTAGTTGATAAATATAGTTTAAATACCATTTGTACCTCTGGAAGCTGCCCAAATATGGGAGAATGCTGGGGTGAAGGAACAGCGACTTTTATGATTTTAGGAAACGTTTGTACCCGTTCGTGCGGTTTCTGCGGTGTAAAAACTGGAAGACCAGAAACGGTGGATTGGGACGAACCTGAAAAAGTAGCTCGTTCTATTAAAATCATGAATATCAAACATGCTGTTATTACAAGTGTTGACAGAGACGATATTAAAGACGGCGGTTCTATTATTTGGATGGAAACCGTGAGAGCTATTAGAAGAATGAATCCTCAAACTACTCTAGAAACTTTGATTCCAGACTTTCAAGGAATTGAAAGAAATTTAGATCGTATTGTAGAAGCAAATCCTGAAGTGGTTTCTCACAATATGGAAACCGTACGACGTTTGACTCGTGAAGTTCGTATCCAAGCTAAATATGACAGAAGTTTAGAAGTGCTTCGTTATCTAAAAGAAAAAGGAATTAACAGAACAAAATCTGGAATTATGCTTGGGCTTGGAGAAACTGAAGAAGAAGTTTTCCAGACTATGACCGATTTAAGAAATGCAAATGTTGACGTGGTTACAATTGGGCAATATTTGCAACCAAGTAAAAAACATCTTCCTGTAAAAGAATTTATCACACCTGAACAATTTGCCAGATATGAAAAATTTGGTCTTGAATTAGGTTTTAGACACGTAGAAAGCGGGCCTCTTGTTCGTTCATCTTACAAAGCACAAAAACATATTTTATAAAAAAGTTTAATTGTTTGATCGTTTAATTGTAAAACCGATTAAACGATTAAACAGTTCAACGAATAAAGAAAAAATTGAAAACAAGAATTGCTATTAATGGATTTGGAAGAATTGGACGAAATTTATTCCGATTGCTTTTAAATCACCCTGAAATTGAAGTCGTTGCTATAAATGACATTGCAGATAACAAAACCATGTCTCATTTAATAAAATATGACAGTATTCACGGTGTTTTGCCTGCGCAAGTAAGTCATGACGAAAATAGTATTATTGTAGACGGAAAGCATTTTTTCTTTTTTCACGAAAAAAACATTTCAAACATAGATTGGAAATCGCATTCGATTGATATCGTAATCGAATCGACTGGCAAGTACAAAACGCATGAAGAATTAAATGCGCATTTAGAAGCTGGAGCAAAAAAAGTTATCCTTTCAGCCCCATCTGAAGTTGACACTATAAAAACAGTCGTTCTTGGTGTAAACGAACATATTTTGGAAGGTACCGAAGACATCGTTTCGAATGCAAGCTGTACGACAAATAACGCCGCTCCGATGATTAAAATTATTGAAGAATTGTGCGGAATTGAACAGGCTTACATTACAACTATACATTCTTTCACGACAGACCAAAGTCTTCATGACCAGCCACATAAGGATTTACGCCGTGCGAGAGGTGCCAGCCAGTCAATTGTTCCAACAACTACTGGTGCAGCTAAGGCATTAACAAAAATTTTTCCTAAATTGCACAATAAAATGGGTGGTTGTGGCATAAGAGTCCCAGTTCCAGACGGTTCATTAACAGACATAACCTTCAATGTAAAACGTGCTGTAAGCATTGAAGAAATAAATAAAGCATTCGAACAAGCCTCAAAAACAAATTTAAAAGGAATATTAGATTATACCGAAGATCCGATTGTTTCGGTTGATGTAATTGGCAACACACATTCTTGTTTATTTGATGCTCAGCTAACTTCAGTTATCGATAAAATGGTAAAAGTAGTAGGCTGGTACGATAACGAAATTGGCTATTCATCAAGATTGATCGATTTAATTTTACTAATAAGAGAAAAATAAGGTTCATTGTAAATGCATTGCCATACATGAAATACTATCTTTTTATTGTTGTTTGTTTTTTTAACTCGTTTTTGTATTCTCAAGCTAAAAAGAATACGGATAGCGTGAGCTATTATAACAAGCTTGCCAATTTAAACCTTAACAATAAAAAGTTCAATCAGGCGGTATATTACACTGAAAAGTCGATTAATTTTTGCGAAGAAAATGGCAAGAAAGAAAATCTAGCCAATCAGACTTTTAAGCTTGGTAAAATTTATTACAATCAAGGAAAATTTGAAGATGCTTTAAAAAACTTCCACAAAACAGTTTCTTTATTCGACACCATAAAACCCAGCTGTACAAAAGCTTTAGCCTTGCATTATATTGGCGTGACCAATACTGCCAAAGGCGATTACAAAACAGCAACCGTTTACTACACCAAAGCGAAGGATTTATTAAAGGAGCTGAATATCAATGATAATGCGGAAGTTTTAGATTACCAAAAAGCTTTGGCTTTTATGTCTAATAAAGATCTCAAATTAGCAGCAAAAACCTTCAAAGCAATAACAAAAAAACCTGATAATCCTACAATCACAAAAACCAAAGTAGATGCCTATTATCAGCTTGGCTTGATTGAAGGACAGCTTAAAAGAAATGATTCTGCTATAATATATTTTGACAAAGCTTTAGAATACAATTCTAAAATCAATGACTTGCCAAAGAAATCTAAAATCGTTTTAGCGATAAGCCAATACTACAAACAAAACAAAAATTATGATCTAGCGTATTCTTATTTAGACGAACATTATCAGCTGGAAAACTATCTTTTAAAATTAAAAAACGCTAAAGTTGATTTGGACGAATTCGAAAAATTCAAAAAAAATCAATCTTTAAATAATACTATTAAAAAAGAAAACGAAGAGAAATTTCAGCTCAAAACCTATCGGTATTCTAAGTTAGTGAGTATACTGGCAATTGCTTTAATTTCGATTTTATCACTGTTGAGTTTGGCTTTATACAAAAACAACATTATTAGAAACCAGAATAATTTACTGCTCCGGGAAAAAAATAAAGAATTGATTCTGGCTAAAAATAAAGCAGAAAAAGCATCAAAAGCGCGATCTGAATTTTTGTCGACTGTGAGCCATGAACTCCGGACGCCGTTGAATGCCATTAACGGAATTACACACATCCTTCTCGAAGATAAGCCGAAGAAAAAGCAATTAAAATATTTAGAGTCTCTGAAATTCTCCGGTAACTATTTAACTACTTTTATCAATGAAATTTTAGAAATTAATAAAATAGATTCGACTAAAGTTGAAGTTGAAAATATCAGTTTCAATTTGAAAGAACTGCTTTTTAATATTCAAAGTTCATTAAAAGAATTGGCAACCGCCAACAAAAACTACTTCAATTTAGAAATAGACAAAGCGATTCCTGATAATTTAATTGGAGATCCTACTAAATTGTCTCAGATTATACTGAACTTAATCAACAATGCTTTAAAATTTACGCAAAACGGACACGTAAATGTTATTGCAAAATTGTATTCGCAAGAAGGTGAAGAAGCAACTGTATATTTTGAAATCGTAGATACTGGAATTGGAATACCAGAAGACAAACTTCAATCAGTTTTCGAAAGCTTTTCTCAAGGTTCTATCGAAGTAAATAGAAAATACGGTGGAACTGGCCTTGGTTTGACTATTGTAAAAAAATTGATAGAGCTTTTAGGAGGCGAAATAAAATTAAAAAGTGAAGTAGGCAAAGGTTCTACCTTTACCTTCAAATTAAATTTTAAAATCAACAACGAACCATTGGAAGTAATCGAAGAAGTAAAACCATATAACGACAACCAATTGAAAAACAAATCTATTTTATTGATTGAGGACAACAAAATCAATCAAATGATTACTCGTAAAATGTTGGAAAACAAAAACATTACGTGCGAGATTGTTGATAATGGAGAAGATGCTGTCGAACTTTTGAAAATCAAGCGATTCGACATGATTTTAATGGACGTTCATCTTCCTGGAATTAACGGAACAACGGCTACTAAATTGATTCGCGAATTTGATAAAGCGACTCCTATTATTGCTTTGACAGCTATTTCACTTGATGAAAACCGAGATATGCTTTTATCTTTCGGAATGGATGATGTGATTACAAAACCATTTGTTCCAGACGATTTCTACACTACTATTGCTAAGTTTTTCAACTAAGCTTCTAAGATGCTAAGATACTAAGGCTCTAAGTTTTTCTTTACGTATTCTAAAATCGTTGCGTCAAAATCTAGCTGATGGTTGATAAAAGAGCTTTTTATTGGCAGATAATACAATTGATCCACCAACTCAGAATCTTTTAAGCGCACATAATCTTTTTCTGTAGTAATTATTTTTCTTCCGTTTGCTTTATTTCTAATGGCATCCAAATCTGCATCAGAAAAATGATGATGGTCTGGAAAAGTAAGACATTCATCGCTTTCATTTTTTAAATAATCAAAAAATGGTTTCGGTTTTGCAATTCCAGCTAAAAGGAGTTTTGATTCTGATTTGATTTCGCTCACTGCAATTTTTTCGTTTTTGCCGAAAACAACCAAATCATAATCTATAAAAGTAAAAAAGACTTGTTGTCTGGCATTTAACTTCAATTTTGATTTAATTTCAGCCTGTTCTTCTTCTGTTAAAATTTTAGGGCATTTGGTAACAACCACAATATTGGCTCTTTCTGCTCCACTCCTACTTTCACGTAAATTTCCTGTTGGCAGCATAAAATCATCTGCATATAAATCCCCATAAGAAGTCAATAAGATATAAAAACCCGCTTTTACTTTTCTGTGCTGGTAGGCATCGTCCAACAGAATAATTTCAGGCTTTTCATTTTGCGAAAGCAATTGCTGAATTCCGTTTGTACGATTGGCATCAACTGCCACCATTACATTTGGGAATTTTTGATAAAACTGAAAAGGTTCATCACCAAGAATTTCGGCATTAGCATTTTCATCAGCCAAAACAAAACCCTCAGATTTTCTTTTGTAACCTCGGCTTAAGGTGGCGATTTTATATTTATCAGATAATAATCGAATAAGATATTCAATTTGCGGCGTTTTCCCAGTTCCTCCAACGCTTAGATTTCCAACCGCAATAACTGGAAAATCAAATGAAGTTGATTTTAAAATTCCTTTATCAAAAAGAATATTACGAATTGTAGTAATGAATCCGTATAAAACGGCGAATGGGAAAAGTATGTAGCGGAGTAATTTCATAAAATTATTTATCTGAATAATGACCCATTGCAGAGATTACAAATACAGTTACAACTTCATCATCTACACGATAAATTAGTCGATCCTTTTGATTAATTCGTCTCGACCATAATCCTGAATATTCATGTTTTAAAGGCTCTGGATTCCCAAAACCTTCATACGGGTTTTCTGTAAGATCTATTAAAATTTTAGCAATATTTTTAATCGAGATTTTATTTCCTGATTTTTTATGCTTCTCGATGTCTTGGTTGGCCATTTTAGTTACTTCAACCCTAAACTTCCCCATATATCATCTGGATTAAGTGTTGTAGTTTCGCCATTTTTAATATTTTCTTCTGCTTTTCTTACTTTCTCAACAAATTCAGCGCTATATACGACTTCTTCCTCATTAACCTGATTATAATTGTCTTCGACAATTTCAATACCTTCAACTCCTTTAAAAAAAGCTTCAAACATAGCCATAAAAGCTTTGCCTGTTTTTGTACGCTCATTTATTTTTATTGTAGCCATGACTTTTAATTTAGAACTACAAATATACGAAAAGTAACACGAGTAACATTGTGTTACCAATGTTACTCGTGTTATTCTATAAAAACGCCATCTAGGATTTTAAATTGACCTGATTATTCGTTATTTTGTTAAACTTATCAAGGTTTCTAAATTTTCTAATAAAGACTTGAAACGTTAAACCTTAAACTTGAAACAAAAAAAATGAAAATAAAAGAAATTATCTCGGTTCTTGAAGAAATGGCTCCTTTGGCTTATGCCGAAGATTTTGATAATGTCGGACTCTTAGTAGGAAATTCTGAAACCGAAAGTACGGGCGTTTTAGTCTGCCACGACGCTTTGGAAAATGTAATTGACGAAGCTGTTTCTAAAAACTGCAATTTGGTGGTTTGCTTCCATCCTATTTTATTTTCCGGAATTAAAAAAATCACAGGTAAAAATTATGTGGAACGTACTATTTTAAAAGCCATAAAAAATGACATTGCTATTTATGCCGTTCATACCGCGCTTGACAATCATTCGCAAGGCGTAAATAAAATTTTCTGCGATGCTTTAGGATTAATCAATACTAAAGTTTTGGTTCCGAAAAATAATTTCATTCAAAAATTAGTCACTTTTACCGTTCCAGATAATGCAGATAAAGTTCGAAATGCAATGTTTGAAGCTGGAGCCGGTACAATCGGAAATTACGATAACTGCAGTTTTAATACGAAAGGATTTTTTACTTTTCAGGGAAATGAAGACAGCAATCCGGTAATTGGCGAAAAAGGGAAACTGCATACGGGAGAAGAAATTAAGATTGAAGTGGTGTTTGAAAAACATCTTCAATCTCGAATTTTAAAAGCTCTTTTTGCGAATCATATTTACGAAGAAGTAGCTTATGAAATCTACGATTTGAAAAATGCGCATCAGAATATTGGTTTAGGAATGATTGGAGAATTTGAAAATGAAATGGATGAAAAAGAATTTCTTCATTTTGTTAAAGAAAAAATGATTTCTGACGGAATTCGTCATTCTGAATTTTTAGGCAAAAAAATCAAGAAAGTTGCCGTTTTGGGCGGTTCAGGAAGTTTTGCTATAAAAAATGCAATTCAGGCTGGAGCCGACGCTTTTTTGACTGCCGATTTGAAGTACCACCAGTTTTATGAAGCTGAAAATAAGCTACTTTTGGCCGATATTGGTCATTTTGAGAGTGAACGCTATACAAAAAATTATATTGTTGATTATCTTCGAAAAAAAATTCTTAATTTTGCAATCATTTTATCGGAAGAAAATACAAATCCAGTTAAGTACTTATAGAATATGACGAATACGAAAGAATTAAGTGTTGAGGACAAGTTAAGAGCAATATACGATTTACAGCTTATTGACTCTAGAATTGACGAAATCAGAAACGTTAGAGGAGAACTTCCTTTAGAGGTTGAAGATTTGGAAGATGAAGTTGCAGGTTTGAGCACTCGTTCAGAGAAACTGAAAGGTGAACTTGAAGTGATTGAAGAGCAAATCAAAGCAAAGAAAATTGCTATTGAGGAGCATAAAGAGGTTATCAAGAAGTACACAAAACAACAAGAATCTGTTCGTAACAACAGAGAATTTAATTCTTTGACAAAAGAAGTTGAATTTCAAGAATTAGAAATTCAATTGGCTGAAAAGCAAATCAAAGAAATGAAAGCTTCTATCGAGCACAAAAAAGAAGTTATTTCTAACTTAAAAGAAAAACTTGATGCTAAGAGCTCTCATTTAAAACATAAAAAATCTGAATTGGATGCTATTATGGCTGAAACTCAGAAAGAAGAAACTTTCTTAACAGAGAAATCTGCTGAGTATGCTGCACAAATCGAAGACAGATTATTAGCTGCTTACAACAGAATCAGAAGCAGTGTTCGTAATGGTTTAGCTGTAGTTTCTATCGAAAGAGGAGCTTCTGCTGGATCTTTCTTTACAATTCCACCACAAACTCAGGTTGAAATTGCTTCAAGAAAGAAAATCATCACTGATGAGCACTCTGGAAGAATCTTAGTTGACACTCAGTTAGCTGAAGAAGAAAAAGAAAAAATGGAACAATTGTTCGCAAAATTCTAAATATCAAGTCCCGATTTAATCGGGACTTTTTTTTTGCCACAAATTGCACAAATTTTCACTAATTATATTTTTTTTCGATTAGAATGCGAATAAAAAATTCGTGTTAATTTGTGCAATTCGTGGCAGACCTTTTTTTACCTTTAGAAAAAAAATTACGTTTTGGGAATTAAAAAAGGAATCCGTTTCATTACATTAAAATCTGTTGGAACTTATATTAACTTTCTGAGTTATGTGCGTCCGCAAAAAGCTGTTGAACTTTCGTATGCCCTTTTCAGCCAGCCTCGAATTGGCCGATTACAAAAAGAAAAGCTTCCTAAAGTTTTAAAAAATACCGAAACAGAAATTTTCCACCATAATGAACATCATTTTCAAACCTATATCTGGAAAGGAAATGAAACCAAAATTCTTTTAGTTCACGGTTGGGAAAGTAATTCGTCACGCTGGAAAAAAACTTTACCGCATCTTCAAAAATCAGGAAGCACAATCATAGCGCTAGACGCACCTGCACACGGACAAAGCAGCGGAAAAGAATTTAATGTTCCTCTTTATGCAGAATTCATCAATAAAGCAGTAGAAAAATATCAGCCTGAAATTATTATCGGACATTCAATTGGCGGTGCAGCCTGCGTTTATCATCAATATTTATTTCCGAATACGAGCATCAATAAAATGGTGATTTTAGGCGCTCCATCTGAACTAAAAACTCTGATTGATAATTATATTTCCATGTTGAGTCTGAACACCAAAATGTTTTCGCTTTTAGAAAGCAAATTCATGGACCGATTCAATTTTAAACTGGAAGATTTTTCGGGACAGAAATTTGCTTCTCAATTTAATGTATCTGGATTTATCGCTCACGATACTTCTGATAAAATTGTGGCTTTCGCCGAAGGGCAAAAAATCGCCAGCAATTGGAAAAACAGCCAGTTTGTAGAAACAAGCGGCTTGGGTCACGGAATGCATGATGACGAATTGTATGGCAAAGTGATTGAGTTTCTTTTTTCTGAAGGGACAAAGTAACAGAGTGACAAAGACACAAAGTTTTTCTGCATTTAATTCAACTTATAACTCATAATTTATAATTCATAATTCCAAAAGATGATCGCCGTAATTTTTGAAGTCATTCCGAACGAAGGGAAAAAAGAAGAATATCTGGATATTGCAGCCAGTCTAAAACCGGAGTTGAGTCATATCGACGGATTTATTTCCATAGAAAGATTCCAAAGTTTGGCTGATCCTGGAAAGATTCTTTCTTTGTCGTTTTGGCGAGATGAAGAAAGCATTCAGCAATGGAGAAATCTTGAAATGCATCGCCATGCACAGGCAAAAGGCAGAAATGAAATTTTTAAAGATTACCATTTGCGAATTGCAACCGTAGTTCGCGATTACGGAATGTTTGAAAGAAAAGAAACTCCCGAGGACAGTTCTAAATATCATACTTCTTAAAGACACTAAGATTCTGAGCTGCTAAGGCTCTAAGTTTTTCAAAAAAAATCTAAAATCGAAAATCTGAAGTCTAAAATTTAAATTTTGTCTATTTTTGCAGTATGGAAGAAAATTTAAAACGTCTTAATAAATTTATCGGAGAAACGGGTTACTGCTCGCGTCGTGAAGCCGATAAATTGATTGAAGAAGGACGAGTGACAATAAATGGTGCTGTGGCCGAAATGGGAACTAAAGTTTCGCCAGATGATGAAGTACGTATAAATGGTAAATTGATCATTGAAAAAAACGAAAAAATGATTTATCTAGCATTCAATAAACCTGTCGGAATTGAATGTACTACCAATCTTGAAGTCAAAAACAATATTGTTGATTATATCAATTATCCTAAACGTATTTTCCCGATCGGAAGGTTGGACAAAGCCAGTGAAGGATTGATTTTTATGACGAATGACGGCGATATTGTCAACAAAATTCTTCGCGCGAGAAACAATCATGAAAAAGAATATACGGTTACGGTAAACAAACCGATTACAGAACGTTTTATTCAGCGAATGGGAAATGGAGTTCCGATTCTGGATACGGTTACTAAAAAGTGTAAAGTAGAACAGATTAGCAAATTCACTTTTAAAATTATTCTAACGCAGGGATTAAACCGCCAAATTAGAAGAATGTCTGAATATTTGGGTTACGAAGTTACAGCGCTTAAACGTATCCGAATTATTAATATTTCTTTGGATGTTCCTGTTGGCCGTTACAGAGAATTAACAGACGATGAAATCAAAGAACTGAACCAGCTGATTGAGCCTTCTAGTAAAACGGAAGAAGCAAGTTTTCCTAAAGTTGAAGCTCCAACTTCTACTTCCACTCCTACCCGAAGAAAAGCATTTATTTCAAAACATGATCCTCGATTTAAAAAAAGAGGCGATAATAAATAAGTAGAAATCCCATTCAAATAAATGAATGGGATTCTTGTTTTAAGACTATTTCTGTTTATCCAAAAACTCATAATACAAAGCTTTAGATAAAAACTTTTCGTTCTGATAATTTGAAATTAATTTTTCTCTCATTTCTTCATTATATCCTCCACTCAAATTATTCTTTAGAAAATATGCTCTTCGAGCATCATCATTAAAGTTCAAGTCGCTTAAAAAAGTTGGCTCCAGACCTTTGTTTACAGAAATATTATAATTAGTCACTAAATTTCCCCAATTTACATAACTGCACAAAAGAACTGTTCCGTAGAAATACCAAACCATTTGATTGACTAAATACGCATTTGTTTTTTGCTTTTTTATTTTTAAAAAAGTATAAACCAGTCCGATAAGCGAAAGAATTAGAAATGCGTAAACACCCAAACGTTTATAGGTTAAACCAAAAGAAGAAATATATTCTGAGTTTTTTACGAATGTACTTACTATCAAAATTCCGTTTAGAAAGATCCAGATTTTAGCCAGCGTTTTAAGAAGATTTGCTTTCGCATCGAAATTAAACCCTCCTTTGAAATAAAATAAGATTACCCCCACTGCCATCAAAATTGAAAAAATAACTGAATTTACTCTTTCGTGTGTTGCAGCGCTCAATTCAGACATTTTTACGGCTGTGTCTTTTATTTCAAAAAACTGCTCGTAATTATACGTTCCGATGAAAACTAAAAGCATAATATTTAAAAGAACCAAGGTGATCTCGCCACTTTTTCGTTCGAAGTCAAGATCTAAAAATGAAAAGGTATTTTGATTTTTGACTTCTGAAATATTAGTGAATTCATTATTCAATTTTGGATTGTATTGATAACAGACATCTGGAACCCAATAATTCCAAAAACTGAACGAAATATAAAAGCCTAAAATGCACATTGCGATTAGCTGCGGCATATTGATATCCAATTCATAATCGGTAAACAATGAAGAGAAATGGTCGCTTCCGAAAGAATAGACAATAAAGAACAATCCGAGAAAAATTACTGGAATAAGGACAAAGGCTACGAGTTTTTTAGCAAAATCATTATGGATTTTTCGCTCTGGAAGCCATTGGCTAAACATGAAAATTCTCCCTATAGAAGTAAATCCATTTAAGATTATTAATGGAAATACCTGAATTGTTTTGAGTTCGCCATCTTGCGTTTTGAATTGTAAAAACAGTATTGATAACGCTAAAGCAAAAAATGAAGCTGCGTCTCCATACCACGCAAAGGCGAAACAAGACAATATAGAGGTCATTACAAGCACAAGATGTGATCGTTCTACAAACTTTTCCTGAAAGAAATAACTAATTAATAGCGTCAGTAAAACGCCAAAAATAGAAAGATTGATTCCAACAGATTCGTTGTAAAAAAGCAGGATAAAAACTGCTGTACAAGCAAAGATAATTTGATGTTTTTTCATGATTACTATTTTTAAAAGTACTTTGTAATTCAAAGTTTTTGGGTAAAAAATTTTAGTTTTTAAGATTTCATTAATTTTTCTAGATATGATAAATGCTCTTTAAAAGCAGCGCGCCCTAAATCGGTAACCTGGTAAGATGTTTTTGGCTTTTTGCCCACAAACTCTTTTTTTACTTCTATATAACCTGCTTTTTCAAGCGCTGAGGAATGACTCGCTAAATTACCATCGGTGATATTCAAAAGCGTTTTCATCTCGGTAAAATCTACCCAGTCGTTAACCATCAGAACGGACATTATACCCAGTCTGACACGGCTTTCAAAATCTTTATTTAGTTTATCAATAATTCCCATTGGGTTATTTGTATTTTTTGAACATCACTAATCCGTACACGATATGCAGGATTCCGAATCCTAAAATCCAGAAAATCAATCCATATCCTATATAAAAAAGTGCAATACATCCTAAAATCAGTTCCGAAAAACCAAGATATTTAATGTCTGAAAATGTATATTTTTCTGCGTTTAAAACAGCTAGTCCGTAAAATATTAAAGTTGATGGCGCGACTAAACCAAAATAGCCGTGGTGCATCATTGCCAAGCAGAATATTCCGCCAGCAAAAAGCGGCACTGCTAGATTGAACAGCATTTTTTTTGTTGCTGATGTCCAGATTGGCAAATTGTATTTTCGGCTTTTTCTAATGGTGAAAAAGATTCCAAATGCAAATGCAAATACTAAAATTGTGATTCCGATCCAGAATAATTCTGAAACTAAATTGGTTGTGTACAATCTATGTTCATCATTTAGATAATCCATGCCGTTTGCTTTGAACAGCTGGTAAACATAGATTCCGCCAATTAAAGCCGAAAGACCAGCGAAAACTCCTGAAAGTCCGCTTAATGATATAAATCTTGAAGAGCGCTCCATCATGGAACGAATATGTGCTAAATCTTCTTGGTGCTTTTGATTCATAATTAAAGTACTTTGCAGTACAAAGTTATTATTTATTTTGAATTGGCAAATAAAAAAGTGAAAATATTTTTAATTCCTGCAAGGTTTCCAAAACCTTGTAGGTCTAAAAGTTTAGCAAACTATTTTTTCATTATAGTCTTTACTTATACCTACAAGGTTTTGGAAACCTTGCAGGAATGCTACGTCTGACCGCGTGAGGGATAGGAGCTAGCTACCGAAGTAGCGCGGATAGCCCGACCCCGATGTGTTGAGAGGGCGTATACAGACAAAGTATGTTTGCCCTCTCGACGCATCGGGGTCACGCCCAAATAATAAAAACGAAAAAGTCCATTCATCAAGAACGGACTTTTAAATTATTTTTAGTTTGTATTCAAAACCATTTTCTGCGTTTGAACAGCATAACGCCACCAACAGAAAGAATAATGGAAACGAAAAGCAGAATCCAGATTCCGTATTTGCTTTCTTCCAAGCCGTTTGGGACGTTCATTCCGTATAAACTGGCGATTAGTGTTGGAATCATTAAAATGATGGAAATCGAGGTCATTTGCTTCATAATATTATTCATATTATTGGAGATTACAGAGGCGTACGCGTCCATCATTCCGGTTAAGATGTTGCTGTAAATATTGGCGGTATCTTGTGCCTGATTCAATTCGATTTCTACGTCTTCTAGCAATTCTGGATCATAACTGGCTTTGTGTGCTTTTAGATTCTTGATTCTTTGGAATAAAACGTCGTTGGCTTTTAATGAAGTGATGAAGAATACGAAACATTTTTCGATTTGAAGCAAGGCTTGCAATTCTTCATTTTTGATTGATTTTTCTAAATTATCTTCGGCCAATTTAATTTTTTGGTTGATCTGTTTTAGGTATTTCAAATACCAAACGCTTGAAGACAAAAGAAGTCTTAGAACTAAATTGAAATTGTCTTCGATTTCGATGTTTTTGCGTCTTGAATATTGCACAAAATCGGCTATGATTTCTGTTTTGTAAAAACTGATGGTGACGCAGATATCGTCTTTAAAAATTACTCCGAGCGGTGCGGTTTGAAAAGGGAGTTTGACATCGCTACTTTTTATTGGGATGCGCATGATGATAAGCGTCCAGCCGTGTTCGATTTCGATACGTGGTCTTTCGTCAATATCTTCGATGTCGTTGTAAAATGCTTCGGGAATCTGAAGTTCTTCTAATAGATATTTTTTTTCTGTTTCTGTAGGTGATTCGATGTGAATCCAGCAATTTGAAATCCATTTTTGAATTTCTACCAATCCGTTGTTGTTTGTGTAAAAGGCTTTCATTTCTAGTAACTACGTGTTTATTGCAGCACCTTGAAATTTCAATTGCTGCTTTTAATTAAATACTAACGAATAATAATCGTCCATTGTGGAGAAGTGTTTTTTAAAGTGTTGCAAAAGTATCCTTTATTTTTAGAAGGAAAAAGTTTAAAGTATTAATAATATATTAAAACCATGCGTTTAAAATTTCTAACACATAGAATCATAGATAAATTAGATCCGTAAAGGCGTTTCACTTGCATTAATTCACATAGCTATGTGTGAGGAAACTAGTTTCCTTTTTAATCTCTTTTTTTTTCACAAATAAAATCTATGTTTCTATGTGTTAAAATACTATTCGGCTTCTAAAACAAAAAAGCCTGTTCAACTGAACAGGCTCCCTAAATATATCTTAACGCAAACAAATTATTTGTTTCTTGCGCTTCTCATTTTTCTTGCTAAAAGAGTATTTTTCAAAAGCATGGCAATGGTCATTGGCCCTACTCCACCTGGAACTGGCGTAATGAATGCTGCTTTCTTGCTTACACCGTCAAAATCAACGTCACCTTTGATCACATATCCTTTTGGGTTTGATGCGTCATCTACACGAGTGATTCCAACGTCGATAACCGTTACTCCGTCTTTTACCATATCTGCTTTTAAGAATTCCGGAACTCCTAAAGCAGTGATAATGATATCGGCATTTTTAGTAAATTCTGCTAAGTTTTTAGTACGGCTGTGAGTCAAAGTTACCGTTGAATCTCCAGGATTTCCTTTACGGCTCATTAAAATACTCATCGGACGGCCTACGATATGGCTTCTTCCGATAACAACGGTATGTTTTCCTGCAGTTTCTACTTTGTAACGCTCTAACAACTCCATAATTCCGAATGGTGTTGCCGGAATAAAACTTTCCATTTCAAGAGCCATTCTACCAAAGTTCGTTGGGTGGAAACCATCAACGTCTTTATCTGGATCGATTGCTAATAAAATTTTCTGCTCGTCGATGTGTTTTGGCAAAGGCAACTGAACGATGTATCCATCAAGATTATCATCTTCATTTAATTCTTTAATTTTTGCCAAAAGTTCCTCTTCTGTAATTGTTTCTGGTAAAGAAACCAAAGTTGAATCAAATCCGATTTCTTGGCATGATTTTACTTTACTTCCTACATAAGTTAAACTTGCTCCATTATTTCCAACTAAAACCGCTGCTAAATGAGGTACTTTTCCTCCTGCATCTTTTATAGATTGAACTTCTACTGCAATTTCGTTTTTAATGTCGTTAGATGTTTTTTTACCGTCTAGTAACTGCATGTTGTTTTGTTTGTTGTTTGTTGTTTGCTGTCCTTTTTATTTTCAGGTTTTGTTTTAAAAACATTCCCTTTTTATTATTGAAAAAAGTTTCAAATTTCTGTCTCATAACTTGAAACCCGAAACTTGAAACTTTTATTATTTTTTATTTTGGCATTCCCGGCATTCCACCTGGCATTCCTTTCATACCGCCCATCATTTTCATCAGATTTTTTCCGCCTGGCCCCTGCATCATCTTCATCATCTTGCTCATTTGGTCAAACTGCTTCATCAGTTGGTTTACCTGCTCGACTTTAGTTCCCGAACCTTTTGCGATTCTGGCTTTTCTTTTTACGTCGATTAAGGCTGGTTTACTTCTTTCTGCGGGTGTCATCGAGTAGATAATGGCTTCGATATGTTTGAAAGCATCATCTTCGATCTCTACATCTTTCATGGCTTTAGAAGCACCTGGTATCATTCCAACCAAGTCTTTCATATTACCCATTTTTTTCACTTGCTGAATCTGCGTTAAGAAATCATCAAAACCAAATTCGTTTTTAGCGATTTTCTTTTGAAGTTTTCTTGCTTCTTCTTCGTCAAATTGTTCTTGAGCTCTTTCAACAAGAGACACAACGTCTCCCATTCCTAAGATACGCTCTGCCATACGTTCTGGATAGAAAACATCAATTGCTTCCATTTTTTCTCCAGTACCAACAAATTTAATTGGTTTGTTTACAATCGTTTTGATCGAAAGAGCAGCTCCACCACGAGTATCACCATCTAACTTCGTTAAGATAACTCCATCAAAGTTTAAGATATCGTTGAAAGCTTTTGCTGTGTTTACAGCGTCTTGTCCTGTCATAGAGTCGACAACGAACAATGTTTCTTGTGGCTCAATTGCTTTGTGTACACGTGCAATTTCGTCCATCATTTCCTGATCTACCGCTAAACGTCCTGCTGTATCGACGATCACAACATTGAATCCGTTTGCTTTGGCGTGTTTAATTGCGTTTTGTGCAATTTCTACAGGATTTTTATTTTCTGGCTCTGAGTAAACCTCAACACCTATTTGATCTCCAACAACATGTAACTGATTGATCGCCGCTGGACGGTAGATATCACACGCTACAAGAAGTGGTTTTTTATTTTTCTTTGTTTTTAAGAAGTTCGCTAGTTTTCCTGAGAAAGTCGTTTTACCAGAACCTTGAAGTCCAGACATCAAGATTACTGTCGGATTTCCTGAAAGGTTTACTCCAGCAACATCTCCACCCATTAATTCGGTAAGTTCGTCTTTTACTAACTTCACCAATAATTGTCCTGGCTGAAGTGTAGTTAATACATCCTGACCAATTGCTTTTTCTTTTACTTTGGCTGTAAAATCTTTGGCAATTTTAAAGTTAACGTCGGCGTCTAATAAGGCACGACGAACTTCTTTTAAGGTATCGGCTACGTTTACTTCTGTAATTTTACCGTGTCCTTTTAATATATGGAACGCTTTATCTAACTTATCACTTAAATTATCAAACATATCATTTTCTTTATATGAAGTGCAAAGATAATCTAATTAGATATTTCAGGCAATTTTTATTTTAAGGTTCAAAGTCACAAAGTGACAGAGTTACAAAGGCTCAAGGTGCAAAGTTTTTTAGCCACGAATTACACTGATTTCTCGAATTTTTTCTCCCGCAGATTAAGCTGATTTATTTTTTAATATAAAAATTGAAAATCTACAAAATAGATATTACGAGACAAATCTGCATTATCTGCGTGAAACAAAAAACTTCTCTAAAATAAAAATCGCGCAAAGGCGCAGAGGCGCAAAGTTTATTTCACGCAGATTTAAAATGATCAAAACAGATGATGTAAATTTCTATTTTAAAAATCAAAATTAAATCTGCTAAAATCTGTGAAATCTGCGTGAAACAAAAAAAGCTTCGCGTCTTAGCGCCTTCGTGGCATACCCCAAAAAAAAGGCGCAAAAGAAAAAACCTTTGCGCCTTTGTAACTATGTCACTTTGTAACTCTGACTAAAATTGGAAGTAAATAAACGGTTGTGAACCAGCAACTGCTGTTGCGTAAACTATCCAGTAAACGAATCCTAAGATTATTGCTTTTACTAATAATGGTGTTTTGTCGAAAACAGATTTCATTCCGTTTGTGAAAGTTTCTGGTAAGAAATGCCAAACGTAACCGAAAAGCATTAATCCGAAAACATTTTTATAACCTAATACAATTGTTTTCCAAAGTTCTGGTTCGAATGTTAACTGGCCAATATTGTTAATTACTTGCAATGCTGTTTCGAAATCTCTAGCGCGGAAAAAGATCCAACAGAAAACCACAAAATGGAATGTGATTACGATAGAGAAAAATCTCCATAGGAAATTCGGACTTTTATCTTTTTTAGACGGAAAGAATTCCATAAAAATTTTGTGAACCGCCAAAGCTAATCCGTGCAATGCTCCCCAAACTATAAACTGCGCTCCTGCTCCATGCCACAAACCGCCCAAAAGCATTGTCGTAAACAAGTTGAAGTTGGTCACTAATGTTTGTTTGATTTTGCTTGAAAGTAAAAATGACAAGCAGAAAATCAAAATACTGCTTCCTGCAATGATAAGCGGAATTATACTTTCATTGTAACAAGACATTCCCCAAAGCAATAATCCGAAGAAAAATAAACTTGGGAATAAATATCCTGCGAAAGAACCTGTTCTATTTCCTCCTATCGAAATGTATAAGAAGTCTTTTAACCAAGTCGAAAGTGAAATATGCCATCTTCTCCAGAAATCGGTAATCGAAGTCGATTTGTATGGAGTTCTAAAGTTGGCTGGCAATTTAAATCCTAATAATAATGCAATACCAATTGCCATATCTGAATATCCAGAGAAATCGCAATAGATTTGAATCGCATATCCGTAAGAAGCCATTAGGTTTTCAAATGATGTATAACTCAGCGGCGTATCAAAAACACGATCTACAAAGTTTACTGATATGTAATTTGAAATTACCGTCTTTTTAATTAAACCTCCAATAATCAAAAATAAAGCATTGTTTACATCTTGTTTCGTTAGGTTTAATTTCTGATAAATCTGCGGAAGAAAATCTTTTGCACGTACAATTGGCCCAGCGACTAACTGCGGGAAAAATGACACGAAAAATAAATATTCGATATAATTTTTGGTCGGTTTGATTTCTTCACGATAAATCTCAATAATATAACTCATCGATTGAAAAGTGTAAAATGAAATTCCAACAGGCAAGAAAACATTATGAAGGGCGAAATTTCCACTAAACATATCATTGTATGTCACAATCAGGAAATTCATGTATTTGAAATAACCTAAAAGCGCTAAATTCAAAATCACACTTATAACCAAATATAATTTCTTTACGCCGTCTCTACTTTCTTTATAAATAATCTGGCTCAAGCCGTAATCTACTACCGATGAAAGCAATAACAGTAAAAAGTAAATTCCGCTTGACTTATAATAAAAGAAAAGCGAGAAGAGAATAACATACGTTAATCTCAAATAAAATGTTTTGCGTAAAAAACCATACACAAAATAGAAAACCAGAAATAAACCTAAGAATAAACCGGTATTGAATAAAAGTTTTTCGTCGGGATCGTAAACAAACCAACTCTTAACTTGTTCTATTGTAATTGCACCAAAGTTTTGAATAAACCAATTATTAATGCTCTCTATTGTTGTCAATTTACTTCTTTAATTTAAAATTATCGTATGATCTTAAAAATGCCTGAGCAAACAAATTTCCTTGTTTCTCATATCCTTTTTTGGAATAATGAACCCAGTCTGGGCCAATTAATCCCTGTACCTTTAATTGTTTGATTCCGCTCATTCCGCCAAACTCATTGTATAAATCCCAAACAGCAAGATCATCTTTTTGGGCTATATCAATAATTTGTCTTGCATAATTATCAACATAGGTATTTGGTTTTCTTCTTAGCAAAGATGGCGGCGGCGTCATTACAATTATCGGTGCCTCTATTTTCTGTGCTCTTATCTTACTAATAAATTCTCGCAATTCACTAATATACTTTTCTGTATCTAAATGATCGTAGCTCTCATTTGTTCCTAACGAAAAAACCAGTAAATCTGGATGCAGGGATTTCAATTGTTCAAAAAATAATGGGTATTTATTATAGTCTGAATATTTCGCTCCGTTTACTCCAATTCCGCTGTAAATAACGCCTGGAGCATCTTTTTCTAAAACAATTCCGTTAAGCTCGTAATCTTTTGCTTCTTTATTCGGAATCAAGAAAATTCGGCTCAAAGCATTCTCCGAATTATAATAATGCGAATAGGAATCTGACTCTATCTCCAACGGAACAAATTCAGACATTGAAACAGTTTTCGCTCTTGTTTCGTTTGTTGCTATTTTTAACGTTCTTCCCGCTCGGATATTATTCGATTTTAAGCGGTTGTCTCTTTTAATTTCAGCAATCGAAACATTGTATTTATCTGCTATTGTACCCAGAACTTCACCTTTTTTAATTTTGTGTGTTATAACCCTTCGTTCTGTAGTCTGAATAGAATTGATTTTTGATGAAACCGCCAAATCAAACATATTCTGGTTCTGAGGCGTAATAATTTTTATGGTATTGAATTTATACGAAGGATCTTTTACATTCATCTCTACTACAAATCCGCCTGTATCTCTCCAAAGTCCAATTCCGCTTAACCCCACCGGACTATTTTTAACTGGGTAAATATTTCTATAACTTTCCCAAGATCTGTTGGATTTAAAACGCTCGTTGTACGATCCGTTTGTTCTGGCCAATTGATACGGAAATACTAAACCGCGTCCTGCATTACCAAATTTCTGCTGAAGCTTCTTTCTGATTTCATTGGTCATTAAATCACCCTGAATATGCGAATCTCCAATATGTACAATATTGATTTTTTGATTTTTTTGGTCTTCGTTTTTTTCCAGTTTCTTAAAAAAATCACTTAACGCTTTTACATTATAAATCTGTCCGTCAGAAGGCGCATCAATTACTGCAGAATCTGTTTTTTGAATCATACTTTTTTGTATTGGATGTACGGCTGTTTTTGGAGGCTTTTCATTTGTTGTAAAAAAGAGACAACAAAAGAAAAAAATAAGTTTATTTATCATACGCTATCTTTTGTTACCGAAACGGAATCGGGTCTGGCTTTCCTTACTGGTTTTGGCTTAGTCCCTTCAGCATCTCTTTTTTGTCTGAGTGCTTTATATTCTTCGTAACCTTTATTTAATTGTCCGTAAAGCAAATTACCAATTGCTTTTGCACCGCGCTGGTTAAAGTGCGTGTAATCTTTATTTGCTTTTGCAGGAGCTTCATCGACCCACTTAATCATAGAGCCATCTCCTCCCATCAAAGTATATAAATTTACAAAACCTGCCTGCGTTTCAAGCGCGTAATGTTTTTGTGCTTTCATTAATGGTACAACAGCAGAATCGGTTTTCATTTCTAAATCATATTTTGTCGATTTATCAGCTGTAGAAACAATCAAAATTGAAACTCCAGGGAAAGATTCTTTGATTTTATTTACGGTCTTCGTCATTCCTTTTTCATACCAAGAATAATTTTTTGTTCCGTAATTTAAAACGTTTGTTCCGTAGTGCAGAATAATCAAATCGTATTTTAAATTGTTATTAAAAGCTCTCATGACATCGGCATCGAACATCGAAATTGGAAGTCCTGAATTTCCTCTCTGCGAGAAATTATCGACGTGAACTCCTGATCCGTTATCAAAATTAAATCCGTAAATCGGAATAGAATCTGCTTGTACGAAATTTGCTTTAAAGGCTTTTAAACTTCCAGATGAAACTTTCAGCGTGTTTACTAGATTATTTGGAGAGAGACTTTTCTTTAGAGTATCTTTTCCTATAATGAAATTTACTTTTCCAGCTTTAGACGAACGTCCATAAAATAAAGTGGCATTGTCTAAAGAAGTAGAATATTTGTTACGCCCAGCTTCATACTGTACCCAAGTTAAATTGGATTTGTCATTTGCAAAAAACACGTGTCCGTTAACTCCAAACGGGCTAGTTGGTCTTTTTACATTTAAATAAGACTGCGTTTTCCAGTTTTTAGAATAAGTTGATTTTACAGAACCTCTCGAAGCAGCAGATTCTGAAGTAATAGGAACGAAACCAACGCCATTTCCACCAAAACGTTCCTGATAATTCGTACGAACGTCTTGCACGATTAAATCTCCATCGGTCATAGAATCTCCATAATAGGCAATTCTAACTTTGCTCTGAGGATTTTTTTCTAGCTGATACAATTTCTCATAGAAAGAAATCAGGTATTGATATCCTTTGTAGTTTTCGAATGTTTCGGCAGGAAACTCGATTCCTTCCGTTTCGTCAAAAACAATTTTCTGCTGATTCAGTTCTCGTTCGCTTTTGGCAATACTGTCTTCGTCCAAAGAAAGAGAATCTTCGGCAACCGACTCCAAAAGCAGACTGTCTATTAATATATTTTTAGAATCTAACTTACTCTCAGAAAATATTTTGTCTGGAAGGATTTGTTTAAACCCAATAAAAGCAACCAGCGCTAAAGCAACGATCGCAAAAGACTGAAAAAAATAAGATTTTGTATTCACTTAATAATTATAAAAATATGAGGGACTGCATTCAAAAATTAAACCAATTAAATAATTGTTAACTTATTGCAGAAAATTTTGTGCAAAGATAGAATAACATTTTGTTTCTATTTCATTTTAACAGGAAAGTAAAACAAAAAAAAGAGGTTAGAAAATCTAACCTCTTAAATCAAAAAAAAATAAAAAAAACAAAGCTAATGATTAACTAAATTTTGAATGCAAAGCATTTATTTTAGAATGAAATAATCTTTATATTTTTTAGATTTTTCATTTTAGATTATTTTAAGATAGCGTATTGGAAAGTTGGGTAACCTCTTTCACCAGCTGCATTTACACCAGCAGTAAATCTCACTTTATAAACATTTCCTGCAGGATCTTTAACCACAAAGAAACGATCTGTTCTTGCATTAAAGCTAGAAATTGGATTACCATTTGCATCTGTTACTCCTGTTGCTACAGTTCCTCTCCAGTTAGAACCAATATTTCTTTGATCGTCTGTAAATTTAGTATTGTCTACATTTGCTAAAGTGAAAGCATCGTAAGTAAAAGCAGTTGTAAGAACTTGATAAGCTTTTGCTCCACCTTTAACATTATTCAAAATAAAGTCTGCAAAATTATAAGGAACTAAACCTCCTCCAAAATTAGTTGTATTAGTAAAACTTGTAAAACTGATATCCCATTGTGCTTTCTGAGGCTCAACATTTACTGTTTTCTTATCTAATAAACTTAAGAATGTAAAGTTATATGCTGTGTTTTTAGCAACAGTAATTTCATTATGAGTAGTAGCGCCGATTTCTGCGTATTGCACTTTATAATCATTTCCGCTTCTTAAAATTCTAACTTTTCTCCATCCTCGAGAAGTCCCATTTGCAGTACCTTCATTTCCTGTGTCTGGTTTAGTCGTAGCTGGATTACTTCCCATATTTATCAAATAAACTTTATTTTCACTGTCTGTTGCCGAAATCGCGGCAATAGTAGTTTTAGTAATATCTCCAGCTGGATCATCTACTTGAGTTATACTACCAGATCCTTGATTGAAAATCATAGATGCATCTTCCACCTGAACTTCATCAATATTTGTACTAGTGGTTTGTTTAGCAGACATTTTTACAGTATGGTTTATTATAACTCTAAAATCTGTTCCAGAATAGAATCCTAAATCCCAAGAAACTCTAGGAACAGCAGTCATTTTTCCGCTACTTAAGTCAACAAAAACTTGATTTGGCTGTGTTGGTCCTCCAACTTCTGGAGCCAAAGCATTTCCTAAAGAAGCAGTTTCGTTAAAGTTTACTTGGATTGATTTATTTTCAGCAATTACAGCATTAATACTTGCGCTACTGATAGTGAAAACTACATTTTTCACTTCACCTTCTATCGCTTCTTTTAATTTCTTAAAAGTAAAAGTTACAGAAGAAACACCTTTTTCGAAAGGAACAATTACTTTACCTGCAGCAATTCCAGGTGTTGTACTGTAATCTGTACCAGCCACAACTGCCGTTTCAGTATATGCTAAAGTTACAGATCCTGCTGATGCAGTTGGAGATGCAAATTTAATTTCGATCGGAGTTGTTTCCGCTGATAAGTTTAACGATGTAGATGCAAAAGCCACAACGTTTGCCTGAGCTACTTCATCATCGCTGCTACAAGCCGCAATAGCAAGTAGAACAAAAGATAGTATTAGAATAAAGTTCTTTTTCATGGTATTGATTTATTAATTAAAATTTAGATTATACGAAAGTTTTAAAAAGTATGATCGGCCGTAACCCAACATCATATCGGAGCTTGTACCTCCACCGTGAGCACCTCCAGATGCATCGCCTCCACCTCCATTTTGTACAGATTGCAGATTAGTAACATCAAAAATGTTTCTGGCTCCAACGGTAACTTCAAATTGATTTTTAAAGAATGATTTACGGATAGAAGCATCCATCCAGCTGTAAGGTTCTAGCGTACTCAAAAAGAATCCTGCGTTTCCATCAGTTCCAGTTCCTGCAACGTATTGCTGCTGCTGTCCATTGTATTTATAAAAAACTGCCAATAAAGTATTCCATTTAGGAATGTTATACGAGATACTCGAATTCAATCTTAGCGAATAGAAAAACTTATCATCAGACACTAGATTTTGCGCAGCCAAATCAAGCTTTCTAGAAATTCCAACTACTGCAGCACCCAACATTACATTCCAATTTTTATAGGTGTACTGCTCCACTGTCGAAATATTCCACATTTTGTATTTGTTAATATTAACATACTTATAATTCCAAGAAGGTACTACTTGAGTTACAACCATATCAATTCTATCATCAACATCTAAATAAGTAACCGCTAAGTTATTTGCAATCTGAGCTCCAGAATCAAAAGTGCAAGCTCTTTTAAAACTTACTTCATAAGAAGTACTGTTTTCAGGAATTAAATCTGGATTTCCTTGCATATTATGATTAGAATCAACAAAATAAGTATACAGTTCATCAAAATTTGGAGTACGGTAAGACTTGCCTAAAGAAGCTCTTGCTTCTAGTCCTTTATCAAAAAGATATCTTAAACCCAGTGAACTTGCATACTGATTTTCGAAAGCAGTCTGAAATGAAAATCGAAGTCCTGGACGAATAGAAAATTTATCACTTACGCCTATTTCAGCAACCGAATAAATATCATAATTCTCTAATCTTTTTCTAATATCTTGCCCTACTTGATTGTCGTCTCTAAAAGCTCCAACCGATGAATCATAAAATCCATTTTCATTGGTAATTTCGTATCCAAGCTGAAAATCGACTTTTTTATTATCGAAGAAATTGCTAAGCGTTCCTGTAGAATAAAACACTTCTTTTGATTGGTAAGTCTTTCTATTGTTATCAACTTCCTGCTTAGTATCCAAATGATAAACGAAATTTTCTAAATCACGCTCCTGTTTTTGCTGAGAAACTGATACATTATATTTAAGTTTTGAGAAAAGATTTCCATTAGCATTTAAATGGTGATAGTAACGATTCGTAATGTATCTTTTATCTCTAGAATAATAAGTGTCTGCAAATGGATAATTATCTTGAATATTTATCAATGGATTGTAATAATGTACATCTTCTCCATAATAATCGAATTTGTAAAAAATTCTAAAAGCGTCCTTTTGATAACCAAGAATTGCATTTCCTACCAATTGCTCTTTCGGAAGCTGTGTATATCCTCTTAATCCATCATTAACAGCATAATCTTTTCCTTGTCTATTGTCATAGTAGCCAGACATTGCGTTACGATTTCCTCCTATGTTGACAAACCAGTTTTCGTTAAAATTATAGCCAATTTTAGCCGATTGTATATGGCGACCTTTATCAAAAAAAGCAAATTCTTTTCCAACTGTTTCTTCCTGCAAAGTTGCACCAATCTGCCATTTGTAACTACCTGCTTTTTTGGTAATAATATTTAAGACACCTGTTACTGCATTTGCTCCATGAGTTACTCCCATTGATCCTTCAATAATTTCGATTCTTTCCACATCATCCAGATTTACCTGCGTTAAATCAACATTGGTTCCCATTCCTGTATCACTTACTAAAGGTATATTATCAACCAAAATCTTAAAATACTGAGAATCTAATCCAAACATCGAAACTTTTGAACGTCCGTCATCACCGTTTGATGTAACAGTAATATTTAAATACTGATTTAAAACATCTGCTAAATTATTTGCTGCTAATTGCTTTATGTTTTCTTTTGAAATCACACGAACATTAAAAACTGATTTCTTAATCGATTGTGGCTCTAATTGCCCTGTTACAACGACTTCAGACAATTTTTCCTTTGATGTAATACTATCTTTCTGTTGAGCAATAGAATAGTTACAAAAAAGCAATATAGCAAAAAGGGTAATTTTAATTTTCATTATTTTTATTCAATCTTAATAATCGGTGCAAATATATGATTATTTTTAATTGTTCTAAATTAAATTTATATATTTGCGAAAAATTTAAAAACAAAACAATAAGTTATGATTTCAAAAAGCCTTTTTATGTCAGCCGCTTTGGCTTTAACATGTAGTCTTGGATTCAGTCAGGACAAGAAACAACAAGACATTAAGTCAATTAAATCGATGTGTGGTTGTTACGAGGTAAAGTTTAATTTCACAGAAACTTTCTCTTATCCAAAAGATACTCTTACTTACAAACCTTCTGAAACTAAACACGAATCTGCTTTAGAATGGGTAGAATTATTAGAAGATACTCCAAACAAAATTGTAATGCAGCACTTATTGATTGTAAGTGATGATATGATTATCAAACACTGGAGACAAGATTGGCTATACGAAAACACAGACTTATATTCTTTTGACAAAGGAACTTCTTGGAAATACAAAAAATTAGATAAAAAAGCCGTTAAAGGTCAATGGACTCAAAAAGTATATCAGGTAGATGACAGTCCTCGTTACGAAGGTTCTTCTACATGGGTACATGTTGACGGAAAAGATTATTGGGAAAATGTTGCAGATGCACCGCTTCCAAGAAGAGAGCAGACAAAACGTAACGATTACAATGTTTTGAAAAGAAGAAACATTCACGAAATCACTGCTACAGGATGGAACCACGAACAAGACAACGACAAATTAGTTCGTGACGATGCTGGAAAAGATGTATTGTTAGCTCAAGAAAAAGGATTTGACGTTTACACTAAAGTTCCAGACATTAAATGTCAGGCTGCTCAAAAATGGTGGGTTGCAAACAATGCTTTATGGAAAAATGTTCGTGACAAATGGCAAACTTTATTTGACAGACATAAAGACTTAAACTTAGAGGCTAAAGTAGATAGAAAAGCACTTTACTCTTTATTATTTGATTTAAAACCAGATACTGCAAAAGCAGAAACAGATAAAATCATTGACAAATTTGTTAAGTAATTAGAATTAGTTGTTATAAAAAAGCCGGAAGTTTTGAGACTTCCGGCTTTTTTTTTGGCATTTTAGCAACGTTTATTTTATATGTGTTAGATTTAAACTTCTTATTCTTTTAGGCTTATTATAAAAGTTTACAATTCATTTTGAATAACCAAAGGATTTGCATCAATTTCAACTTTTGGAATCAACCATTGCCATCTTTTATCTGAAGGCGCTACAGCAACCACTCCATTTGTAATTCCTAAATCATGATTTGAATTAGTTCTATCCAATGGGGAATTAGTTCTTTTTAAATCATAAAATCTAAAGCCTTCTCCCCACAATTCAATTCTTCTTTGAAGTAAAATTTCATCAACTAGAGCCTGCCCTGAATTTGTAGATAAGGTGTAAGAAGGGTTTCTTGTTTTTTCAAATTCAAAAAGCACAGTAGCTGCATCTGCATTTCCTAATCTTGCTTTTGATTCTGCTTCTATTAAATACATTTCAGCAACACGCATATATGGCACATCGCATCTGCTGTCTCCTGCACTTACGGCTAAAAATTTCTGGCTGGTATAAGGAAACTTAGCAAAATTTGAAGGCAATCCCAACGCTGTATGCTTTCCTGTTTTGTCAAATATTGTAGAACGAACATCAGTAGAAGGAATCAAATCATACAATTTGCTATTGATTGCCTTTGGACAAGAGCGAATAACCGTTGAACTGAAATTTCTAGACATATAAGCACCAAAATTTGCAAAATATGCTGTTTGAACTTCATTAATATGACTTCCCCACATCCATTCTCTATTATTATAATCATTAAAACCTAGGCCATATTCTGCCACTGGCATTAGAGTCTTTCCTGTTCTAGCTTTATTGGCATAATCAGCCGCAATTGACCAATTTCCTTGAGTCAAAGCTACTCTAGCTTTTAAACCTTGTGCTACTGCCAAATCCAAATGCGAATTATTTGGTTTTGTATAACCCGCTAATAAAACATTTGCTTCGTCCAAATCTTTGTTAATTTGAGCATATACTTCTTCAACAGTTGAACGCGGAAATTTATCATTCCCTACAGTTAAGATAATTGGCACACCAAGTTGAGAATTTACACTACCACTTTCATATCTTTTACCAAACAACTGCACCAATTGATAATTGCAAAATGCTCTGTAAAGTAAAGCTTGTCCTTTTACAACTTTCTTATCATCATCAGACCCAATTGCTGAATCAGTCGCATTTATTATTGTATTGGCATTTCTAATGATTCTATAATAGGTTCTATAAGCAAAACGAATTTCTGCAGAATTCTCATTGTTCATTGCGCTCCAATTATATATTGTCAAAAACCATCCATTTGTAATTGGAAAAACAACATCATCACCAGCAATATCGGTTTGTTCCATAAGACCTCCCAAGCCTCCCTGACTCTGATCTTCATAACTAATATATAAAGATCGATGAATCCCATTCAAAAGAGTCATTAAATCAGTAGTTGTATTTGTTGCTCCCTCATAGTCCACAAATTCGGTTGGCTTTTTATCTAAAAAATCGTCAGAACAAGAGCCTAAAAAAGTTAAGACTATAAATGCGAATAGTAATTTTATATAATTTGATTTCATAATATTAAAAATTTAAATTCAGTCCTAATGAAATTACTCTCGATGGTATATATCTATTTTGAGTCGTTCCATTGAAAGTTTGAGTTGGATCCATTCCTTGACGTTTTGTAAACAGCATTAAATTTTCACCGTTGATATATATTGAAGCATTATCAATTTCGAATTTTGATATAAACTCCGAAGGCATTTTATAAGATAAATTAACTTGTCTTAACGATAAATAATCAGAACCTATTAACCATCTGTCAGAAGCCGCGCTTGATGGTGTATTTCTATTAACATCCAATCGAGGAACATCAGTTATATCGCCAGGATTTTGCCATCTTCTAAAGATATCCGTACTTAAAGCAGATCCATAATTATTTCCCGTATGCATTAAAACTGAATAATTAGTATCGTACATTTTGCCTCCTATTTGATACGCGCATACAACATCCAATTGAAGTCCTTTATATTTAAATGTATTTCCAAAACTTCCAAATAAATCTGGAATAGCCGAACCTGCATAATGGTACAATGCTTTATTTTGATCTGTAGTAACATTTACACCATTTACAACTCTCATTGAAACATCGCTTGCATTTACAAATTTTGGATCCGCTACAAATAGCGCATATCCGTCTGAAGGATCTACACCATACCAGTCTCTTAACCAATAATCATATATTGAATGATCTACTGACAGTTTTTTAGTCCCATCAATAATTTCTCCTTGAGGAAGTTTTGTAATTTTATTATTAATTGTTGACGCATTAATATTCAGGCTCCAAGAAAAATCATTTGTTTTAACGATGACACCATCTAATGAAATTTCAAATCCTTTATTGACCATAGAACCAATATTTTCCACTCTATTATCTAAACCAGATGACAATGGATTAGGCACAGAAAAAATCAACCCGTCAGTATTTCTATTATAATACTCGACACTCCCTTTTAATCTGTTTTTGAACAAACCAAACTCTATTGCAAGATCCTTTTGAGTATTTACCTCCCATTTTAAATCGGTTGCAGCCGCCGCATAAGTTATAATACCGCCCTCACTTCCATTATCATTACCTAAACTATAAGTAGGCTGGCTGACATAATAATTTAAGCCATTAATTTTTGAACCAGCATCATTCGTATTGCCAATTATATGAGAGTCATTTCCAACTTGCCCAATTGAGGCTCTTACTTTTAAATCACTAATCCAAGAATAATCTTTTAAAAAATTTTCTTTAGAAAGTACCCACGCTCCACCTAAAGACCAGAAATTACCCCAACGATTATCTTTAGCAAATTTTGAAGATCCATCTCTTCTTAATGATGCTGAAAAAATATACTTACTCATATAATCATAACCTGCTCTTGAAAAGTATGATTCTGTTGCATAATTTCTTGTAAAAGAAGTTAAACCAGTAGTTGTTGCATAATTGACAAACTCTATGATATCTGGAGCCACTTGACCTGTTTTACTACTGCTGGTCCAGTTTGTTTCATAATCGAAACTTTCATGTCCTAATAATATATTGAATGAATGTTCTCCAATTTTCTTCGAATAATTCAATAATTGATTGTATGTAATTCCTGTTAGGATTTTATCTTCTTTTGCCATCAATCCAGTTGGTGCTCCGTCTCCAATTTCAGTATTATAGGAATAGGTTCTATTTCTATATGTTTTGTCGATAGATGCATTTGTTGTAAATTTTAAATCCTTAGTAAATGAAATTTCAAAAAAAGTTCTAGCCGAAAGAGCTAATCCTTTTACGACATCGGTATCATTTAAAGTTTCGTAAACAACATTACGTCCATTTGACGCTCCTGATCCACGAACAGTAGAATAAACGCGATTACCATTAACATCTAAAACATAATCGCCATTTGATGTATGATCGAAAACAGGATAAATTGGCCCCATTGTTCTTATTGTTCTAAATGGATTCTTAAATGAGCTTGTATTTTCGACTCCATCAGTTCCTAATTTTGAATTGGTTAAAGTTCCCGATATGTTTACGCCTGTTTTAAACCATTCTTTTAAACTTGTATTTAGGTTTAATCTTCCCGTTGTTCTTTCGAAGCCAGATTTTTGTATGTATCCTTCTTCATCCAAATAGCCTAATGATGCAAAATAGTTGGATCTTTCAGATTTTCCTTGATAAGAAAAATCTACGTTCTTACGAACTCCCGCTCTTTCCAATTGTTTAGCCCAATCAAGATCTTGAGGATATAACAACTTTGCGTCAGGATTTAATTTTCCGTCTGTTCCAACGATACTCCCGCTTGGAACATTAAATGGGTTTGTAACTAAAACGATTGGAACTCTAGAAGATGCATATGCATTTGCTGCATCAATTTCTGTTTGATTACCCATCGGACGACTATTTCTAATAGCTTCCCATTCTAATGGATAATAATCTAGGGCATTTACTCTTTTATAATCTTTAATAGATCGGGAGGTCATTCCTGTACTTAAATTAAGTGAGAATTTATCCTTTTGTGATTTCCCTGATTTTGTAGTAATAATAATTACTCCATTTGCTGCTTTTGAGCCATATAAAGATGTAGAAGAAGCATCTTTTAAAACGCTTAAACTTTCAATATCGCTTGAATTTAAATTACTGATGTCGCCAGCATAAGGAACACCATCTACAATGTATAAAGGAGTATTTGATCCATTAATCGAGCTAAAACCTCTAATTCTAATTTCGGGAGCAGCACCTGGTTGTCCCGCAGAACTTTGAATTTGAACTCCTGATGTTGAACCTTCCAAAACAGACAATGCATTTGTCAAAGGTCTATTTTCAAGTTGTTCAGATTTTATCTGAGTAGCTGATCCGACATAAGAAGTCTTTTTTGCCGTCCCATATGCGACAACCACAACCTCATCTAATTCTTTTCCGTCTTCTTGCATTTTAGCATTTAGAACAGAACCAGAGCCAACAGTTAAACTAACATCTTTGAATCCCATGTAAGAAAAGGTTAAAACATCACCAGTTTTTGCTGTTATGATATATTTACCATCCAAATCCGATTGAACTCCATTTTTGGTGCCTTTAATAATTACGTTTACACCCGGAAT
This sequence comes from Flavobacterium erigeronis, assembly GCF_054075165.1. Lineage (NCBI taxonomy): Bacteria > Pseudomonadati > Bacteroidota > Flavobacteriia > Flavobacteriales > Flavobacteriaceae > Flavobacterium > Flavobacterium erigeronis. Next base: position 218,234 of record NZ_JBSKGP010000009.1, on the reverse strand, counting down.
TGGTCCGTTTGCATCTGAAACCACTCCCGTAACTTTTTTCTCCTGAGCAATGCTAGACTGCAAAATCAGAATAAAAAAAAGCATCATAAATCCTTTTAATTTTTGTTTCATTATTTTTTGTTTTTTAATTACGGGGCGAACTTAAAAAATTAAAATAATTTTAACAAGTATTAATTTACTTTTAACTAAATAAAATATACAATTAATATTACAAATAAAATTTAGAAGACTTAAAAGAGAAGGCACTGCGTTTAAAAATGAAACCAGTAAACCGTGAGGTTTAAGAATAAAAACCATCTATAATAGACGGTTTTTCTTTTATTCTGTATCATTTTTCAACTAAGAGATTACTAATTCAAAATAGTTAAAAATGAACAGTAGAACTGACTTAAAAATCTATCACCTATTATCGTAATTCTTACAAAAGCCGGTGCAAAATTACTTTCAAATTATAGTGTAAAAAGGGTCTTCGAGCCAAAAAAACAATAAAAAAAGCCAATAGTCATTAAACTATTGGCTTTACTTTCTCTGATATTTTAAACTCTTACATTCTCTCAGGAACTTCAATTCCTAACAATTGCAATGCAGATTTAATTACTTCGGCAACTTTTTGAGAAAGTTGCACTCTGAATATTTTTTTAGTTAAATCAACTTCACCTAAAATATGTACTGACTGATAAAAAGAGTTATATTCTTTTACTAGATCATAAGTATAATTTGCAATTAATGCCGGACTATGATTTTGAGCTGCATTTTGAATTATTTCTGGGAAAAGCTCGGTTTGTTTTAGCAATTCTTTTTCTTTTTCGTGCAATTCATCAATTTCAATTTTAGTATCAAAATCAAAATCTGCTTTACGAATTATCGATCTAATTCTAGCATATGTATATTGAATAAATGGCCCCGTATTTCCTGCAAAATCCACAGACTCTTCTGGATTGAACAAAATACGTTTTTTAGGATCGACTTTTAAAATGTAATATTTCAAAGCTCCTAAACCAATCGTTTTGTACAGTTTTGCTTTTTCTTCATCAGAATAGCTATCCAATTTCCCTAAATCTTCAGAAATTTTTTGCGCTGTATCGGTCATGTCTTGCATCAAATCGTCGGCATCTACAACTGTTCCTTCACGGCTTTTCATTTTTCCAGAAGGTAAGTCCACCATTCCGTATGATAAATGATATAGACTTGAAGCCCAGTCAAAACCTAATTTTTTCAAGATTAAGAATAATACTTTAAAGTGATAATCTTGTTCATTCCCAACCGTGTAAACCATTCCTCCAACATCTGGCATATCTTTTACACGCTGAATTGCTGTTCCGATATCTTGTGTCATATAAACTGCAGTACCGTCAGAACGCAAAACAATTTTACGGTCTAAACCTTCGTCAGTCAAATCAATCCAAACAGAACCGTCTGGATCTTTTTCAAAAACGCCTTTATCTAAACCTACTTGCACAACATCTTTACCTAATAAATAAGTGTTGCTTTCGTAGTAATATTTATCAAAATTGACTCCAAGATTAGTATAAGTTGTAGCAAAACCTTCATAAACCCATTCGTTCATTTTTTTCCAAAGGGCAATTACTTTTTCGTCGCCAGCTTCCCATTTCTTAAGCATATCTTGTGCTTCGATAATGATTGGCGCTTGCTTTTTTGCTTCTTCTTCTGTTTTGCCAGTTTCGATTAAACCATTAATTTCACTCTTGTAAGCTTTATCAAACTCTACATAATATTTACCAACCAGTTTATCTCCTTTTAAACCAGAAGTTTCAGGAGTTTCTCCGTGTCCGAATTTCTCCCAAGCCAGCATCGATTTACAGATATGTATTCCTCTATCGTTGATAATTTGAGTTTTGTATACTTTTTTACCAGAAGCTTTTAAAATCTCTGCAACAGAATATCCTAACAAATTGTTACGAACGTGCCCTAAGTGCAAAGGTTTATTGGTGTTTGGAGAAGAATATTCTACCATTACCGCTTTTTCAGCAGGGTTTGGTTCAACAAATCCAAACGGTATTTGGTCTTTTATTCCGTTAAAGAAATTCACATAGTAGCTATCTGAAATTACAATATTCAAGAAACCAGAAACTACATTAAAGCGAGCTACTTCAGAAACATTTTCAACGAGATAGTTTCCAATTTTATTTCCCAGTTCGGCCGGATTACTTTTAATCACTTTCAATAAAGGAAAAATTACCATTGTAATATCGCCTTCAAACTCTTTTCTAGTAGTTTGAAACTCGATTTTATCAACAGTAACATCAAATAATGCTTGTATTGCTTTTTGTATAGAAGGTGTAAGAATTTGTTGTAATGACATGTAAACTTATTTTAAAGTGAGCAAAGATACTGCTTATTCATCAATTAGAGAAAATCAAAAACATATTAAATTCAAGAAAAGAGTTTCAATTTGATAAAAAAGGGTATTTTTTAATTGTTAAAATTATCAAAAAATCAAAAGCCTAATCTCTTACAAAACAGCCAATGAGAAAAAATTTATTCTTTTTTCTAGAATTTCTTGTAACATATCAAATACAATCGAGTCTTACTTAGTGACTTCAATTTTTATTGAGGTCAAGAAAAAACAAAAAAAAGAAAAACTAACAAAACAAAATCATCATCAATCAAATCAAAAATAATCAGTAAAAAAATCATGAAATTAAAATTCTTTCTGTTTGCGTTATTGGGGATAATCGCAACTGCACAGGCCCAGAATACGGGAAGTATTTCTGGAAAAATTACAGAAAAGTCAAACAATGCGCCGATTTCTTATGCTACTGTTTCACTTAAAGAAAATGGAAAAGTAATTACCGGAGTAAATACAGACGATAATGGAGACTTTTCTTTTAAAAATGTTGCTTTAAAAAGTTATACGATCGAAATTCAATATATTGGATTTAGAAAATATATTGGATCTGTTCTTTTAAGCGAAAACAAAAAAACTGCAACTGTAAATGTTTCTCTAGAAGAAGAAGCAACGCAGTTAAAAGGGGTAAACGTTATTGCAGAACGTTCGACAATTGAACAAAAAATTGATAGAAAGGTAGTAAACGTTGGAAAAGATTTAACAACCGCAGGAGCTTCAGCATCGGATATTATGAATAATATTCCTTCTGTGAATGTGGATCAGGATGGAAAACTTTCGCTTCGCGGAAATGACAATGTTCGTGTTCTTATTGACGGTCGCCCTTCTAATATTGATCCTGCTCAATTGTTGAAACAGATTCCGTCAACTTCTATCAAAAAAATTGAGCTGATTACCAATCCAAGTGCGAAGTATAATCCAGAAGGAATGTCTGGAATTATCAACATCATTTTGCATAAAAATGCTAATACTGGTTTTAACGGAACGTATAGCGGCGGTATTACTTTTGGTAAAACAGCAAAATACAATCAGTCTTTAGATTTAAACTATAAAACTGGTAAAGTAAATTTCTTTGGAAACGTAGGACAGAATTTTGGAAAGTATCAGAATGATGGATTTATCCAAAGATTCGATCAAGATATCACTCAAAATATTGATGTTTTGAATGACAACGAATCGTATTTATACAAAATTGGTATGGATTATTTAATTGACGACCATAACACTTTATCTATTTATACGAACCAAAACAGATCTGACGGTGAAGGTTTTGTAGATACTGACATTGACTATAATAATGTAGCAAATTCTGATATTTCTAATATTTTCCAAAAATCAAAATATTGGGGACCAGATCGAGTTGGAACTTATAATTTGGCATACAAACACATTTTCAAAAAAGAAGGACATACTTTAGATTTTGAAGCCAATTATAGTGATAACAAAGAAACGCAACATGCTTCTTTTGATACTCAAACGACCAATACTGACAACACCTCTTCAGATGTTGCATACAATGATTTCTTAGAAGGAACTAGAAAATTAAGCACTATAAACGTTGATTATGTTAATCCGTTAAACGAAAAAACGACTCTTGAAGCTGGAGCAGAAGCAAGAATCACGAGAACAGGCAACGATTACACAACAGGAAACCCATTACTTCCTGTTGCAGACCAAACTTCTCATTATACGTACGACACCGATATTTATTCTGCTTATGTAACATTTGGACAAAAATTCAAAAAGTTCAGCTATCAATTAGGTGCGCGTTTTGAAAGCTATAAAGTTCAAGCCAACTTAAATTATGGCCAGACTAAATTTGATGATGATTATATTACCTTATATCCATCTGCTTATTTAACGTATAATTTGAATGAGAAAAACACTTTACAATTCAGTTACAGCCGTCGTGTAGACCGTCCGAGTTTAGAGCAGACAAAACCTATTCGTGAATTTGCCACTCCGTTGGTTACTTCTTTAGGAAATCCAGAATTAAGACCTCAGTTTACAAACTCTGTTGAAGTAAATTATACTAAAACTCTTGAAAAAGGAAGTTTTACAGCTGGTGTTTTTGTGAGAAGCATCAACGATCAAATCAGCAGAATTTTATATCCTGATCCAGCAGATCCTAATAAAGAAAAACAGATTATGACGTTTACCAACTACGATCATAATACTGCTTACGGATTTGAACTTTCATTCAATTATAAAATTACAAAATGGTGGGATATCCAGCCGTCTATTGATTTCTCAAGTATTAATCAGCAAGGTATTGTGTTCTTATACGATCCTGCAACTAATACAAGTAATCCGATCGATCGCAAAATTACTGTTGCTGCTTTCAACGGACGTATGAACTCTAACTTTAAAGTAAATAAACGTTTAAGTTTCTTAGCTTTCGGATTCTATAGAGGGGCTACAGACGGACTTCAGAACAATAGCCACGAAATGTATAAAATGGATATAGGTACACGTTATACATTGCTAGACAATAAAATGAATTTAAGTGTTCGTTTTAATGATGTCTTCAACACTATGAAATATGCTTTTGATACTATGTATCCTTATCCGCAAGCGGGTCAGTTTAAATGGGAAAGCCAAACGGTATATGTTGGTTTGACTTACAACTTTGGAGGCGGAAAAATCAAAAATTTACAGCGTAAACAAAGAGACGATAACACTAATAAAGGTGGCGGCGGAATGTTTTAATACCGCTTTTATTAGCAGATTTTAATAGTTCTTGTAGAAAAGAAAAATCCTGAAGTATGCCAACTTCAGGATTTTTTATTTTTATGCGATTATAAAAAATTACGTAATTCTTTTATTTCTTCTGGGTTTGCCGTTTCCGAATCGTCTGTAATTGCTGATGAATGGTAAAACGTCAAATCTAATTTTTCTTGAAGTAATTTGATATTCGAAGATCGCAGACCTCCGCCCGGCATAATTTCTATTCGATCTCCCGCTAATTCCTGAAGTCTTGCTAAAGCTGAAATTCCTTCTTCGACATTTACTCCTTGCCCTGAAGTTAGAATCGTTTTGAAGCCGCAATCGATGATTGACTCAAGCGATTTTTCCGGATTTTTAACTACATCAAAAGCGCGATGAAATGTACAAGAAAGCGGATGCGCTAAATGCACTAATTCTTTATTCTGCTTTTTATTTATTTTTCCATCATCTTTTAAGATTCCGAAAACAAAACCGTCAACACCTAATTTTTTATATTGCTTGATATCTTGTTTCATTTCTGTAAGCTCTTCGTCAGAATAAACAAAATCTCCACCTCGAGGTCTAATAATGACATGCATTTTTATGTTTAGGCTTTCACGAACTTTTACTACCAAAATTGAGTTTGGTGTTGTTCCTCCCAATTTCATATTTTCACAAAGTTCAATTCTGTCCGCGCCATTTGCTTGAGCAATTAATGCCGATTCATAATTAAAACAAGCGATTTCTAATTGATTTTTTTTCATTTTTATTGAAATAAGTTTATTCTCAGAGACCTGACAGGTTTTAGAAACCTGTCAGGTCTACACCGCAATTTATAAAAAAAAACCTGCTCCAAATAAGAAGCAGGTTAAAAAAAACATATAATGTAAGATGATTATTTTACCATTTAATAATAGCACTTGCCCAAGTGAATCCGCTACCGAAAGCTGCTAAAACAACTGTATCTCCAGATTTGATTTTCCCTTGTTCCCAAGCTTCAGTTAAAGCAATCGGAATAGACGCTGCTGTCGTGTTTCCGTATTTCTGAATATTGTTATGAACTTGGTCGTCTGTTAATTTGAATTTATTTTGAATGAATTGCGAAATTCTCAAATTCGCTTGATGCGGAATTAGCATGTCGATATCTGAAACCTGAAGACCATTTGCTTCCAAGCCTTCATTGATTACTTCAGCAAAACGAACTACAGCATTTTTAAACACAAATTGTCCGTTCATATAAGGATAGTAACTTTCATCATTCGGATCATTATCAGCAATAATATCTGTCACCCAACGAGCTCCCATTCCTGGCGCTTGTAAAGCCAATTCTTCTGCGTGTTCTCCTTCTGAATGCAAATGTGTAGATAAAATTCCTTTCGTCAAATCTTCTTCACGGCTTAAAACTGCAGCCCCTGCTCCATCTCCGAAAATTACAGAAACTCCACGTCCGCGAGTTGTCATGTCCAATCCAGTAGAATGAACCTCAGAACCAATAACCAAAATATTTTTATACATTCCAGTTTTAATATATTGGTCTGCAACAGAAATTGCGTAAACAAAACCAGAACATTGGTTTCTAACATCTAATGCTCCAACTGTTCTTAAACCTAAATCTCTTTGAACCAAAACACCTGGTCCTGGAAAATAATAATCTGGACTTAATGTAGCAAAAACTACAAAATCAATATCTTCTTTGGCAACGCCAGAGCGCTCGATTGCAATTTTAGCTGCTTTTACTCCCATTGAAGTAGTAGTGTCTTCTCCACGGATAATGTGTCTTCTTTCCTGAATTCCTGTTCTTTCCTGAATCCATTCATCATTAGTATCCATTATCTTAGACAAATCATCGTTAGTCACCACATTTGAAGGCACATAATATCCTAAACCAGCTATTTTTGAATGATACATAATCTATTATTATTTATTAAAAAATTGGATTGCAAATTTACGCATACTTTAAAATATACGTACACAAAATACTATTTTTTTCGTTATTAGCAATTTAATATATTTTAATTCTACGGTGACTTATCATCATTTACTTCTCGAAAAGGCAATTTTAAGACGCAAACATTGAAAAAAATTAAAAATCAGGCTCAAGATGTAACAAGACAAAACTATCTTAGACAAACATTTTGAATACCAATTTTACAAACCCATAAAATTCAAACTATGAAATTAAAGGTTACACTGTTTTTATTTTTAAATATAAGCTTTTTCTCTTTCGCACAAGAGAATCTAACTTATCAAAAACCTTCAAAATCTATTTTAGATTTGGCAGATTACCAAAGAGCTCCTTCCGTATCTATGGATACAAAAAAAGAAAATATGCTCTTAATGTATCGCAATACTTACAAAACGTTAGACGATTTAAATCAAGACGAGGTTCGTTTGGCAGGTTTAAGAATTAATCCCGTTACTAATATTTCGAGTACAGTAACGTATCTGACAAATCTTAAACTGAGAAAAATAAGCGGTAAAGAAGAAATCCAAGTTAAAGGATTGCCTGATAATCCGAAAATATCAAACATTCTTTGGTCGCCAAATGACAAAAAAATACTATTCTCAAATACTACCAATTCTGGTGTTGAACTTTGGGTTTTAGATGTGGCTACAGCACAAGCTACAAAACTTACAGAGGCCAGAGTAAATGCCAATCTTGGAAATCCGTTTAGCTGGTTTTTAGATAGCGAAACCATCTTAGTAAAAATGCTTCCTAAAGACAGACAGCCTCTTCTAGATTCTAAAAAAGATCTGCCTAGTGGTCCAATTATTTCAAACACTTCGGGAGAAAAATCTCAAAACAGAACCTATCCTGATATGCTGAAAAACAAAAATGACGAAGTTAATTTTGAAAACTGCATCACTTCTGAATTATACAAAGTAAAATTAAACGGCGATGCTTCATTATATAAAGCAGCTGCTATGTATTTTGGAGAAAAAATCTCACCAGACGGCAATTACATTATGCTGACTACAATTCAAAAACCGTTTTCTTATGTAGTGCCTTTATATAGATTTCCGTCTAAAACTATTGTTTACGATTTAAGCGGAAGAGAAATTAAAACAGTAAACGATGTTCCTCTAAACGAAATTATGCCAAAAGGTTTTATGGCTGTTCGCAAAGGAAAAAGAGAAATGGCTTGGAGAAATGACAAACCTGCAACATTGTCTTATGTTGTAGCTTTAGATGAAGGAGATCCTGCAAATAAAGTTGATTTTAGAGATGAGATTTTTCTTTGGGATGCACCTTTTGACAAAGAAGCGACATCTTTAGCAAAAACACCACAGCGTTTTAGTGATATTATTTGGGGGAATGACGATTTAGCTATTCTTTCAGAAGAATGGTACGACACTAGAAACACTAAAACATTTTTAATAAATCCTTCAAATCCAAGTCAGCAGCCGAAACTGATTACAGATAGAAATTCGCAAGATGTTTATTCAGATCCTGGAGTTTTCGAAACCAAAAAAAATGCTTACAATAAATATGTTTTAGCAATCGAAAAAAACAATCTTTACAGAATTGGCGAAGGTTATACTAAAACTGGGCAATTCCCTTTTGTGGATGAATTCAATCTGGAAACTTTAAAATCTAAACGCATTTATACGTCTTCTTATAAAGACAAAAAAGAAGATATTTTAGAAATTGAAGATTTTAAAACCGGAAAAGTCTTGGTTCAGATACAATCTAAAACAGAATATCCGAATTACTATTTCAGAAATATCAAAAAACAAAACAGCTTAACACAAGTCACTGATTTCAAAAATCCATTTGAGAGCATTAAAAATGTAAGCAAAGAAGTTATCAAGTACAAACGTAAAGACGGATTGGAACTTTCAGGAACTTTATACCTTCCTGCTGGTTATGATAAAACGAAAAAAGAAAAATTGCCACTATTGATCTGGGCTTATCCCGCAGAATACAAAGACAGAAACAGTGCTTCGCAATCGACTCAAAATTCCAACGAATTTACATTTCCTTATTATGGCTCATTTGTGTACTGGGTTACAAAAGGATATGTGGTTTTAGACGATGCCGCATTTCCAATTATTGGAGAAGGAACTACAGAACCAAACGACAACTTTGTTTCGCAATTAGTTGATAATGCAGCAGCGGCGATTGATGCTGTTGACGCTTTAGGCTATATTAATCGCAAAAAAGTGGCTGTTGGAGGACATTCGTATGGAGCATTTATGACGGCTAACTTATTAACGCATTCCAATCTTTTTGCCTGTGGAATTGCAAGAAGTGGCGCTTACAACAGAACTTTAACCCCATTCGGATTCCAATCTGAACAAAGAAATTACTGGGAAGCTCCAGAAGTCTACAATACCATGTCGCCTTTTATGAATGCAGAGAAAATGAAAACTCCAATATTACTAGTTCACGGAGAAGCAGATAACAATCCTGGAACTTTTACTTTGCAGACAGAGCGTTATTTTCAAGCATTAAAAGGTTTAGGAGCGCCAGCAAGAATGGTTATTCTGCCAAAAGAATCGCATAGTTATGTTGCCAAAGAAAACATTCTTCATTTGCTTTGGGAACAAGATCAATTTTTAGAAAAATATCTGAAAAATTAATTTTATTTTCAAAAGCAAACCCGACAAGTTTCAAAAACCTGTCGGGTTTATTATTTAATGCCAGCAATTATCTTAATTATCTAATTGGCACATTTTCTAATTATAGATAATTCAAAGCCAGAAATACTTCTTGCTCAAGCGGTAAATCTATTTCACTTTCAAAGAAAATTAATTGCCTTTTATAAACGGTTTCAATTAAATAATGGCTTCCTCTAAAATAAGTTCTTCTAATTTTAACCATTAATCGGGATTCTGAAACCATTTTAAATTGATGAGGATAAACCAAAGTTTTATGGGTTTCGTCTTGATAGTCTAATAATAAATGCGTCGGAATTTCATTTACCTCTCCAAACAAAGAAGCCACATATTTTATTTTTGGATCTTCATATATTTTATTCGGATCATCTTTTACCAATACTTCCCCATTTCTCATTACAATAGCTTGGTCTGCAAAAGATAATGCATCTGTGCTGTCATGGGTTGCAATAATACACGTAATCCCTTTTTGTTTTAAGTAACGGAACAAATTACGACGCAGTGCATTTTTTCTGAAAGCATCAATTTGACTGAATGGCTCGTCTAATAAAATCACTTCTGGTTCTAAAGCCAAAACTCTTACCAAAGCCACTCTCTGCTGCTGTCCTCCACTCAAGAATTTGGTCTTAACATTAGAAAACTGGTCCATTTCTACCATTTCTAGCAGTTCCTGAACACGAAGTTTTTTCATGTTGGCAAAACCATTCGATAGAAACTTACCAACATTTTCAGCAACCGTTTCATAAGGAGACAAATCAAAATCCTGCGCCAAATATTTCATATAAGGCATTCCTGGAATCAAATTAAATTTTGGTCCCAAAACTGGTTTGTTCTCATAAAAAATCTTTCCCTCGTCCAGATCGTAAAGTCCATATATAAGCTTCAGTAGCGTACTTTTTCCGCAGCCACTCTCACCAATAATGGCAATATTCTGGCCTTTTTCAATAGAAAAAGAGATGTTTTTTATAACTGGGGTTTCGGTGTACGTAAAAGATATATTTTGTATGTCGAGCATGAGTTGTAATATGAAACGTCAAATTTACGATGTTTAATTTCTAAAGTCAAAAAAAAGCTGCTTCAATTATGAAACAGCTTTTTTTATATTTTATTTTATCTGAAATTATTTTCCAGCTTCTGCTTTTGCGTCATTTACCATTTTGTCGTTTGCAGTAATTGAGAATTCTACACGACGGTTTTGCGCTCTACCTTCTGGCGTATCATTTGTTGCAATTGGATCTGCAATTCCTAAACCTGAAGTTTTGAAACGGCTAGATTTTAATCCTTTTGAAACTAAATAAGCTTGCACAGAAGCAGCTCTTTGTCCTGAAAGTGTTAAGTTATATTCTGGCTTTCCAGTATTATCTGTGTAACCAAAAATTTGAATATCAGTATCTCCATACTCATTAAATACAGGAACTAATTTATCTAAATTAGCTTTTGCTTGAGAAGTCAAAGTTGACTTATTAGTATCAAAACGCACTGCATTTTCATTTAATGTCAAGTGAATTCCTTCTCCAACTCTTTCTACAGACGCACCTGGTAAAGCCTGATCAATTTCACGAGCTTGTTTATCCATTTTGTTTCCGATCAAAGCTCCTGTACCACCACCAACAGCAGCTCCAATTGCAGCTCCTAAAGCAGCGTTTCCGCCTCGTCCGATATTGTTTCCTAAAACTGCACCAATCACACCACCTGCAACAGCACCAATTCCGGCTCCTTTTTGCGTATTATTTGCGTTTTTTACTGAATCACAGCTAGTAAAAAAACTAGCTATAACCATTAAACTGCTTAAACCTAAAACCGTTATCTTTCTCATTTTTTATCTCTTTAAAATATTAATTAGCTCTTTGAAATTGGTAAACCACATCTTTTACCTGACCTCCAACATTGATATTATCAATTAATTGAAATGAAGATTCTGTAACACTGCCTACTTTAAGCAAATAACCATCTCTTACTTTCTTAGCTTTTTCTCCAGCATCCAAAATTTTAAGTATAAACATCCCTTGATCATTTATACTCCATACAATTGGAGAAGAGAAAGAGGTACAGCTTGGCGATGTTAAAGCCATTGTTCCTTTGTTATTGTTTGAAATAAAGCTCCAAGTACTACCAATAAAGCATTTTGAATCAGCTAAATCAAAAGAATTTACTTTGATATAATCAGAACCTGGGTAAGAAACATTAGTAAGGACCCAGTTTCCTTTAAAAGCTACTTGAGTTTTTCTATCAAGCTTATTTGATAGTGTCGTTGCTTCTGAAGACGAAGCTGCTGTTGACGAAGCTGATTTACACGCAAAAAACATAGCGGCAATCAAGCATATAAAAATACTCTTCTTCATTTTGTACAATTTTTTTAGATTAATACTTGCCTTTTTAACAATTATTGTACCACAAATATACGATTCGTCGGGATATTATCAGTTTTAGAATCTATTTATTTTCTTTCAAAATTAACATTTCCGCCATTTTGTCACCCAAAAAACAATTGGTATTCTATTTGAATAAGTGAAAATCATCAAATTAAATCAAAAATTAAAAAATATGGCAACAGGTAAAATTAATGTTTCAGTAGAAAACATTTTTCCCTTAATTAAAAAGTTCTTATACAGCGACCACGAAATTTTCTTGCGCGAGCTTGTTTCTAATGGTACTGATGCTACTTTAAAATTAAAACATCTTATCAGTATTGGCGAGGCTAAAGTAGAATACGGAAACCCAATTATTGAGGTGAAAGTGGACAAAGAAGGCAAAAAAATCCACATCATCGATCAAGGTTTGGGTATGACTGCTGATGAAGTTGAAAAATACATCAACCAAGTAGCATTTTCTGGTGCTGAGGAATTTTTGGACAAATACAAAGATTCTGCGAAAGATTCTGGTATTATCGGACATTTTGGTCTTGGTTTCTACTCTGCTTTTATGGTAGCTGAGAAAGTTGAAATCATAACAAAATCATACAAAGATGAGCCAGCTGCACATTGGACATGCGACGGAAGTCCAGAATTCACTTTGGAGCCTGCTGACAAAACTTCACGCGGAACTGAAATTATCCTTCACATTGCAGAAGATTCTCTTGAGTTCTTAGACGATTCTAAAATCAGCGGTTTATTGAATAAGTATAATAAGTTTATGCCTATTCCGATTAAATTTGGAACAAGAACAGAAACGCTTCCAAAACCAGAAGACGCTCCAGAAGATTACGTTAATGAAACTGTTGAAACTGACAACATCATCAACAACCCTAATCCAGCTTGGACTAAACAGCCTTCTGAATTATCTGATGAAGATTACAAAAACTTCTACAGAGAATTGTATCCAATGCAATTTGAAGAGCCGTTATTCAACATTCATTTAAATGTAGATTATCCGTTTAACTTAACTGGTATTTTGTATTTCCCAAAATTGGGTTCAGACATGCAGATCCAAAAAGATAAAATTCAGTTGTACCAAAACCAAGTTTACGTTACCGATAACGTAGAAGGAATCGTACCTGAATTCTTGACAATGTTAAAAGGTGTAATCGATTCTCCAGATATTCCGTTAAACGTTTCTCGTTCTGGTTTACAGGCAGATGGAGCAGTTAAAAAAATCTCAAACTACATTACTCGTAAAGTAGCAGATAAATTAAAAGCTTTATTTAACGAAAACCGTGCAGATTTTGAAGCAAAATGGAACGATATTAAAATCGTTTTAGAGTACGGAATGCTTTCTGAAGATAAATTCTACGAAAAAGCGGGCGCATTTGTTTTATACCCAACTGTAGATGACAAATACTACACTTTAGAAGAATTAAAAGAAAACTTAAAAGAAAACCAAACTGACAAAGACGGTAAATTAGTTGTTCTTTATGCTGGAAACAAAGACGCACAGCACTCTTATATTGAATCAGCAAAAGAGAAAGGTTACGAAGTATTGCTTTTAGATTCTCCGATTATCTCGCATTTAATTCAGAAAATCGAAAATGATAACAGCGACCTAACTTTTGTACGTGTTGACTCTGATCATATTGACAACTTAATCAAAAAAGAAGAAAATGCTATTTCTAAATTATCTGAAGACGAAAAAGCAGCTTTAAAAACTTCTTTGGAAGCTTATATTCCAAAAGCATACTCTGTTCAATTGGAAGCTATGGATTCTCAGGCAGCTCCATTCATTATTACGCAACCAGAATTTATGCGTAGAATGAAAGAAATGAGCCAGACTGGCGGCGGCGGAATGTTCGGAATGGGCAATATGCCAGAAATGTACAACTTAGTTGTTAATACTAATTCTGATTTGGCTTCAAGCATTTTAAATACTGAAGACAAAACACACCAAGAGCATTTAGTAAAACAAGCTTTAGATTTAGCTAAATTATCTCAAAACCTATTGAAAGGTGAAGCACTTACTGCTTTCGTAAAAAGAAGTTTTGAAATGATTAAATAAGCATTCTAAAATAAATTTTTAAAATCCTGCAAATTAAGTTTTGCAGGATTTTTTTTGCCCTAAAATTACCCGTTAAAAAAGGGTCATTCTCCCCTTTTCTCAAAAAAATCATTTCTATAATTTTGACTACCAACAGATTAAATCAACCTAAATTCTAGAAATCATGGATAAAAGAAAGTTTACAGAAAATGGAGAAATTCTAGCAATTATAAAGGATTTAAAAACCCAGATTAAAAACAAAAAATTCTCTGATATCATAGACAACAATAATTGCCAATATGTCGATCTTGTACAAGAAGGCGGCGGCGTTCTCGGAATTGCCTTGGTTGGCTATGTTTATGTTCTGGAAAAAATGGGAATTCGTTTTTTAAGCCTTGCCGGAACCTCAGCCGGAAGTATTAACACCATGCTGATGGCGGCCGCGGGAACTTGCGATATCGAAAAATCGGAATGGATATTAGATTGTCTTTGCAATAAAAATTTATACGATTTTGTGGATGGCGATCACGATGCCCGCGAATTTATTGATGCCTTGCTGAGTGATGCGGGAAATCTGAAATTAATAATGAAAGGCTGTCAGGTAGTCGATAATTTCAAAGATGATTTAGGATTAAATCCTGGAAATAATTTCCATCAATGGATGACCAATCTACTTTCGCAAAAAGGAATAAAAAATTATGCCGATTTAAAAGCTTTAAGAGAAAAAGGAATTTCAGATAAAAACAAATTATATCGAATAAATCGCTTAAATCAAGGTGATAAAGAAGAATATACCCGTGTAGATCATTGGAGTCAAATGGCCATAATTACCGCAGACATCACTACCGAAAGCAAAATTATTTTCCCACAAATGATTGATTTGTTTTACTCCAATCCAGATGTTCAGAATCCAGCCGATTTTGTTCGCGCTTCGATGTCGATTCCGTTGTTTTTTACACCTTTTAAAATTAAAAATATTCCAACCGGAGTCGATTCTTGGAACAAATGGAATGATGCAACTTGCCTTAGAACATCTGTTCCGTCAGAAGTGATGTTTATGGACGGCGGAATAATCTCAAATTTCCCGATAGACATTTTTCATGAAAACATGAATGTTCCCGCTTCTCCAACTTTCGGAATTAAATTGGGCTACGATAAAAACGAAATCAATAAAAATGAAAAATTTTCCAATTTAATAAGTTCGCTGTTTGACACTGCGCGCTATGGATACGATTCTGAATTTCTCCAAAAAAATCCAGATTTTAAAAATTTAATCGGGTACATCGACACTGGAAGCCACAATTGGCTGAACTTCAATCTGACAGACGATGCAAAAATTGATCTTTTTATAAGAGGCGCCCAAAATGCAGCCGATTTCTTAAACAGGTTTAATTGGGAAGAATATAAAAAAATCAGAAAAGCAAAAAGCAATTACTACAAATCAGTTTAAAGTCATTTCTTAACAGTTTTGCACATAATTTTTACTTCAAAAATTCGTTATAATATCCTGTAAATACCACTACAGGATTTTTTAATTGTAATTCGTTTTTTTATTACATTTGACTGCCTTATTAATCTAATCCAAAACAAATACCACTATGAAAAAAACGGCCTTTTTACTGACAACTATTTGTGCTACAGCACTTTTATACGTTTCGTGTTCGAGCGACAATAACGAACCGACAGTTACAACAGACCTAACAACTATTGGAGCTTCAGTTGCGGTTGACACTTCTAACGAAATGGATCTTAACACCAGTCTTTTGATTAGCACAGCTACCTCAACTACTGGAAAAACCACAGAAACGTCACCACCTCCCGGCATTTGCGCAACAATTACAATTACTACTCCAAATGGAAGCGAATATCCGAAAGTATTTTTAGCAGATTTCGGAACAGCGGGATGCAAAGACGCAAACAACCTTACAAGAAAAGGACAATTGAAAGTAACGCTTTCTGGAGCAATTACTGCAACAGGAAGCAAAATGACCATTGAAAGAATTAACTACTCTATAAACGGTATCAAATTAGAAGGAACTATTGAATACACCAATACGACAACTACTGAAACTATACCGCAGTGGACTAGAAAAGTAACCAACGGTAAATTAACCGATTTACAAGGAGGCGTTTATACTAATTCTGGAACGTATACTACTAAACAAACTGCAGGTGTAGATACTCCTTTTGTTTTATCTGATAATGTTTATGAGATAACAGAAGGCACGCATACGGTAACAGCAACAGCTGGCGGAACACTTACTTTGACAGTAAAAGAGCCGTTAATTAAAAAATATTCTTGCCTTTTTATTTCTAAAGGACAGCTGAAAGTTCAAGGCGGTATTTTAAACGGCGTAATAGATTATGGAAATAACGACTGCGATGCACTTTACACTTATACCCACGAAAATGGCACTTCATTCAATTTGACAATGTAAGACCTTTTCCTGCAATGATTTCAAATCCCAATTTAGAAATAGATTGGGATTTATTTTTTTATAAAAATAAAACATCCACCTCTTTACATTTAAACTATTTTCTTTATTTTGCACCAAAATCTCAAAAACCAATGAAAAAAACATTAATTGCTTTTGTTACTCTTGCAGTCTTAGCATCTTGCAGCAAAAAAGAAACTGCTGCTGATAATTTACACATTACAGGAAACATTAAAGGTTTAAAAACCGGAACATTATATATCCAACGTTTTGTTGACACTTCTCTTGTTGCAATCGACAGTATTAAAATTGATGGAAATGCAGCTTTTGAAAGAGACATCAAATTAGAATCTCCAGAAATGCTTTACTTATTTCTAGACCGAGGCGTAAGTAATTCTTTAGACAATAACATTTTGTTTTTTGCTGAACCAGGAAACATCAATATCGAAACCAACTTAGATAATTTCATTTCGAGCGCAAAAATTACAGGCTCAAAAAATCAGGAATTATACGAGCAGTATCAAAAAGTAAATTCTCGTTTTATTGACGAAAACCTGTCAATGGTTGAAGCAAGATTTAAAGCTTTAAAAAGACAAGATCAAAAAGCGATTGACAGCATTGAAGCCAAACAGCAATCAAACATCAAAAGAAAATATTTATACGCTACAAACTTTGCTATAAACAATAAAGATCATGAAGTAGCGCCTTATATTGCTTTAGCTGAGATTTACGATATCAATATCAAATTTTTGGATACAATTCAAAAATCGATGACTCCAAAAGTAGCAAAATCACTTTACGGAAAGAAACTAACAAAATATGTTGCTGAAATTAAGAAAGAAGAACAAAAGGCTCCTGTAGCTAAAACTGAAACTGAAGCCGCAACAACTGAAACAGAAAAATAATTTACTTCATTATAGCAAAAAATGCCCTGAAAAATTCAGGGCATTTTTTTTATCGAAGAAACTAACAAAATATGCTACCTAAATTAGCAAAGAAAAGCGACAAAATAAACATAAAACAATAAAAATCAACAAGTTAAATTTTAAAATTTACACTTTTTGACCTTTTGATCAATCCTGTTTTTTAAAAGAACAGGATTTTTTTTATGTCTTTTTTTCAGCATTGTTTTTAATTATCATAAATAACTGACAATTAAATAATTAACTGTTAAATTGTCAGAATTTACATAAATACAATTTCAATTTGTAATACCTTAGCTTCAAATTTCAAAAACTATATTTATGGAAAATTTAACCAGCAACATCAGTCGACCTAAGTATGATTACATAGATTCGTCAGTTTTTCACAAATTAGAATCTTATAATCCAAAACATTCTCAAGCAGAAAAAATTCCCGACCAAGACCCCTACACTTCAAATGGTCAGAAATTGCGTCTGAATTTTATTCGCAGCCAATTAAATTTAGACCTCGATTTTCTCTCTGGAGAAAAAGTTTTTACAAATAACGAAAGCTTAAAAGGCAATATCGAAAATTACATCGGCATGAGCCAGATTCCTACCGGAATTATTGGTCCGCTTGTAATAAACGGAAGCGTTGCCCAAGGCCCTTTTTACGTCCCTCTCGCCACAACCGAAGGCGCATTGCTTGCATCTTATAACAGAGGTGCGAAAGCCTGCAGGGAATCTGGACCAATAACAGTTGTTACGCTTCAAGAAGGCGTACAAAGAACTCCTACTTTCAAATTTAAAACTGTAATTGAATTGGGCAAATTTGTTTCTTGGGTATTAGACCACACCGAAACATTTTCAGCATTAACCAGAGAAACTAGCAATTATGCCATTTTAAATGACGTAGGCATCAATATCGAAGGAAATATTCTGATTTTAAAATTTGAATTTACTTCTGGTGATGCTTCTGGCCAAAATATGGTAACAATCTGCTCAGATAGAATATGCAAGTATATTCTCGAACACTGTCCAATAAAACCTGTATTCTGGACTATTGAAGGCAATTTTTCTGGAGATAAAAAAATCAGCCCTTTAAACACAAGAGTTCGCGGAAGAAAAGTTACTGCCGAAATAGTAATAAAAAATGAGGTCGTTAAATCGGTTTTAAAGACCACTCCGGCCTTATTATACGAACAATGGAAAATATGCGTTTCTGGAGCCAAAAAAGCGGGCGTAGTCGGCGGCGGCATGCATCCTTCTAATGGACTTGCAGCTTTATTTATTGCCTGCGGACAAGATGTTGCCTGTACAGGTGAAGCTTCTGTCGCAGTTACCAGAATGGAAATCACCGAAAACAATGATATTTATTTTGCTATCACCATGTCTAACATGATTGTTGGAACAGTTGGCGGCGGAACATCATTTCCTACGCAAAGAGAGTGTCTCGAACTATTAGGTTGTTATGGCGCTGGAAAAAGTGGCAAACTTGCCGAAATTGCAATTGCATTATGTTTAACAGGTGAACTTTCTATTTTTGCCGCAATGTCTTCGGGACAATTTACTGCGGCACATCAGAAATTGGGGAGATAAATATTTAAAATTCCAATTTTTAAATTGCTTCGCCTGTTCGCTGTCGCTCGAGTCCAAATCCCATTCTTAAACACATTAAATTTAAAATCTCAAATTCCAAATTCCAATTTACGACATGAATTGGAGTTTGGAATTTTTATTTTAGCACATAATCTTATCAGATTTAAGTTTACGGATTCCAATAATCATTTGGAATTTGGAATTTCCTAAAATTTGAAGTTTATTTTTTTGACCAAAAAAAAAACCACCACATTTCTGTGATGGTTTTTGAGCCGATAGAGGGACTCGAACCCACGACCTGCTGATTACAAATCAGCTGCTCTAGCCAGCTGAGCTACATCGGCCTATTTTGCGAGTGCAAAGATAGAAATGTTTTTTAATATTCCAAAAAAAATTTCGCACCACTCTCTATTTAAACAAAAAAACCATTCGCCGATGCGAATGGTTTCCGTTTGAGCCGATAGAGGGACTCGAACCCACGACCTGCTGATTACAAATCAGCTGCTCTAGCCAGCTGAGCTACATCGGCCTCATTACGGGTGCAAATATAAAGCGGATTTTCAATTCTCCAAAATAAAATTGCACTTTTTTACACTTTTTTTCGCTTATAGTGCGTTGATTTTTTCAATCAATTGATTAGCAGTTTGTTCTAATTCAACATTGATTTGTTTGAAGTGTGCTTTTTTATTTTCAACGTTTTTAGCGTTCACTTTTGTAATCAAAGTATCGAATGCAGCAATAGCTTCATCGACTAAAGCATTCGTTTCTGGAGTTGGATTTCCTGTTGTTGACATCTCAAACAAATAAACTGCTTCAATAATATCTCCTAATACGAAGTTGATGTCTTTCTTTAAATTCTTAACGTTTGCCATTTTTCTTATTATTTTAATTTGCGTCTGCAAAAGTACATATTATCTTTAAATTTAATGCTAAGAAATGTAAATTTCTAAAATTGAAGCGTTTCCGATCAAATTAAATGCATTTATTGCAGCTGGAACCAAAATGGTATCTCCTTTTTTGTAAGCTTGCTTGAATCCGTCGTATTCAATTTCGAAATTGCCTTCAATACACATATATACTGTAAACGTTTCTCCTGTTTTAGCCACTTCTAATTTATTTTCTAACGGAAGGAAATTAGTTGTAAAATAAGGACAATCTACTATTGTATTTGATGTATTAGTTTTTGTCTCGTATTTTTTCTGCGTATCTACTTTATTGTAGTTAATCGCATCCAATGCAAGATCTACGTGCAATTCTCTTTTATTTCCTTGCGCGTCTACACGGTCAAAATCGTATAATCTATACGTAATATCAGAAGTCTGCTGAATTTCGGCAACAACCAAACCTGCACCAATAGCATGAACTGTTCCTGTTTCTAAAAAGAAAACATCTCCAGGTTTCGCTTTTACATCGTCTAAAATTGAAACTAAAGTATTGTCATGTAAGTGTTTTAAATATTCTTCTTTATTTGAATCTTCTTTAAAACCCACAATAATTCTAGCGTCTGCATCGGCTTGGGTTACGTACCACATTTCGGTTTTCCCGAATGAATTATGACGCTCTTTTGCTAATTTATCATTTGGGTGAACTTGAATAGAAAGATCTTCTCTTGCATCAAGATATTTAAAAAGAAGCGGAAATTGTTTTCCAAATCTTTCATAAACTTTAGTCCCTAAAATAGCATCTGGTGTTTCCTCAATCAAATCCATTAAAGATTTTCCTTTAAGAACTCCATTTGCCACCACACTTACATCTCCTTGTACAGTAGATAATTCCCAGCTTTCGCCAGTTATATTAGAAACGATTGGTTTGTTCAGAATTGTTTTTAGTTTTTCTCCTCCCCAGATTCTTTCTTTCAAAATCGGTTCAAATTGCAAAGGGTATAAATTTTGGCTCATGTTTTTAGGCTAATATATTTGTTTAATTAATTCTTTTCTAATCCTATTTTGGTAATTTATGATACTAATTCTTGAACAATTTCTAAGGCTTTCGGAATATGTTTTGCCGCGTTTGCACTGTCAAATATCGAAATCACCAAACCATTTTTATCAATTATATAAGTAACGCGTCCAGGCAAAAGTCCTAGCAGACTATTGCGGACACCAAAAAGTTTTCTCAATCTTTTATCTTGATCAGAAAGCAAAATAAAAGGTAATTTATGTTTAGCAGCAAATTTATGATGTGACTTTACACTATCGCTGCTAATACCAATTACCTCAGCTCCCAAATCCTTAAAATCTTCGTATTGGTCCCGAAAACTGCAAGCTTCAGTAGTACAGCCAGGCGTATTATCTTTTGGATAAAAATAAATCACCAAGGGCTTTCTTCCTAAAACGCTTTGGCTTTCAAAAAGTTCTCCGTTGTTGTCTTTCGCAGTAAAATTCGGAACTATATCTCCTATTTTTAATGACATTTTTTATTCTCCTTTATAAGTTACAAAATTTCGGTCCGTTTCGTTCAGCACAACTTCAAGATCAAAGTCAGTGTGAATGCGTTGTCTAATTTTATTCCATATCACAACCGCAATATTTTCTGCAGTCGGATTCAAATCTGCAAATTCTGGAACATCCAGATTCAGATTTTTGTGATCAAACGGAATTTCTACTTCTTCACGTATAATATCCGCTAATACTTTCACATCTAAAACAAAACCAGTTTCGGGGTCAATCTTTCCTGTAACACTTACTGTTAAACCATAATTATGACCATGAAAGTTAGGATTGTTGCATTTTCCAAAAACGGCATCGTTTTTCTCAAATGACCAATCCTTTCGATGTAGTCGATGTGCAGCATTAAAATGTGCTTTTCTTGATATGGTTACTCTCATTTATGCTTCTGGTTAGTTTGGCTATAATTTATGGTCTTCAAGATAATGATCAAATTCATCAAAAATTATCTTAAACCATACGGTATAAATTTCGGGCTGTTTTTCAATATCTGCTTTAACATCTTCAATACTCATCCATTTCCAGTCTTCTACTTCATCTGGATTTATATTGGGTTCATCATTATAATAACCAATCATCACATGATCCAATTCATGCTCTGTCAAGCCGTTATCAAAAGGAGCTTTATAAATAAAATGAAACAGCTCTTTCAATTCTGCTTTAAAACCCATTTCTTCAAACAAACGTCGGCTTCCAGCTTCAATATTGGTTTCACCTTCACGCTGATGACTGCAGCAAGTGTTTGTCCAAAGCAGCGGAGAATGATATTTATGATGAGCACGCTGCTGCAGCATAATTTCGTTTTTACTATTTAAAATAAAAACCGAAAAGGCACGGTGCAAAAGCGCTTTTTCATGTGCTTCTAATTTTGGCATCAAGCCAATCTGTTCATCGTTTTGATTAACTAGTATTACGTTTTCTTCTGTCATAAGGCTTCTTAAGCAAACAAAAATACGAAAAAAGAAATGGCTTAAAAACGCTAATTACGATTGTCAAAAGCCAAGCTCAAGACCCAATTTCTATTTTGCTGATTTACAACATTCTAATTTTATGCTAAAAATTAAAAGCTGTTAAAATTAAGACATAAAAACTACATTGTACTCTTTTACGTAACTAATAAAAAGTTAAAACACACTTAAAAAAATCTCAATAATAACTCAGACTGTAATTTGAAGGTAAATCTCGACGTATCTTTGAAATTCAGACTAATAGCACCCAAAAATTTATGAAATCTAAAAATCTAATTTTCAGCCTTTGTTTTTTGATTCCGCTTTTTATTTTTCAAGCTTGCGGACAAAATACCAAAAAGCAATCTGCAAAAACTGTCGTTATGGAAAACAAAATAAGCAAACCCGGAAATCCTTATTACTCTAATACCGATACCACAAAATTGAATGTCAGCGACGCTGAATGGAAAAAGGTTTTACCAGCAGATGTTTATGCCGTAATGCGTGAGGCCGACACCGAAAGGCCTTTTACCGGAAAATATTGGAATACTGACGAAAAAGGGACTTACTACTGCGCTTCATGCGGAAACTTACTTTTTAGATCGACAGCTAAATTCTCTAGCAGCTGCGGATGGCCAAGTTTTTTTGAACAGGAAAACAAAAAAAGTATTGTTTTTAAAGAAGATAATTCGATTGGAATGGAAAGAATCGAAACACTTTGCGGTCGTTGCGGCGGACATTTAGGACACATTTTTGACGATGGCCCAGAACCAACGGGAAAACGTTACTGCATGAACTCGATTGCTCTTGATTTTATTCCTGATTCTAAATAAATATTTAAACACATAGAAACATAAATTTTCAAGCTTCAAAAAGAAATTAGAGAAAGAAACTAGTTTTTCACACATAGATAAACTATGTGAATTTAGTCAAGTGAAACGCCTTTATCAAGATTCCAAAAAGCATATTTCTATGTGTTAAAACAAAAAAATCCCATTATGAAAAATATACTTCTAATATTCTTTTTTGCGCTTTCGCTGAATGGATTTTCGCAAAGCAAAAAATCAAACCTAGAAAGCATTACCCTTGGCGGAGGCTGCTATTGGTGCGTTGAAGCTGTTTACGAACAACTTGACGGCGTAAAATCTGTGGTTTCTGGGTTTTCGGGCGGTAAAGTTGCCAATCCGACTTACGAAGAAGTTTGCACGGGAACAACCGGTCATGCCGAAGTGGTTCAGATTACGTATGACAAAACTGTGACAGATATTAACGAAATCTTTAAAGTGTTTTTTACCGTTCACGATCCGACAACTTTAAACCGTCAGGGCGCAGATGTTGGAACACAATATCGTTCGGTAATTTTCTACAAAAACGAAGAACAAAAAAAGGCCGCGCAAAGCATTATTGCCGAACTCAATAAAGCAAAAGTTTACAACAGCCCAATTGTGACAAAAGTGGAACCTTTTAAAGCTTTTTATAAAGCCGAAGATTACCACCAGAATTATTATTCGAATAATAAAAATCAGCCGTATTGTAAAATGGTGATTCAGCCGAAACTCGAAAAATTCGAAAAGGTTTTTAAAGACAAACTGAAAAAGAAATAACAAATACTAAAGCATTATTGTAAACCGTCCACAAAAAATGGACGGTTTTTTTATTTGCTAAAGGCTTATAAACATTGAGATTTTAAAAATATTTTATTTTTTTTCAGATTTTTTGTCCAATCCTGAAAATTCGATTGTTATTAGGGTATAAACAATTAAAAATTATACATCATGGAAGCTAGATTAAATTTATTCGAACAAGGTCAAAAAGCAGTTAGTACATTATTTGGAATCTCTGGTTATTTGAAAAAAGCAACAATCGAAAAATCTTTAATGGAATTGGTCGATTTTAGAATTTCACAAATTAACAATTGTGCATACTGCTTAGACATGCATTCAAAAGAAGCTTTAGCAGCTGGAGAAACTACACAACGTTTATTAGGATTAAGCGCTTGGAGAGAAACGCCTTATTTTACGCAAAGAGAAAGAGTCGCTCTTGCGTACACAGAGGCAGTAAATGCTTGCGACGTTCCAGACGAAATCTATAATATCGCAAAAGCTGAATTTACAGAACAAGAATTAATAGATCTTACTCTTGCTGTTGCGGCAATCAATGCTTGGAATCGTCTTAATATTGCTTTTGCTAATACTCCTGGAACTTACAGAGTGGGTCAGTTTGGATAATGATAATTAGTTTTTATTTTCTAAAAACAATTAACTTTATACAACTTAAAAAGAAAATTAATCTTTTATAAAAACATATCGAAATGAATGAATTTTTATTGATTTTCAGAAGAGATTTTATAACAAAAGAAGAACAGCCCTCTCCAGAAGAACTGCAGCAGCACTTACAGCAATGGCAAAACTGGTTCGGAAGTCTTGCGGCTCAGGATAAACTGGCGAGACCTTTACAACGCTGGGACGGCCAAGGAAAACTCGTAAACTCGAAAGGAGTTACAAACGGACCTTTTGTTGAAATTAAAGAATCTATAGGGGGACTAATTATAATTAAAGCCAAAGATTATGACGAAGCTGCCGAAATTGCGCAAGGATGTCCAGTTCTGAATTTTGGCGGAAATGTCGAAATCAGAATGGCCGTTTAACTTTGAAGAATTAAATATCAAAAATGCCTTTGTATCTTTACTTAGGCATTTTGCTTTATAATATGGAGAACAAAGAACTTATCCCTAATTTATTTAGAACAGAATATCAAAAAATAGTTTCGGTACTCTGCAGCTTATTTGGCATTCAGCATATCGAAATTGCCGAAGATATTGTTAGCGATACTTTTCTTTCCGCTGCTGAAACTTGGTCGATAAAAGGAACTCCCGAAAATCCGACCGCTTGGCTGTATACGGTTGCCAAAAACAAAACTAAAAATTACCTAAAAAGAAATACGGTTTTTGAAACCAAAATAGCTGGTGAAATCAAACACAATGCCTCGCTCCAAAATCCCGAAATTGACATCGATTTATCGGATCAAAATATTGCCGACAGTCAGCTCGCGATGATTTTTACGGTTTGTAATCCCAGTAATTCAGAAGAAGCTCAAATTGCTTTGGCTCTAAATTTATTGTGCGGTTTTGGAATTAGCGAAATCGCCGATGCTTTTTTATCTAATAAAGAAGTAATCTACAAAAGAATCAACCGCGCCAAAGAAAAGCTGAAAGAAGAAAATATCAAGATTAAAAATCCGAATCTTTCTGAAATACAAGATCGAATGCCTGCGGTTTTAAAAACGATTTATCTGCTGTTTTCTGAAGGCTATTATTCTACTTCTCAAAATACAACTTTACGAAAAGATTTCTGTACCGAAGCCATGCGCCTTACCTATTTGCTAATTCAAAATCAAAATACAAATCTCCCGCAAACCAATGCTTTAATGGCCTTAATGTGTTTTCATTCTTCAAGATTTGAGGCAAGAACTGGCTTAAACGGAGAAATTATTTTGTACGAAGACCAAAACGAAACACTTTGGAATCAAGAATTGATAGACAAAGGAACTTATTTTTTAAGTAAATCATCAACTGGAAATACGCTTTCAAAATATCATTTGGAAGCCGGAATTGCTTACTGGCACACGAACAAAAATGATACCGCTGAAAAATGGCAGAACATTCTCGAATTGTACAACAATCTAATTATTTTAGAATATTCTCCAATTGTGGCTTTAAACAGAACGTATGCTTTATCTAAAGTAGAAGGCAATGAAGAAGCCATTCGCGAAGCCGAAAAATTAAACCTTACCGATAATCATTTTTACTATTCTTTACTCGGAAATCTTTATTTTTCAATTGACTCCAAAAAAGCATTAAAACATTTTGAAAATGCTTTAAATCTTGCCAAAACCATTTCAGACAAAGCTATCATTAGCAAAAACATTGAAAAATTAAATAATCTTACCGCATAAAAAAAGCAGATGAAAAGAATCATCTGCTTTTGTTTTTATATCTATTTTCAAACTATTGTTTAGCCACTTTTTTGAATCTCATCATTGGCACATCGCCTTGAATTAAATTAAGTTTTCCGTCTTTATCAATAGAATAGCTTGTAATTTTTGACATTTGTTTTACAAACTGCTGTTCTCCTCCACCTTCACAAAACATCATTGTAGTTGGACCTGGTTCTCCAAAAGTTAGAGATTTACCGCTCAAAGTGTATGGCGCACTGTAACCGTTGCATCCGTTATTGCCATAAACTTTTGTTTCTTTCTGATCAAAAGTAATTTGCGGCTTTTTATTCGGATATAATCCTTCAAAAGCAATTCTTGGTCCCGAAATGTATTCTAACTCCCAAGTTGTGTCAAATAAATTGCCTGCGTTTCCAGCAGTTTTTGACGATTTACATGAAGCAAAAAATATTGCTAAAATTGAAAGAACTGCAAGTGTGTACTTTTTCATAAAAATATATTTTTTAAAGATTTATAATTTGTTTTTTGAAGATTAAAATAATTTTATAAAAATTCTTTACTCAATATTCATGCCTAGTTAGAGATTTTTAACAATTTAAATTCTATATAAAACTGTTATTTCTGTCTCTAAATTACTATATTTTCTTTAAACTTTTATAAATCAAAGATTTAATTTCAATTAGATGATTTCTTTTTTTTTGTAATTTGCATCAATCAAAAAACCAAAATCATCAATAAAAAACCCAAAAAATGAAACAATTCCTATTTTTGCTTTTATTTGCATTGACCGCGCCGTTTGTTCATTCGCAAGAAAACCTTCCAACAGATTATCTCACAAAAGAATTTCATCAAGGACGCCGTGAAGCATTTAGAGCTTTAATGCCTGCAAATTCTGTTGCTGTTGTTTTTTCCTATCCAGAAAGAGTATTTTCTAGAGACATGGATTACATTTATCATGCAAATCCAGATATGTATTATTTATCAGGATACAAAGAACCAGATGCGGTATTACTGATTTTTAAAGAAGCACAAGGAACTGAAAAATACAACGAAGTTCTTTTTGTAAGAGAAAGAAATGCTAACCGCGAAATGTGGACAGGAAGACGTTTGGGAATTGAAGGCGCAAAAGCTAAACTTGGTTTTACAACGGTTTACAACGGAAAAGATTTTAATGCGTTTGGCATTGACTTTTCAAAATTCAGTACAATTATTTATGACAGAATTCCAACAGATGTTGCAGAAAATAATAGTCCAGACAATTTATTTGCATTGATAAAATCATTTAAAGCCAAAGCTGGAATTACTCAAGCAAACGAAGCTTCAACAGATTTATTTGACAAAATAACCAGTTCGCTTCGTGAAATAAAAACTCCCGAAGAACTTGTTTTGATGCGCAAAACAGTAAAACTTTCTTGTGTGGCTCACAACGAAGTGATGAAAGCGGTTGGCCCAGACATGAGCGAAAATGAAGCTGACGGAATTCACACTTACATTCACAAACATTATGGTGCAGAAGCCGAAGGTTACGCTCCAATTGTAGGCGTTGGTGCAAACGGATGCATATTGCATTATTGGGAAAACAACGCCACAAAAATGGACAATCAATTATTATTAATGGATGTTGGATCTGAGTATCACGGCTATTCTGCCGACGTTACCAGAACAATTCCAGCAAACGGAAAATTTACCGAGGAGCAAAAAGCCATTTATCAAATTGTTTATGATGCGCAGGAAGCTGTTTTTAAAATCTGTAAAGCAGGAACTCCTCTTGTCGCTCTAAATGAAGTTGCGAAAGATGTTATTGCAAAAGGTTTGATTAAATTAGGAATTATTACAGATCCAAAAGATGTAAAGTTATATTATCCGCACACCTGCTCCCATTTTCTTGGACTCGATGTTCATGACAAAGGAACTTATAATGGCCCGAACACTCTTATAAAAGAAAACATGATTCTTACAGTGGAGCCCGGAATTTATATTCCGGCAAACAGTAAATGCGATAAAAAATGGTGGAATATCGGGGTTCGTATTGAAGATGATATTTTAATGCTTAAAGATTCTTATGAAAACCTTTCTATAGATTCTCCTAGAAAATGGCAGGATATTGAAGCTTTAGCTAAACAAAAAAGCACTTTTAATGATATGAAGTTTCCTAAAATATAGTTTTTTTTTTGCCACGACTCGAGCGACAGCGAATAGGCGAAGCAATTTCACGAATTCCCGCTAATTTTTTCTCAAATAGTCTACAAAAATAATTCGTGAGAATTAGTGAAATTGCTTCGCCTATTCGCTGTCGCTCGAGTCGTGGCAAACTTTATTTTTACAGATTTTAAAAATCATTTTAATCCTTTTAATCTGTGGCATATAATTTTAATCAAGCCTCAATATTTTGAGGCTTTTTCTTTTGATTTTTTACCGAACTTTACATTCTAAAATTATTTAAAATGAAAGCACTTACTTTTTCCACTTTTGGAAATTCTGATGTTTTAGAATATATAGAAATCCCAAATCCCGTTTTAAAAAGCGACGAAATTTTAATCGAGATGAAAGCCATAGGACTGAATTTTGCTGATGTTTACAGACGTAAGGGAAATTATCATTTAAAAGGAAATCCGCCTTTTATTGCAGGTTATGAAGGCGCAGGAATTGTTGTTGATGCAAATAATCACTCCGAATATAAAGTCGGAGATCGTGTGGCTTTTGCCGATGCTCCGTTTGCCAATGCAGAATTGGTAGCGGTTAATGTAAACCACATTATTCGATTGTCTGAAAGCATTTCTTTTGAAACCGCAGCTTCTGTTTTACTTCAAGGTTTAACGGCACATTATTTAGCTACAGACAGTCACAAAACTGCAAAAGGAGAAACTGTTTTAATACACGCAGTTGCTGGAGGAGTTGGACAAATACTTACTCAGATTAGCAAGCTTTTGGGTGCAACTGTTATTGGATTAACCTCATCACCCGAAAAAGCGAAAATCGGATTCGAACAAGGTACTGATCATGTTTTTCTTTATAATGACGATTGGAAATCGGAAGTTTTTAAAGTTGTTCCTAATGGTGTTGATGCAGTTTACGACAGTATCGGAAGCACTTTAAAAGACAGCTTTGAAGTGACTAAAGAATGCGGACAAGTGGTTTTCTTCGGAATGGCGGGCGGCGATCCTGAACCTGTAGACCCAAGAATGCTAATGGACGGTTCTAAAACTTTAACTGGAGGCGATTTGTGGAGTTATTTGAATTCTAAAGAAGAAAGAATTAAAAGAGCAACGCAATTATTCAGTTGGATCACAGAAGGAAAAATCAAACTTTCAGAACCGACTTCTTTCAAATTATCAGAAGGAAAACTGGCACACGACTTTTTAGAAAGCAGAAAAAGCACAGGAAAAATTATTTTAATTCCTTAGATTTGAAACCAAAAATTAATCTTTTCTCTAATGATGAATAAACCAAAAAACTATTTTTTATTACTTATTTTTTGCCTAATCTTTTGTTCTGCTCAATCACAAAAACTGACCTGTACAATTTATTTTGACGATAATACTTCTGTTACTGGTCTGGGAAAAATAAAAAGTGACAATTTTATTAAATTCAAATTAAACGAAGATGCAAAAAGTACCGATTATGATCCGATGATAATTGATAAAATAGTTATCGAAAAAGATGGTGTTTCTCAAGTTTTCAAATACAAAAAAGAGATCGATGGGTTTCATAAATGGCTAAAAGTTCTCATTGAAGGGAATGTTTCTTTATACAAATATGATAATTCAGGTCTTATCTTCGTTCCTTCGATGACTCCCACTGGCTTCGGAACTAATGGTTTTGGAGGAACTAATATGTATTCAAGCTCAATTGAAGAATATTATGTTGCACACGGAGAAGAATTTGAAGTCATTTCTATTAGCACTATCGGTGGCTTTGGCAAAAACTTTAAAAAAGTAGCTTCTAAATTCTTTGAAGATTGTCCGATTCTTGTAGAAAAGATCAATAATAAAGAATATAAAAAAGATAAAGTTTACGATGTTGTAAAATTTTATAATACAAATTGCAATACTGAAAATGCTGCTACAACAAGTGAAATCAAAAACTAAAAAAGAAACCCATTATGTTTAATAATGGGTTTCTTTTTATAACTGATTTACTTCTATTTTCGTCAATTCTGATAATTCTAAGATTCTTTCTACTTCATCTTTGTTGGCGACAAAAAACAAATAATTATCTCCGTACGTGTCGTATGTCATTAATTCAAGATCGTGTTTTTCTAATGCCGATTGAATGTATGGAAACAAATCATGACTATACGTTTCTTCGGGATAATCGAAAGTAAAATCTTCTCCAATTAATTCCGAAATAAAGTATACTGCATCTTCAGGATCAAATTTCCAGTCGCTGTTCCAAGCATCGATACTTTCAAAAAAAGCAAAATGACCTTCAACAATATTGTGATACTCTTTGGCTTCTTTCTGGTAGTTTTTAAAAAGCTTTTTAGCTTCTTTTTTCAGTTCTTTATCTTCAATATTTCCTCTTGAAACCAATTTTATAAATTCCTGAAAAGTTTTTTCTGTCGCTTCTTCACTCGTTAATAAATCTTCATTTGAAGGAAGTTCAACCGTTTTAGGAATTTCAATATTTAAATATTGGCAGATTCCTTGCAAAACCAATTTAAAATCTCGAACTCCGATTGCTTCACTTTCATTCTTCGGATTATTTACATCTATAACCTCACTTTCCAGTAATCCTTGGGTATAATCAAAGAAATGTCTTCCGGAATACAACATTTTAAAATCGTTTATTTCTAAACTATTCGTACAGCAAAAAAAGATTACAAAGTTTTTTATAGAACGTTTAAAGAACTTTTTTTCTTCTGGAGTTGGCTCACAATAAAACTGAATATGTATAAAATCATACTCCAAACCTTCTTGCATCATTTCATCAGAAAGAGTCGCAATATTCATTTTTTTATAAAGTTCATTCAAAACTTCATAAGCATTATTAAAGCCTGCTTTTTTAATTTCTGCATTTCCTTCTTCATGATCCAACGAACCCGGAAAGTAATATAAATTCACCATGACATCTTCTTGAATTCCTTTCATTTTAAATTCAAGACTCGACTGCTCATTATATAAATAAGAGTAAATAGGATCAATAACATCAAAAGAAATTATCGATTTCGGGTCGTTGTTTCTATTAAATAAATTGGAGAAAAAGCTCATGAGAAATATTTTATATTAAAACTAATCGATAGAATATTTAAAACTTTGATTCATTTTATCAAAGGGAATTACCTCATTGACAATCGATTCCAGTTCGTGATCTGTCAATAATCCTCTCGCCGATTCTACTATTTTTGGTGAAACATTGATTTCATAATCGACAATATCTCGTTTTAGAATAGCTGATAAAATTTGATTTTGCCGATCAGTAAGATATTTTTTATGTGATTTAAATACCGATTCGATATCACTTCTAAATTCTTCATCTGTCAGTTGATTGTACACGTCTTGTTTAGACATATCGATCAACAAAACTTTAAAGATAAAATCTTGAAGATTTTTTGCCAGATAATTCACTTCATTCATGTCGTGCCAAACAAACACGATTGGCACGTCCCCATTATTTTCTTCGTTTAAGAAAAAACAATAATGGTCGCCACCTCCACTTTTAGCAAACGGAATAAATTTAAATTCTGGATTAATATTTCGATAATCTTCGGGATCTTGAAGCTCTTCGATTTCTTCTGCAACAGATTTTAAATTCAGCGATTCAAAATCATACGAATGCAAAAGCAAAGGCGGATTGTCTTTTAAAGTAGGATAGACATCTGTATACCAATTTGGGCCATATTCTCCAACATCTAGCATACCATCGGCATCTAATTGCTTGTATAGAAAAGGGTATTCAAATTTGTATTTTTTTTCGATTTCTTGTATGGTCATCTTTGGGGGAATATTCTATTAAAATCAGAATACTAAGATAACAATCTTTACCAGACCAAAAAACCCGAAGCCAATTATTTCAAGGATTCCGCGATCATTAAGGCACATTTTTCACCATCAATTGCAGCAGAAATAATTCCGCCCGCATAACCTGCACCCTCTCCGCAAGGATATAAACCTTTGATTTGCAAATGCTCTAAAGTCATCGGATCTCTCGGAATTCTTACTGGCGACGATGTTCTGCTTTCTGGCGCATGCAGAATTGCTTCATTTGTTAAATAACCGCGCATTGATTTTCCAAAATCCTGAAATCCCTGACGCATAATCTGAGTTAAAAACCCTGGAAAAACCTGCCCTAATTCAACCGAAGTCGTTCCCGGAACATAAGAAGTTTTTGGAATATCTGCTGAAACTTTGCTTTTTGTAAAATCGATCATTCGCTGAGCTGGAACTTTTTGAGTCTCTCCCGCCAAATGCCAAGCTTTTTGTTCGATGCTTTTTTGAAATTCCATTCCAGCCAAAGCGCCGAATTTAGCAAAAGGTTTAAAATCTTCCAGTTTCAATTCGACCACAATTCCAGAATTTGCTGTTGACTGATCTCGCTTTGAAGGCGACCAACCGTTGGTAACCACTTCTCCCGGACTTGTAGCACAAGGCGCAATTACACCTCCCGGGCACATACAGAATGAGTACATTCCACGGCCGTTAACTTGTTTTACGATTGAATAGGGTGCTGGTGGCAAATGCTCTCCACGGAAATCACAGCTATATTGAATGCTGTCAATTAATTCCTGAGCATGTTCTGCACGAACTCCCAAAGCAAAAGGTTTTGCTTCTATTAAAATTTTCTTTTTATCTAATAATTCAAAAATATCACGCGCCGAATGTCCAGTTGCCAAGATCAATTTGTTGGCGTGAATTTTATCTCCGTTCTGCGTTACGATTCCCTCAACTTCGTTATTCTTAACTAAAATATCATCGACACGAGTTTCGAATAAAACTTGACCGCCAAACTCTCTAATCTTATTTCTGATGTCTTCAATAATTTTAGGAAGTTTGTTTGTCCCGATATGCGGATGCGCTTCTACCAAAATATCTTCTGAGGCTCCAAAAGCCACTAAAAGCTCTAAAATTCTCGTAACGTCTCCACGTTTTTTAGAACGCGTATATAACTTTCCGTCAGAGTACGTTCCTGCCCCTCCTTCGCCAAAACAATAATTCGAATCTTCGTTTACAATATGCTCACGATTGATTGCTTTTAAATCACGTCGGCGGCCGCGAACGTCTTTTCCACGTTCTAAAACAATCGGTTTTAAACCTAATTCAATTAATTGCAAAGCGGCAAAAAGTCCGGCTGGACCTGCTCCAACTACAATTACTTCTTGCGCATTGGAAACATCCTTATATATAGGCAGATCAATTTTAGTTTCTTGGAAAGGTTCGCCTTTTACATAAATAAGAACTTTCAAATTGATTTTAATCGCTTTCTGACGTGCGTCGATAGAGCGTTTTAAAATCGAAACATGCTGAATTTCTTGTACCGAAACTTTGATTTGCTTAGACAAATGGTCTTTTAGCAATGATTCGTTTGCAGCAATTTCTGGTGTAACTTGAAGTAAAAGTTCTTTAGGCATTTTTGTGTTTTTATTCTATTAGCTTTTCTTTCTATGAAAAGAACATGCAAAAGTACTATTTTGAAATGAGATTTTATATTTAGTGTAAAATTTGCACGCAGATTTTATCGTTTTAAAATCATTGCTGTTTATTTTTTAGCCACAGATTATTTGGATTAAAAAGATTTCTTTTAGACAAAGCATATCGTAGAGACGCACCACAGTGCGTCTACACAACGGACATCCACAATACGTTAGACGCACTACAGTGCTTCTCTACAGAAAAAACCTTAGAACCTTAGCATCTCAGAACCTTAGAACCTTTAAAAAAAAATACTTTGTACCTTTGTCTCTTTGAACCTTTGCACCTTTAAAAAAAATGTCTAGAAAAATAAAATTAATCTGGGATTTCCGCGGACCTGCTTCTGCTAAAACTGCCGAACATCATGAAATTCATTTGAAAGAATATATAGCTATTGAAAAACTGCCTTTAAATATAACTGGCTTTTCAATTGTAAACGATATGCACGCAACAGCCTTTATGGTTGTCGAAGAACAAAATATGATTCAGGTAAGAGATGCTTTGAAACCGCATCGAGGGGAAGTTTATAGTGGTCAGTAATCAGTTTTTTAGTGTTCAGTAAAACTCACAAATAAAATAGTCAGTTTTTTAGTTTGCAGAGAATACTGAACACTAAAAAACTGACCACTGAATACTTTATTAATTTGCGACCTCGCTAATAAACTTAATACGCATTAAACGCAATTCGTCAATATCGTAATCGCCATCAAATTCTTTAAGAGCATCTTCTATTTTATCCGATTCTGATTCCATGAAGTAATCGTGAATTTCTTCCTGTTGATCGTCATCCAAAATATCGTCTAGCCAATATTTGATGTTTAATTTTGTTCCAGAATATACGATCTGTTCCATTTCTTTGATCAGCGCATCCATCGTTAGTCCTTTCGCGGAAGCGATATCACTTAACGGAAGTTTTCTATCAATATTCTGAATAATATATAATTTGTTGGCAGAATTTACTCCCGTAGATTTTACTACTAAATCGTCTGGGCGAATAATATCGTTGTCCTCAACATAACGGCTGATTAAAGCCACAAATTCACTTCCGTATTTTTTAGCCTTTCCTTCACCAACACCATGAATGTTATATAATTCTTGTATGGTTATCGGATATTTTAAAGCCATATCTTCAATAGAAGGATCTTGGAAAACTACGAATGGTGGAACTCCTAATTTCTTCGCTACCTTTTTACGAAGTTCGCGTAGCATTCCTGTTAAGACTTCGTCTGCAGTTCCAGAAGATTTTCCTCCAGTTACAATTGTTTCGTCGTCTGCTTCTGTGTATTCATGATCTTCAGACATCATAAACGACACTGGATTTTTGATAAAATCTAAACCTTCCTGTGTAATTTTAATCACACCGTAAGTTTCAATATCTTTTGACAATAGTCCAGTTACTAAAACCTGTCTTAACAATGCCATCCAATATTTCTCGTCGTGATCAGATCCTGAACCAAAATAAGGCTGCGTATCGGTTTTATGCGCTTTAATAACCGCATTGATACGGCCAATTAAAGTAAAAACAATTTCTTTTGATTTGTAGATATGTTTAGTATCGCGAACAATTTCAAGTAGTTTGACCACTTGTTCTTTCGCTTCCACTTTATGTTTCGGATTACGAACGTTATCGTCCATATCGGCACCTTCTCCATTTTCGCTGTCAAATTCTTCACCAAAATAATGCAGCAAGAATTTTCTACGCGACATCGAGGTTTCGGCGTAAGCCACAACTTCCTGTAAAAGCGCGAAACCAATTTCTTGTTCAGCAACTGGTTTTCCAGACATAAATTTCTCCAGCTTTTCTACATCCTTATAAGAGTAGTAAGCCAAGCAATGTCCTTCTCCACCATCACGTCCTGCGCGACCCGTTTCCTGGTAATAACTTTCTAGTGATTTTGGAATATCATGGTGAATTACAAATCGAACGTCTGGTTTATCAATTCCCATTCCGAATGCGATGGTTGCCACCACCACATCTACGTCTTCCATCAAGAACATATCCTGATGTTTGGCGCGAGTTTTAGCATCTAAACCTGCATGATACGGAACAGCACTGATTCCGTTTACTTGTAAAACTTCGGCAATCGATTCTACTTTTTTCCGGCTTAAGCAGTAAATAATTCCAGATTTGCCTTTATGCTGTTTGATAAATCGAATAATATCCGACTCAATGTTTTTTGTTTTTGTTCGAACTTCATAATATAAGTTCGGTCTGTTGAATGAGGCCTTAAAAGTATTGGCATCAGCCATGTCAAGGTTTTTCAGGATGTCTTCCTGAACTTTTGGGGTTGCTGTCGCGGTAAGACCAATAATTGGCACTTTCCCAAGCTGCTTAATTATGTTTCTCAGATTTCTGTACTCTGGCCTAAAGTCATGTCCCCATTCTGAGATACAGTGTGCTTCATCAATGGCAACAAAAGAAATTGGAACACTTTGTAAAAAAGCCACATATTCTTCTTTTGTCAATGATTCTGGGGCGACATACAAAAGTTTGGTCAATCCAGAAGTGATATCTTTCTTGACCTGAGCAATTTCCGTTTTAGTTAGAGAGGAATTTAATACATGTGCAATTCCATTTTCAGACGAAAGGCTTCGAATTGCGTCAACCTGATTTTTCATCAAAGCAATTAAAGGAGAAACAACTATTGCTGTTCCTTCTTGAATTAAAGCCGGTAATTGGTAACAAAGAGACTTTCCACCACCGGTCGGCATAATTACGAATGTATTGGTTTTACCTAAAATACTCGTAATGACTTGCTCCTGCAAGCCTTTAAATTGGCTAAAGCCGAAATACTTCTTTAATTCTTTATGTATTTCAATTTCATTTGAATTCATTCTCTATATTAACTGTATTTTGTATAAATTTGCAACACATAAAGATACAACTTTCTTTTATACATACAAATTTTAAATATTCTGTTTTGATCACAAAAGAAAATATATTGGCGATTGCCAAGAAAACAATACTCTCTGAAAGTGAAGCAATTACAAAACTAATTGATTTTTTGGACGAAAATTTTTACGAAGCTGTCCAACACATATACAAAACTAAAGGCCGTTTAATCGTAACTGGGATAGGAAAAAGCGCCATCATTGCGCAAAAAATGGTTGCCACTTTTAATTCAACCGGAACTCCTTCTATGTTTTTGCATGCGGCTGAAGCAATCCATGGCGATTTAGGAATGATACAAAATGATGATGTCATTATCTGTATTTCTAAAAGTGGAAACAGCCCTGAAATTAAAGTTCTGGTTCCTTTGTTAAAAAGATTCGGAAACACTTTAATCGCTATTACAGGAAATGTAACTTCTTTTTTAGCAAAAGGCTCAGATTACGTTTTAAACACTACCGTTACAGTAGAAGCATGCCCGATTAATCTAGCGCCAACAAACAGCACTACAGCGCAACTTGTTATGGGAGACGCTCTTGCAGTCTGTTTAATGGAAATGCGTGATTTTAAACCTGAAGATTTTGCAGTTTATCACCCAGGTGGCGCATTAGGAAAAAAACTTTTGCTACGCGTAAAAGATATGATCGAGCATTCCTTAAAACCAAGCGTTACACCAGAAACTTCAATTAAAAAAGCAATTTTTGAAATTTCAGAAAAAAGATTAGGTGTAACTGCAGTAATTGAAGACAATAAAATTGTTGGAATTATTACGGATGGAGACATCAGAAGAATGCTTAACGACAGAGATTCTATCGCTGACTTAACAGCAAGAGATATTATGTCTAAAAATCCAAAAGTAGTTTCGTCTGAAACTATGGCGGTTGACGCATTAAATATTTTAGAAGATTTTTCCATTACACAACTTATCGTTGCAGACAATGGAGAATACAAAGGAGTTTTACATTTACATGACATTTTAAAAGAAGGAATAGTATAATGGCAAAGAAAAATCTTGGCGAGATGTCATTTTTGGATCATCTTGAAGAATTAAGATGGTTATTGGTTAGAAGCACAATTGCAATTATCATAATGGGAATTGTGACGTATTTTTTTAGTGATTATTTATTTGACGAAATAATACTGGCACCGACAAAACCTTCATTTTTTACTTATGTATGGTTTTGCGATTTATCTCATCAATTGGGATTTGCTGACAGCATTTGTATTACCGAATTGAATTTTATAATTCAGAACACAGAAATGGAAGGCCAGGTCAATATCTTTGTTTGGATGTGTCTTTTGGTCGGTTTTATCACAAGTTTTCCTTATATTCTTTATGAGGTATGGAAATTTATAAGTCCAGCGTTGTATGAGAAAGAGCGTAAAAATGCAAAGCTATTTATCTTCTCTTCTTCAATGCTTTTCTTTTTAGGAGTTATATTCGGTTACTTTGTCGTGATTCCGATGTCGGTGAACTTCGTCGCTACTTTCTCTGTGAGTAAAATGGTTGTAAATCAGTTTACCATTGAGTCTTACATGGGAATGGTTAAAACGAGCGTTCTAGCAAGTGGATTATTCTTTGAGCTTCCGATCATCATTTATTTCTTAACTAAATTAGGACTTGTAACTCCTGAATTTTTAAGAAAATATTGGAAATATGCCGTTGTAATTATTTTAATTGTTGCAGCTATCGTAACACCTCCAGATGTTGTAAGTCAAACTATTGTTGCAATTCCAATGCTTATTATTTACGAAGTAAGTATTCTGATTTCGAAAATTGTTTATAGAAATAAATTAAAAGAAAATGTCTGATATAGTTCAAGAATTTAACGACTATCGTTCTAAAATGAACGAAAAACTGCTTGCTGATAATAACAAAATTGTAAAGCGAATTTTTAATCTTGACACCAATGCTTATGCTGAAGGCGCTCTTGATGTAAAAACAAAAGAACTTTTAGGTCTTGTTGCTTCTACCGTTTTAAGATGTGACGACTGTGTAAAATACCATTTAGAAACCAGCTATAAAGAAGGTGTTTCTAAAGAAGAAATGATGGAAGCAATGGGAATCGCAACTCTTGTTGGCGGAACAATTGTAATTCCTCATTTAAGAAGAGCTTACGAATTCTGGGAAGCTCTTGAAGAACAGGCTGGTAATTAGATAATTTGATAATTAGTCAATTAGATAATTCAACATGTTATGTTAATTGATTTAATGGATTAATTTATTTTATCTTATTTTGCCAAAGAGATAAGCAATTATCTCATTATCAAATTGACACATTATCTAATTAAACAAATGAAGCTAAGAGCCGATAATTTAATAAAAACATACAAAGGACGAAGTGTTGTAAAAGGAATTTCCGTTGAAGTAAATCAAGGAGAAATCGTAGGGCTTTTGGGGCCAAATGGAGCTGGAAAAACAACGTCTTTTTACATGATTGTAGGATTGGTAAAACCAAATCAAGGAAACATTTATCTTGACGATTTGAATATTACCGATTACCCAATGTACAAACGTGCACAGCAAGGAATTGGTTATTTGGCACAAGAAGCTTCTGTTTTCAGAAAATTAAGTATCGAAGACAATATTCTAAGCGTTTTACAATTGACTAAACTTTCTAAAGAAGCGCAAATTGCTAAAATGGAAAGCTTAATTGAAGAATTCAGCTTAGAGCATATTCGCACCAACCGAGGCGATTTACTTTCTGGAGGTGAGCGTCGTCGTACAGAAATTGCACGCGCACTGGCAACCGATCCAAAGTTTATTTTATTGGATGAGCCTTTTGCTGGAGTTGACCCTGTTGCGGTTGAGGATATTCAAAGAATTGTAGCGCAATTAAAAAATAAAAATATCGGAATCTTAATTACCGACCACAACGTTCAGGAAACATTAGCCATCACTGATAAAACATATTTAATGTTCGAGGGAGGAATTCTTAAAGCAGGAATTCCAGAAGAATTGGTAGAAGACGAAATGGTTCGTCGCGTTTACCTTGGACAAAACTTCGAGCTTCGTAAGAAGAAATTGGAGTTTTGATTTTAGTGAGCAGTGGTCAGTTTTTTAGAGTTCAGTCGTACTGATTACTTAAAAACTGACCACTGAATACTTTTTTTCAAAGTAATTTAAAAAGATGAAAACAGAAAAACCAACTCAAGAAGATTACGACAACTGGCACAAAGATCCAAAGAATTGGTATTTTTTCAACTCCATTTATTACAATCCAAAAGATGACAGATTACTTCCTCCAAAAAAGATAAAATGGATGGGATGGACAGTCAATTTTGCAAATCCTTACTCGGTTTTAATCCTTATTGCAATTCTCGCATTAATTCCGCTATCTCAACTTTTAAAATAATATCCTTAGTATCAGTTTAAAACTGAACACTAAAAATCTGAGCACTGAACACTATTCTACTGTAATAAAATGCAATTGCTCTAAATCTCCATTGTAAATATTAACGTCAACTCGGTGTTCAATTCCTGGTAAAGAAGCTTTTTCTGTAAACTGCCAAAACAGCCAGTCGTCTTCAATTTTTTCTCTGTAGAAATTATAATTGGCGATCCAGAAAAGATAATCGCTAAATTCTTCTTTTAGAAAATCGGTATAATATCTTTCTCCCGAATAAATAATTGGGCGAACTTGATAATGTTTTTCTACTTTATTCAGCCAGCGTTTTAATCCCACTTTCAAACTATCTAGGGACTGATTTTTAGGCAATTTTTCGATATCTAAAACTGGTGGTAAATCTCCTTTTTGCAATTTCACTGTTTTGATAAAAAGGTCGGCTTGTTCGATAGAATTTTCGTTTGGTCGATAATAGTGATAAGCACCGCGCATGATTTTATTCTCTTTCGCACCCTCCCAATTTCTCTTGAATTGCCTGTCAACACGGTCATTTCCTGCAGTGGCACGGATAAAAACAAATTGAACTGGGTATTTTTCATCCAAAATTTCAACTTCTTCCCAATCGACTTTTCCTTGAAATTCAGAAACATCAATTCCGATTACTTTTCCTTTATGATTTTCGAGAACTCGAATATTTCGCACATCCGAAAGATGTTTATCAACCTCATCTTCTTCCAGAACTTTTTCTGTTTTAAAACCTAAATAATAGGCAAGTCCTTTGCGATAATGATAAATTATCCCAATGAATAGAAGTCCGAAAAAAATCAATAAAAGTGAACGAAAAACTTTGCTCAAGAAAGATCTCCCAGCGGGTTTTCTTGAGTATGTTTTACGATAAGTCGTTTTTCTTGCCATTCAACAAAATTACTTTTTCAGAAACAGATTATTGATAATAGACAATAGCACATAAAAAGCAATAATCAACGGAATTGCAATATATTGAAGCAAAACAATCATCAATACAGAAATAATCAAAAACACAATTTGAAGCGCGTTTTCTTTATAACTAAATTTTTTAATTTTTAAAGAAAACAGCGGAATCTCAGCATTCAAAATATAAGCACTGCATACTGTTATTATCAATAAAACCCATTGATTAGTTAAAATTTCCAAAATCATCAAAGAATCTGAAAACGAAATAACC
This sequence comes from Flavobacterium erigeronis, assembly GCF_054075165.1. Lineage (NCBI taxonomy): Bacteria > Pseudomonadati > Bacteroidota > Flavobacteriia > Flavobacteriales > Flavobacteriaceae > Flavobacterium > Flavobacterium erigeronis. Next base: position 176,780 of record NZ_JBSKGP010000009.1, on the reverse strand, counting down.
AAAGGAAGACTTAAAATAAATAAGGCGTTTGCTGGTGTTGGAAGTCCGATAAAAGAATCTGTCTGGCGTGTATCGATATTAAAATTAGCCAAACGATAACAAGATCCTAAAGTGATGATAAATCCTAAAAACGGAATTGCCGGATGAGTCCCTAGTTCGTGCGCGCTATTGGTAAACATGCTGTACATTACATATCCAGGAGTTACTCCACTTGTCACCATATCTGCCAAAGAATCCAATTGCAAACCAAGCGGACTTGAAACTTTAAATAATCTAGCAAAAAAGCCATCGAAGAAATCAAAAAAGATTCCTAAGCAAACCATATAAAAAGCCATTAGATAATTATTTTCGGAAACATAAACAATTGCAACGCAACCGCAAAAAAGATTAATTAATGTAATTAGGTTTGGAATGTGCTTTTTAATATTCATAGCTTTATTTTTTGATAATGGCAGAGAACAAATTTAGCATAATAACTGGATGCAAAACGAGTTTTTTAGAGAGTTTTTTATTTCTAAATACGACTTTGGGAATATTTAGGCAAAGGAACTTATTAGATGAGTAAAATATTATATTTTTGGTAAAAATTTAAAAACAGGCCTCGATCTGCAAAAACATATACGTTGAAGAAATATTTAGTGTTTTTATTCTTTTGGAGTTGTACTTTTCAGTATGCACAAACCGTTCGAAAATATTCGAATGAATTTATGAATATTGGAGTCGATGCCGCTGCTCTCGGAATGGCAAGTGCCGTAACTGCTTCTACCACTGATGTAAATTCTGTTTACTGGAATCCGGCAGGTTTAACTAATCTGGAAGATCATCAGATTGCTTTAATGCACGCCAGTTATTTTGCCAATATTGCCCAATACGATTACATAGGTTACGCAAGTCCGATTGACGATAGAAGTGCTTGGGGAATTTCGATGATTCGTTTTGGAGTAGACGATATTATGGACACCACGCAATTAATCGATAGTCAAGGAAATATTGATTATAATAGAATCAGATTGTTTTCTACTGCAGATTATGGTTTTACTTTTTCTTATGCGAGAGAACTTCCTATAGAAGGATTTCAATATGGTGTTAATGCAAAAGTGATTCGAAGGGTAATTGGAAAATTTGCCAATTCGTGGGGATTTGGATTTGATGTCGGACTTCAGTTTGAAAGAAACAACTGGAAATTCGGTTTAATGCTTCGCGATATTACCACAACTTACAACGTTTGGAATATTGATGAAGAAGAATATGCTAAAATTGCCAATGCAATTCCAGGAGAAAATAATGAGTTGCCAGAAAGTACAGAAATAACATTGCCAAAAGCACAATTAGGAGTTTCAAAAAGATTTGACTTTCATAATGAATGCAGTCTTGTAACTTCTGCAAATTTAAATATGCGTTTTGAGCAGACGAATGATATTATTTCATCAAAAGTAGTAAGTATAGACCCAGCTCTAGGGTTTGAATTTGGCTATACCGATTTGGTCTTCGTACGCGCAGGTGCAGGGAATTTCCAAAATGTAACGCAATTGGACAATACCGAAAAAGTAAATTTTCAGCCTAATATTGGTTTAGGCTTTAGATATAAAGGCATACAAATTGATTACGCTCTAACCGATTTAGGAAATCAAAGCACAGCATTGTATTCTAATATTTTTTCCTTGAAAGTAGATTTAGGTATCTTTAGATAATAATTTAAAACCATAAAACATCAAAATTTTAAATCATGAAAACTGTCATGTTCAAAAAAGCACTTTTTACTTTATTATTCTTATCCAGTTTTATTGGTTTTAGCCAAAGCCTAGCTTTATCTAAAGATGCTAAAGTAAGTATTTTGACCTGCGGATTGGGAAACGAAACGTATTCTTATTTTGGGCATACGGGAATTAGAGTTTTAGATCCAGGAAACAATTTTGATGTTGTTTACAATTATGGAACTTTTGATTTTAGAACGCCTAATTTCGTAATGAAATTTGCAAAAGGAGATTTGCAATATTTTGCAACTGTGCATTCTTATGCCGATTTTTTCAACGAATATACCTATGAGAAGAGAAGCATCTATGAGCAGGAATTATTGATTTCTCAAGATTTAAAGCAAAAAATTTTCGATAAATTAAACGCTGTTTTAGATTCTGAAGAGCGTTATTACACTTATAAATTCATTGATAAAAACTGCACCTCTATGGTCGTTGATGTCGTGAATAAAACTTTAGGCGGAAATGTGATTGTAAAAAAAGACGATACAGACAAAACTTATCGTTCTATTCTCTTCCCTTACTTTGACGGTCATTTCTATGATCAGTTGGGAACCAGTATTATTTTTGGAACAAAAGTCGATCAAATGGGAACAAGAATTTTTCTTCCATTTGAATTGAAAAATAGTTTAGACAAAACTACTTTTCAAAATAAACCATTGGCAGCAAAAAGCAAAACACTATTAGAGTTCACAAAAGAAACACCAAAATCTTGGTGGAACAACATTTACACGTATATCTTCATCTTGCTTTTTGTAATCTTTGCAAGAAACAAAACAGTAGATAAAATCTATTTTTCGATTCTATCATTAATTGGAATATTCTTCGTTATTATGGGATTTTACTCTTTTCACCAAGAACTGGCAATGAATTATAATGTTCTATTATTTAGTCCGCTTTTATTGGTTTTAGTTTTGTTCTCCATTTTCAAAAACAAATTATGGACTTATAGATTTTCGTTAATCAACTTTGTACTTTTAGTAATTTACTTTTTGTTTTTGATTAACAAAGCACATTTCTTTATCACGTTGCCATTAATCATTACAAGCGGAGTAGTTCTGGTACGAACAGCAATCCGTAACAAAAGACCAATCCCGATTATAATCTAAAATTACTGACCTCTGTAAAACAGAACTGTCGTAATAGTTTTGAAGGTAATACTTAAATCGAGAAAAACACTTCTGTGCTTGATATAGTACAAATCATATTGAAGTTTAATCAAACTTTCGTCGATTGATTCTCCGTATGAATAATTGACCTGTGCCCAACCTGTAAGTCCAGGCTTAATTACATGGCGTGTTTCATAAAAAGGCATTACAGCAGCAATTTCTTCAACAAAAAAAGGACGCTCAGGTCTTGGACCAATTACAGCCATATCTCCTTTTAAAATATTGATGAATTGTGGAAGTTCGTCAATTCTAGTTTTTCTCATGAATTTACCAAAAGGCGTAACTCTTTTATCATTATGAACAGCAAAAACAGCCCCATTGGTTTCTGAATTTTCTGTCATGGTTCTAAACTTATAAATTTCGAAAACCACTCCGTTTTTACCAACTCTTTCCTGCGTATAAAATAGGCTACCTTTATTGGCAAAGATGTTACAAATAAAAATTATCGGGGCGAAAACTAGAGAAACTAAAAGACCTAAAACAGAAAAGACGATTTCAATCAGTCGAGTAAAAAACAAATAGAGTTTGTTATTATTGCTTCTACTAAAAGGGAAAAACCTATAAAAGTCTCTTTCTATATAATGAACAGGAATTCGCTGTGTTTTGCTCTCGTAAACCTGACTATATTCTCTAATAATATTTCCTTTTTCTAGCAAATGAAGCAACTGTTGGTACAAATCTGAAGTAATACCATCTGTTTTTTGCGATGCAATAATAATCTCCGAGACATTGTGTGTAGAAACAAAATGCTCTAGATCTTCCTTCTTTATTTCTTTCACATAATGAAAATCTAAATTTTCTTCTGCAATAGAGTCGGAGTTTACAAAACCAATAATTTTATAGTGCGGATCAACATTTTCAAGTCCCAAAACTAATCGTTCGACTTCACTTTGACCACAAATCAAAACCACATTTTGTGAGAATCGATGAGAAGCTAGAAAATAACAGTAAAATAATCGCCATGCTAAAAGTGTAATTAATATTGTAAAGTAGAATATTAATATAATTAACCTTTGTTTTGGAAGAACAGGGGAAAGTATTGGCGTGAATAAATAAGCTAAAACAGTGGCTGTGGCAGTAAAAACAACATTTTGCAGAATCTGAAGCTGATTGCTGGCAACCTGCAAATTATAAATTTCAAATATTACTCCAAAAATGTAAAGATAGCTTATCAATAAAAGAATGCTCAGCGAGCTGTGCATATCAAAATCAAAATAATGATAATCGAATATGGAGCTTAGTAAATATAAAGCAGATAAAACAAAAACAGCATCGAAAGAAAGAAGTAATATTTTCCTCTCCGAAATTTCGAAATGCATTTTCTTTTTTGATGATATCACTGTAGGTTTAAATTTGGTTGTTGGGCAGAGCAAATGTATCGCAAAAAAAAACAACTAACCTATTAATTTTCTGTTTCTTCGGGAATTTTTATTTGGACAGAAAGGAGGCACAATGCGTATACAAAAGCAGGGGCGGCAATTCTTAATGCTGCATGATTGATTGTAAGAAGCCAAAAGAGAAAAAAGGAAAAAAAATAGATATGTTGTCTGTTATTTATATAGAGAGCAAAAGGTGCGAAAAGTAAAATAAGAAAACTAAATATACCAAATAAACCATGTTCGCTAAGCAAACGAGAAATCTCGCTATGAGCTGCTACAGCTTGTCCTAAAGTTTCTTTTCTATTTTCTTTACCCATTCCTACTCCAATACCCAAAATAGGATTATCTAGAAACAATTTTAAATCTGTATCAATAACAGCCTCTCTACCTCCTAAGCGGTCTTTTTTCTCTCTTCCTTTACCATCTTTATTAGCATATCTTTTTTCAATCATTCCATAAGTCTGTAATGATGTGTATGCGAATATTCCTGCTCCAAGTATGCCTGCAAATAAAAATACCAAAATAATTTTCCTTTTACCCTTATCATTTGAAAAAGAAAAAAGTATAAGTAATAAAAGCAAAATCATTACAACACCCGTAATTACACCTCCTCGAGAAAATGTTGCAATAGCACGATAACTAACCAATATTAATAAAATAAAATTTATGAATATTTCTTTTTTCGATTTGGAGAAAAGAACCAATTGTGAAAAAAAAACAAACATTCCTAATCCTAAAATTGTTGATACTTGATTAGGCCCAAACCCTCCTGAAGTTTCAAAATTAGATTGAGTCCCTGTAACAACATCTTTTACACTAGGATTATATAAGAATAAATAAATAACTGTTGAGATAATAGGTAAACCAATCGCAACTAATACATTTTGTAACTGCGAAAACGAAAATCTCTTTTTATACATATAAATAGATGCAATTGCTAAACATAATGCTCCAGACAAGTTAAAAACTATAGCTTTTTTAATATCAAAATCAATATTTTCTGCAGAACTCACGACTAGAACCCCAGGAACTAATAAAAATAAAAAAACAACATATAAGAATGATTTTATCGAAAAATTGCTGTAAAACATCCCTACTATCATAAAAAAAATTACGAGAAATTTTACGTATTCATTATTAAAGTTACCTCCAGTCATTCGTAGAAAAACCTCAATTCCTACTAAATATGCAGATACAAAAATTACTTCATTATTTTTATTCTGGTTTCTAATAACAATTGAAAGCCCTACAACGGGTATTAAAAGTGCATAAATTTTAGATAAAAAAGGCACAACAAAAATAGCCAGCCCTACGACTATATGAATCAAAACAAGAAATGTATATGATATTGATTTATTTTGCATTTTTTATTTTCTATATAACTTCATTAGCTTTTCAACCACCACTTCTTCTGAATAATTCCTATTAGCGTTTTGCATGAAATTCTCTGCGAGCTTATTTCTAAACGGTTCGTTTTCTATAATTTTGATTAATTTCTTTTTTATTTCTGACTCATTTAACGGATCAAACAATAACCCATTTACCTCATCATCGATAATCTCCGAACAATAACCCGCATTTGTCGAAACAACCGGTAAGCCAGCCAAAGCATATTCTAGTAACGTTACGGGAAACCCTTCATCTGTTGAAGCTAAAACTCCTACAGAAGCCTGCGACAATATATGCTGAATATCACTTCTATTTCCATATAAAAAAATATGATTCTTTAACGAATTTTTGTTAATAAAGTCTTTCAAAATTTCGGAATAGTAATCTTCAAAATCTTTTCCTACCAAATGTAATGTCCAATCTAAATCTTTTAATTTTAAATCAAGAAAAGCTTTTAGGATTGCAATATGATTTTTAGGGCTTTTTAAATTGGCCAAAAACACAATACGTTTATTTTCAAAACCTTCTAAAGTCGTTGCTTTCTCAGGTTTATCTTTTAAAGATGAAAAATTTGGAATAAAGATTATTTCATTGCACAGCATATTTCTTTCGCTCCACTCCTTTAATTGTAAATTCACTACAAAAATGGAAGAAAAAAAGAATGAACAAAAAATTAAAACCTTATTTTTTTTTCTTGACTCCTTAGATCTCGCTCCATAATGATCATGCCAAATAATCTTAATCTTTGGCATGGTTAATTTTGTTAAAATCGCAATAAAAAAAGAAGAGCCATGAGCATGAATTATAGTTACTTGATTTTTAATTATAAAATTTCTTAATCTAAAAACCGCTCCGAAATCAAATATTTTCTTTTTATTTAAAAATAGATAGGAAACGTTCTGACTCAATTGACTAAGCAGCTGACCTTCTTTCCTTGTTGCTATTAACCCTGAAAAGTCAATTTTTTCTGTTAAAGAATTTGCAAAGCTAACTGCTATTCTCTCTGCTCCACCAGCCTCTAAAGAATCTATTAACTGTAAGACTCTCATTTTATAAGTAATTTTTCAATTTCGCTTTCAAATCTGTCTATTGTAAAATTCTGTGACCATTCTTCAGCTAGTCTACTCTTTATTGTGAATAAGTTTTCATCAGAAAGAATATCCTTAACTTTTATTAAATCTTTCTCAAGCTTCATTTCTAATAAAATTCCTCTTTTTCCGTAATCAACCATAAAAGGTAGACAAGAAATATTTGTTGTTATTGGCAAACATCCCCAAAACATTCCTTCGGCTATAGCTTTTGGCCATCCTTCGCTTTTTGAAGGTAAAATTACAAAATGACTTTTTTTGTAAAATTGCTTTACCGTTTCTTTATTTTGATTTCCATATAAAAAAACAAAACTTTCAAGCTGATTATTTTTTATATAAACTTCTAAATTTCCTCGTTCAATTCCTTCTCCAAAAATATGAAGCGTAACATTCTCACCATTCTTTGCTAAATTCTCTATCAGTTTAATCGCATACAGTGGATTTTTCCCAGAAACTAAGCTTCCAACAAAAATAAAAGTTGCGTCTAGATTTATACTTTTTTTCGGAAGAGTTTCTTTTTCGCTTTCAGAATAGGTCGCTGTAAAAAAAGGCTTAACATTTTTAGACTGTTTTTCCCATTCTCCATAAACTAAAACCTGCATATTCCTAGTTAAAAATGTATTGCTTAAAATCCACTTTTGTAATTTGTAAGTAAAAGGCTGTTTACTCTCAGGATCCCAATTTCCAGCATATTTTGCTGTCTTTTTTTTTGAAGGGAAAAATATTTGAATTAAACAACCTAACAATCCAACGTTTCCTGGACATCTGAGATGTATATGATCCGCTTTTCTCATTACCTTATAGATCTCATATGCATTTTTTGGAATTTTAAAAAAAGCTTGAATTTTAGCTCTACTAGTAAGTATATTAAAATTACTAATTTCAATAAATTTAATATTAGAATGTTCATAAACCAATTCAATTTCTGGTTCCTTACTTGTACTAATAGGAGCAGTAATAATAACCTGATCAGCATATTTATTCCATATATTCATTTCTCTCACATATGGTGCATAAGAAAAAAAATGTCCATTTTTGTTAGAATGAATAGCATGGGTAATTATTGCGAATATCATACTTTAAAAAAAAGGTTTTATAGCATTATATAAAACTGCATTAGATAATTTTTTGTAGCAATTTTCATTTTCCTTTGGAATACAAATCCAATTTTTATTAGTTTTTATTCTAAATTTCTCAATATCAACCTTTTTTATTCCCAAAGAATCAATATAATAAGAATCATAATTCATATTCTCAATTTCTTTATAAAGAAAATCAACACTTATATTTGCTCTTTTTTCTAAATAATTCCCATTGACTTCCAAAATAATAAAAGGTCTGAACTTATTAATAATATTTTTGGCACCTTTTAGAACACTGTATTCATGGCCTTCTACATCAATAATAATAGAAGAACAGCTTTGTATATCAATTAATTCCCTATCCAAGGATACCATATCAATTTCAATTGTTTCTTCATTTCGTTCTAAAGCGATATGTCCCGATCCAGAATCATTTTTAGTTGGTATTTTAAAATCTATTCTGCCTGTAGTATCAGATACAATTTTTTCATAAAGATGTAGATTATCAAAGTTATTCAACTTCTTAATTTCTACTAAACACTTAAAGTTTAAAGGGACTGGTTCAAATGAATGGATTAAATTGTTTTTATTAAAATCTGCAAAAGAAATTGTTTCGGTACCAATATTTGCACCAACTTCAATAATATCTCCATTTTTGATTTTTAATATTTTCTTAGCCAATACAATATTTCGCCAATCAAAAAACCCATGAATGGCAAGTTTAAAAGCATGAAAATCTTTAGTGTTCCCTTTAAATGTACCTCCTGTGAAAACTTTTCTTTCAAAATCTAATTCTAAATCTTCTGCTTCTTTTACAGTAATAATCCAGTTCCTAATTTTTTGAGAAATAATTGGCGGTAAGAATTGTGATAAAAATTTAGCTATATAGAATTTATTCATAAAATATGTTATATTAAACTTTGCAACATATTAGCGGTTTCGTTTGTGTTTTTTTCTAATTCAAATTTTTCTAGAAATCTTTCATAACAATTGGCGCTAAATTCATTTCTAAGTGCAGGTTGCTTTAATAAAAAAATCATTTTTTCTGAAAGATCATTTTCATTTTGAGTTTCAAATAGGAATCCGTCTTTTTTATCCCTAATAACTTCAGCTATACCCGTATTATTCGCACCAATAACAGGCGTCTTGACTGAGAAACTTTCAATTATAACAAAACCAAATGCTTCTGTTATAGAAGGCACAATTGAAAAATAAGCTGATGAAAATTCATTCAATAAAACTTCTTTAGACTGATTTCCAGTAAAAATTATATTATCCTTAATCTTTAACAAGAGAGTCATTTCTAAATATTTTTCAAATTCACTACTATTAAGATTGCCACCTATAATTTTTAGTTTCAATTTCGGGAACTCTTTTAAAACTTTCGGCATAGCTTTTAAAAGCGTGTCAATTCCTTTAGATGGATGCATACGACCTGCATATACAATTTTATTACTCTCAACTTCAACTTTATTTTGAAAATTTTGAGTTTTTACAGCATTATAAATAACATGAATTTTTTCATTTTTTACTCCAAAATTATTTATAAGGTCTTGTTTAACCGCATATGAATTTACCAAAACATTTGTACACAATTTATAAACCATCCTTTTTCTAAGCTCAAGCATTTTGCTGTTTTTAAATTGTGTTGAAAGTGTTCTACACCAAGCTATTCTATTTTTTACATTTAATATAAAGCCTGCAACGGTAAACATGTTAACCGCTCCGAAAATTGAAACCATCAATACTGGTTTAAATCTTTTTATTAGTTTACATAAAAAAACAAAATCTTTAAACTTGTTTGGTCTAACTGAAGGCCATTTGAAAACCTCAATATTCGAATTAGCTTCAATTTTTCTTTCTAATCTATCTGTAATTATAATTACATTATTTTCTTCTGCAAGCTTATTTGCAAGTTGCAAAAAAAAATCTGTTACAGAAGAATTTGAAATACTAAAAGACAAGAAAATAGTGTTCATAAGTTTTTATAGAAATTTATATTTTTTTTGCTAATAAATATATTATCAAATTTTTTCATTACTGATAGTCTTGCTTTCTCACCAATCATTTTGCTATTCTCTGGATATTCAAAAAACCATAAAATTTTTTTTGCTATATCTTCCACATCCAGTGGATCACACAATAAACCTGTTTCATAATCTTCAATTATCTCTGGCCCTGGACCATATTTTGTAAAAACAACTGCTTTTTCCATGGCCATTGCTTCTGGAGCGACTAAACCTTGAGTTTCCATATGTGACGGAAAAACGCATACAGAAGCTTCTGAATATACTTTGGGAATATCGCTGTAAGAAACTGCCCCATTAAAATGAATATCTTCTCCTAGCTTACCTAATTGCGATATTTCGTTTTCTTTTAACATCTCTATATAAGAGCTTCCATCTGGAAAAAACCAATCTCTACCATAAATTTCAAGAGTTGCATCTGGAAATTCTTTTTTTACATATGGAAAACACTGAATCAATTGGCGCACACCTTTCTTTTCGCAAACTGTACCAGCAAAAACAATTCTATTTTTATATTCTTTTTCAGTTACTTTGGGTTTAAAAAACTCTGTATCAATCGGATTACTTATATAAGCTATAGGTTTATTATTAAAACTTAGATATTTCTCGGTATGATTTTTTACATAATGCGAAACAGCAATAAACGCGTCACTTTTCTTAAATGACCTTTTTTCCTGAAATCCCTTCCATTTATTAATCTTTCTTTTTTCACTTTCGGCAAAAAAATGATGTCCTCCGTGAAGTCTAATAATATATTTTATGCCTTTTATTTTAGAAAGAAACGCAAGCCCAAGTTCAGAAGACTCAACAATCTGAATAGGATTCTCTTGGTGAATTTCTCGGAGTTTAGAATTGATTGCCTCAGAATTGAAATACCATGACAATCCTTTTGTTTTATTTGGTTTTAATCGATAAACATTTACACCGTCAATATTTTGAGTTTCTGTTTCTGTAGTATAATTAATTCCGACAACTGAAACTTTAATTCCATTTCTGACTAATGCAACAGAAAGTGTTTTAACAAAAGTACCTATCCCGCCATGCGGGAATCCTTCTTTTGGAAATTCGTTTGTTAAAAAACAGATGTGCATTATAAATGTTTTTGAATAAATGTTTCAATAGGTAAATAGAAATCGTTTATATTTTCTTTAATCTTTTCTTCAGACCAATCCCACCACTTTATATTGTTCAATGCATTAATATTTTCTGAGGTATGTTTAATTTTTATAACTTTTGCAGGTACTCCACCTGCAATTGCATAATCAGGAACATCTTCAGACACTACAGCTCCCGCTAAGATAGTTACTCCGTTTCCAATTGTGACGCTTGGCAAAATTGTGGCATTCATTCCTATCCAAACGTCGTTCCCAATCACTATATTTGCCTTATCAGGTTTTAAAGAGCTCGTTATCTTATCGACTTTATATACAATATTGTTGATTGTCAACTCTTCATCTTTGTTTAAAACGTGATGGAATAATGGAAAAGAAGTAATCTCACTTTCTGTATGATAACCAGAATCACAAATAAAATTAACATCATTTGCAATAGAACAATATTTACCAATCTGCAGCTTGGAATTGTTGTACCATTTCCATACAAAAGCACCGTTATCATATGTTTTATTTCCCACATATACCCATTTAGCATCTTTTAAGTATGTTGATCTTTTTCCTTTTAAATAATTATAATAATTAATTCCCAGAATCTTCCACAAAAACTTTCTGATTTTCTCTATCATATTATTTTTTTTCTCTTCTATTTTCTAACACTTTTGCAATTTTAAATGATGCATTATTTACATCCTGTACATTTATTATTTCAAGCCATTTTTTACAATTTTCTATAGAAATCCAATCTTTTTTATATATGATCTTACTGATGATTTCCTCTTTACCATTGAGCCAAATTACAGAATTATTATTTGGCATGCTTTTAAAATGTTGAAACCTATAAATCATTTTTACTGACCAATTCTTATCAGTCTTATTTTCTTGATCATAGTTAATAAATACACACGGTTTATTAAACATGGAAAAATCGAACGCCATTGTTGAGCCAACATTAACTACTGTATCTGAATAAAAAGCAGTACTAACTAATAATTTGACATCATCAATTGATGGATATACTAAATTCCATTCTTTTGATTTGGTGAAATGCCACAGCGGGGGAGCTTCCTTGATTAAATCCTTATATTGTTTTAATACTTTATCAAATCTACCCGAAAAATCTACGGGACATCTTCTTAATAAGATTTGATATTCATGTTGCAAATTCGCTTTGGTAATTTCCTCCGCAATATCTTTTAAATAATATGGGTCATCAGGAGATGTTTTAGTATCATCTCCTGAGAAACATATAATTTTTTTATTAGGATCTAAGTTATATCTTTTATAAAAAACTTCTTTATCAATTATATTATCCGAGTCTTGATAAAATTCAAACTGAGGAGTTCCTGTTACATGAATTTGCTGAGGTGCTATTTCTGGATAATAGAGATTCAGTTCATTTTTCATGTAAACTGACCAAACCAAATAGTTGTCTGCTCGTAAAGCCATACGTGCTTTTGGTAAATTATCCCACGAATAAATAACGGTTGCTGTCGGAATATTCAAATCAACAGCGGCACTAAATACTGTTGCTACTTTTAATGCTCTTTGATGTGAACAAAAAACAATTGAAGGTTTCGTTTCGCTTAAAATATCTTTAACCTCACTGTAAAAAATATTTTGGCGAATAGCTTTTTGATATTTTTTTTCGAGTTTTAAAATACTAGAATAATTTTTAAAATGAGGAGCTAAAAACTGAATAAATTTGTAAAAACTCTTTTTAGCAAATGACTTTTGATTCCAATTCCAATTGGTTAATAATGTTGGATTACCAACTTTGGAATCATTATAGTACAATCTTGAAAGACATATCAATTCACGAAGAAACTTTTCTTTAAACGATTCTTTATAATCTGGAATTACAATATCTTCATTGATAAAAGTATTCTCTTCAATAGCTCGTACAGTTTCTGAATCGAAATTATGAAAGAGAACTAAATCGCCATTAAAACTCTTAAAAACATTTGAATAAAGATAATTCCTTATACCAACACCGTCTGGAAACAATAATAAAACCCTATCTTTTTTCATTTTATTTTTTTGTGAAAAAATCTTCTAATATTCTTGCTGTAAAAATCTTAGCTCCAGCATCGTTCAAATGTCCACAAGACGAAAAATATTTATCTTCTACAACTACATTTTCATAGTTATGAATCTCTGGATATACTTTTTTTACTTTATCGAAATAATTCATTCCTTTTACATTTTCGCACATTGGCGTCATAACTGCTATAAAATTAATATTGTGACTTTTGCAAAGGCTTTTTATTTCTTCGTAATATTTATTATGTGGCAAAGGATTCAAATTTGCAATATTATTTTTCATATTGCCATTTTTATGTTTTTGAAGAGGATAATATCCTAAATTATCTTGCGCATTTGTTTTTTTGCCAATAGAAACGAAAAAAAAATCTCTAAATCCAATTTTACTATCGTATTTTATATATCTATAAAAAGGAATATAATATAGCTCGTCAAAATCTGATTCATTCGAGAAATGATCTTTTATAATTTCTGAATCATGAATGTATGGCAGAAATCTTGCAGAAATTCCTTCAGCTTGATGTTCGTTTGAAAGGTTTAAATCGGCTTCGAGAATGATATTTTTTATCTCGTATTTTCTTTCCAACATTAATTTTAGCATTAGCGATGCTTCAAATAAATGGCCTCCACTCATTCCATAATTAAATGTTTTTAGTCCTTTTTCTTCAAACATTTGAGCTACAAAGTGATTATTTGCTCTTGAAGATCCAAGAATAACAACATCGTACTTCTGAGCTTTTGAATTAAAAACTTTCTCAATTTTCCCTCTTTCATGAGATTGCATAAAGACATACGTGTAGATTCCGTCTAAAAGAAATGCTATTAACACAGTTATTAAAACAATTGTTGCTGTATAAATTACAAATTTCTTCATTAAAATTGAAAGTATATAAATTCTTTATAATCTGAAAAAGTTCCAAAAGCCATTATAGCTAAAATGGCCAAAGCTGTTTTTAACATGCTCATTTTTCCTGAAAGCGGTTCTATTTTTAAACGATTATTCCATTCTATTAAAACAAAAACGCCAATCATCAATAACAATTCATAACTATAACGTTCGTTATCGAGATATTGAAAACTAAAATCCTTGCTTGTTATAATGCGTTTTAGATATGAAACCGCATCTGTTATTGTTCTCGCCCTAAAAAAGACCCATGCTACGCAAGTCAATAAGAATGTATACAATATGCTAGCAAATATCTTTACCGAATCAAAATTGAATCTTAATTGAATGGCATCCATATTATTTCGATTACTGTTTGATAAAAGTAACGGAAGAAAATAAACTGCATTTATAAATCCCCAAGCGATATAAGTCCAGTTTGCTCCGTGCCAAAAACCACTAACTACAAAAATTATAAACGTGTTTCTGATTTTCATCCAAAGCCCTCCTTTGCTTCCGCCCAGAGGAATATACAAATAATCTCTAAACCATGAAGAAAGAGAAATGTGCCATCTGCGCCAAAACTCGGCTATATCTCTTGAAAAATAAGGATAATTGAAGTTTCGCAATAAGTCTAAACCAAATAGTTTTGAAACTCCTAAAGCAATATCTGAATATCCTGAAAAATCTCCATAAATCTGAAAAGCAAAATAAATAGCTCCCACAATAAGTGAGAAAGAATTCATTGAAGTATAATTATCGAAAATAGCATTTGCATAAGGTGCACATGTATCTGCAATAACTACTTTTTTGACTAATCCCCAAATAATTTGGTAGACACCTTCTTTGGCAGTCTGATAATTAAATTCTCTTTTTACTTTTACTTGTGGTAATAAATGAGTTGCTCGTTCTATTGGTCCAGCCACTAAAAGAGGAAAGTAACTTACAAATAAGGAATAATCCACAAAATTATATTCGGCTTTTATTCTCTTAAAATAAATATCAATTACATACGAAAGTCCGTGAAAAGTATAAAATGAAATTCCTACAGGAAGAATAACATTCAATAAAATAGGACTCGCTTTAAAACCTGCAGAAGTTAATAACTCAGCAAATGAAGAGGCAAAGAAATTATAATATTTAAATATTCCTAAAAAACCTAGATTAACTATAATACTAAGCCAAAACCAAAAATTCCGGCTTTTCTGAGATTTTCCTTTTTCTATTTGAATTCCAGTGTAATAATCTAAAAAAGTGGAAAAAACCAATAGAAATAAAAATCTCCAATCCCAACAAGAGTAAAAATAATAACTCGCAACAATTAGCAATGCATTTTGTGTGCTTTTGCTTTTATTAAAAACAAACCAATAGAGGAAGAAAACGATTGGCAGAAAAATAGCAAATGCTATAGAATTAAAAAACATAAATATTTTTAAGTGACATTTATTAAATAAGATATTTATATATCTCTAAATTGTTTTTGGTGATTGAGTTGCCAAATATCGTTTTTCTTTAGTGATTGTAAAAATAATTCGTTGCTGTTTCCTGATCCAAAATCATTATTTGAAATATCAATTTTATGAGAATCTATTTTTGAAAGCGCATCATTTACATTTTCTTTCGAATAATCAACATTCATAATATCTGCATGAACAGCTCTATTTTGCTGGCGTGTTCCAATATTTATAATTGGAATTCCGTAATAGGGAGCTTCTCGAATTCCTGCACTACTATTACCTATTATAAACTGACTATTCTTTAATAAGGTCAAAAAATATTCAAATCTAAGTGAAGGAAAAACTCTAAACCTGTTATTCTTTTGTAATCTATCGAATTCATCCAAAATATATTGACTTCCTAAATCATTATTTGGGTAGATAACAATATAATTATGACTGTCACTTAATAAGCAATCAACAAAATCGACAACATATTTTTTCATCGAAGCAAACTCTGTAGTTACAGGATGAAACATTACGATTGCATATTTATCAAATGAAATTTCATAATATTTTTTTGCCGTTTCTAAAGAAGGTAGATTTTCCGAGAACATAATATCTATATCTGGGGAACCTATTGTAAATATAGATTCTTTTACCTCTCCCATCTGAAGCAATCTTTTAGCTGCTTCTTTATTAGAAACAAAATGGATATGGCTCAATTTGCTTACGCTATGACGAATAAGCTCATCAACAGTTCCAGAAATTTCTCCTCCTTCAATATGAGCTACAAGAATATTATTTAAAGAACCGACAATTGCCCCCGCCAATGTTTCGACGCGGTCACCATGTATAACAATCATATCAGGTTTGGTTTCTTTACAATAATTAGAAAGTCCTTCAATTGTCTTTGCCAGTGTCAAATCCATTGTGGTTTCATGGGTATGATTTTCAAAAGTAAATACATTTTTAAAGTTGCAACGCTCAATTTCTATCAGGGTATATCCATATACTGCCTGAAGATGCATTCCAGTTACGAAAACAAAAACCTCAAATTCTTGCTCTTTTTCAAGTGTTTGAATCAATGATTTTATTTTTCCGAAATCTGCACGCGTTCCTGTTAAAAAAAGAACTTTTCTAGCGGAACTATTCAAAATCAGGAAAATCTAATTGTTCATCCTTTTCGATATCTCTTGACGCTGTTTTACCAATCAAATCATTAAACTGTTCTGCCAAAATCTTACCTGTACCAGGTCTTTTTACCCAAATATTTTCTTTAGTAAAAGTTTCTCCTTTTTTAATTGAAGCAATAGAGCAGACTGTTGCAAAAGCAAAATCGATAGTTACCTGCTCTTCATCTGCTGGCTTTTTTGTACCGCCTCGCATTAGAGCAATTTCTGCACTTGAAACTATTAGTTCTTTACACGCTTTTTCGTCCATACTGCACACAATGTCTGGCCCTTGTCTTTGCATATGATCTGTGAAATGTCTTTCTAAAATACTAGCACCTAGAGCAACTGCGCCTAAACAAGCATTATTATTTAAAGTATGATCGCTTAGTCCAAATACTTTATTCGGAAAAGCTTCGTGCAGTTCAGTCATCGCTCCAAAACGCACTAAGTGAATTGGAGTTGGATAAAGATTGGTAGTATGTAATAATGCAACAGGGACATTATGTTTATCAAAAATAGCAACTGCTTTTTGAACACTCTCAATAGTATTCATACCTGTACTAAGAATTACAGGCTTTCCAAAAGAGGCAATATGCTCCAATAAAGGGTAATTATTACACTCGCCTGAACCTATTTTATAAGCTGGAATATCAAACTTTTTTAATCTTTCTGCTGCCGCTCTAGAAAAAGGAGTAGAAATAAAAATCATTCCTTTACTCTCGACATAATTCTTTAATTCAAATTCTTCCTCTTCATTTAAAGAACATCTTTCCATAATTTCATAGATCGAAACATCTGCATTTCCTGGAATTACTTTTTTAGCAGCTCCCGCCATTTCATCTTCTACAATATGCGTTTGATGCTTTACAACCTCGACCCCTGCTCTTTTAGCCGCATCAACCATTTCTTTGGCTACCAGTAAAGAGCCTTCATGATTAATTCCTATTTCGGCAATGACTAAAGGTGGGTAATCTGGTCCGACTTTACGACCTGCTATTTCGATATATGGATTCATTTATTCTTGAATTTGGGATTTTTTTATTTCTTTAGATACAGATATCTCGCGTAATCTAAATCATCTTGAGTATCGATATCAACTTGTGCAAAAATATGATTTACTTTGAATGGTAATGCATTTTCTGAAATAATTATATCATTTAAAATTAAAGTCTTTTTTGTAATATACAGTAGCCCATTTTCAAAATAAAGTGGCTCTAAATCCTGACTTCTCTGCCCTATAGAATAATTAAATGGTATAAATTTATCATCGATAATTTTTCCAAACTTTTGATGGTTTCTCGAAACTGTAAACAAACTGTCTTTGTTTTCTTTCCTAAAATCTTCAAAAGTTTCTTGTAATAGATTTTTAGGACGTAGCGGATTTGTTGGTTGCAATAAAACTACATTTTCAATCTGATCAGAATCAATATTTTCTAAAACATTCTTTAGAGCAGAAACAGTTTGTTCCAAATCCCCCGAAATAGATTCGGGTCTATCAATAACCTTCGCGCCATATTGCACTGCAATTTGTTTAATTTCATTATTATCTGTTGAAACATAAACCTCATCTATTATGGCTTTATTTTCTTTTGCATAAATAATAGAATGGGCAATTAGAGGTAAATCTCCTAAGGTTTGAATGTTTTTTTCAGGTATTCTTTTAGAGCCTCCTCTTGCAGGAATTATAGCAATTGTTTTATTCATAAATACTATTTTTATTTTGAAAATCTTAAAAAAACAACGGTTTAATTTTATCTAATTCAGATTCTGAATAATTCCATCATCGTAGTCCTTCTATTTCTTGAATAATATTATCCGCAAATTTCTTTTTAATCATTTTTGCTGGCACGCCTCCAACAATTGAATAAGGAAGAACATCTTTTTTTATTACGGAACCAGCAACTAAAATTGCTCCATTTCCAACAGTAACATTGCCTACTATTATTACATTATGACCTATCCAGACATCATTACCAATAAATATTTTGTTTTATTGTCTAATACTTTTTAACTCGCCATCAAACAAGTTTTTATTAATATAGGTTGACATATAATTAGTTGGATGATTTTTAGCAAATATTCCAACATCAATTTATCTGATATTTCCCAATCTTTACATCACCGTGTATAAAATTATTATACTCTAATATCGTTGCAAATCTAATTATGACTTTGCTTCAGAAATTACATCCATGAGGAATGGAGTTATTACCTTCAAAAAATACATTTTCAATTCCATTTGAAAAACGAGAAAAAATGTTACTATTTGTCATCTTTTTTGGACTATTTAGTATCTTAAATAATATTTTTTTTGTTTTTATCTATTGTACAAATCGCAAACCTCTTTTAGTCAGCTTAAATGAAACATAGCCAAGTATTAGTTTTATTAACCACTTAAAATATTGAAAATTAAAATCAAAAGTCTTAAAAATCAAATTTAAATATATATGAATGCATTTGGGATGTTTGTATAAAACTACTAGATTTTGAACCTGATGTTTAAATAAATAAAATTTTATTCCACTCGAAAGTTTATTTACATCTTTCAAAGAACTAATAATTTCTATGATGGCGTTATGTCTAGATTCAGCTACATAAAAATCTGAATTTGATGAATTTGAATTTTCGTGAATCCTGTATAATGCTAAGTATTCATCAACTAAAAACAAGGTAGGTTCTTCAATTAACCGTCTTATATGAAAATCTCTATCAAGCATTTTAAGAAGGCTCTCATTGTATAAGATTTTATTATTTAAAAAGTCTTTTCTCCACAGAATATCATGCATATACCAAGAGACATTTAAAGAAATAAAATCTTCAAGCAAATTATTAGTCAATTTTGTCCTTAGTTCTTTTTTAATTGTTTCTTTCTCATTATTTACCATTATAGTTTTTGAAAGTACTCCATTAACTTCGGGCTTCTCTTT
This sequence comes from Flavobacterium erigeronis, assembly GCF_054075165.1. Classification (NCBI taxonomy): domain Bacteria; kingdom Pseudomonadati; phylum Bacteroidota; class Flavobacteriia; order Flavobacteriales; family Flavobacteriaceae; genus Flavobacterium; species Flavobacterium erigeronis. The sequence continues at coordinate 157,316 of NZ_JBSKGP010000009.1, read as the reverse complement.
AAAAATTTCCATTTTTTTTTGCAAATAATCTGGAAGAATCCAATCATCAGAATCTAAAGACATTATAAATTCTCCAAAACTATTTTCTATACCATAATTTCTACTTGAATTGGGCCCCTTCATTCTTTCTTCTGGTCTTTTAAAAAACCGTATTCTCGAATCATCATAATATTTAGCGACAATCTCTTCAGTATTATCTGAAGAGCCATCATCGACTATTATACACTCCCAATTTTGATACGTTTGAGCTAAAATACTATCTAAAGTTTCTGCTATTAAACTTGCTCTATTATATGTTGCGATTATTATTGAAACTAAATTATTGTTTATCATTTTAGTTATAGAAATTAAATTTCTTTAGAACTCTCACAATTATGCATTTAAAACTATAGGGAATCAAAACATACATTTTTTTTGGCTTTTCAAATTGCTCCATCATTTTTTCTGCGAATATTACTTTTTCATCAATCCAATTTGGTAATGAATTCCCCAAATGGTACACAAAAGCTTTTAATAAGGAAACTCTGTAATATCCTAATTTATCAATTGGAATGTCTAAAAAGCTTAACTCTCCACCTGGAAAAACATAAATAGGCTTTTCAAAAGGTAGCCTTTTAAAAATTTCTTTTTTGTAAACAGAAGCAAAATGTGCCGCTCCAACAACAGCTTTTGTTGTTCTTGTTTCTAAATAAAATTGTTTTTCCTTCCAATTTTTATTCTTAGTAACAAAAAAATTTTCTTTATTTATGCCTTCTTCGAACAATTCCAATTCTCTATCTTCTACGACTTTGTCTTTCTTTACAAATAAAAATTCATTAGTAAAAAGAGAATTATTGCAATAAAATGTTGTATTCGGATTAGGTGCTAAACCAACAACTCCTACATTTTTAAAGCTTTTAAAAACTGATAATACTTGGTTTTGCCATCCAGAAAAGAAAAAAACATCTGAATCTATAATTGCAATAAAATCTTCGTAACATCCTCTAGCTTCCTGAAGAATTGTTTGTACTTTTCCATAGTTTTCTTTACAGTGAATATGTCTATCAATATCTTTGTTGGAAATTAAGAGGTTAATATAATCTGTGACCTCTTTTTTGCAGTTATTGTTAATTATTGTGATATTGGTATTTTCAACATCTATTGTATTTAATAAAGAATATATGCTTTTTTTAAAAACAGAAAATGCACTATTAAAATACTCAGATTCTTCCTCAGGGATGTAAACAGGAATTATAACTCTAAAAAATTTATATTTAAGTTTTTTAGATTTTTTCTTTTCTGGATTTTCACCTATACGCATACACTTAATACCTCTTCAACAACCTTTAAATAACTATCGCTTATTTTACCAATTGAATATTCTTTTTTGTATTTATTTCTTAGCTCAGCAGATATATTACGAATTTGTGCTTCATTTAAGCCTTTGACTTCAAAAAAAACTTTTTTAAAAGATTCAAAATCATTATAGTCAAACCAATAATCATTTGAAGTCCCTTGCATTCTTTCTTTCATTGCTCCAACTCTAGTCGAAATTATAATCTTGGCAGCACACATTGACTCAATTCCTACTAATGGTCCAGATTCTTCAGGAGACGGTATTATTAAACAATCAATTAACTCAAATAAATTAGAAAGTTTAGCCCCATTTAAAAAACCTAGAAATTTAATATTACTTGAATTCTCATGTTTAGTTTTCAAATGTTTCTCTAAAGCACCATTTCCAACAATATAAAGGATGTCTTTTTCAGTACAAACTCTTAAAAAGAAATCTATTATTTCTTCAACTCCTTTTTCATGGGAGAGTCTACTCAGGATTAAAAAATTACAAACTTCTCTATTTGATAATGAAATATTTAATAAATCTAACTCGCTATTTGCACACTGATCGATAACAACAAATTTCTGATCCTTTGTAATTTTACTTGCATTATTATAGGAATGATGAATAAAACAATCTACAAAGTCAATGAAATCATAATCTGAAAACGCAATGGTTCCAGTTGTTCTAAATAATACACTTTTATTTTTCTCTTTTGCTAATCGAATCATATCCCCCATTAATCCTGAAGAAAGTTGTGCAATTATAAAAAGTGCATCATAATCTGAAATTAATTCTTTCAAAACAATTTCTACTTTTTCATCATATCCTAAAAACTTTCTCGCAAAATTGTTGTTCACATAGTCTCTTACTTTTCCTTTACGACTGTTTTTAAAATAAGATAAAAAAGCAATTATTTTTAATATTAAAAAATGATTAAATAGTATTTCTTTAATACTAAAAGCTTTTTGGTTTTTATTAAAATTAAAAAGTTGCGATTGTTTGGTTATTGTTCCAGTGCTACAAATTGAAACCTCATACTTAGTAGATAAAACCCAAGCAATAAAACTACATTCTATTTCTCTCCCTCCATAATCACCAATTGGTCCAAATAATAAAATTTTTTTTTTCATAAATAATTATAGATTTTTATCAATTGATTTATCTATATCAAAAAGAAGCGTCTTTATTTCTAAATTTCCATCGTTAAATTCCAGTATTCAATTTTTTTTGACTTTACGATCTGATCGTTTGCAAAGTTTTATTTTTGTATTGAGCAAATCAATTGCCAATGCACAATCTTTTCTATTTTCAATTAATATTTTATTTTATATCCTTAATTGCTTATGAAATTTATTTTCTTGCATTAAATATTTTAATCAAAAATTCTATAAAAAACAATTGAAATGTTGCTATCTTTCTAAAAAAAGGACTTTTATCTATTTTTTTTAGTGCGTTGAAACGTTTATTTGTTTCTATGAATCTCCCAAAGATATAGTCGTCATTTTCATTATTAAACACATAAGGCAAATAACTTTTAAAAACCCTTTTTTTTTCTTCTCGAACCAGGTCTTCCTGAAGTGACGATATTCCTCCCATATCGAAATTTGTGATTGTACAATTAATTTTCTTATATGTTGCTCCATTCAACCCCATTGTTTTAAAAAAGAATTCCCAATCTGATACTATTTTATTATTCTCATTATAAAGGTCATATTTTTCAAACAACGATTTTTTTATAAATGTGCTGGGATGGCAAATATTACGAGAAACCAGATGACTGAACGTCATTTGTTCTGGATGCTCCTTAATTAACTTCTTTCCGTTTTGTTCAAAATAAAGATTTCCACAGATAAAATCAATATCAGAATCAAAATTTCTAAAAACATTCTGGAATACATTATTGTCAAAAAGATAATCTCCGGAGTTTAAAAAAAGTAAGTATTTACCTTTAGCTTTTTTAATACCTTTATTCATCGCATTGTAAATCCCATTGTCTTTCTCACTTACCCAATAGCTCACTCTATTGGCATCAGCATACTCTCGTATAACTACAGGACTATTATCTGATGATCCTCCGTCAATTATTATGTACTCAAACTGTTTCCATGTCTGATTCACAACACTGTTCATAGTTTTTTTTAAACCTTCAATATTGTTAAAATTAATGGTGATAATAGATAATTTTGGACTATTCATTTCAATCTATTTTTTTTAACCAAAAGTTTTTATTTCCTTCATAGGGAAAATCTTCTCGAAACCAAGCATGACAGCCGAAAGGAATATCATTTGTAAGTTCATAAATATAATATGGATGTGTATCCCAAGAAAAAGTTAAAACCTCTTGTATTGGCGGTATTTTAAAGTTTTTATTTTTCTCATACATTTCAATAAAATAAAAATCTTCATTAAATTCATAATTGCTTGCACAATATGAATAATTATTTTTATACCCTAATACATTTAATGGTAAAAAAAATAATTCTGTAATAAATTGCAATCTGCTAACGTTAAGCAACTTTTTTTTTTCTCTAAGCAATTCTAAAAAATTCTTTATTGTTTTTTTAGATGATAATATTTTTATTGCACTATCAACTTTACGCAAAGAAAATCCTCCATTACCAGCTTTCCAAATTTTTGCACCAGCATAAGGATTTCCTGCAAACCCCTTGAACCAAATACCACCAATGTAATCAAAATCTCTTTTAGCCCACATCAATAACTCATCTCTAAAAACGTAACAATCAGTCTGATAAACAAGCATATAACTAAACGCTTCAAACATTTTATAAAAAGCTGAGTTCAACATCAACTTATTATAACCTTGTAGGCTTTCAAAATAGTTTTTATCAAAAAAAATTGCCTTTCTTATTGCACTAAATTTTTCTTCATAAAAAGCCATTTTTAATCCTTCTGGGGCTACAAAATATATAGGATAATCGGCCAATACTTTTAAACATTGCAAAACAGATTTCGTTTCTAACAAATTCAATTCTTCCTTATAAATCGGAATTACAATACAAATTTGATTCTTTTGCATTTAATTTTAGGCTATTAATATAACATATTATAAATTCAGATAGTGTATTAATCGATATGATTAAATAGGACATCATTTTTTCAAAACTACTCATCACTATAATGAAAAGAAATTGAAATACTTAACTAATATTTTACTATTGATTATTTTCAACTACAATATCAAATCGTTTTTCAAATGGAAAAACGTCAAAATAAGAAAATGGATCACCATTATAAACTTCTAAACCTAATGCTTTGGCCTCAACTTTCAAACTTTCATACTGCTGATAAAGTTCATACTCCTTATACAAACGTTCTTTCGGGAAAGGAAGCTTTTGCTCTTCATAACTAATTTTTATTCCCTCGCTTTTTAAGTAATATTCTAATGAAGGTTTATTGTGATCATAAAAATGAGTATATGGATGAATACATTGCCAGTCATGATTGATTCCTAACAAAATAATTTTAGGCACTTTACAATAAATAGCTAATTGTAATCCTACAACGGTAACACTCCATGGAGACATTATTTTTTTTGTTAAATCTACAGGTAGTTTTCCTCCATATGAATAAAAATAAACATTACGGTCTTTAAACGCTTCAATTGCAATGTCTTTGTCTCTCTTTTCTACAAGAAGCCAAGTTTCTTTTGGTAATACTTCGTTACATCTTTCCCACCACGAACGAAGCACTGTTCGGGTAATTGGATAGTGTGAGGCAGCAAAAACATGAATATTTGGATTAATTTCATTTATCTCAGGATGCTCATAAAAATTCCCCATTGTTATGATAAAATCATCCTTAAACTTTTTTAAATCAAACTTAGAAATAGAAGGTCCTGAACCTAAAATTACTGCCTGTTTGTAATTACCAAATTTTGTTTTAAAAATTTGATTTTCCTTATTGATATGCGAAGAAGTAAAATAATTTTTAACGTAGCTCTTTATCTTCTTAATTAACATCATATTAAATTAATTCTTCTTTAAACATTCCGTCTATAATTGCCACATTGGTAGCCCTAGCAACTTTATTTGATCCCCAGTAATTACTTGCAAAAACATTAAATACAAAAACATTATGCAACAAATCAATTTGATTTACTCCTATTCTTCCGTTTTGCACAACAATGTCTAAATTATACTGTCCTCCTCTTAATAAAAGTTTAGGGATTTCTAAATCAACAAATCCATTGTTTAGAACATTATTAAATTTTACTCCCATTTCGTCCGAATAGAAATCAGCAATCTTTATTTCGTTGTTATCTCTAAAAACGACACCAAAAACTAAACTTTCAACAGAAATTTCTTCTAGGATATCAAAATAAAGCCTGAATTTGGAATATTCTCCAGAAAATAATTCATTTACATTTTGACCTTTATCATTAAAAAGCATGACATTAGAGAATCGTAATTCTCCACTTCCTTTTCTATCTCTTCTTAGCAGCAAATTATCGCTATTTTTTTGACTCTCATTTGCCAAATAGTAATTTACAGCTTCTTGTGAATCACCCTCAAAAATAATCTTTCCATACTCCATTACAACTCCTTTAGTACATAGACTTTTTATCGCCGCCATATTATGACTCACAAACAAAACAGTCCTTCCCTCCCCTTTTGAAATATCCTGCATTTTTCCAATTGCTTTTTTCTGGAACTCAGTATCCCCAACCGCTAAAACCTCATCAATTACCAAAATCTCAGGTTCTAAAAAAGCCGCCACAGCAAAAGCCAGACGCACTGTCATCCCAGAACTATATCGTTTAACTGGAGTATCAATATAACGTTCACATCCAGAAAACTCTATAATTTCATCAAGTTTTGAGGTAATTTCTTTTTTAGTCATTCCTAAAATAGCTCCATTTAGAAATATATTTTCTCTTCCTGTCATTTCTCCATTAAAGCCTGTTCCAACTTCCAGTAAAGAAGCTATCCGACCTCGAGACTTTATAGAACCCCTTGTTGGTGCTGTAACTTTTGAAAGTATCTTTAAAAGCGTAGATTTTCCTGCACCATTCTTTCCAATAATACCTAAAACCTCGCCTCTTTCGACCTCAAAGTTAATATCTTGCAAAGCCCAAACATAATCTGAAGCTCCTTTTTTTGAGCGATCGTTAGTATCACCAATTTTCAGATATGGATTTTCTTTTCCTTGAATTTTATGCCACCATCGATTTAAATCATGGCTCAAAGTGCCTGTCCCAACTTGACCTAAACGATATTGTTTAGAAATATTTTCAGCTTTTAATATGATGTCTTTCATTTATACAGTATCTATAAAGCTTTTTTCTGTTCTATTAAAAACCAACAATCCAGTAAAGAAAATAATTAATGTAACTACGATTGTATATATCAACCCTAAAATTGATATGCTTCCTATATTTAAAAGCATATAACGAGAAGTCTCTATCACATAAGCCAATGGATTGTATTCTACAATCCAGCCAAATTTTGGGAGTTTTTCTTTTATCAATTCCATCGGATACATTACTGCAGAAATATACATCAAAAGCTGTACTCCAAAACCAACTAAATTGTTTAAATCCCTATATTTTGTAACCATTGAAGAAATCAACATCCCCAAGCCTAATCCCATAATTCCCATAAATGAAATTAAGATTGGAAAAAATAGTATTGATCCATTTAGGCTTAAATCCGCCCCTTGAAAATAATAGAAAAGATAAAAGAAAATAAATATTCCGAACTGAATACCAAATTTGATAAGATTAGAAATAACAATAGATAATGGAGTTATGATTCTCGGAAAATACACTTTTCCAAATATACTAGCATTCGATTTAAAAGTATCTGAAGTTCCATTTAAACAAGCAGTAAAATAATTCCAAACCATAATCCCCGCCAGGTTAAATAAGAATGGAGGAATTGATCCAGTCTTAATTCCTGCAACATTATTAAATATGATAGTAAAAGTTATAGAAGTAAACAAAGGCTGAATTAAATACCAAAGTGGCCCCAAAACTGTTTGTTTATAAACTGTGATAATATCTCTTTTAACAAAAAGCATTAATAAATCTCTATATTGCCAAATTTCTTTAAAATTAAGCGAGAAAAATTTATTCTTGGGTGTTATTTCAAACAGCCAGTCATTTGTGTTTTTAGAATCCATTTTAAAAGAGCTTAAAAATCTTATTTAAAATATTAACAAGATTTTTAACATTTTATAGTTTGTGTAAAAATGTAAAAAGGCGTTTAAAAAACACCTTTTTATTATATTTTAAATATAGAAATATCGTACATTATTTATCTAAAACTTCAAACGTTGAATTCATACTTTTGAATTCTGGAACTATTTTTTTCATTTTAGCAACAATATCATCATTTTCATAAAAATCAGCAATACCAATTAATTCATCAACATCAATATGAAGATTCTCATACTCGTCTTGAATTTCTTGCGCAATCATAATTTTATTATGGTATGTTGGAAGAGTCTTTGATGTATCATTTAACAATTCTTCGTAAAGTTTTTCTCCAGGTCTTAAACCAACAATTTTAATTTTAATCTCTTTATCTGGTATAAAACCAGCAAGTTTAATCATTTTTCGAGCTAAATCGATAATTCGAACTGGTTTTCCCATGTCAAAAATATAGATTTCTCCTCCATTCCCCATTGCTCCGGCTTCTAATACAAGTTGACAAGCTTCAGGGATTGTCATGAAATAACGAATAATATCCTGATGAGTTATAGTTACTGGCCCACCCTCAGCAATTTGCTTAGTAAACAACGGCACCACAGATCCGTTTGAACCCAAAACGTTTCCAAAACGGGTTGTAATGAACTTCGTACCTCCTTCTACATTTTCTCTTTGATTTTTTAAGAATAGAGACTGCACATATTTTTCGGCAATGCGTTTACTCGCTCCCATTACATTACTTGGGTTGACAGCCTTATCTGTAGAAACCATTACAAATTTCTTCACATGGTATTTACAAGCTAAATCAGCAAGATTTTTAGTTCCTTTAATATTGGTTTGAATTGCCTGAGAGGGATTTTCTTCCATCAAAGGCACATGTTTATAAGCTGCTGCATGAAAAACAACGTGTGGATTGTAATTTTTAAAAACCTTTTCCAGCGCTTTTTTGCTTCTTACATCTGCAATTACAGCTACAATTTTAGTATCGACATTCATTCCTTGCGTCTCCAGACATAAATTGTGCAAAGGTGTTTCAGCATGATCCACAACAATGACTCTTTTTGGACCAAAATTTAAAACCTGTCTTACTATTTCGCTTCCAATTGACCCTGCAGCTCCACTGATAAGGATTGTTTTATCTTTTAATTGTTTAGAAATTGATTTACTATCTAGAACTATAGGTTTTCTTTCTAATAAATCTTCAATCTGTATATTTTTTACTTTTTGAGAAATCTCTTTTTGATTTTCCCAGTCAGAAATCAATGGAACTGTATATACTCTATAATTGAATTCTAAACATTGATCAACTATAATAAGCTGTTCATCTTTTGTCAAGCTTTTGTCAGCGATAATAACACCCTCAGCTGCAACAGACCTCATTAATGCAGGAAGTTTTTTTCTCAAAATTAAGATTGGCAAATCAAGCATACGTTTAGACGCATTCTGATTATTTTTATCAACAAATCCTACAATTTTAAATCTAGAAGGAGTCTCAAACTTTAAAGCATTTGCTACGGAAATTGCATTTGCGTCTGTTCCATAAATAACTGTTCTTACAAGCTTTGTTGTTGCTTTTTCCGAAAAGTACATCTCAAAGGTCTGTTTTACAATTACGCGATATAAGAATAAACCACAAAACGATAGAACTAGATTAATAAAAAGAGCTGTATTTAAAAAAGCTTTATGTCCAGTATACAGTTCAAATATTAAATTTATGAACAGAAAAAAAACCAAAACTGACATTTGAGAAAAAAGCAGTTTTATTGCATCAATATACGATGAATGCCTAATAATTCCTGAATATGTTCTAAAAAGCCAAAAGAAAAATATATTTACTGTTATTAAACTTGCTACAAAATAAAAATCGTGCGACGTTATAATATACCCTATTGCAGTGCCATCAAATAGTAAATAGGTAAAAGAAAAAGAAAAAAACAAGACCATTACATCAATAGCAACAATTATCCATCTCGGCAAATAGCTGAGATTATTAATATTTGCCCTAAGATTTCTTGGAGAGAAAGTGTTATATAACAAAGAGGCTATGTTATTTGGTTTTTCCGTATTCAATTTAGCATTTTTTAAGTCAGTAAAATTTGAACTTTAAACAAAAATACAAATTAAAGGTTTTAAATAATCACTTGATGATGCAAATTAAACTTTAACACCTTTTTTCTTTTGCTTTAAAAATTCCAAAAGATAAGTCCCATAGCCCGATTTAAGTAATGGCTGAGCTAATTCTTCAAGTCTATCATCATCAATAAAGCCTTGTCTCCAAGCAATTTCTTCAATACAACCCACTTTTAAACCTTGTCTTTCTTCTAAAACCTGTACAAATTGCCCTGCCTGCATTAAACTATTAAAAGTTCCAGTGTCTAACCACGCTGTTCCCCTACTTAATATACCAACTTTTAATTTTCCTTTTTCAAGATAAACTTTATTCACATCTGTAATTTCGTATTCACCACGAGCACTTGGCCTTATGTTTTTTGCTATCTCTACAACAGAGTTATCATAGAAATATAATCCTGGAACAGCGTAATTTGATTTTGGTTCTAACGGTTTTTCTTCTATCGAAACAGCATTTTTATTTTCGTCAAATTCTACTACTCCATATCTTTCCGGATCACAGACATGATAAGCAAATACAACACCTCCATCGGGATTAGCATTATCTTTTAAAAGCTGTTGCATGTTTGTTCCAAAGAAAATATTATCTCCAAGTACTAAAGCCACTTTATCTCTTCCAATAAATTCTTCGCCAATAACAAATGCCTGTGCTAAACCATTTGGGTTTGGCTGCTCAGCATAACTAAATTTACACCCAATTGTGCTACCATCTCCTAAAAGCTTTTTAAAATTTGGAAGATCGTGAGGCGTCGAAATTATTAAAATTTCATTAATTCCAGCCATCATTAAAGTTGACAATGGATAGTAAATCATTGGTTTATCATAAACCGGCATTAGCTGTTTACTTACAGCTAATGTCAATGGGTGTAACCTTGTGCCAGAACCTCCAGCTAAAATAATTCCTTTCATATAATTTCATTTATGATTTCGAAATTTGAAATCACTTTTAAACAAAAATTTCTTTTAAACTCTCTTTGTAATCTGGAACAGCTAAATTATAAACTGATTTTATTTTTGTTTTATCCAATAATGAATAGTTAGGTCTTTTTGCAGGAGTTGGATAAGCTGAAGAAGGGATACCTCCTACCTTACATTCATAAGATCCAATTTCTTTAATAGCCAAAGCAAACTCATACCAACTAATTTCACCTTCATTTGAATAATTATAAATACCTGAAATCCATTTTGAGGATTCAATTATATCAATCATTGCTTTTGCTAAATCAGCAGCATAAGTTGGTGAACCAATCTGGTCATTTACAACATTAATTTCATCTCTCTCCTTCATTAATTGCTGCATGGTTTTTACAAAATTATTTCCAAACTTACTGTAAACCCATGAAGTTCTTATTATAATAGATTCAGAATTTTCTTTCAAACAAGCAGTTTCTCCAGCCAATTTACTTTGTCCGTAAACATTTATAGGGTTAGTTTTAGCCTCTTCATTTAAAGCAATGGCTGAAGAGCCATCAAACACATAATCTGTCGAAATATGAATTAATTTAGAATTATTTTCTCTGGCATATTTTGCAATTAACTCTACTGCTAAATAATTTACTTTAAATGCCAAGTCTTTTTCTGATTCGGCTCTATCCACAGCTGTATAAGCTCCACAATTAAATATAATATCAGGATTAATTTCTTTTAATTGAGATTGAAGCAACTCTACATTATCTAATGTAATTTTACTACGATCTGCAAATATCCATTCATATTGAGGATAGACTGGTGCTAAACTTGAAAGTTCAGATCCTAATTGCCCTGTTGCTCCTGTTACTAGAATTTTTTTCATTAAAATAAGCTATTACAATTTTCAATAAAAGGTAAAATTTGATCTTTTTCTGAAACAATTGCGTCATCTAAATTCATTCCCCAATCAATATTTAAAGATGGATCGTCATAATTAATACCTCCTTCAGAAGCTTTATTATAAAATTGATCACATTTATAAATTACTGAAGCAGTTTCACTAATAACAGAAAATCCATGTGCAAATCCTTGTGGCACTAGTAATTGCTTTTTGTTTTCCGCTGACAATAAAATACTGAATGATTTTCCGTAAGTAGTAGAATCTTTTCTTAAATCTACTGCAACATCTATAATTTCACCTTCTAAAACACGAACGAGTTTTGTTTGCGCGAAAGGAGGATTTTGGTAATGCAACCCTCTTAAAGTTCCTTTCTTTGAGAATGATTGATTATCTTGAACAAATTCAATATTAATTCCTAGATCTTCAAATTTAATTTTACTGTAAGATTCAAAAAAATAACCTCTTTCGTCTCCAAACACCATTGGTTCTACAATTACCAAGTCTTTTATAAATGTTTCTTCGATTTTCATTTTTTAATTTATATTCATTTAAAGAAATTAATAACAACCTCTTTTATTCTATTTTTATCTGCATTAGTTAAATTTGATCCTGATGGCAAACATAATCCTTTTTCAAATAACTCTTCAGAAATCTTACCACCATAATATGAATATTTTTCAAAAATTGGCTGAAGATGCATTGGTTTCCATAATGGTCGGCTCTCTATGTTAGCTTCTTCAAAAGCAAGTCGTAGATTTTCCCTTTCTCTTAGTGTTTCTAGTAATATTGCATTTAGCCAATAATTAGAAAAAAAATCATCATTCAGATTTTCAAAAAGCTTTACATTTTTAAATTCTTTAAAAATCTCTTTATAAAATAAATGATTGGCTTGCCTTAAACTAATATTCTCTTCTAAAATTTTCATTTGCCCAAGACCAATTCCTGCACAAATATTACTCATTCTGTAATTATAACCTATTTCACTGTGCTGATAGTGTACTGCAGTATCTTTTGATTGTGTTGCATAAAATATAGCTCTATCCTTTAATTTTTCAGAATTCGTTATTAATACTCCTCCATTAGAAGTTGTTATAATTTTATTTCCATTGAATGACAATACTCCAAAATAGCCAAAGCTTCCGCATTTTTTCCCTTTATAACAGCTTCCAAGAGCTTCTGCACTATCTTCAATAATTGGTATTCCATATTTATCAGCAATTAAATGTACCTCATCAATTTTATAAGGCATTCCGTACAAATGAACTGTTATAATTGCTTTTGGCCTTTTCCCTTTATCTATACGATCTTTTATTGCAATCTCGAGATTTTTTGGACAAATGTTCCATGTATCAGCTTCACTATCCACAAATACTGGATGAGCATTCTGATATAAAATTGGATTTGCCGAAGCTGAAAAAGTCATACTTTGACAAATCACCTCATCACCAGTTTTAACACCTAATAAAATTAACGCTAAATGTATGGCAGATGTTCCAGAATTAGACGCCGCAACAAAATTTTTATTTTCAAAATACTCCTGAAGCTTATTTTCAAATTCATCAACATTTGGTCCTCCAGACGTAATCCAATTAGATTTTAGAGCTCTCTGAATATATTCATGCTCATAACCACTTTCGTGAGATAATGATAAATAAATTCTTTTATGATCCATTGTTTAAAGGCCAATAATCTGATGGATAACGTACATCATCATCACTTAGATCATTTAATGGCAAAGTAGAAAAGGATAATAGTACGGAATTTTCTTCTAAAGATTCAATTGCATTTGCGTAGCCAGCCGGAATGTGAATAATTTTGCTGTCAGCTTCTGAGACAAAAACAGTCTCACTAATCAAATCTTTAGATGGATTTTCCCAATTATCAATCTTAATAAAATGAATATTAAAAGATCCGGAAAGACAATAAAAATTTTTAGCGTCCAATTTATGCCCTTGCCAGGCTCGGATAGGATTTCCGATAGAATTGCTTATGACATAAAACCTTTCAATGTCTTTAAAACTGAAATCATTTACATACGAAATACTCCCTCGATGATCTGAGAATTTCCCTCCTTGAATTATTTTAGGTTCCATGTTTTAAACGTAAATTAACTTTATTTAACAAATAAAATTTTGATGAATAAACACAAAGCAACGGTAAAATGATAATTAAAATAATAATCAAATCGTGAACTTTCTGATAAAGAAATATGACCAAAATAGAAATTCCAGCCTGTACTAAGGCGTATAAAAGCGAGACTAATCTATGCTGTATTTTATATTCATTGCTCAATATTTGATACAAGTGCAATCTATGTGCTTCAAAAATATTTTGCTTCAGATAAAGTCTATGTATAATGGTGCAAACAGAATCGACACCATATACCGCTAAAAATAGTAGCCAAATTAGTGATTCCGTTACAAGAATTAGTTTTACAAACAAATAAATTACCCAAAAAGCTATCGCAATACTTCCAACATCTCCAGCAAAACATTTTGCTTTTTTTCTGTAATTGAAAAACAAAAAAACTAAACTAGCGATCATTGCATACTTTATAAACATTCCATCAGTAAAAAGCTGAATTTTTGTATTGACATACAATAATGATCCCATTACCACTAAAGTATATAGTCCTGTAATACCATTAATTCCATCCATGAAATTATAAGCATTTATTAGTCCAATAGCCAAAAAATAAGAAACTATAACTCCCAAAACAGGCATCAAATAGAATAAATTTAAATCACAAAAAATTAGAGTAATAGAAAGAAAATGAATTGAAATTCTAATTTTATTTGATAAACTTTGAATATCATCCCAAAAGCTTACTAGGCTTACTAAAGTTATACCTGTAAAGAAAAAATAATTATTTTGTATATGTTGCATGAAATAAAGTAGGGCTGAAAACCAAAATATGATCCCGCCGCCTCTTAATGTTATTTCTGTATGGGAACTTCTTTGGTTTGGCTTGTCAATTATATTAAAATGATCTGCTACTTTAAAATAGAGCAACATAATAATCATTAAAATAATTCCTAAAATTGTGTACTCCATTTTATGAACTTACTCCCAATTAGTATCTTTAATTTCTTGATATACTTTCTTAATCCCCTCTTCTAGGCTAGTCTTAGCTTTCCATCCAAAACTATTTAATTTTGAAACATCCATTAGTTTACGAAGCGTACCATCTGGCTTAGAGGTATCCGTCAAAATTTCTCCTTCAAAACCAACTATTTTTTTTACCAAAATAGCCAGATCTAAAATCGAAATATCTTCTCCTACTCCAATATTTACTAATCCTTGTTCATTATAGTTTTCCATTAAATATAGACAGGCTTCGGCAAGATCATCTGCATGCAAAAATTCTCTTTTTGGGTGTCCTGTTCCCCAAATAGTAACAGAAGAGTCATTATTACGTTTTGCAGTAATAAATTTTCTTAACATTGCAGGAAGAACATGAGAATTCTTTAAATCGTAATTATCATTAGGTCCATACAAATTTGTTGGCATAACAGAGATAAAATTACATCCAAATTGATCTCTATACGCATCACACATTTTAATTCCAGCAATTTTTGCAATGGCATAAGGCTCGTTAGTAGGCTCTAATTCTCCTGTAAGCATATACTCTTCTTTTAATGGCTGAGGCGCCATCTTAGGATAAATACAAGAAGATCCTAAAAACATCAACTTTTTTACATTGTTTAAATAAGATTGATGAATAATGTTATTTTGAATCATTAGATTTTCATAGATAAAATCCCCTTTATAAGTGTTATTGGCAATAATACCTCCAACCTTTGCTGCTGCTAAAAAAACATAATCAGGCTTTTCTTCAGCAAAAAAATCTGCTACTGCTTGCTGATTTCTCAAATCTAATTCTGAAGAAGTTTTCAATACGAAATTTGTATATCCCTTTTCTTTTAATTGACGTAAAATTGCCGAACCTACCATACCTCTATGTCCAGCTACGTATATTTTATCTTGTAAATTCATAGTGTTACTCTTCGATCTTGAATATGAAGTATTCTAATATATCTAAATTAATATCTAATAGCTGATCTTACTTCATTTAACATCTTTTCTTTCTTAACATAATTGAGATCAGATATCATCATTTCTTTAACTAGTCCTGACAAATCATATTTAGGAATCCATCCTAATTTTGTTTTTGATTTAGTAGGATCTCCAATAAGCAAATCTACTTCTGTTGGACGGAAATATTGTGGATCAACAGAAATTACTTGTTTACCTATTTCAATTTGATAGTCAGGATTACTACAAGATGCAACATATCCTTTTTCTTCTACTCCTTCACCTCTAAATTCGATATCTATCCCTACTTCTGCAAATGACATTTTAACAAAATCGCGAACATATGTAGTTTCTCCCATAGCAATAACATAGTCTTCAGCAACATCCTGTTGTAAAATACGCCACATTGCTTCCACATAATCTTTCGCATGTCCCCAATCACGTTGTGCATCTAGATTTCCTAAATACAAACAATCTTGTTCTCCTAAAGCAATAGCGGCCGTAGCCATAGTAATTTTACGAGTTACGAAAGTTTCTCCTCGACGTGGTGATTCATGGTTAAACAAAATACCGTTACAAGCAAATATATCGTACGCTTCTCTATAATTTTTGGTAATCCAAAAACCGTAAATTTTAGCTACACCATAAGGCGAACGCGGGTAAAATGGTGAATTTTCATCATAAAAGCCTTTTTCATTTTTATTCTCAGCTAAGCCACCATATAATTCGGATGTTGATGCTTGATAAATACGAGTTTTCTTTTCTAACCCTAAAATACGAACTGCCTCTAGAATTCTTAAAGTTCCTATACCATCTACATTTGCAACATATTCTGGAGAATCAAAAGAGACCTTGACATGGCTCATAGCTCCAAGATTATATATTTCATCTGGTTGCACCTCTTGAATAATTCTTATAACATTTGTAGAATCTGTCAAATCTCCATAATGTAACTTAAAATTTACGTTAGCTTCGTGCTGATCTTGATATATATGATCAATACGTTGAGTGTTAAAAGAAGAAGCTCTTCTTTTAACGCCATGAACCACATATCCTTTTTCCAGCAATAATTCTGCTAAATATGACCCATCTTGTCCTGTAATTCCTGTTATAAGTGCTACTTTCATTTATTTATTTATTTTTTTTTTTATTTATCTTAAAAGATTCAAATGTTTTCATTAACCCAACTTCAGCAGCAATCGGCAATGATTTTCCGAGAACACTAATCATTTTTTTATTACTCACTACGTAGTTTTGCGTTAACTTTTGCAAACGTTCTGAATTTAATGGCATATGAAAATAATCTCCAAATTTAGCTAGAAATTTAATAAAAGATGAATTAATATTCCATATTAAACTTTTCTTTCCTAAAGTAGAACCTAAAACTTTAATTAATTCATTAGTTGACAAAACTTCATTATCTGCTATATTATAAATACCAGAAGGAATCATTTTGTTCTCTAACAACTCCTTAATGACAAAACAAAGATTTTCAATGCTCAAAAATGAACGTTGATTTTTAAAAGCCCCTAAGGGCCAAGGTAAACCTTTAGAAACCAATTGATATAAAAGATTGAGATTTCCTTTATTTCCTGGTCCATGAATCATGCACGGTCTTAAGATATAAACGCGTTTACCATAAGGAATTTTTTGGCTTATAATATAATCTTCTGCCATCTTCTTTGCTATGCCATAGTGAGTTTTAGGATTACATTGAGCTTCTTCTGTTAAAATTCCGTCAACCTCATCAGCACATGCTTTAACCGTACTCATAAAAATAAAAATCTTAGCGTCCGAAACCAAAAAACTATCAAAAAGTTGTTTAGTTAACTCAAAATTGGCATCATAATATTCATTTGGCTGTGATACATTTTTCAGGTCATGTGCCTTTCCCGCTAAATGAATTATTGCATCTGTTTTAAGATCAAACTCCTGATTGGGAACATATCTGATACTCTTTGACTCAATTTCGTTCGAAGTTCCTAAATCTTTTTTGAGATTGACCCCCACAAAACCACTAGCTCCAGTTATGGTTATTTTCATTCTAATTTATATCTTTAATCCAATACTTTGATTCATTTTCAACAAAGATACATTTTAACCAGCCTTCTATTGAAGCTTTGTAATATAATTCTTTATCAACTTCTACATAAGGCAATTCAAAAAAGTTTTTATCCATAACAATGCCGTTTCTATCTATTACATATATATTATTAGTATTATAAAAAGGATATTTTTTAATTTCAGAGTTAGTAGTAATCATTTTTTTACCTGCTCCAATAGTCTCAAACGTCCTCATTGTTAATCCTTTCTGACCTGGGTGATTGATATCTAAAATAACTTTTGAATCTTTATATAATTCTAATATTTGATTCGTTGTTAAGCTTTTGAAGCTTAATTTCTTATAATCAAATAATTGAAAAGTCTTATCAAATTTCTTTTTATAAAAATAAACTAAACGACCATGAATAAAATAATAACAATATGAAGCCAAATTATTTAAATCGCACCATTCTTTTACTTTACTACTTATTGTATATCTATCTGAATGGGCAGTGCCAAGAAAAAGCAAATCATATTTAAATTTTTCATTAATGTCCTTATATATGTTTTTAAAAGAGTCTAAATAAAACAAAGGTCGAAAATTCAAATTAAATTTTACTGCATCATCAGGATCAAAAGTAAATTTCTTATCAAAGTATTTTAATATCTGAGTAGGGTGACTGTGATTTGTAAATGAATCCCAAGTATAAAAAATACACTCGCACTCCAGATGATCTTTCTTAAAATTTTGAAGAAAAAATTCTGGAACTACCTCACCTCTATTTACAAACAAATAATTATAAATTTCATTTTTAGTTTTTAGCAAGATCTCCCTGTAATAACTATCTATTTTTTTCTGATAAAAATTCCTTTTAACCCTTATAATTCCTTTAACAAAACTATTATTTGAAGGTCTTTCATCATAGTAATCAACTTGCGCACCAAGCTCCTCTAACTTTTTTATAATCTCTTTCTCTAGATTAAAGGTCTGGACAGAAAAGAAAAGTATCTTTTTATTGTCAAGCTTATCTTTTAACCTCATTTTAACAAACCTTTTTTCTTCATTTCTTCAAGTGAATTACTTAACTTATCTTCTTGAATTTCTTGCTGTAAAACCCACTTAGAAAATTTCTCAATCCCCTCTTTAAAATAAACTTTTGGTTCAAATCCTAAAAATGTTTTAATTTTAGTTAAGTCAGCATAATTATGACGAATATCTCCCAATCTAAATTTACCAGTTACAGTAACGGGAACGTTAATTTCATAAGACTTAATCAATGACTTTGCTACTTCCAGCACATCGGTAGCAACTCCTGTACCTACATTAAAAACCTGACCATTAGCTTCACTCTTTTCAATTCCAAGAATAGTTGCCGCAACTACATCATCAATAAAAACAAAATCTCTACTCTCCTTGCCGTCTTCAAAAATTTGAATAGGATTATTATTTCTTATTTGTGTAGAAAAAATAGATAAAATTCCTGTATAAGGATTTGACAATGATTGTCCAGGGCCATATACATTTTGATATCTAAAAGCAACAGGGGCAATACCTAATGTTGGACAAACAGTCATAACCATTTGTTCTTGATTCTGCTTTGTAATACCATAAACTGAAGATGGATGTATTTTTGAATCTTCATCAGTTGCCAATAATTCCAGTTTTTGATTGTCTGCAAATGTTAGATCAAAATTTCCAGCCAGCATATTTTGTTCTTCTCTGTGTTTTGGATAAACAATTCCCAATTCTGGATGTCTATATTTTCCTTCACCATAAATAGAACGTGAAGAAGCTATTAAAATTTTTTCGACATTATGATTGCTATTTGCTAAAATATCAAGCATAATTGCAGTTCCTTGAATATTTACTTCTGTATATTTTTCAATGCAGTACATAGACTGTCCTGTTCCGGTTTCCGCTGCAAAATGTACAACTATATTTTGCCCTTCAAGAGCTTGTTCCCAGTCCTTTCTTGAGGTAACTGTTCCACTAATAAATTTTACTTTGTTTTTTATACTTTTAAACAAAGGTGATGTAAGTTCAGGGTTTTCGCCATGAATTTGAGGAGATAAATTATCTATAATTGTAATACAATATCCTTTATCAATTAATTTTAGTGCTAAATTACTCCCTATAAATCCGGCTCCTCCCGTTATTAATATATTTTTCATAATTATATTTTATTTTCATTTAAAAATGATCCATCAGGATTAGTTTTTTCCCAAAGTTTAGTATCTAAATTATATCTTTTTACAACTTTTGCTGGTATTCCAACAATTACTGAATAGTCCGGAAAATTACCTCTAACTACCGAACTTGCTCCCACTACACAATGTTCTCCAAGAATTGTACCTGCCTGAATTGCTACCCCATAACCAATAAAACAATTACTACCAATCATTGTTTCTTTAATAATCATAGGTTGTTCTAATATATGCCTACCTATTTCTTTATATTCATGATCAATATTTGTTATGAATGTGTTACCTGATATTGTAGTATCCCTTCCAATAATAAGATTCCCTCCAGAAGTAATATGAAAATTTTGGCCTATTGACACTCCACTTTCAAAAATTATAGTTCCGTTACCATGTGTCTCTATCCTAAGTCCAGGAAAAATTCTAACTCTTTTCTGTATGGTAACTCTTTTAAGTCCCTTTGTGAAAATTGGTACGCCTATATGAGAGGGAAAGCTAAACTTTTTAAAAAAAAAGGAGTAAAAAAAAGATACAAAGCCCCAATATATTTTATATAACATACTATCTAAATTTAGTAATTATAATTCTTCTTAAATATTTAATTCTTGAATAACCCATTAAAAAAATATAAAAATTAAAACGTATTAAATTATTATTTCTAGCTTCTTTAAAAATAAATTCATTTCCTTTTTGCATTGCTTCAAGATTTGCAGATAAACCGCTATGTCCGAAGCTTGGCTTTCCTCCTCCCGTTATTACCAAAGACTCCGGTAGATAATAAAAGTTTGCATTTGCACAAAAACGTATCCATAATTCACCATCTTCAGCATGTGTCAATTTTTCATTGTATCCACCTACATTTAAATATAAGTCTCTTTTAAATACAGCTGTAGAGGTTTGAGGAAACATCTTAACAAGCAATTCTTTAATATTTGCTTTATGAAGCCTTTTTATTACTCTTCCGAAAATATTCAATTGTTCACCATTTCTACTACACCCCAGAAAATCAATTTCAGAATTATTTTTAAGAATTTGCATCTGGCGTTCTAATTTGTTTGGAAGCCATTCATCATCACTATCTAACAACGCAATATAAAATCCAGTTGCATTTTTCAAACCTAAGTTTCTAGCCGAAGAAACGCCTCCATTTTCTTTATTAATTAATTTTATAATTATCTCAGAATTATTGTTTTCTATAAATTTTTCAACTATCATCTTAGATGAATCTTTAGATCCATCATTTACAATAATAATTTCAATTTTTCCTTTATATGTTTGTTTCAATACCGATTCTAAACTTTTCTTAATAGTGTTTTCAGCATTGTACATGGGGATTATTACAGAGATATCCATTTAGCTTTTATATTTTTATTATTCGCTCCAAACTACACGTTTAATATAATCTGTATAACTTAAGATGATTCTAACCATTTTTTCGGACACATTTGGCATCGAATAATCAGCTACTGATCTAAAATTACGTTGCTCTCCCCTTTTTTGTGTCTTCAATTGAATAAGAGCCTGCATAATTCTTTCTGGATTTAAACCAACCATCATAACTGAGGCTTCTTCCATAGCCTCTGGACGCTCATGAGCATCTCTAATATTTAAAGCCGGAAAATTTAATGTAGAAGATTCTTCTGAAATCGTGCCACTATCAGATAAGACCGCAAAAGATTTCATTTGCAAAGCATTATAATCATTAAATCCCATTGGTTTTAAAAACTGAACTTCAGGTTGCATTGCAATCTGTTTAACATCAATCATCTTTTGTGTTCTCGGATGTGTACTAACAATAATTGGGAATTTATATTTATCCGCTATTAAGTTTAGTGTATCCATTAGTCCTTTGAAGTTTTTCTCACTATTTATGTTTTCTTCTCTATGAGCTGACACAACAAAAAATTTCTCACTCTCGAGATTAAGTTTTTCAAGAATATCTGATGAATTAATATCTTCCATGTAATGATTTAAAACTTCAAACATTGGAGAACCAGTTTTAATGATTCTATCTGCAGGCAAGCCTTCCCTTAATAAATATTCTCGCGCAATATCACTGTAAGTAAGATTTATATCTGAAATATGATCAACAATTTTACGGTTAGTTTCTTCTGGAACCCTTTGATCAAAACAACGATTTCCTGCTTCCATATGAAAAATAGGAATATGTCTTTTTTTAGCAGGTATTGCACATAAACAACTGTTTGTATCTCCTAATACTAAAAAAGCATCTGGTTTTTCAGCTTCGAGAAGTGGATCGATTTTTATTAAAATTTGGCCAACCGTTTCAGTTGCCGTCACTCCGGCTGCATTTAAAAAATGATTAGGTTTTCTTATATTTAGATCTTCAAAAAAAATCTGATTTAGTTCATAGTCATAGTTTTGCCCAGTGTGTACAATTATATGTTCAATTGCTTGTGAAGCATCTAACGCTGCCATAACACGCGAAAGTCTGATAATTTCAGGACGGGTACCGACCACCGTCATAACTTTTAACTTTTTCATATATAATCTTTTTCTATCTAAAAATGATAGTTTTTCCAATAATTTAGTTCATGTTTTTCTAAGACAATTCTATTTTTATTAGCTGTTTATTAATTATACATCTAAAAAATAGGTATCTGGATCATTTGGATCAAAAAATTCGTTTATCCAAAAGTTCGTATACAATACTTCATCGCCAATATTTTTTATATTATGTGTATACCATATCGGCATATCAACATATGCAGGTTCATTACCATCTAAATAAAAATTGATTACTTCATCACGATCTATACGGCGTAGCTGAATTAGTGCTTTACCTTTTATTACTGCAAACCGTTCTATTTTTCTAGTATGAAAATGGTTTCCTCTTGTAATTCCAGGCACTGTCGTGGAAAATGAAACTTGTCCTCCTACACCTAAACGGATAATTTCTACAAAACTGCCTCTAGTATCATTATGTTGTGTGAATTTTACAGGGAAATAATTTTTAATATCAATATAGCTACGATATGTATTAAACAAATTAAGTTCAAATACATCGTTTATAACTGGTATTATTCCTTTGTCCTGATATTGTTCTTTATATGAGGTTAGCAAAGCTAGAATATCGGATACCTTACATTGCGAAGTATGTTCTATAATTACCTTTTCATTCCCTTTTCCTATTTTTATTTCTCTTAAAATAAATTCAACCAATTCTCCTACATAAATTAATTTTAAGTCAGCATCAATTTCAATAGAGGGGTTTTCACTTCTAGATATCTTATGACTAAAAGTTGCTATTACTGAATTATAATTAGGATGTCCAAAAGGCCCAAAAACATTAGGGATAATTAACCCGGTAAATTTTCCAGAAGATTTTTGCGCCCATTCGGACATCATTTCACGGCCTTCTTTTTTAGATTTTCCATAAAGATTATCTCTTTCTTCTTGAGTAGACGACGAAAAAATAACATGAGCTTTACTGTTCGAAATTTCAAGGGAATGAATTAACTTTTTAACTAACCCGATATTAGAATCATAGATTACTTGTGGATCATGATGTCTATTCATTGCTGCAAGATGAATAATTACATCACATTTTGCTACAAATTCATTTAATAGATCATCATCATCAAAATAATCTTTCTGAAATTCTATTCTCTGAAATTCTTCTGGGTGAAGTCCTAATACATTATATAAATGTGTACCTACAAAGCCTGCCTGTCCAGTTATCCCTACTTTTAACATATTTATGTTTATTCTTTAAAAATATTATTTAGTAAATTAATTTTAAAGGCTTACTATCCTGGCATTTGAACTACATCTTCTCCAAACACTTCTTTCCTTATAAGTGGTAATTTTGACAATAATGCTTTCATTCCTTCAACACCTTGTTGTTCGGTATTATGAGAATGATAATCTTCAATAAATGAAATATCTTTTTCACCTTCTGAAAAATATTGTGCGTAATTCAAATCTCTATTATCAGCTGGAATTCTATAAAAATCCCCCATATCTTCAGCTTTCAACATTTCTTCACGTGTACATAAGGTTTCATAAAGCTTTTCACCATGACGCGTTCCTATAATTTTAATTTCGTTACTAGAATTACAAAGCTCCTTTAATGCTTGTGCCAAATCTCCAATTGTACCCGCCGGTGCCTTATTAACAAATAAATCTCCTGGATTCCCATGTTCGAATGCGAATAAAACCAAATCTACTGCTTCATCTAATGACATTAAGAAACGAGTCATATTAGGATCTGTAATCGTAATCGGATTACCTTCTTTTATTTGCTTTAAAAATAATGGAATCACAGAGCCTCTGGACGCCATTACGTTACCATATCTTGTCAGACAAACAGTGGTCTCTTTAGAGTTTCTAGATGCCGCTACAGCAACTTTCTCCATTAATGCCTTCGAAATTCCCATAGCATTAATTGGATAAGCGGCCTTATCAGTACTCAAACAGATAACTTTTGCTACTTTATTTGCAACAGCCGCATCGATAACATTTTGAGTACCTATAACATTTGTCTTAGTCGCTTCTAATGGGAAAAACTCACATGATGGCACCTGTTTTAAAGCTGCAGCATGAAAAACGTAATCAACATTACGCATAGCCCTTTCTACACTATTGTAATCTCTTACATCTCCAATGTAAAATTTAAGTTTATCACTTTTTAATTGATTACGCATATCGTCTTGCTTTTTTTCGTCTCGCGAAAAAATACGAATTTCTTTAAAGTGATCTGTAGTAAGGAATTTATTTAAAACTGCATTCCCAAATGAGCCTGTACCTCCCGTTATTAGTAATATTTTATCTTTGAACATATTAATATTTTCTTCCTTTAATTTAAATGATGAAACTCTATTGTTTCCTTTCTGATATAAAACTTAAATATTTATTTGCAACATTTTCAAATAAATAATCTTTTAAAATACTTTTTAAAGATTCTATATCAATGTTAGCATCTTCTTGAAAAAAATGCATAATTTTTTCAACAGATTCCATATTATCTATTTCATCTGAAAAAATACTTAAGCTTAACGGATATATTTTTAATAACTCAGCTGAAGTATCATTCATGATAGAGCAAATATTAAGTATCTTTTTTCCTGAATACATGTATTCGATTAGTTTACTTGGCTCTTGATATTCATTATTATTACCAATATTCAATAAAACATCAGCATTTTTTATAACTAAGTTCAATTCAGTTCTATCGACAAATCCATTCAACTTTAAATGATCTTTTAACAATTGTGGATATTGCTGAAAAAGTATAGCAGTATCAGTAAAATCTCCATAAAAATCAAAAGTAAAGTCTAAATCTGGATACCTAAACACTAAGTTTTTTAATAAAATAAGTAAATTTTTAGGAGATCTTGTACTAGTGCTTAAAGTTCCTAAAAAAACTATTTTTATTTTTTTCAAACTTTTTTCATTCGTATAGTTGTAATTACTAGGAATAAAAACATTGTTATTTACAACTATTTTATTTTCTAAATTTGGAAATAGTGACACATACTTTCTTCTAATTCTATCTGTCAACACGCAATTTAAATCTGCCTTTTCAAATATTTTTTTTTCGAATGCCCTATTTAATTTACCATAGAGAAATGTATTGTTTACTTTTGCATTGTAACTAAATGGATCTATAGTATCTGCAAGCCAATAAAGCTTTTTATGTTTGTTTACTAACTTATAGCCAATTTGATGAGCGGAAAATGTCCATGATACTGTAATTAGCTTATCAATATTATTTTTATCAATAATTTTTGAGGCCAAAGGAACAGCAGAAAATTGCCATAAAAAAGAATGATCAGGCCAATATAAATTTGACCATGTTAAATCATAGATTTTTCTAAATATTTTTTTAATTGTAACTTTAAAAGTTGTTCTTTTTTTACTTATGTCCAGAGAATTGATTTGAAGGTTCCCTCTAAATTTATATTTGAGATTCCCTAAAAAATATTCTGTTGTCCTATAAATTTTCACTCCTTCAATTTCCTCAAATTCTGGATAAGAATTTTTATTAGCTGTAATAACATGTACTTCTATACCTTCCTTAACCCATTTTTTTGCGATATTAAACCAACGGTAAGTGTTAGGCTTAGCTTCAGGATAAAAATCATATGACACTATTAAAATCTTCACGATAAACTTATTTTAATTTTCGAGTTTTTTTCTACTAAGTAACCCCCACGTTAAAAATGTTGCTGACATTAAGGAATACCTTAATTCTTCATTACTATATAACATAATCAAAACCAACAATATAAAAGTTCTAACAATGATTGAATTAGACGCTTTTTTTGCGAAACTAATCAGCATATAAATAAATAAAAAACCAAATAAAAAACCATAAACCGCTAATATTGTTGTAATTGTATTAGTATTATTTCCTACATCTAACCCAATACCAATTAGGGTACGAGTGTATTTCTCAAAGAATAATGGATAATTTTTAATTCCTACCCCAAAGAAAATATTATCCAAAAAAATATTGAAATTAGCTAGAACGGACATCGCTCTGGCAAGTGAGCTACCATCTCCAATATTATCTTTTCCCATTTTTTCAAAAATCATGCTATACAGTTCGCCCGACAAAAGAACAACTATAAAACCAATCAACAATACTGCAACAATTAAACTTTTATTTTTTATTGAGGCCTTACTTTTACTATGTGTAAACAAGAATGAGATAAAAATGATACCTACTGTAATAAATGCTGCTGTAGAAAATGTACTAAATAAAGCCAATATAAAAACAAAAAGATATTTTTTATTGATTTGGCTTTTAAAAAATAACTCAAACAATATTGCTATATTTAAGTAAATCATAAAAACGCCTGGTTCTCTAAAAATGCTAGTATTCCTTACATAGCTACCATCAGCAAAAACAATAGCAACTCCTAAATTATACATTGTTGCGCCAGCCGAATTATATTGAACTGGAAATATTTCAAAAAAAGATAAGGAAATTGAAGCAATTACAAATATGATTAATGAAATAAAGCTTAAAATATAAATTAGTTTCAAATACACATCAATAAAATTTTTATATGAATAAAAATTTACAATTATCAATGCTAAAAAGAACAACCATATTTGATAAACATACCCCCCAGAAAAGTCAAAATTCAAAAAAGCTGTGACAAAAACGGAAAAAACTATAAAATAAAAGACTAAACTACTTTTGGTTAAAATCGTCAGAAACTTTAAATTAGAAATTGTCAAAAGAAATACTGTTAACAAAAGATATATTAGGTATTTTACTGCAACATAAACCAGATTCTCATTGGTACCAAAATTAAAAGTATCATCAGAAACAAATATTACTATAAAAAATATAAGATAATGCACCCAACTAGTTTGATCATTCAATTCTTTATCTTTTATATTTATCATTAATTATTTATTTATTATAATGTCATAAAATCCTAAGTCTCTTAACAAATTCTTGGAGCTATATGGAGATATTTTTAAAATCAGTATGTTAAAACCTCAATACTTGAATATTTTTAATTTACCTTTTATGAGCTTATTAAATTGATAAAAAATGATTATCAATAATAGATTGTACAGATTGATTATGTTTTACTATTTCAACAAACTTATTTTTTGCATTATCACACATATTAAAATATTCAGAATTGTTTAAGGTTGACATTTTATTTATTGCGCTTGCCAATTCTTTTCCATTTCCATTTCTGAAAAACAATCCATTATTCAAATCAACTAATTCATCCATACCTATAATATCAGACACAATTACGGGTTTCCCTACTGAAAATGATTCTAAAACAGGAAGCGCTGCATGAGGTTTTGAAAATGGAGACACTAAAGATAAAGAATTTGCATAGTAATCAAATATATTATCAACTAAGCCAATTTTGATAATATGTTTAGATTTATTTAAACTCTTAATTAATGAATTAATTCTCCACATATAGGGATCAAAAAATAAAACAAATCTTTTAAATTTGTTATCTGGAAATCTGAAGTCTCCTCCCAAAAAATAAATCCTAACATTTTCATTTAAATAAGGTAAAGCCTGAACCAATTGCTCAAAACCTTTTATTCGCTGCATTCCTCCCATATATAAGAAATGTTTAAAATTTGGATTTTGATTTATCGCATTTGAGAAACTTCGCCCTTTAACCACTACTGGATCATATACAATAGTTGTTTTAGTTTCTAAACCGACCCTCAAAGCATTATCTTTCGATATCGCTATAATTTTATCACAATATTTATCTATATCATTTTTTATAATACTTCTTCTAATTCCTAATACACCTTTTGCAAGAGGCTCTCTAATATGAATAAAAGTTTGTTTTTTATATTTTTTTGCTGCCAATGCCCAATCAGATATAAAAGTAGAATTCAGATAAATTATATCGAAATTGATGTTCAAGCTTGACAATTCTTTTTTTGCAAATATGTATTTATTTAAAAAAAAACTAATTAAATTTTTTAAGTTTCTGCAAAGATCAATTATATCAAAATAAGATGCTTCACTGTGAACAAAAATTCCATAAAAATTTGAGTAAAATTTTGACTTTGCAATAATTACTTCGACACCTAATTTCTGAATATATTGAACTGCTTCACTATCAAAAACACATAAAACGTGAACATTATTTTTTTGTTTAAGTTCTTCTATCAGACCAAGCAAAGCAATCAGGCCTCCACCTACACCTCTTCCATGGTGAATTATGAGAATATTTTTCAATCTATTTTTTAAAAAAATTTAAAACAGTATTTCTATTGAATGGAAGTAACATTTTAGCAAATTTATATCCAAACCAAATTTTTTTGCTTATTCCTTTATGGGAATTAGATATAATTAAAAATCTCTCTTTAATATATTTCTTACTAGCATTAGAAGAAATTCCACCATATTCAAATATTGAGATAGCACTTTTAATATAATAAAAGTTATAGCCATTAATAAATAAATTTAAAAACAAGTTATAATCTGAGGATATTTTATAGTTTAAAGAAAAAGGGTGTTTAATTAATATTTCTCTCCTTACAAAAGAACTTTGATGACAAAAATTAAGTGAATAGTTTAACTGTTGTATTTCCCTTGCTTTGTCAAGACTTAAAATCTCATTTTTTTTAATGAAAACGTCCCCATAAATAACATCGTGACTGTCATCTATTAGTGCTTCATTTAGTAACTTAGAAATGTTATTGGCAAACAAATCTCCAGCGTTCATAAAATTAACCCATTCCCCTTTTGCTAATAGAACTCCTTTGTTCATAGCATCATAAATTCCTTTATCTGGTTCTGATACCCAAATAGTAATTTTATCTTCAAATTTTTTAATAATCTCTAAAGTTCCGTCCTGGCTACCACCATCAATTATAATGTATTCATAATTATCAAATCCCTGATTAATTACGCTCAGTATTGTTTGCTCAATAGTATTAACCACATTATATGAAACGGTTATGACAGAAATAAGAGGTCTTTTTAAATTCATGAATTAATTAAAAATAGAAATTATTTTATTTGCAAAATCTAATTGGTTTTTTGCCATATCAAAATTAGTAGTCCTAAAATTATTATCCATTGCGAATATTAATTTATCTGCTAATTCAATTCCATCTAAAGGATTAAAAAAAATACAATTATCCTTTATTTGTTCTCTATGCAATGGTAGATCAGACAAAATAATTACATGGTTTATTGCTTTTGTATCTTCAACAACTGTACTCCAACCTTCAAACAAGGAAGGCTGTATAATTGCAATAGAATTTTTCATCAATTGTAGCTGTTCTGCTCTATCTATAAACCCTAAAAAACAAAAATTATCTTCTAAACCGTTTTCTTTTATTTCTCTTTTTAAACTTAAAGTATAATCTGGATTTCTATAATCGTATTCTTTTCCTGTAAAAACAACTAAAAACTTATCCCCTCTTTCTTTAATTACTTTTGCAGCTTCTAATATAACCTTATGGTTTTTATGTTTCCAAAATTGATTTGGAACTATGAAATAATCATCTTTAATAGAATATTTTTTTTTCAATTCTGAAATTTCGATATTCGAATAAATGTTATCAACAATACTAACAAACCTCAAAACTTCTTTCCTGTTTTTATTATTTGGATAAAACTTATTAAAATCTTCCAAAGCATTATTACTACTAAAAACTATTGGATATTTTTTATCCACTAAGTACTTTTGAGAGTCTTTTCTATATTGAATTTCTTTTTTTGAAAAAAAATCAGGAAGATACCATTCCTGAAAATCTGGAATCCAAAAAAAGAATTCATCAATATTTGAAGTATCTATAGAAGAATTTATTGGATATAAATTTTTAATTCTTTTATCTCCTATTCTATTTTTAATAAAATCTCGACCTAATATTATTCTGCCTACTTTATTTATTATTCTTTCAAAAATATTAAAATTGTAACCAAAATATTGAAATTCTATGTAAGGATAATTTAATGATTTAATCAATTGAGTAGATTCCTCAGAATTGTGAAATATTACTAAATGAGGTTTTTCAACATCAACTAAAACATTCAATGCTTTTATAATATTTATAATATAATAAGTTCCTCCAATCCAATTATCATTATATTGATAAAGCAGACTTATTTCTTTTCTTTCAACCATTCTACCGTACTTCTTAAACCGTTTTCAATTGATGTTTCATTTTTAAATCCAAAGCTTTCCAACAAACTTATATCTGCTCTCCAGTTTAAAGGATCGCCTGGTTTTACAATCATATTAAACTTGAGATTTATACTAGAATCTATTTCATTTATAAAAATAGTAGCCACCTTTTTTATTTCCGTCTCAATACCTGATGCTACATTTATAGCTTCTCCATTAAATAATCCCTCTTTTATTACGCAATCAATAGCACGCATCAAGTCATTTATATAGATAAAATCTCTTGTTTCTTTACCTGATCCAAACAATTCAACTTCTGAAGTATGGAGACACTTGTGATAGAGATCCCAAAACAATTGTTTTCTAAGATTTTCGCCATAAACTGAAAAGAGTCTAAGATTTATTGTCTGAATATTATACAAATAATAATATTCTTTACAAACTTGCTCTGCGTATAATTTATGCCATCCATAAGGTGATAATGGCTTAAGATCTGAAAATTCCTTTATGGGCAAAACTGCTGGATTACCATAAACAGCCGCTGAAGACATATTAATGTACTTACACTCTGGATTATAAATCCTGATTGCATCTAATATTTTAATTGTATTTGTAACATTTAGTTCAAAATCAAAAACAGGCTTATTCAACGATATAGGAACACTGCCATTCCCACTCGCATTTATACAGACATCGAACTTAACATTTTCAAATATTGTATCGAAACGGGAATCAGATGTCTCTATTTGAAAATAAAATGCTTCATTATCTTTATTTTGTATATCTGCACCCCATACTTCATTGAAACTAGAAAAGTACTGTTTAGCATGTCCACCAATAAATCCTTCTGATCCTATAATTAATATTTTCATTTTTTTCTCAAATTTTCAGGTAGTACTTTTATAACTCGAGCAGGATTCCCCCCAACAACAGTCCAGTCAGGAACATCTTTTGTCACAACGCTACCCGCACCAACTATTGCCCCTTCACCAATTGTAACGCCTTTTAATATAATACAATTCATTCCTATCCAAGCATAAGACTTTATTAAAATTGGTTTTGAATTTACAACTTCCCAATTTTTATTGGTAATAAAATTTTTACCTGACCTAAAATCTAAAATTTGTTGCTCAATGTCTTTTTGTCTTTCTCTATAATCTAACGAATGAGAATCGTGATCATAAATGGTTCCTCCCCATGCAATAAATACATTGTCACATATCTCAATTTTACTTCTGCAAATTAAATGACTTCCGCCTAGAAATGTATTATTACCGACTACAATTTCCCCCTTTTGCGATTCGAAAGTAATCTGACAATCCAAAATTGTATCATTTCCAACTGAAACATAGATTTTATCTTTCAAAGGGTTATTTAAATTAATTCTAAAAGCATCTAAAAAATGAGAATTTCCCATTTTAATATAATCTTTAAAAGAATTATACCTCGATTTCAATTGGTATTTTCTTCTAATATTCAACAAAAAACCAATCATAGTTTATTTAAATTATTTATAATTCGCATTATATCCTTTAACAACATAACATTATTAGAATTAGCCGATGCTAATCCTTGAGACCCATTAGTCCTTTTTAAATAGATATATAAAAAATCTATAAAAATAGTTGCTTAAAAAAAATCAAGGGATTACTTTACGAAAATCAATTTTCTAAATCTTTTATTTACCAAATAAATCTGAGTGTTTTTTTAAGCATTGACTTTGGAAGGCTAAGTCTTTTTTATAGGAAACCTACCATTTCGTTAGTAAATGCAAGAGGAGCTTACAGCGGTATTTCAAAGTTTTCAAAAATGAATTCCCTGGATTACTCAAATTATCTTTCCCTTTTTTTAAATTTTGAATTATATTTAAAGAAAACCAATTAGAATTAATCAATAAATCATACGTATTCAAAACGATGTTTCTATTCCTAATTTCATCTTGCATCCCCCATGTACTTTCAAGATATAAATGCCTAACACTCATAACTTGCGGAATATAATAATAATTTCCATTTTTTAAATTCAGTAAATGTAATGGCCAATCACATATGGGTAAATTTAGAAAGGCATCAGTAAAAACCTCATTGGGTACCGGACTTCTAAAAACAATAGACGCTGTGGGAACCATATTACTATTTGTCATGTCTTGCAAACTAACTTCTCTTGCACCTCGTATATCTAAATATAGCGCAGAAGCTTTAGTATAATCATTCCAATATCGTTCTTCAGAATTATGAAAACTACCCATTAAGTTAGGATTATTTTCCAAAATATCAACTTGTTTTTGCAATTTCAAAGAATCTGACCAATAATCATCGCCCTCACATATGGCAATGTATTTTCCTTGACAAGATTTCATTGTTTCAATCCAATTCGCCATCATGCCAAGATTCGTATCCCTTTTTATTAATCTGATTTTATCAGGATATTTAAATGCATATTCTTCGCATATTTTTAAAGTCTTATCTGTTGATTTGTCTTCTCCAATAACAATTTCATAATCAAAATCAACAATCTGTGACAAAGCGCCTTCAATACAATTTACAATATAATCCTCATGATTATATGTTATTAAACAAGCCGAAACCTTCATATTTTCTCCAAAGTTAATTCGATATTAACAAATACTTTTTTACCTGTAGTTGGGTCAATAAAAAATGCATTTTTATAATCCCCATGCGATAATGCTCTTAATTTATTAATAGTTTGTCCAACAGTTTGACTTTCATCTAATTTAATTTCACAAAGTTCATTAAAATCTTTTTTCAAATAAATCTTTCCTTCTGTTTCAGGCTCTGTAGTCGTGTAAGAATCTAACACTATACTCACTATATTCTTTTTCACCAGCTCAATCTCTAGATTAACAACTTTATTATAAAGTGATAAGGAAGTATCCCATGCATCTTTCTCTACAAATGCACGATCAATAATAGGTCCATGATCAAGTTCAATATCGATTTCATGGATAGTTGCACCAATTGGATAATCGTTTATTATTGCAAAAACTTGTGGATACCATCCTCTATTTATTGGATTGTACCCTGGATGAATATTTATACATTTTACTCTTGATACTAATTCCTCAGGGAAAATTTGTTTACAGTGCACTGAAAACACAATATCATATGTATCACATATTTCAGTAATTTCCTTATTGTCTCTTAAATTTCTTACGCAAACACTTCTTACTAATGAATCTGAAAATAATTTATAGTCCGAAAATGGACTAATCGCAAAATCCCAACTAATATCAGGCTGTTCTATAGTTTCAATAATTTTTTCAAACTCATTACAAAGTAATAAGTTATCTGATATAACCAATATTTTTTTTTTCATATTTTTATAGTAAATTAAAAAAATTAATTGTCATTTATTAACTTTTTAATTGTTTTGAGCTCTCAACATTAAACGACATATTAAATCTATTTCTTCTATTGACAGATCATAATATAAAGGGAGGCACAAAACTCGTTTAGAAACAGCATCTGTCACGTCCAAATCTTGAGGTTGCAAATAAGGTAACGTATTTGCCAAAGATGGATAAAAATAACGACGGGTAAAAATTTCATGACCATCCAAAAAAGTTTTTATTTTCAGTAACAATTTCTCACTCTCTAATACTATAGGATAATAAGAATAATTTTCGCTTGAGCCACTATGCCAAAGAGGTCTATAAGCTTTCAATCCCTTTAATTTGGTATTATAATGAATTGTTAAATCTTTTCTTTTCTCATGTATTTCTTGTATATATCTTAAATTTACCAATCCCATGGCCGCATGAAACTCCGAATTTTTCCCGTTTATTCCCAATTCTGCAAAAGAATCAAAACCTGAGATTCCAAAATTACGGATGTAAGCCAATGTTTTTAACAACTCTGCATCTTTAGTAATAATCAAACCACCTTCAATAGAATGATACAATTTAGTAGCATGTAAAGAGCAGGTTGAAATGTCACCATACTCAAATATAGATTTTCCACCTACTTGTACGCCAAAAGCATGAGCTCCGTCATAAATCACTTTCAGATTATGTTTTTTGGCAATTTTATCAATCTCCTGGACGTCACAAGGATTCCCATACACGTGGGTTGCTAATATCGCTTCAGTTTTTTCTGTAATAGCAGCCTCTATTTTCGTCACATCTATATTTAAGCTCTTCTCATCTATATCTACAAAAACTGGTGTACATCCTTCCCAAACAATAGTAGATGTAGTCGCAACAAAGGAAAAAGGTGTCGTAATAATTTCACCTGTAATGTTTAAAGCTTTGATTGCCATTTGCAAAGCCACCGTACCATTAGTCACATATAATAAATGATTAACTCTTAAATAGTCCTTCAAATTCATTTCTAAATCGCTTGACAAGGGCCCCATGTTGGTCAACCATTTTCGTTTCCAGATACCATCAACTAATCGTTGATATTCTTCTTGAGGTGGCAAAAAAGGTTTTGTTACTGGTATCATATTTTTAAAATTAGATTTTTAATATCTTGTATGCTTTCAAATTTAAACAAATAGGCAACTAATATATAAGTCAAACCACCTGACAAACTACCCAAGATTAATCTTACAATATCAATTTGACTACTCAATACTCTATCAACTATAAAAGTAATTGTTGCCATTACTACAGCAAAAATAAAGATTGGCAAAATATCTCTTATTTGTTGCCACATACTGTACTTCAATATCTTTCCCGCATAATGTGTATTAATGAATAGTGCAAGTATTGAAAAAATTAATTGCCCCCACAACAAAGCATAAAATCCATAGAAAAAACTTACAATTAGAATAATTGTTAATAATATTTTCTTGAAAATTTCTAACTTTAAAAACAAATCACTTCTTCCCTTAACTTCCAATACAATTAAATTATACAAATGAATTGGATACAGTATTCCGGTAAAGCATATAATTTTAAAAATTGGCACTACAGCAAGCCACTTATCAGTAAACAACAATATGATCAAAGGTTTGGCTAACAATCCCATTAATACAATAATTGGAGTAACTATGAATAGTACCATTTGCATAATTTGCTTATAAGAATTTCTAAATCTTGGAAGATCATCCTGAACTTTAGAAAACAATGGAAAAACCACTTTGTTAAGCGCCCCAGAAATATTCCCTACAGGAAGCATCATTAAAGTATTAGCACGAGTATAATAGCCTACTAGTGCGGGAGAATAAAATCTACCAATAACAATCTGATAAATATTTGTAAAAACAGTCTCCAAAATTGCAGATATTGTTAATTTGTAACCATAATAAAAATGCTGTATAAATTTATCTTTGCTAAAAATTAATTTCGGATACCAATCAGCGCTGAACCATAAAAAAAAACTAACAAAAAATGTATTAACTAAAGTTGACAAAATTAAACTCCAGACACCATAATTCAAATATGCCATTACGATCCCAACTACACTACTTATAACTAAAGCAGGCACACTTATAATTGCCAACTTTTTAAATTTTAATTCTCTAGTCAGAATTGTATTTTGAACAGTACCAAAAGCTGAAAATATAAAAGTCAAACCATATACCCTCGTTATAATTGTTAATTGAGGCTGATGATAAAATTTAGCTATCCAAGGTGCCGCTATAAAAAGAATGCCATAAATTAGAATACTTCCCAAGAAATTAAAATAAAATACAGTGGAATAGTCTTCTTGTGAACATTCTTGAGTTCTTATAAGTGAACTCGTTAATCCTCCATTAAACAAAGCTGATCCAATTCCCATAAATATGGTTAACATACCAATAAGTCCAAATTCTTCTGGCAATAAGAGTCTAGCTAATACCATTGATACTACAAAAGATATTAACTGACTACCAAACTGCTGTAAGAAAGTCCAAATCATTCCAGATACGGCTTGTTTTCTAAGTGACATTTTTTTTATAAATTATCTTAATTATAAATAAAGTAATTACGTAGGCATATACCTCTTCCATCTGTGTTTTTCAAATCACTAGCCAGCATTTCTTTAATTAATTTTTTAGATTGGAAGAGTCTCTATATGAGATAAACTTTTGTTTGAGGTAATATTGGGAATCCACAGAAAAACTATATTACAACTATTTCTATGTGGTAAAGTCAATATAAAATTAAAATTTTATGCTTTTCTTTCTAATTCCTGAAGTTAGAAGTATAATTTTTCATCATTTTTAAGACCAAAAATTATTTAATTAGATCTCTAAAAATTTTCGTAGTTAGCAAATAGAACAATATTAAAAACACTCCTATAAAACCGCCCATTACAATACCTTTTGCTTTCCCAAAACGCTCCTTTGGCAATGGTAAAATAGGTCTGTCAATAACTTGAATTAACGGAGTTTCTTTACGTAATGTAACTTTAGCTAATTCTGATTGCTTAACCAGTTCTGTTAATATAGCAGTATTCGCCTGAACATCAACCTGTCGTCTTGAAGATACCGACCTACGTACATTCATTGCTGGATTTAGATTAAAAGTATTATCAGTGGCTACCGCTACACCTGTAATAGCTCCATTTAGCTCTTTCCGAATTGAATCGACTTGACGCTCTAAGATATCCATATTCATTCTAGCTTTCTTACTTTTTGTTGTCACATAAAACATTCCAACTTGTTTAGCCAAAGCTTCACAAAAATATTTTGCAAACAACTCATCTCCTGACATTACATCAATACTTGTTATTGCTATTTTTTTATCTTTCTGACCAACTGATAATCCTCCTTTTAATAAATTTGAATAGATACTCCCTATTATACTATCTTGTACGCGGGTAAACCTTTCTCTATCTGAATTCGGCAAAAATTTAATTGACTCCAATTTTGGTTTATCCGACCAGCTCTCCCTCCATTTATTATTTTGGATAAACATCTCTGCTAAAGAAATTACTTTTCCGTTAACCTTAACTGGAGTAAGCAATGTTTTCTCAACCATTGATCTTGATTTGAATAACTCAGTCAAATTTGAACCAGCAAAAATACCTCCTCCACTTCCTCCAATATCTAAACCAAATGAACTAGCAAAGCCCAGTGCTCCACCCAGACCTCCTGATTTTTCATCCTCTAATGCAAATGTTAACGTTGCAGTATAAACAGGCTTTTTAGTAAATGAGTATAATAAACCTAGAGATCCACCTATTATTCCAGCCAAAACTATAACTTTCCAATGTGACAATAAATACAGATACCAATCTCTTAATTTTTGTATTAAATCTTTTAATGATACTTCATCATTTTCAATATTTGCATTCATCAAATGTCTATTTAAAAGCAGTTACAATTAATAATGCTAAGCTAGCAAATGCTGTTCCAAGACCAGCCCATTCCCCCGCACTCATCTTTTTCTTTTCAGGCTTCTCAGGTACAACAATCTGTGAATCTGGTTCTACTCTTGGATAAGATCTAAAAAATAAAAATGAACTTGTTACGGCTGCTTTTCCATTGGGATAAATTATATAAGCCTTTCTCTTCCACCCTTTATTATCTACACCTCCAACAGAATTAATGTAATATTTAAATCCTTTTCCATTTCTATATGGAATTTCGGACGTAAGCAAAACGTTGCCTGTAACTTTTACCCCTTCGTTATACACTGCAACCTCAATTTCATCTCCAGGAAATAAGGTAACATTAGAATAATGATTTTTGTCTTTTACAATTTTTTCCCAATTCACAGGAATAGTCGTATATTTTAGTTCGTCTCTTAATTTTTTTGATAATTTAGATTTAAGTGTATCATTAGTTTTAAGATCTGATTCTTCTATAATTCCTTCTTTTTTTTCTGAAGTTTCTTTCTTTTCCAAGTTAAGATTTATGCTTTCTAATTGCTCAATCTGTTCCTCTTTGACTGGTCGTTTAATCTTCATCCCATCTAAATTTGCTATAGATGTAAGTCCTCCAGCTCTCATTACTACATTGTAAACTTTTTCTTTCTTATTTGCTAGAACATATTTTCCTGGATAGGTAACTGCTCCACTTACTTTAACCATCTCTGGTTTCTCATAAACTGCCATTCTACGAATATTAATAACATCAAAAGGTCTTAAAACAAAGTTTTTAATCTGCTCGTTATTATCTGCGGTTATCTCCAACTCAACCAATTCTATACGTTTAGGATCCGCATCATCAATAGCATCAGATTTAATCATTCTAGCAATTTCAACTCTTTTTGAAGCAGAACCTGTTAATCCACCTACTTGAACTACTAAATCATTTAAAGTAAGATTTTCGAAATACTCATATACTCCAGGATTTTTTACCTCTCCATCAATAGTAACTTTATATTCTTCTCTAAAATCTAGAATAGAATATACTGTAACTATATCTTCTCTTTTTAGTTCAATATCAGCATTTAAATCACCCGACAATGCAGCGCCTAAATCTACATTAACAATTTGTGTTGTCAAATCTGTTTTTAAACGGATAATTCTTGCTCGTTTGCTATATGCGTCTTCTTTTAAACCTTCTGCTCTTGTGATAAGATCTGAAATTCTCATCCCTTCAGTAAAAGAATAATAATCTGGTCTAAAAACTGCTCCCTCTATTTTAATTCTATTTTCAAAACGATTTAAAATTTTGGTAATTCTGAAAACATCTCCAGATTGAGCTTGGTAAGACTTATATTCACTTTCATTAATATCGTGAACCTTAAATTCTTTTCCTGTTTTCTGGATAACATTTACAGATGCCGTATAAGCAAATTCATTAAATCCGGAAGCAAAATTCAATAAATCTGAAAATGACTCTCCTTTTTTCATTTCGAAAATACCTGGACGTTTTACTTCGCCTTCAACTGTAACTCTTTGACTATACGAAGGAATTCTAATTACGTCATTT
Organism: Flavobacterium erigeronis; assembly: GCF_054075165.1. Taxonomy (NCBI): domain Bacteria; kingdom Pseudomonadati; phylum Bacteroidota; class Flavobacteriia; order Flavobacteriales; family Flavobacteriaceae; genus Flavobacterium; species Flavobacterium erigeronis. The sequence continues at coordinate 118,170 of NZ_JBSKGP010000009.1, read as the reverse complement.
TCTTTTAAAGCAACATTATCTGATTGGTCTCCTTTAACTAAAAATCTATAAATATCAATATTCTTGTAAACTTTATTGTTTCTTATCAATTCAATATTTCTATAGCTTCCATTTTTCCCAGGACCACCTGCCAAATGTAATGCATTGTAAACAGTTGCTAACGAAGATATTGAATAATTTCCTGGCTGCTTTCCACCAACAATTGTTACTTTAATAGTGCGTATCTTTCCTAGACTAACGCTTACCTGAGATTGTCCAGAAAGAACGGTGCTATAGACTCTGGCAATAGCTGCTTTTATTTTTTGCGTCGCTGCTTCGATAGACATACCAGAAACAGAGATTTGTCCCACATAGTCAATATTTATCTTCCCCTCTACACTTACAGGTATGTTGGCATTATATTCTTGAACTCCATAAACACTAACTTGTAATTCATCTCCAGGGCCAAGAACATAGTTCATAGGAGTAGCCAAATTTAAATCAGGCTCAAAATTTAAAGTGGGATTATCAAATAGTTCCGAACCAAAAATTAGTGCATTTAAAGAATCTTTTACTTTCTCATTTTTTATTTCACTTTGTTTCCTTCCAAATTCTGAAGTTTTTTCTCCGTTTTTTGATTTTCCCTCTTTACTTTTATCTTTTCCTCCATCTTTTGCATTTTTTCTTTCATAATCATTAAGCTTAACCTTAAGCTTGTTAAACTCAGTTTGACTCATCCCCTTTGAAAGCACCATTGATTCAACCTGATCAATAGTGGCATTATTACTTTTTAGCTGAGCACTAATTTTTGCTAAATCATAATCAGATAAGTAATCAACTTTTAATGTACTTAAATCTTTAGATTTCATAATATCTTGTGCTGTTGCATTAAAGGTAATGAATGCAAAAAACAGGGTAAGAACGTATATTATTTTTTTCATGTTTATGAGAAAATTATTTAAAAGAAATTTATTAATTATTTTCCTTTATGAGTATTGTTTTTGATAATAATCTTTGTACGCCCCTGAAGTAACATTTTGAAGCCATTCTTGATTATTCAAGTACCAGCTGATAGTTTTTTCTAATCCTACCTCAAAAGTAAGAGAAGGTTTCCACCCTAATTCTTTATTTATTTTTGAAGCATCGATCGCATAACGTAAATCATGACCTGGTCTATCTTTAACATAAGTAATAAGCTTTTCAGATGTACCAGCCTCTCTATCTAATTTACTATCCATTATTCTGCATAGTAACTTCACAAGATCTATGTTTTTCCATTCGTTAAACCCACCAATATTATACGTTTCATGATTTTTTCCTTCATGAAAAACTAAATCTATTGCAATAGCATGATCTTCAACAAAAAGCCAATCACGAGTATAATTACCATCTCCATAAACTGGTAATGGTTTATTATTTATAATATTATTAATGAAAAGCGGAATTAGTTTTTCTGGAAAATGATATGATCCATAATTATTTGAGCAGTTGGTCAAAACATAAGGCAAACCATAAGTCTCTCCGTAAGCTCTAACAAAATGATCAGAACTTGCTTTTGAAGCTGAATATGGAGAGTTTGGATCGTAAGGAGTGGTTTCTGTAAAAAGTCCTTCTGCACCTAGTGATCCATAAACTTCATCTGTACTAATATGATAAAATCTTTTACCCTCAAAATTTCCTTTCCATTGATTTTTTGCTGCATTCAATAAATTCATAGTTCCTATAACATTGGTTTTTACAAAAGCCAAAGGATCTTCAATTGAACGGTCAACATGTGATTCTGCTGCCAAATGTAGAACTCCATCAAAATTATGATCTGAAAAAAGTTCATTAATAAAACTCTCATCAACTATATCTCCTTTTACAAATGTGTAATTTGGTTTATTTTCAATGTCTTTGATATTTTCCAAATTCCCAGCGTAGGTCAAGGCATCTAAATTAAAAATTTGGTATTCTGAATATCTATTTACAAAACGTCTCACTACATGTGAACCTATAAAACCAGCGCCTCCGGTGATAAGAATTTTTTTCATTTTCAATTTTTCTAATTTAGTAACTCAGATTTTTGTTTTTCTAATTCACTATAAATATCTTTTACATCTTGTGAATTTTCTTTTTGTAAAATTAAATTAGCAGTGTCTGTATAAACAAAAATAGTATTTTTTAAACCTAAAAATGTTGTATGCTTATCACAACCTATAACCATATTCCCATTAGAATCTGTTGAATGTCCTTTTGAATTTAAATAATCATATACAGATTCAAAAGATCCTAAATCTGACCATGAGAAAGAAGCCGGAACTACTTTTATCTTTTTACTACGCTCCATTACTGCGTAATCAATACTTATAGATGGTATTTCAATTGATAAATTCAAATCTAAAAAGCCATCTTTATTTGTTTCCCAAACTTTTTTTGATTTCTCATAGACCTCTGGCTGAAATTGTTTCAATTCATCTAAAAGTACACTTGCTTTAAAACAAAACATTCCACTATTCCATAGGAAATTTCCTTTTGCAATAAACTCTTTTGCCGTAGTCTCATTAGGTTTTTCACGGAAAGAAATAACATTATCTCCTTCTGCTTCAATATAACCATAACCAGTTTCTGGTTTAGTTGGAATTACACCGAAAGTTACAATAAATCCCTCTTCAGCTTTTGATACGGCTTCATTTATTGCTTGATTATAATTCTCCATTTGATCGATGATGTGATCAGAAGGAGTAATAATTAAGACATCGTCTGGTTCAGAGGCAAACGCTGCAAAAGCAATTGCGGCAGCAGTATTTCTTGGTGTAGCTTCAATAATATTTAGATATGAAGTACTTGTTTTTTCCATTACTTTACCACTTAGCTGATGATTATCTACATTTCCAACAACCATAACCTTATTTGCTAAATGACTATTTCGTTCAACAGTCATTTCAAACAAAGATTTACCTTCGAATATTTCTAGATATTGTTTTGGTCTACTTTTTCTAGAAAGTGGCCATAATCTACTACCAACTCCTCCTGTAAGGATAACATGTGTAATATTTTTATTTGAATTCATAGTGTTTTAAATAAAAAAAGAAGCTAAAATCTAAAGCCTATTATCAGCTAAAGATCCTAAAACTCCTTTTACGTCATAAATTAAACTTTTTCCCTTCTGTAATTTTGAAAAATCTAAATCTAGAAATTCTGCATGCGAAACTCCTAGAACTATAGCGTCAAATTTATTATTGGGAATAGAGTCTAATGTTACTAAATTATATTCTTTTTTTACATCCTGCACATCTGCTAGTGGATCAAATACTGTTACTATGATTCCATAATCTTTTAATGCTTTAACGACATCAACTATTTTGGTATTTCTAACATCAGGGCAATTTTCCTTGAAAGTAATTCCAAGCATCAACAACTCAGCTCCATTAACCGAAATTCCTTTTTTAATCATCAACTTCACTATTTGTGAAGCTACATATTCGCCCATACTATCATTTAAGCGTCTTCCAGCTAAAATTATTTCAGGATGATAACCGAACTCTTGGGCTCTTTGTGCTAGGTAATATGGATCTACACCAATACAGTGTCCACCGACAAGTCCCGGTTTAAATGGTAAAAAATTCCATTTTGTTGATGCTGCTTCCAAAACTTGCTGAGTATCGATATTCATTAAATTGAATATTTTAGCCAATTCGTTTACAAAAGCAATATTAATATCTCGCTGCGAATTTTCAATTACTTTAGCTGCTTCTGCAACTTTTATTGTCGGTGCTAAATGTGTTCCTGCTGTGATTACAGATTTATACAAAGCATCTACTTTCAATCCAATTTCTGGAGTTGATCCTGAAGTTACTTTTAAAATCTTTTCTACAGTATGTTCTTTATCACCTGGATTTATTCTCTCTGGAGAATATCCAGCAAAAAAATCTTCATTAAATTTCAAGTTTGAAACCTGTTCGAGAACTGGCACGCATTGTTCTTCTGTTACCCCAGGATAAACAGTTGATTCATAAACAACGATATCATCCTTTTTTAAAACTTTACCAACAGTTTCACTAGATTTATAAAGAGGTGTTAAATCTGGTCTATTATTTTTATCAACTGGGGTAGGAACGGTAACAATATAATAATTACAGTCCGCAATATCATTTAACGATGTTGTGCAATAAAGTCCTTTGTTTTCATTTGGCTTATCTACCAAAACTTTTTGCAAAACATCATCTTCAACTTCTAAAGTTGTATCTGTTCCCGATTTTAAGGAATTAACTCTAGATTCGTTTATATCAAAACCAATAACTGGGTATTTTGTAGCAAATAATCGCGCTAAAGGTAACCCTACATAACCTAGGCCTATAACTGCAATTTTTACATTATTTTCCAACTCCATATTTTTTTAATTTAATCTGGTCACCAAAACTCACGGCTTCGCCGTTCTCAGTCACATAACTCTGACTCAGATACCTAAATTAATGATTTTCGCGCAAATATAGTATATTAAGTCTAGTAATTCAATACGGTTTCCCGTATTATACGGAAAACCTTAATTTGCACTAAAAATTAACATTTACAATCATCTACTAATCAGACCGTAAATAAATACTTTATAAAAAAAACAGAAGAAAAAAATTCCATAAAGATTTTTCCCTCTGCTATATTGCATGAAATTTCACAACTATTTATACTTTATTTTCAATACGCAACCCAAAGCCTCTAATACTAAAATATAGTAATTATTAGATACTTCCTGCACAATTGCATTCTGATTACTAAATGCGCCTGATTCTAATTTAATTTTATCTCCAACCTGAATGCCAGACACGGAAACTTCACTTAAATTCGGAGCTTTTAAACTTGTTTTAATAACTTCGATCTCCTGATCTTTTACGATTGCTGGCTTTCCTAACCAAAATAAGTATCTTACTACTCCTGCTGCTTGAAAAACCAAATTACGTTCTGAATCGGGTAATTGAACAAAAACATAGGAATTAAAAAGAGGAGTCTCAACTTTCTTTTTTCGGTCTGACCACTGTTTTACCTGAGTAATCATCGGGCAATAACATTCTATTCCCAACTGATTAAGCTTATCTGCAACTTTTTTTTCCCACTTCGGTTTTGTATAAACTACATACCAATTCATTCTCTCTCATTTATCATTATAAAATACAAAACAATTTATGATCCGATACCATTATAAACGAATCCGATTGACTCTAATTGTTTTGCATCTAAAATATTTCTTCCATCAAATACAAAAGCGGGCTTATGCATAGAATCGTAAATCTTTTTCCAATCGTAAGTTGCAAATTCATCCCACTCAGTTAAAATCGCAATTGCATGAGCATCTTTACAGGCTTCATAAGCATCCTCAAAAACATTTAAAGCTTTTATATTTTCTTCTTTTTCTCTTGTTTCTAAATAATCTAAATCGTTTAGCATTTTGTTTTTAGAAACTTTCGGATCAAAAACTGAGATTTTTGCCTGTTCGTTTATCAAGTCATCAGCAACATAAATTGCAGCAGATTCCCTAGTATCGTTTGTGTCTTTCTTGAAAGCCCAACCTAAAAAAGTAATTTTTTTATCGGCTACCGTATTGTATAATGTCTGAACAATTTTATTAGAAAATCTTCTTTTTTGATGATCATTCATTATAATTACCTGCTCCCAATAATCTGCAACTTCGTTCAATCCGTAAGATTTAGCAATATAAACTAAATTCAGAATGTCTTTTTGAAAACAAGAACCGCCAAATCCTACAGAAGCTTTTAAGAATTTAGGTCCAATTCTGCTATCCATTCCAATAGCTCTAGCCACTTCATTCACATCTGCTCCTGTTTTTTCGCAAAGCTCAGACATTGCATTAATTGAAGAAATACGCTGTGCCAAAAATGCGTTTGCTGTAAGTTTAGATAATTCTGACGACCAAACATTTGTTGTCAAGATTTGATCTTTATTTACCCAATTCGAATAAACTTCTACCAATGAATTAATAGCTTCTTCTCCTTCCGGAGTTGTGTCGCCACCAATTAAAATTCGATCTGGATTTAACAAATCTGATACTGCTGTTCCTTCTGCCAGAAATTCTGGATTAGATAAAATTTGGAACTGAACACCATTTCCTGTATTATCTAATATGCTTTTAATGGCTTCAGCAGTTCTCACTGGCAAAGTAGATTTTTCAACTACTATTTTATTTTGTTTTGCAACTCGCGCAATTTGTCTTGCACATAATTCGATATATTTCAGATCGGCTGCCATTCCTTTACCTTTTCCATAAGTCTTTGTTGGCGTATTTACGGAAATAAATATCATTTGAGCTTCGTCTATTGCTTTATCTACCTCTGTAGAAAAAAATAAATTTCTACCTCTTGCTTCAGCTACAATTTCAGAAAGTCCAGGTTCATATATCGGAATATTTTCTGGATTTGGATCATTCCAATCTGCTATTCTTTGTTCATTTAAATCAACAACTGTAACTTGAATATGTGGACATTTTTGAGCAATAACCGCCATTGTAGGCCCACCAACATATCCTGCACCAATGCAGCAAATTTTTGTAATTTTCATTTGATCTATTTTATCTTGATCTTAACTTTATTTTAAATTATTCCAATACCATTCAACAGCTTCCTTTAATCCATCTTGTAAAGAATATTTTGGATTGTAACCCAGATTCTGTTTTGCTTTTTCGATACTTGCAAGCGAATGCGGAATATCTCCCGCTCTATTTTCACCATATATAACGGGAACATCTTTTATTTTTGGATCAAACTCGGATAGATATTCTTTTAAATACTTAACTAAATCATTTAATGTATTTCTATCTCCGAATGCAGTATTATAAACTGAATTAACAGCTTCTGGATTTTGACAAGTCATTGCCAGCTCATTCATTTGAATGACATTATCTATATATGTAAAATCACGAGAGTAATTTCCATCGCCATTGATTACTGGACTTTCATGATTCATAAATTGCTTTACAAACTTAGGAATCACAGCCGCATAAGCTCCATTTGGATCTTGCTTTCTTCCAAAAACATTAAAATATCGAAGTCCAATTGTTTCTAATCCGTAAGTTTTGCTGAAAATTTCGGCATAGAGCTCATTCACATATTTAGTAATTGCATAAGGAGACAATGGCTTTCCGATAACTTCTTCTACTTTTGGCAATCCTTGAGAATCTCCATAAGTTGAAGAGCTTGCTGCATATACAAATCGTTTTACTTTAGCATCTCTCGCCGCCGTAAGCATATTTAAAAAACCAGAAATATTTACGTCATTTGTAGTAATCGGATCTTTTATGGATCTTGGAACAGAACCTAAAGCTGCTTGATGCAAAACATAATTTACATCTTCAACCGCTAAATTACAATCGGCCAAATTTCGAATATCTCCTTCTATTAGTTTAAAATCAGGATTGTCTAAAAAATCTTTTAAATTATGACGGTGACCTGTAGAAAAATTATCCAGACAAACTACTTTATGACCTAAACCTAAAAAATACTCAGTCAAATTTGAACCTATAAATCCAGCTCCTCCTGTAATTAAAATTGTATTTTTTATTTTACTTTCCATTTATCAAAATTTAGCTTTTTTTAATTCGATTTAAAAATGCTTTCCAAAATCCATTTTTAACTTCTTCTTCATGATAACCATTCGAATAAGCTCCGTAACCGTATCCGTAGCCATATCCACTACCATATTTGGCTTTATTTTCATAACCATTCAATACAATACTCACATTATTCAACTCTCCACGCTTAAGTCTGGTATTCAATAACGTTATCATATCTTTCTTAGTATAATTTTGCCTCACAATATATAGAGTTACATCTGCAAACTGAACCAATTCTAGCGAATCCGCCACTAAACCAACTGGTGGAGTATCCAAAACTATATAATCATATTTCTGTTTCAATTCGTCAATCAATTCTTTCATTGCATCACTCAAAATTAGCTCTGAAGGATTTGGAGGAATTGGTCCAGAAAGTATTACATCTAAATTTGGAACTGGTGTCGAATTAGTAATCTCTTCTAAGGTATTTTGTCTTATTAAATAATTGACAACTCCTAAAGGTGATTGTATTTGAAATTCATCTGCTAATCTTGGTTTTCTTAAATCCAAACCAACGATTACTGTTTTCTTTTCACTTAAAGCAAAAACCGTAGCTATGTTTATAGAGCAGAATGTTTTACCTTCTCCACTTATTGATGAAGTTATCATTAACGTTTTGGATCCGTTTACTTGCTGTTTTTTATACAAAAACTGAAGAGAAGAACGTATCCCTCTAAATGATTCCGAAAGAGCTGATTTTGGTTTTTCAAAAACCGCCATGCTACCTGAATCTTTATTAAGACCAACTACACCAAGCAATGGAATTTGAGTCAGTTTACTAATATCTTCACTATTCTGAATTGAATTATTAACAAAGAAAATCACTAAAACAAAAAGCAATGGAACCAGAATCCCTAAGAATAAAGCCATTATATAATTTACAGAAGTCTTAGGTCCTATTAATCCTCCGCCAATATCTTTTGCAGGATCAATAAAGTGAATATCTGATAAGTTAGACGCTCTTACTATTTCAGCTTCATTTCTTTTCTGAAGAAATTCTGTATAAATATTATCATTTAAATCATATTTTCTTTTGATTTTCAATAATTCTTGCTGTTCAGCAGGAAGTCTTTTAACAGTGCTTTCAGCCTGGCCAATTTTTGCGTTTACTAGAGATAAATCATATATTAAAGATGCTTTTGCTGTAACAATATTCTCTTGAAGAACATTTTTTACCGCAGCCATTTGATTATCAAAATCTTTAAATATTTTTTCACTTTTAACGGCATAAGCCATTTCTGATCTTTGAGTAGAAAGTGCTATCAACTTAGAAACATTTGCAACAATATTTGGGTCCTCAATTCCTGCAACAGAAGGTGCTGGCAATCTTGAATAATCGACGCTACTATTTAAATATGATTTTAATGAATTATAATATGCTATTTTTCTAGTTAATTGATCTTTTTGAACATCAAAATCCATTATTTTTTCTGAAACTTTAGAGCCTCCGTCTTCAATTTCATAGATATTTTTATCCTTTTGAAAAGATTTTAATTCATTACCCGTTTGCTTGAGCTGTGATTCCATTGCAACAAGAGTACTATCAATAAATCTAATAGTATTTGTAGCAAATTGGTTTTTGCCATCAAGCTGTATTTTAATAAGCATTTTTACAGTAGAATTCAAATAATCAACCATTCTGGTTTTATTTGTTCCCTGCATTGACAAAGTTAGTAGCGATCCACCGCTTTTTCCTGCATCTACATTTATTCCTCTATACCCAGATACGGTTCCATCAAAATCATTGAATCGAACAAAATATTCTTTTCCTTTATAGAAACCCGGATTATCTGTTATTTGAAGTTTCCAATTCAAAAATGGCAAGTTAACACGTTCTCCTACTTTATATTTTTTAATAAAAGTTACAGGCTGTACTGATGTATTACTATAAGAATTGTTACTATAAGTTATGAGCGAAACCGAATTATTTTCAAATGGAATTTGAATTTGATATTCGTTTTCACTTAAAAATTTTATACTAATTAGTGTATTTGCAAGCTGTCCTTTTGTTTTATCAATATCGATATAAAAAGGAACGGCTCCATAAGAATCTATTAAATTATATTTTCCTTGCTCTAAATAATCTATATAAAACTGAAGCTTATCGACCACCAATTCATTATGAGATCTTGACTGAAGAATTGTAGAAATACCATTTACCTGATCTGAAATTCCTCCCCAATTGAAAACCAAACTTGTATTTGAAGTAAAAAAAGGATTGCTTTCTTCCTTTATAGAAATCATGGTCTGCATTCCGTAAATTTTTTCTTTACGAATGTTTATCTGATAAGCAATTGTGAAAGTAATAATCAAACTGACAAGAAACCATTTCCAGTAACTTGCAATTTTTAACAGAAACCCTTTAAAATCAAAGTGAGAATGATTTTCAAAAATGGCAAAATCTTTAATGTCTAACATTTTAAAAACCTATTTTTATTTTATAATTAGGTAAACTGTTGTTGCTAAAGACAACAATGTAATTATTGTCCCTACAGATTGTATCCCTGTCTGTCCTGTTCCCCAAGTTTTTTGTTTCAATGGCTTTACATAGATATAATCATTTGGCTGTAAATAATAATATGGCGATTTCATTACGTTTACATCTGTCAGATCAATATTATGCATTTGAACCCCAGTAGGCGATTGACGAATTACGGTTACTTCTTTTCTATTACCAACTGTAGTAATATCTCCCGCATTTGCAACAGCTTCTAAAATGGTTACGTTATCTTTAAATAGTGTTTTTGTTCCAGTACTTGCAACTTCTCCATTTATAGTATATCTAAAACCAGCCAACTTAACGGTAACAAAAATATTGGCTTCGCTTTTAAAATATTCTTCAAGTAATTTTTTTTCAATTTTTACACGCACTTCTTCAAGAGTATACCCAATTACATTAATTTCCCCTAAAATTGGCATTCTAATATTCCCATGATCATCAACTGTAAATCCGTCAAAATATAAACCAGATTCACTTCTTCCTGCTTGTCCACTTTGATCTTCTGTGGTGTTGAAAATAGAAACTAATTTCGGATCAATTGCTTTTATAGTGACCTTTAAAATATCATTTACTTGTAATCGATATGGCTTTGATTCTACAGCCGCAATAGCTGTCTGTTCACCAGAATCATTTTTATCCTGAAGATAAACCAAATCTTTAATTGGAATACATGAGGTAAAAAATATTGAAATTAATAAGAATAGAAAAAAGCTTGTTTTCGTCATTCGTTCAATTTTATTGCAAATTCAGTCTTTCTTTAAAATTCAGAAAAACCTAACTTTATTTGGGGCTTAGTTAATTATTTTTAAATGTTTTTTCAAAAGGAACTCGGTGTAATATACTGCGCCCTAGTGTTATTTCGTCTGCATATTCTAATTCATCTCCAACTGATATTCCTCTCGCAATTGTTGAAATTATAATCTCCGAATCTGCAATTTGTTTATAGATATAAAAATTTGTTGTATCTCCCTCCATTGTTGAGCTTAATGCAAAAATAATCTCAGAGACATCTCCCGATTTTACTTTTGCAACCAAACTAGAAATATTTAGCTGATTTGGCCCAACTCCTTCAATGGGTGAAATTTTACCTCCAAGCACATGATATATCCCTTTAAACTGCCCAGTATTTTCTATAGCCATTACATCACGAATATCCTCTACAATACATATTGTTTCATGATTCCTAACTGGATTAGCACAGATTTCACAAATTTCAGTATCAGAAATATTATGGCAACTTTGACAAAACTTAATATCCTCACGCATATTTAATAATGCCTGAGACAAAAAACCAGTTTGCTCTTTCGGCTGTTTTAACAGATGAAGAACTAGTCGAAGAGCCGTACGCTTACCTATACCAGGTAATTGTGACATTTCGTTTACTGCTTTTTCAATTAATTTTGATGAAAATTCCATGACGACAAAAGTAATACTTTTAATGGTTCAGCCTACATTAAAGCCATTAAATTCAAGGCTTAACAATATTGAAAGATTATTATGAAATAAAACCTTTTTCAACACTTTAAACAATTTATCCCTATCGCTTTATTGTATTTTCTTTAAAACCTTTGCAATATTATTTAATATTGATTTGTAGCTAATAAAACCAATGTACAAGCCACTTCTTTCTCGATATTATTTAAATCCAACAATTGATACAATTCTGGGTTTTCAGTTCCTGGATTAAAAATTACCCTTTTAGGTTGCGCTTCAATTATATAATTATAATAATCTCTTTGACGAGCTGGATTTAAATACAAAGTAATAGTATCAATATTTTTTACTGGTATTGCTTTAGTTTGAATTTTTACTCCAGCAACTTCACCCGCTTTTTGACCAATTGCCAAAACAGAATGTCCTTTTCCAACCAACATATTAACGGCTCTATATGAATAACGTTCTGGATTTGTAGATGCTCCTATAACCAATGTTTTTTTACTTTTCATAGTTTTTATTTAGACTGCAAAAGTAATCAAAAAGAACGATTTAATTTTATGCCTTTGATTTAGAATCAATAACAAATAAAAATATTATCATAACATAATTTCATGTAAAAGCATCAAAAAATAACTACATTTACTTCACTAACCAATATAATATGGAATTATTTATTTACTTATTTGCCGCTTTATTTTCGGTACTAAACCCGATTGGAACCGTACCAATCTTTGTTGGATTAACCCAACATGACTCTCAAAAAGAAAGATCCCGAATTTCACTTTGGACAGCCATCAATGTTTTTATCATATTACTGGTTTCTTATTTTATTGGCCAATATGTTTTAACTTTTTTCGGAATCAGTATAGATGCCTTAAGAATTGCAGGCGGAATCGTAATCGTAAATTCTGGATTTTCTTTACTTTCTGGAAAATTCAACAAAAAACGAGGAATCAATAAAAAAATTGAAAATGAAGCACAGCACAGAAATGATATTGCACTCACCCCATTAGCAATACCAATGCTTGCTGGCCCTGGATCTATGTCTCTTTTAATTGCTTTTTATCAAGAACATCATGAAATAAACGAAATCATAATTTCGTCGCTAGCTATTCTTGCTATTGCTGTAGCTATTTTTGCCATTTTAAAAAGCGCACATTATCTTGCTAGAATTTTAGGAGCTTCTGGAATTGTTGCTATTTCTAGGATTGTCGGGTTTATTGTTATCTCAATTGGCATTCAATATATAGTAAGTGCCATTGTTAATATTATTAAAGGAAATTTTTAATATACATTAAAAGTTCTCCCAAAAAAGAAAGGGTTGGGATTTTTAATAAAATCTCAACCCTTTCTTTTTTATATATTTATTTTTAGCTTCTTGGCAAGAAAACTTCTGCCATCATACATCTCGCACTTCCTCCTCCGCAAGCTTCGATTGTATCCAAACTTGAACTTAAGATTTCTGCATGATTTTCTAATTGGGCAATTTGTTTTGGAGTCAAACTCTGATATGCAGATGCGCTCATTACAACGTATCTCTTATCATCTTCCCCAAGAACTTCCAACATATTTCCTGCAAAGTTATTTACCTGCGCTTCTGTTATTAAAATAATTTCTTTATTATCTGCTTTGAGATTGTCTAAAACCATTTTGCGTTCTTTCTTATCATCAATACAATCAGCGCAAATCACAGCAAAACTTTCACCTAAGCACATCATTACATTCGTATGATAAATTAGCTTGCGCTCTCCATCAACCGTTTGAAAAGCTTCAAAAATTACAGGAGCATAATCAAAATCTTCGCAGAATTCGATAAACAATTCCTCGTCAGCTCTTGGTGATAATGCACAGTATGCTTTTCCGTTGGCTCTATCTAACAATAAACTTCCCGTTCCTTCTAAGAAAATACCATCTTCTTCTGCAGAAGTGTAATCCATGATATTAGAAATTTCAAATCCTTTTTCTTCCAAGGTATCCAAAATATCTTCACGACGTTCCTGACGACGATTTTCTGCAAACATAGGATAAAGTACTACATCTCCATTTTCATGAAATGAAATCCAATTGTTTGGAAAAATACTATCAGGCGTATCTGTTTCTAATGTGTCTTCAATCACCGTAACATCAACTCCAACGGCTCTTAGTTTTTCAACAAAAGCATCAAATTCTTGTTGTGCTTTGACGTTAACCGTACTTGGCAAAAGTCCGTCTAATACTTTTTGATAGTAATTATTTACTGCTGTCTGCTCATTCATCCTGAAAGCAACCGGGCGAATCATTACGATTGAATTTGTTGTCTGCTTCATGTTATTTTGTTTCAGGTTTCAAGTTTCAGGTTTCACGTTAGAAAAACATGAAACCTGAAACTTGAAACAATTATTTTTTTTTAATCTCTAATTAATGGGAGCGTCGAACATCTCAACAATCCTTCTTGTTTCGCAATTTCCGCATACGGGATTTCTTCAACCGTAAAACCATTTTCACGAAGCCAGTTATTTAGTCTTGTAAAGTTTTTTTCAGAAACTACAATATTTTCATCAATAGAAAATACATTCGAAAACATATTATACATTTCGTTTCTTTCAATATGAAAAAGATTTTCTTTCCCGAAAAGATTTACTAAATACAAATAATCTGCTTCTTCACGGAAGCCTCTTTTGTAAATAATTCCTTTATCTTTTCCAACAGGCTGAAAACAGCAATCTAAGTGCAATGCATTATCACGTGCCTCCAATTTAGATTTCACCAAATCGAATTCTTTTACAATCTTATTTGGAAATAAAGATTTAATGTAATTTACACCATGCATGTTAGTTCTCGCAGTAATGTAATCTTTATAGTCGCTTCCTTTGTAAGTTCCAATAAAAATATGATCATTCCAAAGCATAACATCTCCTCCTTCTATATGAACTTCTTCTGGAGGTCGAACCACTTTTAATGGATCGATCTGATCAATCACATATTGAATAGCATCTAACTCACGTTCTCTATCTGGCAGAATATTCGATTTTACAAAAATATCATCAATTACAAACCCAATATCGCGAGCAAAAATCTGATTATAGCTTTCAATCATTTCCGGACGATAAACAGTTACATCATACTTTTTAAAAACAGCGTTAAAAGCATCCATTTCAGCAACCATATCTTTTTCTACAGGGTAAGTTCCTGTCTTAATATGTTCCAATGATTTAGGGTCATAAGCCTCTTCTATAGTTGGAGTTGGCCCATTATGAACAGCAGAACCCAGAACTACAGCACGAAGTCGAGACGTTTCGTTCTTTACATTTAATTGCAACATAACTTTATTATATTTTGAGCAAATATAAAAAAAGCTTCACAGTTAAGTGAAGCTTTCGTTTTTTATTTATTAGACTTAAACTCTCGTAAAGGATGTCCTGTATAAATTTGTCTTGGTCTACCAATTGGCTCTTTATTTTCACGCATTTCTTTCCATTGCGCAATCCAACCTGGTAATCTTCCAATTGCAAACATAACAGTAAACATATCTGTTGGAATTCCTAATGCTCTGTAGATAATTCCAGAGTAGAAATCAACGTTTGGATATAAGTTTCTTGCTTTGAAGTACTCATCTTCAAGAGCTGCTTTTTCTAATTTTCTTGCGATCTCTAAAATCGGATCTTCAACACCTAAAGTTTCTAAAACTTCTGTAGCTGCTTTTTTGATGATTTTAGCTCTAGGATCGAAGTTTTTATAAACTCTGTGTCCGAATCCCATTAAACGGAATGGATCATTTTTATCTTTTGCTTTCGCTAAGAATTTATCAGTATCTCCACCATCTTTATTAATTTCTTCAAGCATTTCTAGTACAGCTTGGTTAGCTCCACCATGAAGCGGTCCCCAAAGAGCAGAAACACCTGCAGAAACTGAAGCAAATAAACCAGCATGAGAAGAACCTACCATTCTAACTGTAGAAGTAGAACAGTTTTGTTCGTGATCTGCATGAAGAATGAACAATTTATCTAAAGCATTTACAATAACTGGATTTGCAGCGTAAGGCCCTGTAGGCAATTTAAACATTAATTGCATAAAGCTTTCTACATAACCTTTCGTGTTATCATAATAATTTAAAGGATAACCCATAGATTTTCTATAAGTCCATGTAGCGATTACAAGAAATTTTGCCATTGTTTTACAAATAGCCTCATACATTTCTTTTTCGTTATCAACATTTACCGCTTTTGGATTAAATGCTGTTAAAGCACTTGTTAAAGCAGATAGCACTCCCATTGGGTGAGCTGTTTTTGGGAAACCGTCAATGATATTTTTCATTTCTTCGTTTACCAAAGAATGTTTTTTAATACCATTTTCAAAGTCTTCTAATTGTTTAGCCGAAGGAAGTTCTCCAAAAATCAAAAGATAAGATACTTCCAAGAAACTAGCTTTTTCGGCAAGATCTTCGATTGAATATCCTCTGTAACGTAAGATTCCTTCTTCTCCGTCTAGGAAAGTGATTTCACTTGTACAAGATCCTGAATTTTTATATCCTGGATCAAGTGTAATATAACCTGTTAAATCACGTAATTTGTTGATATCGATAGCTGATTCGTTTTCGCTCCCCGTGATTACTGGAAGTTCAATCTTCTTACCATCTATTTCTAATGTAGCTATTTTTGACATAATATACTGGAAATAATTCTTTAAATAATAATTTATCAAATCTAATGAATTTAAGACTAATTAAAAAAAGAATACTGCTATGAATTTGTTAAAAGTCCAAAAAAAAACCATCTGCAAAAACAGATGGTTTCTTCCAATATATAATTTGTTCAATTATTTGATTTTAAAAGCATTTAAACCAGGAAAATAAGCAGTACTTCCTAATTCTTCTTCAATTCTCAATAATTGGTTGTATTTAGCCATACGATCTGAACGAGAAGCCGAACCAGTTTTAATTTGACCACAGTTTAAAGCTACAGCTAAATCTGCAATTGTATTATCTTCAGTTTCTCCAGAACGGTGAGACATTACAGACGTGTAACCAGCATTCTTAGCCATGTTTACAGCAGCAATAGTTTCAGTTAAAGTACCAATTTGGTTAACTTTTACCAAGATTGAGTTAGCAATTCCTTTTTGAATTCCAGTAGACAAACGCTCAACGTTAGTTACAAACAAATCGTCACCAACTAATTGTACTTTATCTCCGATTTTCTCAGTTAAAGCTTTCCATCCATCCCAGTCATCTTCATACATACCATCTTCGATAGAAATAATTGGATATTTAGCCGCTAGTTCAGCTAAATAATCAGCTTGCTCTTCAGAAGTTCTGATTTTTCCAGTTTCACCTTCAAATTTAGTATAATCGTATTTTCCGTTTACATAAAATTCAGAAGCAGCACAGTCAAGAGCAATCATAATTTCGTCACCGAAAGAATAACCAGCTTTTTCAACTGCCAATTTGATCGTATCTAAAGCGTCTTCAGTTCCACCAGCCAAGTTTGGAGCAAAACCTCCTTCGTCACCAACAGCAGTACTTAAACCTCTGTCGTGTAACACTTTTTTCAAGCTGTGAAAAATTTCAGTTCCCATTTGCATAGAATGTGTAAAAGAAGTTGCTTTTACAGGGAAAATCATAAATTCTTGGAACGCGATAGGCGCATCAGAGTGAGAACCGCCATTGATGATATTCATCATCGGAACTGGTAACGTATTAGCAGAAACACCACCTACGTATCTGTATAATGGCAAACCAAGTTCGTTAGCTGCAGCTTTTGCAGCAGCTAAAGAAACGCCTAAAATAGCATTAGCTCCTAATTTAGATTTATTTGGAGTTCCATCTAAATCAATCATTAATTGGTCAATTGTATTTTGTTCGAAAACAGAAGTTCCAACCAATTCTTCAGCAATAACAGTATTTACATTATTCACTGCGTTCAAAACACCTTTACCTAGATAAGCTTTACCTCCATCACGTAATTCAACAGCTTCGTGTTCTCCAGTTGATGCTCCAGATGGAACAGCAGCTCTACCTAAAACTCCATTTTCAGTTACTACATCTACTTCAATAGTAGGATTACCTCTAGAATCAAGAATTTGTCTTGCGTGAACTTTAATTATAATACTCATTATTTTTGTTTTTTATTAATAAATTATATTTTTTTTTTCGAAAGTATAAAAATATTTAATACTAAAAACTCATTTTAGTCATTAAGCACCTTTATTTATTAACTACATCGTTTTAGACTTTGCTAGTTTTTATATTCTCTACGAATTGATCAAATAAATAAGACGAATCGTGTGGTCCAGGACTAGCCTCTGGGTGGTATTGTACTGAAAAACAATTCTTATTTTTCATTCTCATACCTGCAACAGTATCATCATTCAAATGTATATGTGTAAGTTCTAATTCTGGATGACCTTCCAAGGCTTCTCTTTTAACAGCGAACCCGTGATTTTGAGAAGTGATTTCACCTTTACCTGTAAGAAGATTTTTTACCGGGTGATTGATTCCCCTGTGTCCTCCAAACATTTTATAAGTTTGAACCCCATTAGCCAAAGCTATAATTTGATGCCCTAAGCAAATTCCGAATAAAGGCTTATCTTCTGCTATAATTTTTTTAGCCACATCAATTACCCCATGCAACGGATCTGGATCTCCAGGACCATTTGACAAGAAAAATCCATCTGGATTAAATGAATTCAAATCCTCGTAAGTAGAATCGTAAGGAAAAACTTTGATGTAACAATCTCTCTTCGCAAAGTTTCTTAGTATATTTTTCTTAATCCCAAGATCAAGCGCAGAAATTTTATAAGTCGCATTCTCATCTCCAACAAAATAAGGTTCAGTTGTTGAAACTTTTGAAGCTAATTCTAAACCTTCCATGTTTGGAACATTCGCTAATTCTTTTTTCAAATCTTCAATTGAAGTACCGTCTGTACAAATTACCGCATTCATTGCACCATTATCACGAATATAGCTTACCAATGCTCTTGTATCAACATCAGAAATGCAAATCAAATTCTGTTTTGCAAAATAATCTTCCAAACTTCCAGAAGCACCTACTCTTGAATAATTAAAACTAAAATTTTTACAAACTAAACCAGCAATTTTCACGCTGTCTGATTCAACTTCTAAATCATTTATACCATAATTCCCAATATGTGGATTTGTAGTAACCATAATTTGACCAAAATACGAAGGATCTGTAAAAATTTCTTGGTATCCTGTCATTCCAGTATTAAAACAAACTTCACCAAAAGTTTTACCGCTAATTCCGATAGATTTTCCGTGAAAGATTGTTCCGTCACTAAGTAATAAAATGGCGCTTTGTCGTGTTGTGTATTTCATTATTTAATTTGTATTGTTTTTTTAATCAAGTTATAAAACCAAAATAAACGGTTTTAAGTATAATTAGATATTTTGCAAATTTACTTCTTTAAAATAGCCCCTCCAAGATTTTTTAAAACTTTCAATCGTAAAAATAAAACCGATCATTTTAAATAAGTTACATTTTTACAGCTTTAAAAAAATCAAAAAAAAAGGATAAACTAAAAATTAGTTTATCCTTTAATATTATAGAATGATTACTCTCATAATTATTCAGAAGCTTCAGTAGTCGTTTCTGTTTCAGCAGCAGGAGCTTCTGGAGCAGCAGTTTCAGCTTTTTTAGCTTTACCACCACGACGGCTTTTAGCTTTTTTAACTTCTTTTTTACCTCCGTTGTAAAGTTCATTGAAGTCAACAAGTTCGATCATCGCCATATCAGCGTTATCTCCCAAACGATTTCCAACTTTAATGATACGAGTGTATCCTCCTGGACGGTCACCAACTTTAGCAGCTACATCTCTGAACAAATCAGTTACTGCATATTTGCTACGTAAGTAAGCAAAAACAATACGACGATTGTGAGTCGTATCCTCTTTTGACTTTGTGATTAAAGGCTCAACAAATTGTTTAAGCGCTTTAGCTTTAGCAACAGTAGTGTTAATACGTTTGTGCTCAATAAGAGAACAAGCCATATTAGCCAACATAGCTTTTCTATGTCCAGTCTGTCTGCTTAAGTGATTGATTTTTTTTCCGTGTCTCATGACGTGTTTTTTAAAACCTTCATCTTGCTACTATCCTCTTTGGAGAGCAAAATACGAAGTGGTTTATTCTTTATCTAATTTGTATTTAGCTAAATCCATTCCGAAAGTTAAATTCTTAACTGCAACAAGTTCATCAAGTTCAGTTAAAGATTTTTTACCGAAATTACGGAATTTCATTAGGTCATTTTTATTGAACGATACTAAATCACCAAGTGTATCAACTTCAGCCGCTTTCAAGCAATTTAATGCTCTCACAGATAAATCCATATCAACAAGCTTAGTTTTAAGCAATTGTCTCATATGCAATGACTCTTCATCATACGATTCTGTTTGTGCAATTTCGTCAGCCTCAAGTGTAATTCTTTCATCAGAGAACAACATGAAATGGTGAATTAAAACTTTAGCAGCTTCAGTAAGAGCATCTTTTGGATTAATAGATCCATCAGTTTTGATTTCAAAAACTAATTTTTCGTAATCTGTTTTTTGCTCTACACGGAAATTTTCGATTGCATATTTTACATTTTTTACCGGAGTAAAAATAGAATCTGTAAAAATCGTTCCAATTGCAGCATTCTGTTTTTTGTTCTCTTCAGCAGGAACGTATCCTCTACCTTTTTCGATTGTTAAATCGAAGTTCAATTTGATTTTAGAATCTAAATTACAGATAACAAGGTCTGGATTCAAAACTTGAAAACCTGAAATAAATTTCTGGAAATCACCTGCTGTCAATTGGTCTTTACCTGAAACAGAAATAGTAACTGATTCATTATCGATATCTTCAATCTGACGTTTGAAACGTACTTGTTTAAGATTAAGGATAATTTCTGTAACGTCCTCAACAACACCTGAAATAGTAGAAAACTCATGATCTACACCTTCGATACGAACAGATGTAATTGCATAACCTTCTAACGCTGAAAGCAAAACTCTTCTAAGTGCATTACCAACTGTCAATCCGTAACCAGGTTCTAAAGGTCTAAACTCAAATTTACCTTCAAAATCGGTTGAATCGATCATGATAACTTTATCGGGCTTTTGAAAATTAAATATTGCCATAAATTTCGACTAAGTCAATTATTATTTGTTGTACAACTCTACGATTAATTGTTCTTTAATGTTTTCTGGAATCTGAAGTCTTGCAGGTACAGAAACGAAAGTTCCTTCTTTAAGATCATTATTCCAAGTAATCCATTCATAAACATGACTTGAATTTGATAAAGAACGTTCGATAGCTTCTAAAGATTTAGATTTTTCACGAACTGCAACTTTATCACCAGGCTTAAGGTGGTAAGAAGGAATATTAACAACCTCTCCATTTACAGTAATATGTCTGTGAGAAACGATTTGACGCGCACCTCTTCTAGATGGAGCAATTCCCATTCTAAAAACAACATTATCTAATCTTGCTTCGCATAATTGTAATAAAACTTCACCAGTTACTCCTTTAGTCGCTGATGCTTTTTCGAATAAATTTCTGAATTGTTTTTCTAAAATTCCGTAAGAATATTTAGCTTTTTGCTTTTCCATTAACTGAACAGCGTACTCAGATTTTTTTCCTCTTTTTTTAGCCATCCCGTGTTGTCCAGGTGGGTAATTTCTTTTTTCGAAAGATTTATCATCTCCGAAGATTGCCTCGCCAAATTTACGAGCGATTTTGGTTTTAGGACCAGTATATCTTGCCATTTTAAAAAAAATTTTAAGGTAGAAATTATGAATTCAGGTCTAATCCTTCGATAATCTTGCTCTACCTTGTTTATACTATAAATAAATAAAATTAAACTCTACGTCTTTTTGGAGGACGACATCCGTTGTGCGGCATTGGAGTAACATCAATAATTTCAGTAACTTCAATTCCACCGTTATGAATAGAACGGATAGCAGACTCACGTCCGTTTCCTGGTCCTTTTACATAAACTTTCACTTTTTTCAATCCAGCCTCAAGTGCTACTTTAGCACAATCTTCTGCTGCCATCTGAGCTGCGTAAGGAGTATTCTTTTTAGAACCTCTGAAACCCATTTTACCAGCTGAAGACCAAGAGATAACTTCACCTTTCTTATTAGTTAAAGAAATAATAATGTTATTAAAAGTGGCAGAAATATGAGCCTCACCCGTTGATTCAACGATAACTTTACGTTTTTTTGCAGTTGCTTTAGCCATATTACTTATTATTTAGTTGCTTTTTTCTTGTTAGCAACAGTTTTTCTTTTACCTTTTCTTGTTCTTGAGTTGTTTTTAGTTCTTTGTCCTCTTAACGGAAGACCAGATCTGTGACGAATACCTCTGTAACAACCGATATCCATTAAACGTTTAATGTTTAAAGAAATTTCAGAACGTAATTCTCCTTCGATTTTATAAAAAGAAACAGCTTCACGAATTGCTCCGATTTCGTCGTCATTCCAATCTTGAACTTTTTTATCTTGGCTTACTTGAGCTTTTTCTAAAATCTCAATAGCTCTACTTTTTCCTAATCCGAAGATGTAGGTAAGTGCAATAACACCTCTTTTGTTTTTTGGGATATCTACCCCTGCTATTCTTGCCATAATTATCCTTGTCTTTGTTTAAATCTAGGATTCTTTTTGTTTATTACGTACAGTCTCCCTTTTCTACGCACGATAATGCACTCGGCACTTCTCTTTTTTACTGATGCTCTAACTTTCATAGTGAATATCCTTTAATATCGATAAGTAATTCTTGCTTTTGACAAATCGTAAGGACTCATTTCTAGTTTCACTTTATCACCAGGTAATAATTTGATGTAATGCATTCGCATTTTACCAGAAATATGAGCAATTACAATATGTCCATTTTCTAACTCTACACGGAACATTGCATTAGATAATGCTTCTATAATTGATCCGTCTTGTTCTATTGCTGATTGTTTTGCCATAAATATATTAAGCTACCGCTTTTCTATTTTTACCAGTCTTCATTAAACCATCATAATGTTTATTTAACAAGTATGAATTGATCTGTTGAATAGTATCTATTGCAACACCAACCATAATTATTAAAGAGGTACCTCCAAAAAACATTGCCCAAGATTGTTGTACATCCATAATACTTACAACAATAGCTGGGAACACAGCAATCAAAGCAAGGAATAAAGATCCTGGGAAAGTTATTAAAGACATCACTTTATCAAGGAAATCAGAAGTTTCTGCTCCTGGACGAACGCCTGGAATAAAACCACCGCTTCTTTTTAAATCATCAGCCATTTTGTTAGTAGGAACGGTGATTGCAGTATAAAAGAATGTAAATACAATAATTAAAGTTGCAAAAACAAAATTATACCAGAAACCAAACATATTACTAAATGCACCAACAATAGATTGTGATGTATCTGATTTAGACAATCCAGCCACCGCTGCAGGGATAAACATAATTGCCTGAGCAAAAATGATTGGCATAACTCCAGAAGCATTAAGCTTTAGAGGAATCCATTGTCTATTACCTCCTGCCAAATCTTGTTCGTAATCTCCAGTAGTTGTACGACGAGCATACTGTACTGGGATTCTACGTACTGCCATTGTAAGCAATACACAAGAAATGATAACTAACAGCCACACAATAATTTCAATAACTAATAACATTGGACCTCCATTGTTATTGGTAACACGTGTTGTAAACTCTTGAATAAAAGCTTGCGGTAAACGTGCTAAAATACCAACCATAATTAACAATGAAATACCATTTCCAATACCTTTATCTGTAATTTTCTCACCAAGCCACATAGCAAAAATTGTACCAGTAACTAAAATGATAACTGACGAGAACAAAAATTCAGGTGAATTAAAGCCTAGCAAAAATGCATTACTAGGCAATGTTCTGTATAAATTATAGATATAAGTCGGACCTTGAACCAATGTGATAGCGATCGTCAACCAACGAGTGATTTGATTAATCTTTTTTCTACCACTTTCCCCATCATTTTGAAGTTTTTGTAAATATGGAATCGCAATCCCCATTAACTGAACAACAATAGACGCAGAAATATAAGGCATGATACCTAAGGCAAAAACTGAAGCCTTAGAGAAAGCACCCCCGGTGAACATGTCTAGAATAGATCCTAGACCATTTTTAGTTTGTCCCGCTAAACCAGTCAATTGCGTTGCGTCAATTCCAGGAAGCGTAACGTGTGCTCCAAAACGATATACTAAAAGTAATCCTAAAGTAATTAAGATTCTATTCTTTAGTTCTTCGATTTTCCAAACATTACTTATTGATTCAATAAATTTCTTCATCTTAATAGATAAGTTATATAGTTACAGCTTCTCCTCCAGCAGCTTCGATAGCAGCTTTTGCAGTAGCAGTAAATTTGTGGGCAGTTACTTTTAATTTTGCTTTCAATTCTCCTCTACCTAAAATCTTAACGATTTCATTTTTAGAAGCTAGACGATTTGCTACGAAATCTGTCATAGAAACAGAATCAGTAATTGCACCATTGTCAACTAATAATTGAAGAGTATCTAAATTAACACCTTCGTATTCTTTACGATTGATGTTTTTGAAACCAAACTTAGGTACACGTCTTTGAAGTGGCATTTGCCCTCCTTCGAAACCAATCTTTTTAGAATAACCAGAACGAGATTTAGCTCCTTTGTGTCCTCTTGCAGCGGTACCACCTTTTCCAGAGCCTTCTCCTCTACCTAACCTTTTATTTTGATTGTGTGTAGATCCTTCAGCAGGCTGTAAGTTACTTAAATTCATAACAGTATTTGTTATTTAGCTTCTTCAACAGAAACTAAGTGTTTAACTTTGTTTATCATCCCAAGGATAGCAGGATTTGACTCATGCTCCACAACTTGTCCAATTTTACGTAGACCTAAAGCTTCTAAACCTCTCTTTTGAGAAAGAGGGCAGTTGATTTTGCTTCTTACTTGTTTTACTAATAATTTAGCCATAATTTCCTAATTAACCTTTAAAAACTTTTTCTAAAGAAACACCTCTTTGTTTTGCAACAGTATGAGCGCTTCTCATTTGCAATAAAGCATCAAAAGTTGCTTTTACTACGTTATGCGGATTTGATGATCCTTGAGATTTAGACAATACATCGTGAATACCTACTGACTCAAGAACTGAACGAACAGCTCCACCAGCAATAACTCCTGTACCATGAGATGCAGGAATTAAGAATACACGCGCACCACCAAATTTACCTTTTTGTTCGTGAGGAACAGATTGTCCGTTCAAAGGAATTCTAACTAAGTTTTTCTTAGCATCTTCTACTGCTTTCGCAATTGCTTCAGAAACGTCTTTAGATTTTCCTAATCCATGACCAACTACTCCATTTTCATCACCTACAACTACAATAGCAGAAAAACCGAAAGCTCTACCACCTTTTGTAACTTTAGTAACACGATTAACACTAACTAGACGATCTTTTAATTCAAGACCACTAGGTTTTACCAATTCTACATTTTTGTATTTAGACATAATATATTAGAATTTAAGTCCAGCGGCTCTTGCGCCTTCTGCTAATGATTTAATACGACCGTGATATAAATATCCACCTCTATCAAAAGTGATGGTATCAATCCCAGCTTTTAACGCTTTCTCAGCAACTAGTTTTCCAACAGCAGCAGCGATTTCAACGTTAGTACCTTTTCCTATTTCTTTTTCTCTCGAAGATGCAGCTAATATAGTAACTCCATTTACATCATCAATGATTTGAGCGTAAATTTCTTTATTACTTCTAAATACAGAAAGTCTAGGTCTTGCAGCAGAACCACTAACCGATTTTCTAATTCTGAATTTAATTCTCTGTCTTCTTTCAGATTTTGTTAATGACATAATCTTATGTTTTAAGCTGATTTACCTGCTTTTCTTCTTAATACTTCACCTACAAATTTAACACCTTTTCCTTTATATGGCTCTGGCTTACGGAAACCTCTGATTTTCGCAGCAACCTGACCTAAAAGTTGTTTATCAAATGATGTTAATTTTACGATAGGATTCTTTCCTTTTTCAGATATTGTTTCTAAGCTTACTTCTGGAGCAATTTCCAAAACAATATTGTGTGAATATCCAAGAGCTAAATCTAACTTTTGTCCTTGGTTTGAAGCTCTATAACCAACTCCAACTAATTCAAGTTCTTTTGTAAAACCTTCAGATACACCAACAATCATGTTATTGATTAAAGATCTGTATAATCCGTGTTTTGCTCTTTGGTCTTTATAATCAGACGATCTCTCTACAACGATTTGATCACCTTCAACTTTTACAGTTACGTCCGAAAACTCCTGAGTAAGTTGACCTTTCTTTCCTTTTACTGTAATAACACCTTCGTTAACTTCAACAGTTACACCAGCAGGGATTACAATTGGACTTTTACCTATTCTTGACATCTTATTTAGTCTTTAAAAATTAGTATACGTAACAAATTACTTCACCACCTACATTTAATTGTTTCGCTTGTTTTCCAGTCATAAGACCTTTTGATGTAGAAACAATTGCAATTCCTAATCCGTTAAGGATTCTTGGTAATTTGGCAGCACCTGCATATTTACGTAAACCAGGTTTACTAATTCTTTGGATATCTTTAATTACAGGCTCTTTAGTATCTTTATCATACTTTAAAGCAATTTTGATAGAACCTTGAACTGTGTTCTGCTCAAATTTGTAACTTAAGATATAACCTTGATCAAATAAGATCTTAGTTATTTCTTTTTTAAGATTAGAAGCTGGAATTTCAACAACTTTGTGGTTTGCAGCCACAGCGTTACGAACTCTAGTCAAATAATCTGCAATAGGATCTGTATACATATGTATTTGATTGCGATTATGGTTTTCAGGAAGCACTCTGCCTCCTGAACCTTTAATCAATTTATAAACTTTTTAAATTACCAGCTGGCTTTTTTCACACCAGGAATTAATCCATTGTTAGCCATTTCACGGAAAGTTACACGTGAAATACCGAATTGACGGATATAACCTCTAGGTCTACCTGTTAATTTACAACGATTGTGTAAACGAACTGGTGAAGCATTTTTAGGTAATCTTTGTAAACCTTCGTAGTCTCCAGCTTCTAATAAAGCTTTTCTCTTCTCAGCATACTTAGCTACCGTTTTCTCTCTTTTCACCTCGCGGGCTTTCATTGATTCTTTAGCCATGTCTTAATTCTTTTTAAAAGGTAATCCTAATTCAGCCAATAATGACTTTGCCTCTTTGTCTGTTTTTGCAGTAGTAACAAAAGTAATATCCATTCCTGAAATTTTGTTTACTTTGTCAATATCAATTTCTGGGAAAATGATTTGCTCTAAAACTCCAAGATTGTAGTTACCTCTTCCGTCGAAACCAGTAGCTTTAATACCACCAAAGTCTCTAACACGCGGTAAAGCAGAAGTAATAAGTCTATCTAAAAACTCATACATTCTTTCTCCTCGTAAAGTTACTTTTGCTCCAATAGGCATCCCTTTTCTTAATTTGAAAGACGCAACGTCTTTCTTAGAAATTGTAGATACTGCTTTTTGTCCAGTGATCTTTGTCAACTCATCAACTGCATAGTCAATAAGTTTTTTATCAGATACAGCTGCACCAACTCCACGGCTCAAAACGATTTTTTCAAGTTTTGGAACTTGCATTACGTTTGTATATCCGAACTCTTCTTTAAGAGCAGAGATCACTCTACTCTTATATTCTTCTTTTAGTCTAGGTGTATATGCCATTACTATAGTACTTGATTAGATTTTTTTGAAAATCTTACTTTCTTATCTCCTTCTACTCTAATACCTACTCTAGTTGTTTCCTTAGTTTTAGGATCAATTAGAGAAATGTTAGAAATTTGAATAGAAGCTTCTTTCTTAACGATACCACCTTGAGGGTTTTTAGCACTTGGTTTAGTGTGTTTTGAAACCAAGTTCACACCTTCAACTATCGCTTTGTTTTTTTCACGGTAAACACGTAAAACTTTACCTTCAGCACCTTTATGGTCTCCAGCAATAACTCTTACGATATCTCCTGATTTTATTTTTAGCTTTATCATCTTAAAACGAATTAAAGCACTTCTGGTGCTAATGATACAATTTTCATGAATTGTTTTTCACGAAGTTCTCTTGCTACCGGACCAAAAACACGAGTTCCTCTCATTTCCCCTGCAGCATTCAAAAGAACACATGCATTGTCATCGAAACGGATATAAGAACCATCAGCTCTTCTCACTTCTTTTTTAGTACGTACAACAACTGCAGTTGAAACAGCTCCTTTTTTCACGTTTCCGTTTGGAGTTGCATCTTTGATAGAAACTACAATTTTGTCACCAACAGAGGCATATCTTCTTTTAGTACCTCCTAAAACACGAATAGTTAAAACTTCTTTAGCTCCCGTGTTATCTGCTACTTTTAGTCTTGATTCTTGTTGTACCATAATTATTTAGCTCTTTCTAAGATTTCAACTAATCTCCAACATTTTGTTTTACTTAAAGGACGCGTTTCGCTAATTCTTACAGTATCTCCAATGTTACAGTCGTTTGTTTCGTCGTGTGCAACATATTTCTTAGTTTTCAACACGAACTTACCGTATAATGGGTGTTTTACTTTTCTTACTTCAGAAATAACGATAGATTTATCCATCTTATTTGAAGTAACAACACCTATTCTTTCTTTTCTTAAATTTCTTTTTTCTTCCATCTTTCAGCAGAATACAATTATTGTAACTCTCTTTTAGTTAACTCTGTAGCTAATCTTGCAACTGTTCTTCTAACGCTTCTAATTTGAAGTGGGTTAGCAATTGGAGAAATAGCGTGAGCCATTTTTAGGTCAGCATATACTTTCTTAGTTTGACTAAGCTTTTCTTGCAACTCCGCTGCAGAAAGATCTTTTATTTCTGATTGTTTCATAATAAATATAAATTATGCTTCGAAATCTCTAGCAACGACGAACTTAGTTTTTACTGGAAGTTTTTGAGCTGCAAGACGTAAAGCCTCTTTTGCAACTGACAATGGAACTCCTCCAACTTCAAACATAATTCTTCCTGGTTTAACAACAGCAGCCCAATACTCAACTGCTCCTTTACCTTTACCCATACGTACTTCAAGAGGTTTCTTAGTAATAGGTTTGTCTGGGAAAATTTTAATCCATAATTGTCCCTCTCTCTTCATGTAACGAGTTGCAGCGATACGTGCAGCTTCGATTTGACGAGATGTTAAGAACATTCCATCTTCATGTACAGATTTAATACCAAACATTCCATTTGAAAGTTCATGCCCTCTTTGAGAGTTACCCTTCATTCTACCTTTTTGTACCTTACGGTATTTTGTTCTTTTAGGCTGTAACATTTTTCTTTAGTTTAAAAATTTACTTTCTTTTACGAGCGTCTGGTTTACCGCCTTTGTTAAAGTTAGATTTGCCTCTAGGAGCATCTCCACCTTTACCACCACCTGTACCAGATTGTTTTTTGTCCATTCCAGCAAGTGGAGAAAGTTCTCTCTTACCGTAAACTTCACCTTTCATGATCCATACTTTAATTCCCATTCTACCGTAAGTAGTATGAGCTTCAGCAAGAGCATAATCGATATCAGCTCTGAAAGTTGATAGAGGAATTCTACCTTCTTTGAAACCTTCTGAACGCGCCATCTCAGCACCATTCAAACGACCAGAAATCAAAACTTTGATACCTTCAGCGTTCATACGCATAGAAGCAGCAATAGCCATTTTGATTGCACGTCTGTAAGAAATACGGCTTTCGATTTGACGAGCGATGCTTGTAGCCACAAGATAAGCATCTAACTCAGGTCTTTTAATTTCAAAGATGTTAATTTGAACCTCTTTATCAGTAACTTTCTTAAGTTCCTCTTTTAACTTGTCTACCTCTTGTCCACCTTTTCCGATAATGATACCAGGTCTAGCAGTAGTGATAGTAACGGTTACAAGCTTTAAAGTTCTCTCGATGATTACTTTAGATACACTAGCTTTTGATAAACGAGCATGGATATACTTTCTGATTTTGTGATCCTCAGCTAATTTATCGCCGTAATCATTTCCACCATACCAGTTTGAGTCCCATCCTCTGATGATACCAAGTCTATTTCCAATTGGATTTGTCTTTTGTCCCATGCTGCTTAAGAATTGCTTTGTGTGTTATTGATAGCTCCAAGCACGATTGTTACGTGATTAGAACGTTTTCTTATTCTGTGTGCACGACCTTGTGGAGCTGGACGAAGTCTTTTTAACATCATTCCACCATCTACTCTGATCTCTTTAACAAATAATCCAGCTTCTTCTAAATTACCTTCACTATTTTTTTGCTCCCAGTTGTTGATTGCAGATAATAATAGTTTTTCTAATTTTCTTGAAGCTTCTTTAGAACTGAATCTTAAAATGTTAAGTGCTCTTTCTACCTTCTGACCTCTTACCAAGTCCGCTACTAAGCGCATTTTTCTAGGTGAAGTAGGGCAGTTATTCAATTTTGCGAAAGCGATAGACTTATTAGCCTCTTTTCTCGCATCTGCTGTTTCTCTTTTACGAACTCCCATTGCTTCTTTTATTTTTTACCTTTATTTTTTGCTCCAGCATGACCTCTAAAAGATCTAGTTGGCGAAAACTCTCCTAATTTGTGACCTACCATGTTTTCTGTAACGTAAACTGGTACAAATTGACGACCGTTATGAACTGCGATTGTTTGTCCAACAAAATCTGGAGTAATCATAGAAGCTCTAGACCAAGTCTTAACTACTGCGTTTTTACCACTCTCTACGTTTTCTTGAACTTTCTTATCTAATTTATAATGAACGAAAGGTCCTTTTTTTAATGAACGTGCCATATCTTATTATTTCTTTCTACGTTCTACGATATACTTGTTACTCGGGTTTTTCTTAGAACGAGTTCTGTAACCTTTAGCTGGCAATCCGTTTCTTGAACGTGGATGCCCTCCAGAAGAACGTCCTTCACCACCTCCCATAGGGTGATCAACTGGGTTCATCGCTACTGGTCTAGTTCTAGGTCTTCTTCCTAACCATCTTGTTCTACCTGCTTTTCCAGATACAACTAATTGGTGGTCAGAGTTAGAAACAGCTCCAATTGTAGCCGAACATGTTAACAAGATTAATCTTGTCTCTCCAGATGGCATTTTAATTGTTGCGTATTTCCCGTCTCTTGCCATTAACTGAGCAAAAGTTCCAGCTGAACGAGCAATAACAGCTCCTTGTCCTGGACGTAACTCAATACAAGATATAACAGTTCCAAGAGGAATTCTGCTTAAAGGTAAAGTATTACCAATCTCTGGTTGAGACTCTGGACCAGAAACTAATTTCTGACCAACTTTCAATCCGTTTTGAGCGATAATATAAGTTTTCTCTCCATCAGCGTAAGCTAATAAAGCGATAAATGCAGTACGATTTGGATCGTATTCAATTGATTTCACTGTAGCTGGAATTCCTTCTTTAGTTCTTTTGAAATCAATAATACGATATCTCTGCTTGTGACCACCACCCGTATAACGCATGGTCATCTTTCCTTGACTATTTCTACCTCCTGAGTTTTTTATCGGCGCTATCAAAGAGCGTTCCGGCTTATCAGTTGTAATAGCGTCATAACCATTCACAACTCTAAATCGCTGACCCGGGGTAATAGGTTTTAATTTTCTTACTGACATTTTTCTATCTTAGATATTGTTGTAAAAATCAATTGTTTCTCCTTCTTGTACTTGAACAATTGCTTTTTTGTATGCATTTGTCTTTCCACTGATTAAACCACTTTTAGTGTATTTAGTAGATCTATCTGGTCTCACATTCATTGTATTAACAGAAACGATAGTTACTCCATAAGCAGCCTCAACAGCTTTCTTAATTTCAACTTTGTTTGCTTTTTTGTTAACAACGAATCCGAAGCGGTTTAGAACTTCACTTTCTTTGGTTACTTTTTCCGTTACTATAGGTCTAATAATGATGCTCATATTCCTATTATTTACTTAAATTTTCTTCAATTAACTCTAAAGAACCTTCCAAAAGCACTAAATTATTAGCGTTTAATATTGCGTAAGTGCTTAATTCTGAGCTAGTTACGACGTTTGAAGCCTTTAAATTACGTGACGACAAATATACGTTTTTATTTGACTCACCCAACACAAATAAAGATTTTTTATTCTCTAACCCTAAAGCTTTCAAAACGTTAATGAAATTTTTAGTGTTTGGTGTTTCAAAATTAAAGTCTTCTAAAACTACTATATTTGACTCTTTTGCTTTGATTGAGAAAGCTGATTTTCTAGCCAATCTCTTCAATCCTTTATTCAATTTAAATGAATAACTTCTTGGTCTTGGTCCGAAAACTGTTCCACCACCTTTAAACAATGGACTCTTAACACTTCCTGCACGAGCAGTACCAGTTCCTTTTTGTTTTTTAATCTTACGCGTACTTCCTGTTACTTCAGCTCTTTCTTTAGCTTTATGAGTACCTTGTCTTTGATTAGCAAGATATTGCTTAACATCAAGATATACAGCGTGATTGTTTGGTTCAATTGCGAATACTGAATCAGAAAGTTGAACTTTTCTTCCAGTATCTTTTCCGTTGAAATCTAATACTTTTACTTCCATTACTTCTGAATGATTACATAAGAGTTTTTGTGCCCAGGAACACATCCTTTAACAACAAGCAGATTCTTTTCAGCAACTACTTTTAAAACTCTAAGGTTTTGAACTTTTACATTTTCTCCTCCCATTCTTCCAGCCATACGCATTCCTTTGAATACTCTAGATGGATAAGAAGAAGCTCCTACAGAACCTGGCGCTCTTAAACGGTTGTGCTGACCATGAGTAGCTTGTCCAACACCACCAAAACCGTGACGTTTAACAACACCTTGGAAACCTTTACCTTTAGACACACCTTGTACATCTACAAATTCTCCTTCTTCAAAAATAGTAACATCAATAAGATCTCCTAATTTTTGTTCAGTTGCAAAATCTTGGAATTCAACGACTTTTTTCTTAGCAACAGTTCCAGCTTTTTTAAAGTGACCTAAAGCCGCTTTAGTAGAATGTTTCTCGTTTTTGTCATCGAAACCAAGTTGCAACGCTTCATACCCGTCAACCTCGTTGGTTCTGACTTGGGTAACAACGCATGGTCCAGCTTCGATTACTGTACAAGGAATGTTTTTCCCGTTTTCATCGAAAATACTAGTCATGCCGATTTTCTTACCAATTAACCCAGACATAAATATTAATTATTAATTACTAAAATTCCCTTCAATTTGAAAATAACAGAAATTTCCAAACAGGGAGTGCAAAAGTAGATATTAAAATTGAATATACCAAACAGTTACAAAAATTAAATCGCTCATAATCAAAATCCAACGATCAAAACAGCAAGAAAACACACCTCCTGCACACCAAAATTTAAGGCATAATTTTCAATTC
Source organism: Flavobacterium erigeronis (assembly GCF_054075165.1). Lineage (NCBI taxonomy): Bacteria > Pseudomonadati > Bacteroidota > Flavobacteriia > Flavobacteriales > Flavobacteriaceae > Flavobacterium > Flavobacterium erigeronis. Next base: position 85,262 of record NZ_JBSKGP010000009.1, on the reverse strand, counting down.
ACCAACACTTTTCACCTTAACAATTAAACAATAAAAACACAACAAAAAACACTCAAACCACCTTAAAACAAAGGACTTTACAAAAAATTAAAAAATAAAAACACGTTAAAATTTACAAACCAAAACAACTTCTAAAAACAAAAAAAGCGAGACAAAAAAATGTCTCGCTTTTTATATAAAAAAATATAAAAAAATTATACTTTAATCTCTACTTCAACTCCACTTGGCAATTCAAGTTTCATTAAAGCATCAATAGTTTTAGATGAAGATGAATAAATATCAATCAATCTCTTGTATGACATTACTTCAAATTGCTCTCTCGCTTTTTTGTTAACGTGCGGAGAACGTAATACAGTGAAAAGTTTTTTGTGAGTTGGCAACGGAATAGGACCTGTTACAACCGCTCCAGTAGTTTTTACTGTTTTTACGATCTTTTCAGCAGATTTATCTACCAACATGTGATCGTAAGATTTTAGTTTTATTCTGATTTTTTGACTCATTTTCTTAAGAATTAAGCGTTACCTTTTGCTTTTTTAATTACCGCTTCTGAAATATTAGAAGGCGTTTCTGCATAGTGAGAAAACTCCATTGTAGACGTTGCTCTACCAGATGACAATGTTCTCAATGTAGTAACATATCCAAACATCTCAGCCAATGGCACATCTGCCTTAATAGTTTTCGCTCCGTTTCTATCACCCATATCATTAACCTGACCTCTACGACGGTTCAAGTCACCTACGATATCACCCATATTTTCTTCTGGAGTAATAACTTCGATTTTCATGATTGGCTCCAAGATAACAGCTCCAGCAGCTTTTCCAGATTCTTTATACCCCATTCTAGCAGCTAATTCAAAAGAAAGAGCATCAGAATCCACAGGGTGGAAAGATCCATCCAATAAAGTAACTTTTAAACTATCCACCGCATATCCAGCTAAAGGTCCAGTTTTCATAGCTTCACGGAAACCTTTTTCAACAGCAGGAATATATTCTTTAGGAACGTTACCTCCTTTTACTTCATTTACGAACTGTAATCCAACAGGAACTTTTCCATCAACTTCATCAGCAGGCTCGATTCTAAATACGATATCACCGAATTTACCACGACCTCCAGATTGTTTTTTGTAAGTTTCTCTATGTTGAGCAGATCTTGTAAATGCCTCTTTGTACTCTACTTGTGGCTCACCTTGATTAACCTCTACTTTAAACTCACGTTTCATACGATCAACTAAGATATCTAAGTGAAGCTCACCCATACCAGAGATAATAGTTTGACCAGAAGCCTCGTCAGTTCTAACTGTAAATGTTGGATCCTCTTCAGCTAATTTAGCCAAAGCCATACCCATTTTATCAACGTCAGCTTTAGTTTTAGGCTCAATAGCAATACCAATTACAGGATCTGGGAATTTCATAGACTCCAAGATAATTGGATTCTTTTCATCACATAAAGTATCTCCTGTTTTGATGTCTTTAAATCCTACTGCTGCTCCAATATCTCCAGCCTCAATAAATTCGATTGGATTTTGTTTGTTAGCGTGCATTTGGTAAATACGAGAAATTCTCTCTTTATTACCAGAACGAGTATTTAAAACATAAGAACCAGCATCCAAACGACCAGAGTAAGCACGGAAGAAAGCTAAACGACCTACGAATGGGTCAGTAGCAATTTTAAATGCTAAAGCAGCAAATGGTTCTTTTACATCTGGCTTACGCAAGATTTTAGTTTGATCTTCTTCTAACAAATCAGCATCATCAGGGTGAATACCCTCGATACCTTCTTTATCTAAAGGAGATGGTAAATATTTACAAACTGCATCTAACATAAATTGAACTCCTTTGTTTTTGAAAGAAGATCCAGCAAGCATAGGAATGATTGCCATGTCGATTGTTGCAGCTCTTAAAGCGTTATTGATTTCCTCCTCAGTAATAGAGTTCTCATCTTCCATGTACTTATCTAAAAGATTTTCATCATAAGTAGCAATTTCTTCGATAAGAATAGAACGGTAATGCTTAACATCATCAACCATATCAGCTGGGATATCAACAATATCAAAAGTAGCTCCTTGAGTTTCATCATGCCATACAATAGCTTGATTTTTCACTAAGTCAACAATTCCTTTGAAATCAGCCTCATCACCAATAGGCAAAGTAATTGCAACCGCATTCGATTTCAACATATCTTTTACCTGACCACAAACTCCTAAAAAGTTTGAACCCTGACGGTCCATTTTGTTTACGAATCCCATACGAGGAACTCTGTATTGATCTGCAAGTCTCCAGTTAGTTTCTGATTGAGGCTCAACACCATCAACAGCACTAAACAAGAAAACCAAACCATCAAGTACACGTAAAGAACGGTTTACCTCTACAGTAAAGTCAACGTGCCCAGGAGTATCAATAATATTAAAGTGGTATGGTAATGATTCTGGAAGAACTTTACCTTGCTCCGTTGGAAAGTTCCAAGTACAAGTTGTAGCAGCAGAAGTAATTGTAATACCTCTTTCTTGCTCTTGTGCCATCCAGTCCATTGTTGCAGCCCCATCGTGAACCTCACCAATTTTGTGCGATTTTCCAGTATAAAAAAGAATACGCTCAGTTGTTGTTGTCTTACCAGCATCAATGTGAGCAGCAATCCCGATATTTCTTGTATATTTTAAATCTCTAGCCATTTCTTTACGAATTAAAATCTAAAGTGAGAGAATGCTTTATTAGCTTCTGCCATTTTGTGAGTATCCATTCTTTTCTTAACCGCAGCACCTTCTTCTTTAGCAGCAGCTAAACACTCAGAAGCTAAACGTTGTGCCATAGATTTTTCGTTTCTTCTTCTTGAATAAAGAATCAACCATTTCATCGCCATAGAAATTTTTCTATCTGGACGAATCTGCATTGGAATTTGGAATGTAGCTCCACCAACTCTACGGCTACGTACTTCTACGTGAGGCATAACGTTTGTTAAAGCATCTTTCCAGATTTCTAATGAAGTTTTTTCATCATTTTGTTTTTTAGTTTCAATGATATCAATAGCATCATAAAAAACTTTAAAAGCTGTAGACTTCTTACCGTCCCACATTAAGTTGTTTACAAAACGTGTTACCAATTGATCATTAAATCTTGGATCTGGTAAAAGTGGTCTTTTCTTTGCCGCTCTTTTTCTCATGTCTTTTTCTTAAAAGTTTTTAAATTACTTTTTTGCTTCTTTTGGGCGTTTAGCACCGTACTTAGATCTTCTTTGCGTTCTTCCTGCAACACCTGACGTATCAAGCGCTCCACGAACGATGTGATATCTAACACCTGGTAAATCTTTTACCCTTCCACCTCGCACTAATACTATCGAGTGCTCTTGTAGATTGTGTCCTTCTCCTGGGATGTAAGCATTCACCTCATTACCATTTGTCAAACGTACACGCGCAACTTTACGCATTGCAGAGTTTGGTTTTTTTGGTGTAGTAGTGTAAACACGCGTACAAACCCCTCTTCTTTGAGGACAAGAATCTAAAGCAACCGATTTACTCTTCTTAGTGATCTGAGTTCTTCCTGTTCTTACTAATTGTTGAATTGTTGGCATAATTAATACTAAAAATTATTATGTTTATTAAATTCCCGCTTTTTACGGGGTTGCAAATGTATAAAATATTTTTCAGTATACAAACGTTAAATCATTAATTTTCAATATCATTATTTAGCCTTTTCATTTTTCAATCAAACAACAGATATTTGCTTTACATTTAACGAATGAAATATTCTACTTTGAAACATCTTTTTTACATATTACTCTGTTTCGCAAGTTATTCTGGTTTTGCACAAACTTTTTATTTAAAAATACAGGGAACAAACAAAACTCAGACTCAAATTATCGATTCTGTAAATTACAGCCCAAAGCATAAAGACGTAACATCATTACTTAAAGAAATAAAAAACACTGAAAAAAAAATATCCAATTTAGGCTACTTGGATTTGCAAACTTTAGAAATAAAAAAAACAAATGACTCGACTTACAATGCATTATTCGATTTAAAAAAGCAAATAAAATATATACATATATATATAGGAAGAAATATCGATAGTTTTGATTCTAAGATATCTGCAAATGACAGCATTGTAATTCCTTATTCAGAACTCGAAAATTTCTTAAATCAAAAAGTATTAAACAATGAAAAAAAAGGATTTGCTTTTACAAAAATAAAACTCGAAAATATCAGACGTAAAAATTCTATAATTTATGCCGACTTAAATTTAAACACTGAAAAGAAAAGAACGATAAGTTCGATTATTATAAATTACACAAATCCAGACACTAAAGACTATTTCCCAAAAGGAGCTCTTAAACAACTAAATAAGAAATATATAAACAAAACCTTTAATCAGGAAATAACTCAAAAACTATATAATGATATTGGAAGTTTTGAATTTATCACACAACCCAAATATCCCGAAATTTTATTTACTCAAGATTCAACAAAAATATATACTTACTTGGAAAAAAGAAAAGCCAATACTTTTGATGGATACATTGGATTTTCTAATGATGAAAACAAAAAATTAAAGCTAAATGGCTACTTAGACATTACCCTCGTAAATACGTTACGAGCTGGCGAAAAGTTTTCATTATACTGGAAAAGTGATGGAAATGACCAAAAAACTTTTAATACCAAAATAGAAATTCCATATTTATTTCAATCTTCTCTTGGAATAAAAGCACAATTAAATATCTTCAAGCAAGACAGCACTTTTCAAAACACCAAAACAGACATCAACCTTGGGTATTATTTAAACTACAATTCAAAACTTTACTTAGGCTATCAATCAACAGAGTCAAGTGATATCCAAAACACTAACAACAGCAGCTTAAGCGACTTCAACAACTCTTATCTCACCGCTAGCTATGATTATAAAATACTGGAAAATGAAAATCTTTTTTCAACAAAAGCTATAATTAATACTACAATAGGATATGGCAAAAGAGAAACTCCTAATGATGCAGAAACAGCGGGATCTAGCAAACAATTATTAGCATTGTTAAATGTGGCCTACAATTTTGAGTTAAACAAAAAGAATTATGTTTATTTAAATTCGCAAAACTACTATTTACAAAGCAAGAATTACATCACCAACGAATTATTTCGATTTGGGGGAATGAACTCAATTAGAGGCTTCTCAGAAAATAGTTTACAGGCAAATTATGCCAATCTACTTCTTACAGAATATCGATACTTACCCACTTCTAATTTTTATGTTCATTCAATTTTAGATTATGGCATTTATCAAGATCAGACCTTTAACAAAAAAGTAAGAAATATATTATCTTTTGGCGTAGGATTAGGATTACTAACTAAGGGCGGATTATTAAAAATTCAACTTGCGAATGGCTCTGCAAACAAAGGGGAAATCAAATTTTATAACAGTATTTTAAACATTTGTTATAATGTTAAATTTTAAGCTTAGTTAAAAAAACCTTAAATAAAAAGTTGGAATATTAACAAATAATTATGAGATTAGTAATACTAATTCAAAATAATTATTAATTATGAAACCAAAGTTTAACGGATTTTTAGTGCTTTTTATAGTACTAATCGCGCAACTAACCTTTGCGCAAGAACGAACTGTCTCGGGAACTGTGACCGACGATGCAGGAATGCCACTACCTGGCGTAAGTGTATTAGTCAAGGGAACTAAAAACAGTGCTCAAACAGATTTTGATGGAAAATATTCCCTTAAGGCTTCACCAAATCAGGTATTAGTGTTCAGCTACATCGGAATGAGATCTCAAGAGATAACTGCAAGTTCAACTCAAATCAATACTAAACTTTCAGGAGACACAATGCAACTGGAAGGTGTTGTAGTAACAGCTCTTGGGCTTTCGAGAGAAAAAAAATCTCTAGGATACGCAACGCAAGAAGTAAAAGGAGAAAATTTAGCAACTGTTAAAAGTGACAACTTCGTAAATGCAATCTCAGGAAAAGTTTCTGGTGTACAAGTCAAAAGAACTACAAATTTTGGAGGGTCAACAAATATTGTAATTAGAGGAAATTCATCGTTAACAGGAAACAACCAAGCCTTGTTTGTTATTGATGGAGTTCCGGTAAGCAACAATAATTCGAACTCAAGAGATCAGGAGCAATCTGGATCTGGTTACGATTATGGAAGTGCAGCTTCTGATATAAATCCAGAAGACATCGAGTCTATAAACGTACTTAAAGGATCCGCAGCAAGTGCCTTGTATGGCTCAAGAGCCGCAAATGGTGTTGTAGTAATTACAACCAAAAAAGGAAACAAAAAAGCGAAAGGCTTTTCTATTACCGTTAACTCAGGTATTACTACCGGTTCAGTTGACAAAAGCACATTTATAAAATATCAAAACCAATATGGCGGTGGTTATGGTCCTTATTATGGACCAGACGAAGATTCTTATCTAGATCGTCAAGACATTAATGGCGACGGTGTTCTTGATTATGTTACTCCACTAACAGAGGACGCCTCTTATGGAGCAAGATTTGATCCTAGTTTGATGGTCTATCAATGGGATGCATTTTACCCAGAATCTCCAAACTACATGAAAGCCACACCTTGGACGGCAGCAAAAAACGGCCCTATTACCTTTTTTGAGAAACCAGTAGCGCTAACAAATGCTATCTCTATAGATAAAGGTCTTGAAAATGGATATTTAAGATTGGGAATAAACAATCTTGACCAGCAAGGTCTTTTACCAAATAGTACATTAAAAAGAAATACAATAACGCTAAACGCTTCAACATTAATCAACGACAGACTGACTGTTGCAGGTTACGGAAACTTTACCAGAACAAGTACTATTGGTAGAAATAACACAGGTTATAATGATAATATTGCTGGTAATTTTAGACAATGGTGGCAAACTAACGTTGACATAAAAGGACTTAGACAAGCTTACGAACTAACAGGAAGAAATGTATCTTGGAATCCAAATTCAACCACAAATCCTACTCCGATTTTCTGGGACAATCCATATTTCCAGCGTTACGAAAATTACGAATCTGACAGCAGAAACAGATTTATTGGTAATGTCTCTTTAAATTACAAAATTACAGACTGGCTAGATGCTTATGGAAGAATGTCTGTTGATACTTATGATGAACTACAAGAAGAAAGAAGAGCTGTAGGAAGTGTACCTTCAAATTTCGGAATCGGAACTGGCGGTGGTGACGGAAGTACAAATAGAAGTCCAGCTCCATCAGGATATTCTAGAAAAAATATCGGATTCAGCGAATACAATTATGACTTCATGTTAAACTATAATGTAGATTTAACAACAAAACTTAACTTAAAAGGAGTTGCCGGTGTAAACATAAGAAGAAGTTACTACAACTCTATATGGGCCGCAACAAATGGAGGACTTGCAATTGCAGGTTTATATTCCTTACAAAATACCGCTGCTCCAATGCTAGCTCCAATAGAAAGAGACGAATCAATCGGCGTTGACGGTCTTTATGCAAGTGCCTCTTTCGGATATGACGACTACTTATTCCTTGAGGGAACAATAAGAAGAGATCATTCTTCTACGCTACCTGAAGCCAACAGTTCTTACTACTACCCTTCTGTTTCAACCAGTTTTGTGTTTTCCAAATTTGTAAAAGCTGATTGGCTTTCTTTTGGAAAAGTAAGACTTAATTATGCAGAAGTTGGAAATAGCCCAGGTTTTGACAGAATCTTGGATACGTATGCAGTAAATACAGCTTTTGGAGCTTCATCTGCATCTGTAAAAGACACTAAAAACAATCCAAACTTAAAACCAGAGCGTACTAAGAGTTATGAAGCGGGTGTAGAGTTATCATTTTTCAAAAAGAGATTAGGACTTGACGTTTCTTATTACAAATCTAATTCAATTGATCAAATCATACCTTTAAGATTAACTTCTTCAACTGGTTATTTATATGAATTAATTAATGCTGGAGAAATCCAAAATCAAGGAGTCGAGGTTTCATTGAACGGAACTCCTGTTAAAACGGAAAATTTTTCATGGGATATTAATTTAAACTGGGCAAGAAACAGAAATAAAGTAGTAGAACTTTTGGATGGAATTGACAATCTTCAATTAGGTTCTTTCCAGGGAGGAGTTACTATTAATGCTCAGGTTGGCCAACCATATGGAGTTATCTATGGAACTCAACATACCTATCTGAATGGTCAAAGAGTTGTTGATCCTGATAATGGTCAATACATTAAAACTTCGACTTCTGATAATGTTATTGGAAATGCAAACCCTGAGTGGACGGGAGGTCTAAACAATAAATTTACATACAAAAACTTCTCTTTTGAATTTTTGATTGATATGCAAAAAGGCGGACAAATCTTTTCACTAGACCGTTATTATGGACTAGCAACAGGTTTGCCTGATGACACCGCTTTTATAAACGAACTAGGAAATCCTATAAGAGATCCTTTAACTTCTGGAAGTGACAGTGGTGGTTTTATAAATCCGGGAGTAAATCCTGACGGAAGTACAAATACAACGAGAATTGAAGCCAGCCGTTTTGGAGCACAAGGATATAGAAGAGGTTTACCAGACGAAGCATTTGTTTATGATGCGAGTTATATCAAACTAAGACAAACTTCAATTTCATACTCTCTTAGCGAAAAAGTTTTAAAAAACACTTTTATGAATGGAGTTACATTTAGCCTTGTTGGAACAAATCTATGGATAATACATAAAAACTTACCAGATGCAGATCCAGAATCAGGACTAGGAGCAGGTAATTTACAAGGATACTCAACAGGATCATTACCATCTACAAGAGATGTAAGTTTCAACGTCAAAATCCAATTCTAAAACAAGAAATCATGAAAAAAATATTCTTACTTCTATTCACCACAGCTCTGTTGATCTCATGCTCTGATGACATAGAAAATTTAAACACAAACGTAAAAGATCCGTCAGTCGTTCCTGGCGAAGCTTTATTTACAAGTGCTCAAAAAAGTTTAGTAGATCAAATGATGAGCACAAATGTTAATGACAATGTATTTAGATTATTAAATCAATATTGGACAGAAACAGTGTATACAGACGAAAGCAATTACGATTTAGTTACAAGAACTATTCCTGAACAACACTGGCAATATTTATATAAAGACGTGTTGAAGGATTTAGATCAAAGTGCCATAAACATCAATAATACTCCGGTACCTGTTACAGAAAATCCTTTAAACAAACCTAATAAACTTGCTATCATTGAAGTTTTAAATGTTTACACCTATGCAATATTAGTGGAGACTTTTGGAAACGTTCCATATTCTCAAGCATTAAATCTGCAATATAAAACTCCAAAATACGATGACGGTTTAACTATTTATAAAGATTTAATTTCGAGATTAAATAAAGCAATCGCAAATCTTAATCCTGCTGGAGCAAGTTTTGGAGACAACGATCGTATTTACAATGGTGATGTGTCAAAATGGATAAAATTTGCAAATACTTTAAAATTACGATTAGGAATTACTATTTCTGACATTCCTTCAGAAGCTGCTTTAGCGCAAGCAACTGTAGCTAGTGCCGCGCCGAATGTTTTTACTTCTAATCTTGATAATGCAGATTTAAAATATTTAACCGCAACACCAAATACAAATCCGCTTTATGTTGATCTTGTTGCAAGTGGACGTTCAGATTTTGTACCTGCCAATACATTGGTTGACAAAATGAATGAATTGAACGATCCTAGAAGAGCTAAATATTTTGACAATAACTTAGACGACCCTTCTACTCCAGAAGTAGAATACGTTGGAGGAACATATGGAGCAAGTAATACATTTTCAAATTATACTCATATCACCCCAACAATTCAAGTTCCAGATTACCCAGGAACAATACTAGATTATGCGGGAGCAGAATTCTTACTAGCAGAAGCCGCAGAAAGATCATTATATGGAACACCTGCAGACGCGGAGACACATTATAATGCTGCCATCACTGCTTCTATATTGGACTGGGGCGGCACACAAGCAGATGCAACTACCTATCTTGCAACTTCAGAAGTCGCATATGCAACAGCGACAGGAAATTGGAGAGAAAAGATTGGGCATCAAGCTTGGATAGCATACTATAACAATCCGTTTGAAGGATGGTCTACATATAGAAGATTAGACTATCCTGTTTTAGTAGCACCACAAGATGCAGTTTCTGATGTTCCGCAACGATATACCTATCCAATTATTGAACAATCGCTAAACAAAAGTAGTTATACAGAAGCCAGTCAAGCAATTGGTGGAGATGCTGTTGAAACTAAATTATTTTGGGATAAATTTTAAGAAAACAACTTTTTAACAAATAAGCCACTCAATTTTGGGTGGCTTTTTCTGTATAAAAGTTATAAAAAAAGACATTTATATAGCATTCGTTGCAAAATTTAACATTTATCTTAAATAGAATATATTTCATTATTATCATAATTAGAGCAATAAACTGAGAATTTTAAATCTGAACGCTTTATTTAACTATAAAAAAACAATATCCTATTGTAAAATCATAATTTAACTAAAAAAAAAGCTTTATATATTAGGAAAGTTAACAAATTATTAAGAGTTTTGCGATACTAATTCAAAATATTTAAAAATGAAACTAAAGTTCAATGGATTCTTAGTGCTTTTATTAGTACTAGTTGCGCAACTATCATTTGCGCAAGAAAGAGCTGTTTCTGGAACAGTTTCTGACAATGCAGGAATGCCTTTACCGGGTGTTAGTGTATTAGTTAAAGGAACTAAAACAGGAACACAAACTGACTTTGATGGTAAATTTTCGATCAAAGTATCACCAAGCCAAATTTTGGTCTTCAGCTACATTGGGATGAAAACTCAAGAAGTAGCGGCAAGTTCATCTACTGTAAATGTTAAAATGGCAGATGCAGGAGCTCAAGAACTTGAAGGCGTAGTTGTAACTGCATTTGGTATCAAAAGAGAGAAAAAATCTCTTGGATACGCAACAACAACTTTAAAATCAGACGCACTTACTCAAGTAGTTAATGCAAACCCTTTTGAAACACTTTCTGGTAAAATTGCAGGGGTTGATATTACTTCTCCTTCTCAGCCAGGAGCTTCTACAAAAGTTGTTATCCGTGGTTTAAATACAATTACCGGAAATAACGGACCTCTTTATGTAATTGACGGAACACCTATTAACAACACACCAACAGGTACAAGTAATAATGGAGTAGCTACTTCAACAAGATCTTATGACGCTGGTAACGGTGTTAGTGACCTTGACCCTAACAACATTGAAAGTATGACAGTACTTAAAGGTGCTGCGGCTTCGGCTTTATACGGATCAAGAGCTGGTGGTGGTGTAATCATCATTACAACTAAAAAAGGAAAAGCAAACAGTGGAATTAAAGTTGACTTACTTGCTTCTACAGAGTTAAGCGAAGTAGCTAGAGTTCCTCATAACCAAACTCAATTTGGACAAGGTTGGAATGGAGTTGGTTATTCAGGAGCTAACTCTTACAGTAATGAAAATGGTTCTTGGGGACCTGCATTCAACGGACAAGTTAGACCTTGGGGATCTGTTTACGAAAACAGCCAACAAATTAAGCCATACGTAGCTTTAAAGGATAACGTTAGAGACTTTTATAACACAGGCGTTATGTCTACACAATCTGTAAACTTAAGCGGTGGTGGAGATACTTCAGATTTCTCTTTGATCTTCTCTAATGTTAACAGTGATGGTGTTGTACCAACTGATACTGATTTATACAAAAAACAATCTCTTGCTTTCAATGGAGGTCTAAAAGGTAAAAGATTTACTTTAAGAACATCTTTAAACTACATCTACAAGGATCAAAGTGTAGTAAACACTGGTCAAGGTGATGACGCTGGACAAGGTTCTACATTACAACAAGATTTATTACAAATCCCAACTGACGTTAGTATCGTAGATTTAAAAGATTACAAAAACAATCCTTTTAACTCTCCTTCTTACTATTTTACTCCTTACGCTACTAACCCATATTTCTCAATTAACGAAAATAGTACAAAAATTTATGGTGGTAACTTTTTTGGAAATGCTAACTTAAGCTACAAAATTACAGATAAATTAGTTGCTACATGGCAAATTGGTGGTAACATTAGAACTGAAAGATTCAAAAGTTACGGAGCTATCGTTGACTACTTACCAGGAAGCCCTCAGGCTGCGGCTGGAAGTTTAACAGTGGGTGGAGTTACAGAAGGAAGATCTGAATTCTCAGAATTTGATACTTTCTTCAACCTTAACTATAACACAAGCTTAGGCGAAGACTGGACATTAAACCTTTTAGGAGGTCTTAACTTTAACAAAAGAGAGTCTGATCAATTATTCAATACGATTACTAACTTAGGTATCCCTGGATATTATGAACTTTCAAACTCTGCTGTTAGACCAACAATTACTCAATCTAATAGTGTAAGAAAAACCGGAGCAGTTTATGCTTCTGCAGAATTTGCTTTCAAAAACAGATACTTTGCTACTATTACAGGTAGACAAGATGTTACATCTACATTACCAATCGGAAATAACAGTTATTTCTACCCATCAGCATCTTTAGGTGCAATTGCAATTGACAATGGAGATACTTTCTTGAAACTAAGAGCTGCTGCTTCTAAAATTGCAAACGACACTGATCCATACAGAACAGCAAATTCTTATATCCCTGGATCTGCTGCTGCTAACTTTGGTATTATTGCGTCTCCAATTGGAGGAGTTAGTTTTTACGAAGCTAACGGTAGATTAGGAAACCCTGAATTAAAACCAGAAAGCACTGTTGAATATGAAGTTGGTGCTGAAGGATCATTCTTTAAAAACAGAATCAGTTATGATGTAGCTGTATACCACAAAACAACTAAAGATGCAATTGTTAACTTGCCTTTAGATCCATCAACTGGTTATACACAAAAAACAATTAATGCGGCTACAATCCAAAATAAAGGTATTGAAGTTTCTCTTAGTGCAAGTCCAATTAAAAACCAAGATTTTACTTGGAACTTAACTTATACGTTCACTAAAAACTGGAATGAGGTAACTGAGATCAATGGTGGCCTACCATATGTTGATTTAGCTCCTGCTTATAACGTGTTTTTTAGAGCAGTAAAAGGACAGCCAATTGGATCTTATTACTCACTAGTTGAAAAAACTACTGCAACTGGACAACCAATTGTAAGCGCAACAAACGGTGTTAATTTAGCTAGTACTGAAGCTCAAAACATAGGTAACAGCCAACGTGATTTCGTTATGGGATTACAAAACACTTTCAAATACAAAAACTTCAATTTAGGTCTATCTTTAGACTGGAAACAAGGTGGAGAAATGTATTCTTATACAAAAAGATTGGCACATTTCGTAGGAAATGGTATTGAAACTACTTACAATGACAGAGCTCCTTTTATCGTACCAAATTCTGTAAACGAAATTGTTGCAGCTGACGGATCTGTATCTTATGTAGAAAACACAACACCAGTTTCTTTTGATAATGTTGCAAACTACTACAACACGCAAACTAATACTGGATACGAGAGAAATCACGTAATTGACAAAACATTTGTACGTCTAAGAGAGGTAAATTTAAACTACGACTTCCCTTCTGCACTTAGTAAAAACATGGGATTGAACAAAATCTCTGTTGGAATCTACGCAAGAAACTTATTTATGTGGACTCCTGGTGACAACCCTTACGTGGACCCAGAGGTAAGTACTTACGGAACTGGTGTACTTTCAGATTTAGGAGAATTTGGAGCTAATCCATCACAAAGATCAGTAGGTGGAGTTTTAAAATTATCATTCTAAAAAAAATATTATAAAATGAAAAAGATAGCAACCATAATAACAGCTCTTTTCTTATTAGTGTCATGTGATGAAACATTTGACATTAATAGAGACCCGGATTTATTGCCTCCGGGACAAGCAAATAGCACCATCTTTCCTGCAGGAATCGCAGGTCTTGCAGGTGCTCAAGGATCATACTACGCTTTAATCGGTGGATTTTGGTCTCAATTCTGGACACAAAACAATACTTCTAACCAATATAAAGATGTTGACCAGTACAGTATTGGAACTAACGATTATCAAGCTGGATATGCAGCAATGTATGATGCGCTAAATGATATTAGAACTGTAAAAGCGCAAGCTGCTGCTGAAGGAAATACAAAATATTTCTTAATGGCAACTGTACTTGAGGTTGAAGCTTCACAAGTTTTAACAGATTTATACGATGCTATTCCTTACACAGAGGCAAATAGTACAAGCATCTTATACCCTAAATTCAATACAGGTAAAGAAACTTATGATTTAATGATTGCTGATTTAAAACTAGCTTTATCAAAAGATCTTAATGCTTCTGTTGGTGACGATCCAGGTAAAGACGATTTCATCTTTGGTGGGGATATGACAAAATGGACAAAATTTGGTAATACTTTATTGTTAAAATTATATACAAGATTAACAGAAGTAGATCCTACATTAGCTCAAACAGGAATTACTACATTGATCAACTCAGGTGCTCAATTTTTAGATGTTAATGCTGCAATGACTCAATTTGAAGACGCTGCAGACAGAAGTAACCCATTGTACGAAACTGACAGAAGACAGTTAAATACTACTGGAAATCTTAGAGCTAGTAAAACATTGTATACTTATCTACAAACGAATGCTGATCCTCGTTTAAATAAATACTATGGAGTTGGAAACCCTAACAATCAGGGTGATTTCTTAAATAGTGCTACTAACCTATCTTTAGTATCTCTTTGGGCTACTACTCCTTTCTATTTTATTAGTGCTGAAGAAAGCTATTTCTTACAAGCTGAAGCTCTTGTTAGATATTATGGCGGTACAGGTGCTAAAGAAAAATATGATTTAGGTGTTGCTGCTAACTTTGCTAAGTATCAAACTAGTACAACTATTGGTACAGTTACTGTTCCAGCAATTGGAAGCCCTAGTGCTTTACTTGCTGCTGGAGGCGCATATGAATTCCCAACAACAGGAACAACTGCAGAGAAAATCGAAGCTATTATTACTCAAAAATGGATTGCTAGTTTCCCTGGAAACGGATACGAATCATTCTTTGAGCAAAACAGAACAGGATACCCTAGAGTTTCTTCAGTACCTCAAACAAGCGAATCTTACGTACCAGGTCAATTTGCAATTTCTGTAAACAGCCAAACAGGAAATCTATTCCCAAAAAGAGTTGTTCTTCCTAATAGTGTAAAAACAAGAAATCCAAATGCACCTGCTTTAAAAGCAATCACAGATCCAGTTTGGTGGGATGTTAACTAATTAAAAATAAGAAAATGAAAAATATATTCATAAAACTGATGACAGTAGTAGTTAGTGCTTTACTACTTACTTCTTGTGATGCTGATTCAAGCGCAGGGGTATCTAGAGTAACTAATTACCCGGTATTTAAAGTTAATGGCGAAAGCACATTATTTGTACCACTAGGTGGGACATACAATGACCCAGGAGTTGTAGCTACAGAAAACGGAGCTGTAATTCCTACAGAAACATCATTTGCTGGAAAATACAGAGGAGCTAAAACTCTTGATACAAGTAAATTTGACGAATATACTCAAACTTATAGCGCTACAAACGTTGATGGTTTCGTAGGAAGTACTACAAGAAAAGTGATTGTATACAAAACTGGAGATCTTGTTAATAGTATCGAGGGTGTTTATATAGCTACAACAAGAAGAAATGGAACTTTAATGGCTGCATCTCAAGGTAGTTCTGTAGACGTTAAATACATTTATATCTGGAAAAACGCAGATGGTTCTTTTCAAGTATCTGATGCTTTTGGTGGATGGTATGATATCTCAAGAAAAATTGGCGTAACATCTGCTGCTGTAGGTGGAACAATTACTGGTGATATTCCTACTAACAATTTTACCTTCCCTGGAATCCCAGTGAATGCATACTTTGGAGGATCTGCAAAAATATCAGGCTTAACTGTTGATCCTGCAACAAAAACACTTGTACTAACAACTGATTGGGCTGCCGATGCTGCAACTAATTATAAGTTTGTTTCAACATTAACTCAAGTACAACTTTAAAATTATTACAATGAAAAAATTAAAATTAAATATAACACGTGTACTTGTAGCAATGCTTGTACTAACGTCATTTGTAGCTTGCGACGAAGTTGGAGATACTGATCCAGGAGGAACATCGGTTGAGGCCTTAGCAGGAGACTGGTACGTTCAAACTTTGGTTAATGGGGAAGTAGTTGTTGACTATAGACTTATTTCAACTTACAATACTGCTTCCAATGATGCAAACATGTTTATCGATGATCATGGCAATATTTGGGATTTTAAAGTTAAAACACCTGTAACTGTCAATGCATTATCATTTGCAGGAAATAATCTACCGAGTAGCGTTGACGGATATAATGTTAACGTAACCATCACAGAAGGAAAAGTAACTAAAAATGATACTAAAACTTCTGGTGGTAATACTACTGACGGGATTTCTTTTAAAGCTGTATTCTCTGATGATACAGATGCAGGAACTGTTTATGAGATCAAAGGTTACAAGAGAACTGGTTTCAAAGAAGACGAACACTAATACTTAATTCAAGTATAGTAATATTAAACCGCCCTGTTAATTCAGGGCGGTTTTTTTATAGAAACATATTACCTATATTTGTCCAATGGAAAAAGAACATCAAATATTTGGCATTAGAGCCATCATAGAAGCAATTCAGGCAGGAAAAGAAGTAGACAAAGTCTTCATACAGAAAGATATTTCTGGTGAACTTATGAAAGATTTAATGAAAGTGATGAAACGTGCAAACGTTAACTTCTCGTATGTTCCTGTAGAAAAACTAAACCGCCTTACTCCAAACAATCACCAAGGTGCAGTAGCTACCATCTCTCCTATTGGTTTTATGGATTTAGAACTTCTGGTAGAATCTACAACGGAGTCAGGAAAGACACCTCTTTTTCTTATCTTAGATCAGATATCAGATGCTAGGAACTTTGGTGCTATTATTAGAACAGCTGAATGTACTGGCGTAAATGGAATAATTGTTCAAAAAGCTGGTTCTGCTCCTGTAAATGGAGATACTGTTAAAACTTCTGCCGGTGCGGTATTCAATGTGCCTATTTGCAAAGTTGAGCATATCAAAGATGCTATTTTTTACTTGCAAGGTTCTGGAATTAAAACAGTAGCTGCAACTGAAAAAACAGATCAAAACATATATGATATTTCTCTATCAGAACCTTTGGCTATCATCATGGGATCTGAAGATCGAGGAATCAATCCATCAGTTTTAAAAATAGTAGACGAAAAAGCAAAACTGCCGATGTTTGGTTCAATTGGATCCTTGAATGTATCTGTTGCCTGTGGCGCCTTTTTATACGAAGCTGTTCGACAAAGAACCTAAAAAACACATTGAGATTAAGATGCGAATGAAATAATTAAATACCTTTAATTAATGCTTTCAAAATCTAATTCAAATCTAAATATTACATTATTCCGTTGCCTGTTTGTAGTTTTGCTAATTACAAACAGCTACGGACAAAACACTACGTATAATCAGTTTTGGAATGAATTTCAGTTTAACCAAAGTATAAACAAAAAATGGGCAACTGAAATAGATGTCGCAGCAGCTTACAGCAGTAAAGAATCTTCACCAAATTTATTCGAAAATACTACTCAGAGATCTTTAAGAGCTTGGGGGCATTATTACTTTTCTCCAAGATGGAAATTTTCAGCTTTTGCCGCCTATTACAATAACAAAGATGTTCCCGAAATTGGCCAGTTCGAATCTCCCGAATGGCGATTTGCTCTTCAAGGCACTTATTACTTTCATAAAACAGGCTACACTTTGAGTACAAGAATGCGTACTGAATTTCGTCATATTAAAAATGGAGATGATGAATATGAAAATGTCATTAGATATCGTCAGCAGGTTAAATATATACAGCCAATTAACAGTAAATTTTTAAGAGCCGGTGTTGTATATGCTATTGCATCTGACGAGCTTTATTTCAAGTCTGGAGCTAAAGTTACGGGTGAGAGTTTCTTTGATCGGAATCGACTAAATATTGGAGCTGGTTATTTGTTTTCGGATGATTTGCAGGTTGAATTAACGTACTGTAATGAATATCTGCCAAGAAGCAAAGGAAACCAAACTACAAATGCAGCTTCGCTTACCATATCTTTCAATAATCTTTTTCGAAATCTTCAAAAGAAAATCCAAGACAAAAAACATCCTGAAGTAAAAGACGAAGAATAAGTTAATTTTCCTCTTTCTTTAAAAAACACTTAAGCTGTTCTAAAATAGCTTTTTTATAAAGCTTAAAATTATAGCTCCTCACAAATTCAGTGCCCTGCATATTGATTTCTGCGCTGACAGCCTCATAATTAGAAAAGGCTTCGATATCTTTAACATCAATTAGATAAAGAACCTGCATTATAGAATCGTTACGCTGATATTGTGTATCGTAATGAGCCAGTTTATAGGTATTATTATCTGCAAGATGAAAAACTAAATCATCTTTAATTTTTTTTCCTTCTTTCTTTTCTGGAAACGGTGTGGGCTGTAAAGCAACAAAATAATGTTCTTTATCTGTAACAATATTAATTTTCAACGATTTTGATTTTGTAGAATAAAAAACTGCAGGTTCAAAATAGTACATCATACTTCCGTCTGGCTGCACTTTATTTTTTATTTCACATTGAGCAATGCCTTTTGCATTATAAACAAAACACAAGAACAAAACCAAAAACTTCATTTTCATAATGCTCAAAATTAAATTGTTAGTATAACAAATTTACTCTTTTTATTTTAAAGGCAATTCTTGATCCGTTTCTTCACTTGAATCTGCTTTTTTGACTAAGATATAATTTACGGGATGACTTGCTGAAAAATACTCAATCTGCTCCTCTTCATCTTCATGAGAAATAGGAGCAAAATTTCCATTCTCATCAAAATGCCTCATAAAAGGATCATTGCTAGCATCAAAATCTGGTCGCTGCCAATCATAAACAATGGGTTTTGCATATTCTGGTGCTTTATAAAATAAAGTCAAAACAAAACCTGTAATGAGTCCCGCTAAATGCCCTTCCCAAGAAATAGATTGATCTACATCTGGAAAAACATACCAAATCATTCCGCCATAAAGCAAAATTACTGTTAAAGACAAAGCTACTAGTCTGTAATATTTAGTTTGAATTCCTTTAAAAAAAATAAAACTCACCAGAACATAAATTAATCCACTGGCTCCAATATGAAAATTCTCTCTTCCGACCACCCACGTAATTAATCCTGAAAGTATAATGCCGTAACCAATAACGCCAAAAGTCTGTTTTGGATAAAAAAACTGCATAGCCGCCAATAATATTAAAAGCGGAATACTATTGTTGTATAAATGATCTAAATTCTCATGAATAAATGGACTGAACAAAACACCTTGCAATCCTAAAAAATCTCTAGGATAAATTCCGTATCGATAAAAATCAAAATCAAAGCGAATCTGAATCCAATATATTATCCATAAAAAAAGGACAAAAAATAACGGCAGTCCAATTACCGAATTTGAAAACTTAAAATTAGTATCGCTCATATTTTTCGAAAATAACATTTAATTAAACTCAAAAAACTATCCAAAAATATTTTACTGATAATTTGTCATATCAGAGAATAAAAAATTGTCTCAGATTGGAACAATCCTTCTCTCTTTGAAGTGTTTTAACTTTTGAATGAATGAAATTTAAATCTTAAAATAGTAATTTTGTAATTATGGAAGCACCTTTAGCAGAGCGTATTCGTCCGCAGAAATTAGAAGATTATATAAGCCAGCTGCACTTGGTTGGGCCAACTGGTTCTTTAACACAGCAAATTTCAAAAGGAATAATTCCTTCTCTAATTTTCTGGGGGCCTCCTGGTACAGGAAAAACTACATTGGCACAAATTATTGCGCAAGAATCAAAAAGACCTTTTTATATTTTGAGTGCCATAAATTCTGGCGTAAAAGATATTCGCGATGTTATTGAAAAAGCAAAACAAAGCGGCGGACTTTTTACTGCTAAAAATCCGATTCTATTTATTGATGAGATTCACAGGTTTAGTAAATCGCAGCAAGATTCACTTTTAGCGGCAGTCGAAAAAGGTTGGATAACTTTAGTCGGTGCGACAACCGAAAACCCAAGTTTTGAGGTGATTCCTGCATTATTGTCACGTTGCCAAGTTTATATACTAAATGCTTTTACAAAAGCCGATCTAGAAGCTCTTTTAGAGCGCGCAATGAAAACTGACACCTATTTATTGACAAAAAAAATAAATTTAAAAGAAACAGAAGCTTTATTGCGTATTTCAGGAGGTGACGGAAGAAAACTCTTAAATGTATTTGAACTTGTTATTAATGCTTCTGCAGGAGATGACATTACTATAACTAATGATCGCGTTTTAGAATTGGTACAGCAGAATACTGTTCTTTATGACAAAACTGGCGAACAGCATTATGATATTGTTTCTGCATTTATCAAATCTATTCGAGGCAGTGATCCTAACGGAGCCGTTTACTGGCTGGCCAGAATGATCGAAGGTGGCGAAGATGTGAAATTTATTGCTCGAAGAATGCTTATCCTCGCAAGCGAAGATATTGGCAATGCTAACCCAACAGCACTTATAATGGCCAATAACACATTTCAGGCTGTTACCACTATCGGATATCCAGAAAGTCGGATTATATTGAGCCAATGTGCAATTTATTTAGCGACTTCTCCAAAGAGTAATGCGTCATACATGGCAATTGGAACTGCACAGCAATTGGTTAAACAAACGGGCGATTTGCCTGTTCCGCTTCATTTGCGAAATGCGCCTACCAAATTAATGAAGGAATTAGGTTATGGAGACGAATACAAATATTCGCACGATTATGCCAATAATTTTGCCGAACAAGAGTTCTTGCCAGATGCCATAAAAAAAACGGTTCTTTACAATCCCGGAAACAATTCTAGAGAGAACAGTACCCGCGAATTTTTAAAGAACCGCTGGAAAGATAAATACGGTTATTAAACCGTATTTTATATTTAAAATTTAACTACAACTTTTTCTGAAACCAATTTATCATTTTGAATAGATTCAAAATACCACTGTCCATCTTCTTTTAAGATTAAAGAACCTTGAACATTATCTTTGGTAGCGATGTAAACATTTGCTTGCGAAGTTTTGAAAAGCTTCATAACTACTTTTGGAGTTTTATCGATCAATTGATACCCCGACTCTGTTGGCTGAGCATACAATAAATTTGGGTCTTTTAAATCTATTGCAGGAGCAGATACTGTATTTGCTGGCGCAACTTTTATTGCCGCTGCAGCAGGAGCAACAGAAGCAGCCGCTGCTAAAGTTTCAGCAGTACGCTTTTGTACAACTGGCGCTTTGGCCGATGTTGCAGGCGTACCACTGTATTTATAATGCAATGCATAAATTGATTTAAAAGCATCATCTAAAGCTTCTCTATAGGCAACATCATAATCTTTTTCTCTACTTTTACCTATTTCAGATGTATAAACAAGTTGTCCATAACAATCTTTTAATTCTACAAAAAGTTTAGTTACTAAAAATGCATTGTCTTTTTTTACATCTGCGTATAAAACGTGGCAACGATCTGTAAGTGCGTCTGGCAATTGCTCATTGGTGTAATAAGCTTCAAAACCTGCTTTTAATAAATTTGACTTTGTTAATGTCGACAAACGATATTGATTATCTGTTTTTATAAAATCATATCTCAAAGGCACAATTACAGCTTTGTAATCATTAACAGATTGTGCGAATCCTGCAACTGAACATAAAATGGCAGTAAGTAAAAGTTTAATTCTCATCTCTATAAATATTTTTTTAGTTCTAATAAATGGTTAATTTGTTTATAATCTCCAGAAACATCCAATTTTTTCTCATTAAAAAAGATTGCATCCAGCCCCGCATTTAAAGCTCCGTTTACATCAGCTTCAAAATCGTCTCCAATCATGATACTATTCTCTTTTGAAGTATTGGCCAGCTTTAATGCATAATCAAATATAATACTATTTGGTTTTTTAACCCCAGCTAATTCCGAATTTGTGATAGTGCTGAAATAACCTCCAAGCGAAGCGTTATTAATTTTCTTATCCTGCACATGAGCAAATCCGTTTGTTATAATGTGAAGATTATATTTTGGCTTCAAATACTCCAGAACTTCAATCGCTCCGTCAAAAAGATAATTATTGTCGGTTAGAAACTCGATATAATCATTAGCAATTTCCAAAATACTTTCTTCCGAAATTACATAATTCAAAGCATCAAAAGAATACCTCAAACGATTATAACGCAATTCTTGATGTGTAATTTTGTCATTCTGATACAATCTCCAGCATTCTTGATTGATCGGAATATATTCTTTAATGAAATCTTGGGTAATGATTTCTTGGTATTTACTTTTAAAAATACGATCAAAAGCCATTTCTGAATTTTTATCAAAATCCCAAAGCGTGTGATCTAAATCAAAAAAGATGTCGGTAATATTGGTATTCATGGATTAAAAGTTTCCTTCATCTACAAAACTATAATATTTTGATTCAGTAATAATCAAATGATCTAAAACTTTAACATCTAACTTCTCTCCTGCTTCGCGAATCTTTTTGGTAATCTGTTTATCAGCATCACTTGGAATCAAACTTCCAGAAGGATGATTATGGCACAAAATCAAGCCAGTAGCACATTTCTCAAATGCCAATTTAAAAATCAACCTGATATCAACAGTTGTACCCGCAATTCCACCTTTACTCAATTGTGCCTTAGAAATTACATTATTAGAATTATTAAGAAAAAGCACCCAAAATTCTTCGTGAGATAATTCACCAATTAAAGGTTGCATAACTTTAAAAACCATTTTACTGGAAGTTATTTTCACTGTTTCCTCCATTTTTCCCGATTTTCTTCTAATCGACAATTCAAGAGCTGCAACAATTGTAACGGCCTTTGCCTCTCCTATTCCCTTAAATTTCATCAATTGCCCTGTTGACAATTTCGATAAAGAATTAAGTCCTCCAACATTAGCTAAAATCCGTTGGCTCAATGCAACCGCAGATTCATTACGGCTTCCGGAACCAATTAAAATCGCTAATAATTCGGCATCGCTTAAGGCATCTTTTCCTTTATGCATTAATTTTTCGCGAGGCTTATCATCTTCTGACCAGTCTTTTATAGCGAAATGAGATTTTTCCATACTTAATAAATTTTCGAGAGCGAAGATATAAAAATTAAGAAAAATCTTTCAATTAATAATTGCGTAATTAGAAAATTTGTCAATTAGATAATTGCCAACACCTATAAATAAAAATGCCAATTGTATAACAATTGGCACATTATCTAATTTTCTAATTGACTAATAATCTAATTAACCAATCCTTTTACATCATCAAAATTCAAACCTCCGTAATTTCCAGAACTCATTAATAAAAGCGCTGAATTATCAAGATTTAAATTGAACAAATATTCTTTAAACTCAGTTGGATTTGTATAAATAATTAAATCTTTTCTATTGAATGCTGTAGCAATCTGATCATAAGTCACTTCTTCCAATTGTTTGATTTTTACCGCATCTGGCGAATAGAAAACAACCGCAACATCGGCATATTCTAACGCGCCTTCATACTCTTTCAAAAATGCAGCATTTAAACTACTGTAAGTATGCAATTCCAAACAAGCTACTAAAGTTCTGTTCGGATATTGTTCTTTAACCGCTTTTGTCGTCGCAGCCACTTTACTCGGAGAATGTGCAAAGTCTTTATAAGCAACTTTTCCTTTTCCTTCAGCGATTTTTTCTAAACGTTTAGATGCACCTCTAAAACTTGCAATTGCCTCGTAGAAATCTTCTTCGTCTACGCCCATATTTTGGCAGATCCATTTTGCACCAGCTAAATTATTTAAATTGTGTGCTCCAAAAACTTCAATCGGCATATCTCCCTCTGGAGTTTTTAATAAAGTCACACCATCATTTACCGAATATTCTGGAGTCGAATACGCAATTTTTCTAATCGGATTTGTTGCCGCTTCTGCAACACGTTTTACTTCTGGATCATTTTCGTTGTAAACTAAAATACCTCCATTTGTAATTTTTTCGATGAAAATCTCAAACTGCTCCACATAATTTTCATACGTTGGAAAAACATTAATATGATCCCAAGCAATTCCAGAAATTAAAGCAATGTTTGGCTGATACAAATGAAATTTCGGACGTCTGTCAATTGGAGAAGATAAATATTCATCACCTTCCAAAACCATAAAATCATTTTCTTCTGTTAAATGCACCATTGTATCGAATCCTTCTAACTGTGCTCCCACCATATAATCTACTGCAATATTATGATAATGCATTACATGAAGAATCATCGACGTAATAGTTGTTTTACCATGCGAACCACCAATTACAACACGAGTTTTATTTTTTGACTGCTCGTATAAAAATTCAGGATACGAATAAATTTTTAAGCCTAATTCCTGCGCCTTCAATAATTCAGGATTATCAGCTTTTGCATGCATTCCTAAAATAATCGCATCAATATCAGCAGTTATTTTTTCTGGAAACCATCCCATTTCAGCAGGAAGAATTCCTTTTTTTTCTAATCTTGATTTTGAAGGTTCAAAAATAGCATCGTCACTTCCTGTAACTTGGTAACCCTTATTATGTAATGCTAATGCTAGATTGTGCATAGCGCTTCCGCCAATGGCGATGAAATGTGTTTTCATTTAAATTCCAAAAATTAAAAACTCCAAATTCCAACTTGAATTTGGCATTTGATTATTTATGTTTTGTAGATTCTTTGTTTATTATTCTTCAAAAATAAGGAAATATAATATGTCACATTTGGTTTTGGAGATAAATTAGTACTTTGTACGAAAATTATCTTTAAATAATTTTCCATGTTCCCAACCTTTTTCGAAATTTAAACATCTTTAGATTAAAACTTATTTTATGAAAAATATATTATTTGTACTGTTGCTATTCTCTACAGCACTTTTTGCACAGCAAAATGACAAAAAATGGAAAAAAGTAAATGCTCTTGAAAGTGAAGGCAAAATAAAATCGGCAAACGAAGCTGTTGTTAAGATTTATAAAAAAGCAGTTTCAAAAAAAGACGAAGTACAAATGATAAAATCTTTTTTTTATCAATCAAAATATCTTCAAGTTCTTGATGAAAATTCGAAAACTAAAATTATAGCGAATCTAAAAAAAGATATTTCCCGCGTTTCGATTCCGTCACAAGCCATCTTAAATCTGATTTATGCGAAATGTCTCGATCATTATTCTAACTACGAAGAAGCTTATATTACTGTAGATAGCGCCGCTGCAATGGTCGATAGCGCAGCCGCCACAATAAACACTGCAGCTGTTGACGGAATTGCTGTTGTTGACACGACAACTGTTGTAGTTGATACTCCTGAAGATGCAGAAGCAAGTATTGAATTTACTTCAGAAAAAGAAGTGATCGCTGTTTTGAATAAAACACTAGAAAATGAAGCCATTCTTAAAACGACACCTTTAACCAATTATCAGGATATTCTCGAGTTTCTGACTTTGGAAAAAATCAAAAACGAAAACTTGTATGACTATTTACTGAAGGAAAATATTGACTTTTTTACCTCAAAAATACATAGATGGGAAATCGACAATAGCCAAATTCAACAGCATGCAACTGAATTATTAGGCAATAGTGACACCTTTCTAAAGCTTGATCTGAGTTTTATTACAGAAGAAAATCTCAAAAGGGTTTTGGTACTTTATCAAAAAGCAGAATTAAATAATCCATCATTAGAAAATCGATTTAATCGTATTGAGTTCATCAGTGGCTTTTTGACGGACTCAAAAGATGATTTAATGGTCGTATTAAATGAACTGGAACAAAAATCTACCGATAATCTATTAACTCAAAAAATCCTTTTCAAAAAAGCCGCGATATTACACGAACAGGCTTCAAAACAATTACATCCAACCTATAACATTGATGCTGTAAAAATATTAGACCAAATTGAAAAACTGGACAATGAGTCTAACACGGCTAAAAAAGCGCTACAGGCAAAAAGCGAAGTTGTATGGAAAACGATACAGGTTCAGCTAGAAAAATACACTTATAGTAATGAAAATACCAGAGCTTTTATTACCTATAAAAACGTAAATCGCTTAAATATTTCTTTTTACAAAATAGATTCAAAAAAATTAAACGAAATAAGAAGCGCAAGATATAAAGCCGACAGTCTATCAATCGCATTTATAAAAAATAAAACTAAAATCGTGTCAAAAGAATATGGGTTTCAAAACAAAAATGACTTTTTTGAATATACTACCGAGGTTCTTTTACCAAAATTAGAAACTGGAATCTATTTAGCTTATTTTGAAAGTGATTCTGAAGTAGACGGACAAAAGGCATTTGCTTTTGAAACTATTACGGTTTCAAATCTCAGTGTATTGGCTTTTCAGGAAAATGGCAAACAAAACTTTCAGGTTCTGGATCGAAAAACAGGAAAACCTTTAGAAAATGTTAGTATAAAAACAAAAAATTATACTTTAAAAACAGATTCAAACGGTTTAGCTACTTACTTTGGTACTAACAATTACAGATATAGCGATAAAACCGAATTTTCATTACAAAATGACACCATCATTCCAGAAGAAAATTATGTTAGATATGCCGAACAATACAAAAAAGACGAGGATAAAACTTTAAACGGAAAAGTTGAATTCTATCTGGATCGCGCCATTTATCGTCCGGGTCAAACGGTTTATTATAAAGGTATTGCCTTTCAAAAACAAAATAACAAAACAAGTATCGTTGCTCAAACTTCTTTTAAGATTACCGTTAGAGATTCTAATTATCAAAAAATCAAAGATTTTGATGTTACTACAAATGAATTTGGTTCCTTTTCTGGCGAATTTACTTTACCAAAAAATGGCTTAACCGGCTATTTTGAAATTGAAGCTGAGCAACCCGAAAATATAACCAAAGGAAGCTCATTATTTTGGAGTACTGTTACTTTGGAAAACTCAACAACAAATTTTAGCGTTGAAGAATACAAACGTCCAAAATTTAAAGTAGATTTTGATGCTAAAAAAGAAAGCTATCAAGTCAATCAATCTGTTAAGATAAAAGGAACAGCCAAAGCATTTGCGGGAAGCAACATTTCTGATGGTAAAGTTACGTATACGGTTACGCGCTATTTAAGTTATTTTAGAAATTATTACGGTCAGGAACAAAATGAAATTATTGCCACAGGAGAAACCACTACAGACGCTTCTGGAAAATTTGTAATTGACTTTATTGCCCAGCCTTCAAAAAATGCAGTAAAAGAGCAATTGCCTGTTTTTAATTATAGAATTAATGCAAATGTTACTGATATTAACGGCGAAACACATTCTTCTGAAACTATAATAAAAGTAGGTTATCATGATTTGATTCTTAATGCTACTGTACCTAATAGCATCAACACAAAAAACAAAAACAAAATCACGCTTACAAGTACCAATTTGAATGGAGAATTTGTTGCGACAAAAGGAGAAATTAAATTGTATTTTATGAATGCTTTCAAGAATAAATTCAAAAATCCAATCTTTGAAAAACCAGAAATCGAAACAATTTCAGCATCTGAATTTGAACGGCTGTTTCCTTATGAACAAAGGCAAAATGAGTTCGCAGAAAAAACAGATGATGTTCTAGTCTTTTCTAAAAAAATTGATACTGAAAAAGAAAAAACTCTAGCGCTTGACTTTATTTCCAATTACAAATCAGGGAATTATAAAATTGTTTTTTCTTCAAAAGATTCATATAATAATCCTATAGAAGCGGTTTCAGTTTTTCAAATTAAACAAAGTAAAGACAAATTTGATCCTGGAAAATTATTTACCGCAACACAACTGAATGCCGATCCTAAAAAAGATGGTTTTATAGAAGTCCAATTATCTTCTGTAATTCCAGAGCTTTATATTATGGCAAGCGGCAATTACGAAAACAAAAGGTATTTTGAAAACACGTATCATTTAGAAAATAACCAAATAACAATCAAAATTCCGTTGCAGAAAGAATTTGAAAAATCGGTACGTTTGGGTTTTGAAAGTATTTTCGAAAATGAAATTTTTGTTGATGAAATAGAAAGCACCTTAAAATCTGATGAATCTAAACTAGAATTATTGGTAGAAAGTTTTAGAAATAAAATTGAACCTGGAAGCAATGAAAAATGGTCATTTAAATTAAAAAACACTAATACAAAAGCTGAAGCAGAAGTATTGGCGTCGATGTACGACAGCTCTTTAGATCAATTTACTCAAAAAGACTGGCAAAACTTAATTATAGACCGATACCGTTACAATACTGCAAATTTTAGATCTGGAATAGGTTTTGAGAAAAGCTACACCTCTATCAGAAATCTAAATAAAATTAAACCCGAAATTGAATTTCGAGACGAAGAAACAAAATTAAACTGGTTTGGGTTTGATTTTACTAACAGCACATATGGTTATGCTGCTGTAACAATAATGGATCTAAAAGATAAAAAAGTGGGCAGCGAAATGATAAAAGGAGAGGCTCATGCGGTCATGGCAGCTAGCGCACCTCCACCAGCTGGCGCTCCAAATGAAGAAGTTCAGGAAGACAACGCTGTTTACAATTATTCATCTAGTGATAAAAAAGCTAATTCAGTAAAATTTGTTAAACCAGTCATTAGAGGCTTAAGCTCAACCGTTGGCGGGACATCTATGTTGTATATCGTCGATGGAGAAATTTCATCAGAAAGTGCAGTAAACGCTATAAATCCAGCAGATATTCTTTCGGTTGATGTTTTAAAAGATGCTAAAGCAACTGCTCTTTACGGAGCAAAAGCTGCAAACGGAGTAATTATTATTATT
Source organism: Flavobacterium erigeronis (assembly GCF_054075165.1). NCBI lineage: Bacteria > Pseudomonadati > Bacteroidota > Flavobacteriia > Flavobacteriales > Flavobacteriaceae > Flavobacterium > Flavobacterium erigeronis. The sequence goes on along the minus strand of NZ_JBSKGP010000009.1, from coordinate 56,400 downwards.
ACCACAAAAAAATCTCTTGAAGCCTTAACACAAGTAAAAGCTAGAAAAAACCTTTCTGAAACAGCTTTCTTTTATCCAAATTTAAGAACAGATGAAAAAGGAAAAGTAAGTTTCAATTTTACATCTCCAGAAGCTTTAACGGCTTGGAAACTTCGTTTGCTTGCGCATAACAAAGATGCTGTTTCTGGCTATTTGAAGAAAAGCGTTGTTACTCAAAAAGAATTGATGGTTTTGCCAAATTTCCCTCGTTTCTTTAGAGAAAAAGATACCATCGTAATTAGTGCTAAAATTTCAAATATTACCGCTGAAGAGAAAACTGGAATTGCAAGTCTACAGTTTTTTGATGCTGTAACGATGCAGCCAATTGATGCGAAAATGCTTAATGCGAAAAACATTAAAAACTTTACAATTTCAGCGTATGGAAATACAACTGCAAATTGGAAAATTACAATTCCAGAAGGATTGCAAGGCATTCAATATAAAATAGTCGCCAAAGCTGGTAATTTCTCAGATGGAGAAGAAAGCATTCTTCCAGTTTTAACCAATAATATGCTGGTTACAGAAAGCATTCCGATTTGGGTTCGCGAGAATTCAACCAAAGAATATACGTTTGAGAATTTAAAAAACAATAATTCGACCACTTTAAGAAATCATCAGTTTACTTTAGAATATACTTCAAATCCGACTTGGATTGCGATTCAGTCTCTACCCTATTTAATGGAATACGAACACGAATGCGCCGAACAGACTTTTGCTCGTTATTACGCCAATGCGTTGGCTTCGGAAATTATTTCGAGTAATCCGAAAATTGCAACTGTTTTTGATAATTGGAGAAAAAATGGAAAACCGATTTCTAAACTAGAAGAAAATGAAGAATTAAAATCATTGATTCTTGCCGAAACGCCTTGGTTAAAAGATGCTCAAAGTGAAGACGAAAAGAAAAAAAATCTGGCGCTATTATTCGATTTAGAAAAAATGAAAACTTCTCAGGAAGCAGCTTTCGAAAAATTAAAACAAAAGCAAAAAGCCTCTGGCGGATTTACGTGGTTCGGCGGAGATTATGAAAGTGAGTATATCACAAGACACATTTTGGCAGGCTTAGGTCATTTAGAAAAACTAAGTAAAATCAACACGGCAAAAATAGATGAAATTGCTAAAAACGGAATTCCGTTCTTAGATGACAAATTTTTAGAATATCATAAAATAAGAACAAAAAACTTAAAAACAACCGATAAATTAATTTGGATCAATCCGTACTCTGATTTGCATTATTTGTATACCAGAAGTTTTTATTTAAATAAATATCCGTTGTCTGATACTTTGAAAAAAGCTACAAAAGTATATTTGGAAATCGCTAAAAAAGATTGGCTGAATTATTCGATTTATGAAAAAGGTCTAGCGGCTTTGACCTTGAATCGTTTTGGAGAAAAAGAAAGCGCTAAAAAAATCATCGAAAGTTTAAAAGAAACTTCATCCAATAATGAAGATTGGGGAATGTATTGGATTGCCAACAAATCGGGTTGGTATTGGTATCAGGCGCCAATAGAAACTCAGTCTTTATTAATTGAGGCTTTCTCCGAAATAAGCAACGACAAAAAATCTGTCGATGCGATGAAAGTCTGGTTATTAAAAAACAAACAAACCAAAAACTGGCCAACAACCAAATCTACAACCGAAGCTATTTATGCTTTATTAATGCAAGGAACTGATTGGCTTTCGGTAAAAGACAACACGGTTATAAAATTGGGAGACGAAAAAATCATCACCAAAAAACTAGCCGAAAAAGAAAAAGAAGCCGAAACAGGTTACATCAAACTTAACTGGAAAGCCGATGAAGTGAAAAAAGAAATGGCTTCAATAAGCGTTCAAAACAAATCGAAAGTTCCAGGTTTTGGAGGCATTTATTGGCAGTATTTTGAAGATTTAGATAAAATTAAAACGAACAAAGGAGCTGTTTTATCTGTTTCGAAAGAATTGTATCTGAAGAAAAACACTTTAAAAGGAAATGAATTAGAAAGAATAACTTCTAAAAACCCATTAAAAACTGGAGATTTAGTAACCGTGAGATTGGTTATTTCTTCTAAAGAAGATGTCGAATACATTCATTTAAAAGATATGCGAGCTTCTTGTTTTGAACCTGTAAATGTACTTTCTGAATATCAATACAAAGATCGTTTAGGATATTATATAAGCACAAAAGATGCTGCAACGCATTTCTTCTTTGATCAAATCAATAAAGGAACGTATGTTTTAGAATATGATATTCGCGTAAATAACAGTGGTGAATTCTCTAACGGAATTACAACTATTGAAAGTATGTATGCGCCAGAATTTACAAGTCATACAAAAGGAATTCGAGTGAAGGTAAATTGATAATAAATTCCAAACCAAAAACTCCAAATTCCAAATAGGAATAGAATCTGTTTTTTTAAAACGTAAAAAGCCCGACAGGCTTTAAAAACCTGTCGAGCTTGTATATATAAGCTAACGACCATTATTCATTCCGTAGGAATGTCTCATCGGTAGAACAAAATTTGAATTGTGATTTTACGTTCCGTAGGAACGTTTGATTAATTGCATTTCATTTCCGTAAAACAGGTGTCCCTACAGGACACAAAACATCCTATAATTCTTTTTCTACCGATGAGATATTCCTACGGAATATAAAATCGCTCACACTGTGATACGTTTTAAAACGAAAAAAACCCGACAGGTTTAAAACCTGTCGGGTTTGTATATAAAAGCTAACGACCGTTATTCATTCCGTAGGAATGTTTCGGCGGTAGATATTATTTTGTAATCGTCAATTCGTCGATAATGTTTTTAGCACCAGCGTATTTGTCGATGATCCAAAGCACATAACGAATATCTACGTTGATTGTTCTTTGTAAATTAGAATCAAAAATTACGTCTCCAGCCATTGCTTCGATGTTTCCGTCAAAAGCAATACCGATTAATTCTCCTTTTCCGTTAAGAACTGGCGAACCAGAGTTTCCTCCTGTAATATCATTATCAGTCAAGAAGTTTACTGGCATGTAACCTGCTTTGTCAGCATACTGACCGTAATCTTTTTTCTTGTTCAATTCTAACAAACGAGCAGGCAAATCAAACTCAGCATCTCCTGCTTTGTATTTTTTCACCATACTCTCCATTGTAGTATAGTTGTTGATTTTTGCATCGTTGCGAGGATCTGCAGGTAAAGCGCGAACTTTTCCGTAAGTCAACCTCAACGTAGAGTTTGCATCTGGATATTTAATTGCATTTAATTTAGATTCTCTTAAACCTTCAACCAATTTGCGGTAAGCAGTTGCAAAACCATCATCAGCTTTTGCTTGGTCGTCTGTTTTAGCGCGGTATTTTGTCAATAAATCATTAGAAATAATATACAACGGATCGTGTACAATTGCCAATGGTTTTGGATCTGCTAAGAACGCTAATACTTTTTCTTTATTTGTAAAATAACTAATCTCCGTTGCTTTTGCTACATCTGCAGTAAAATCACCATTATTAGCTGTTTTCATTTTTGCAATTTCTGGAGCAAGTCCGTACTCAGCACCTTTAGAAGCGTATAAATTTAATTGCGCCGCTAAAATATCTTTTTCTAATGGAGCGTAAAACTCACCATAAATGCTTTCAACCATCGCATTGATTTTAGGAAGCATTTCTGCTTTCTTAGCATCATTTTCTTTGTAGTAAGCAATTAATGCATTTCCTAAATTAGCTGGTCCAGTTGCATAACTAGAAGTACGTAAAAGCTGCATCAAATAATTATCGTGGCGTGCTTTTAAGTTTGTTTCTCTATAATAATCGTTGATTGTCGGAATTACATTTTCATATTTCTCTTTGTTTGCAGGTTTGCTTGCCCACTCGTAGAATTTATCTTCTTGTTCTGCTTTTGTATCTACAGTTCCAGCTTTTGTTAAAGCATCGATCATTCCTTGACGGTTTTTCCAGTAGTTTGCAGTCGAAGCATATTTAGAAGCGTACTGTAAACGAACAGTTGCATCTTTATCCATATACTTTTTCATTACATCCATTCCTGTTTTTGCACCTTCAACCCACGCAGGATAAGCATATTTAATGTTTTGCTCAATTCCTCCAGCTGGCATCCAACGGTTTGTTCTTCCTGGATAACCTAAGATCATAGCAAAATCATTTTCTTTAACTCCTTTTAAACTTACAGGTAAATAGTGTTTTGGTTTTAAAGGCACATTGTCTTTAGAGTAAGCTGCAGGATTTCCGTCTTTGTCAGCATAAACTCTAAACATAGAAAAATCTCCAGTTTGACGAGGCCACTCCCAGTTGTCTGTATCTCCACCAAATTTACCAACACTTTCTGGCGGTGTTCCTACTAAACGAACATCTGTGTAATCTTGGTAAACAAAATAGTAATATTCATTTCCTTGAAAGAAAGGACGAACAGAAACCGTATATTTTCCATTTTCGCTATTTTCTTTTTCAATCAAAGCGATTTCTTGCTGAATGATTTTGTTTCTTTCAGTTTCAGTCATAGTATCGTTTACTTTAGACAAGATTCTTTTAGAAACGTCATCCATACGCACGAAGAAACGAACGTATAAAGATTTTGGTTTCATTTCGGCACTTTTATCTTTTGCCCAAAAACCATCTTTTAAATAGTTTTGTTCTGCAGACGAAAGTTCAGCAATTGCATTATAACCACAGTGGTGATTTGTTAAAACCAAACCGCTGTTAGAAACGATTTCTGCAGTACAGCCACCGTTGAATTGTACAATTGCATCTTTCAAACTGTGATGATTAATACTGTAAATTTCTTCGGCTGTCAACTGCAAGCCCATTTTCTCCATATCTCTATGGTTCAATCTTTCGATAAACATCAAAAACCACATTCCTTCATCAGCTCTCATTGGGAAAGCCATAAGGCACATGGTCAAGAATAAAATTACTTTTTTCATGTTATTTTGTTTAAGTGATGCGAATATAAGCCATTTTCACAATAAAAATAAATTTAAAGGTTCAAAACAAAATTTATTAAGGCTATTTGTTTCCAATTTTACGAAATTCACAATTTTTGTAAGTCTACAATTTAACTTAATTTTTAGAGTAAAAGTGTAAATTAAAGATTAAAAAATCAGCATAAATTATAAAGATCCATTTAAACACCATTATAATTTGTAAAAATTAAGCTTCAAAGTAAAAATAATAATTTAAAATATTTCTTACAAATATTATTCTTCTAAATTTGTAATTGTATTTAAACATAAATGAAAATGAAAAAATTATTATTTGCATTACTTTTTGCTACAACAATTGTAAGTGCACAAAAAGGCTCCATTTTATTAGGTGGAAATGTTGGTTTTTCTTCAGAAAAGATTGGCGATTCTAAATTAGAAAATTTTGAATTCTCTCCGAAAGTCGGGTATCAATTTGCAGAAAAATGGACGTTGGGAGTTGAAGGTTCTGTTATGAATGTTAAAAAGCCTGGAGAAGACTCTACAGAAAAATACAAAATTGGTGGCTTTTTACGTTATTCGACGCCACTTTCGGACTTGTTTTCTATATATGCAGATTTAGGAGCTGGCTACCAAAGTGCCTCTTTGAACGACGCCAAAGGAATGTACGCCAATTTAACTCCAGCCTTATTCATTAATATGAAAAACGGATTTGGATTGAATTTTTCTATCGGAGGAATTAATTATGACAACCTAGATGGAAAAAATGATCCGAGACAAGAACGCCTTGGTTTCGATTTTGGAAAAACCTTCAAAGTTGGTGTTTCTAAAAACTTTGGTTTGTAATTCTTACTTAAAATTTTATAAAAGGCTCTTATTTTTTTGTTACAAAAGGAAAAACCCGGCAATTGTTAATTGTCGGGTTTTATTTTATTCTTAAAAATTTACTCATTAAGCATTTTCCAAAGCCTGTCTTTCAAATCTGTAAGACCTTGCTGGGCAACAGATGAAATAAACATGTAAGGAACACCTTTAAAAGAAACATCCAATTCTGCTTTCAATTCTGCCTTCAATTCATCATCCAGCATATCGCATTTTGAAATAACAACAAGACGTTCTTTGTCTAGCATTTCAGGATTATATTTAGTCAGCTCGTTAACTAAAATATCATATTCTGCTTTAATATCTGCTGTATCAACAGGAATTAAAAACAATAATGTTGAGTTACGCTCAATATGGCGCAAGAAATAATGTCCTAAACCTTTTCCTTCTGCAGCACCTTCAATAATTCCAGGAATATCGGCAATTACAAAAGACTGAAAATCTCTGTAAGCCACAATTCCTAAATTTGGTTTTAAAGTCGTAAACGGATAATCTGCAATTTTTGGTTTTGCCGAAGTTAAAACAGAAAGCAAAGTTGATTTTCCTGCATTTGGAAAACCTACCAAACCAACATCTGCCAAAACTTTAAGTTCCAAAATTACATCCATTTCTAAACCTGGCAAACCTGGCTGTGCGTAACGAGGCGTTTGGTTAGTCGAACTTCTAAAATGCCAGTTTCCTAAACCTCCCTTTCCTCCTTTTGCTAGAATTCTTTTTTCTCCGTGTTCTGTAACTTCAAAAAGTGTCTCTCCAGTTTCTTTGTCTTTTACAACAGTTCCTAGAGGCACTTCAATTATTTTATCTTCACCGTCTGCTCCAGTACTTCTGTCAGAACCTCCATCTCCGCCGTGACCAGCTTTAATGTGACGCGCAAACTTTAAATGAAATAATGTCCAGAGTCCTTTATTTCCAACTAAATACACATGTCCTCCACGGCCACCGTCTCCACCGTCTGGACCTCCTTTTTCAATAAATTTCTCTCTATGTAAATGCGTAGATCCTTTTCCTCCTTTTCCGGAAGAAACATATATCTTAACGTAATCTACAAAATTTCCTTCTGTCATTTTTCTGAATTTCAGATTTTAGATTTTAGATTTTAGATTGCAACCAAACTAAAACTAATTTCCTCCTCTATTTTAATATTATGTTCAGTTGAAAGTTTCGAACTCTTAACTTAATTTTTATTCTTTTAATGCTTTTACAAGCACTTTGTCAATTTTAACTCCGTCCATGTCAACTACTTCTAGAACAAATTTCTGCCAGATCAGTTTTTCGCCTTCTTTAGGAATATGCGAAAGCTCCGTCATGATCATTCCGCTTACGGTGTTTACTTCGTAATCGTTTGTCAATTCGTCCAATTCGAAATACGTTAAAAAGTCGTGTAACGAATAATGTCCATCAACTAGCCACGAACCATCTTCTCTTTCAATTAATTGAAATTCGTCTTTATAAAATTCTGCGGCATCACCTACTAAAGCTTCTAAAATATCATTCAACGTAATCATACCCTGAAAAACACCATATTCATCTGAAACTAAAGCATAGTGAACACCTGTTTTTTTGAAATTTTCTAAAGCTTTGTAAGCTGTAGTTTGTTCCATTAAATAGGGCGCGTCTGACAATATCGATGATAAATCGAAATTATCTTTTTCGATATTGGCGAAGATATTTTTAAGTGTTACCACCCCAACAATATCATCGTAATTATCATTATAAACAGGATAAACGGCATGAAGATCCTGAACAACCAATTCTTTAATTTTTTCTTTATCTTCTTTTAATGGCAACATGTCAACCGACTTGCGGTGCGTCATTAAAGAATTTACTTTTCGGTCTCCAATATGGAAAACACGCTCCACGATATCTTGTTCAATTTCTTGAACTTCGCCTACTTCTGTTCCTTCTTTGATAATCGCTTTAATTTCTTCCTCAGTCACTTTTCCGTCAGCAGTTGGTTTTATTTGAAGAACATTCAATAAAAAATCTGTTGAAGAAGTCAATAACCAAATAAATGGAGCCGTAATAATCGAAATTACTTTCATTGGCATCGCTACCATTTTTGCAATTGCTTCTGGATAATTTAATCCAATTCGTTTTGGAAGCAATTCTCCTAAAACCAATGAGAAAAAAGTTAAAACCACCACTACAATTCCTACTGCGATAGAATGTGCATAAGGTTTAAGAGCAGCAAATCCGGCTACAAAAAGTTCAACATCGGCCGTAATTTTATCTCCAGAATAAATACCTGTCAAAATTCCGATTAAGGTAATTCCGATTTGTACTGTAGATAAAAACTTATTTGGCGAGTTGGCTAAATCGAGTGCCGTTTTAGCACTTTTATTGCCTTTTTTCGCAGCTGTTTCTAGCCTGTTTTTACGGGCCGAAATCAGGGCGATTTCAGACATGGAGAAAACTCCGTTTAATAGAATTAGAAAAAATATAATTAGTATTTCCAATTGATAGGGGATTCGTTATAAAATAGTCTCGTTACTATAATTTGCATTCTAAATTTAAATATTCCTGATGGAAGTAAAAAGTCCACAACCAAAAAAACTAATTTTCATGAAACAATCAATGTTACGACTGCTTCGCACAAAAAATAGTTTTTTTAGTCAGGACCTTAAAACGGCAGCTGGAATAAGCTTCTACAAATTATCTATAACTGACGTTAATCGCTCTGTAATTTGTTCAATAGTTCCGATACCATCTACGGCGTGAAACTTGTTTTGTTCTTTATAATATCCAATAAGAGGAGCTGTTTTTTCGTTGTATTCTTGGTATCTCACACGAATTTTTTCTTCGTCTTGATCGTCAGCTCTTCCGCTTGTTTTTCCTCTTTCCAATAAACGTTTTACCAAAATCTCATCATCAGCTTCTAAAGCAATTGTTGCTGTTACACTTGAGCCGATTGTTGGTAAAAATTGATCTAAAGCCTCAGCCTGATTAATTGTTCTTGGGTAACCGTCGAACAAAAATCCTGCAGTATCTGGATGTTTTTTTACCTCATCAATTAACATTGCAGTCGTTACTTCGCAAGGAACCAATTCTCCATTGTCCATAAAAACTCTTGCTTTTTTTCCTAGTTCAGTATCATTTTTTAAATTGAAACGAAAAATATCTCCTGTTGAAAGGTGTGTTAAATTGTATTTCTCTTTTAAAAATTCTGCCTGAGTTCCTTTTCCTGCACCAGGCTTTCCAAATAAAACGATGTTAATCATAATTGAAATGAGTGTTGTTACTTCTGTCTTTCAGAAGTCTTTAAATGAATATTTAGTTGTGTTTTGTTATTCTGCTAATTTATACACTTCGGTTAAGTTTCTTCCTAAACCATCATAGTCCAAACCATAACCCACAATAAATTTGTTCGGAATACGAATTCCGACATAATCTATTTTAATGTCTTTTTTATACGCTTCAGGTTTAAAAAACAAAGTTGCAATTTTAAAATGCTTTACATTTTGTGCTTTAAACAAGTGCTTCAATTCTTCGATTGTATTTCCGGTGTCAATAATATCTTCAATAATTACAACCGTTCTATCGGTCAAATCTTGATTGATTCCTATTAATTGTTTTACCGATTCTGTCGATTCCGTCCCTTCATACGAAGCCATTTTGATAAACGAAACCTCGCATGGTTTTTTATATTTTTTCAAAAAATCCGACACCACCATAAAAGCACCATTCAAAACTCCAATAAAAATTGGTGTTTCATCTCCAAAATCATCTTCTACTTGAGCAACCATTTTGGTCAAAGCAAAATCAATTTCTTTAGCCGAAATAAACGGAACAAATTGTTTATCGTGAAGTTGTATCATTATTTTTCTTTTTAAAATAATGGACAAAGATAAAGAATTAGAACTTAACAGCTTCTATCAAAATAAACTGTATCGAGATATTTTTTCGGAATGTTAAATATCAGTTAATGTTTACAAATTATTTTTTGACGCTATTTGATTTTTAAGTAAATTGTTGTTATGTAAATATTTAACTCCAAAAAACCGATGAAAAAATCCTTAACCCTACTTTCAATACCCTTATTAGCCTTAATGACAGCCTGCAACGGACAGGTAAAAAAAGAAGAGAAAGAAGCTCTAGCCAAACAGCCAGACAACATTGTAAAAACAGCTATCGGAGACATTACGCTGCCTCCGCCCTACGCGACAGAATCGAAAACCAATAATAGTAAAGTTATTGGATGGCCTGCAGGCAAAACTCCAAAAGCGCCTGAAGGTTTTACGGTTACTAAATTTGCAGATGGATTCGAAAATCCGCGCTGGACGTATATTGCATCAAACCAAGATATTTTTGTTGTAGAAAGTGGCACAAGAACTAGTAAAAACCAGATTACAGTTTTACGAGATAAAGACAAAGACGGAAAATTTGAAACACGCGAAGTTTTTATTTCCGGTTTAAACAAACCTTTTGGAATGCTGGTTTTAAAAGACTTTTTCTACATTGCCAACACCGACGGATTATACCGTTATCCTTATAAAAACAATCCTTTGAAATTGGAAACTAAAGGAGAAAAAATTCTTGAACTTCCTGCAGGTGGTTACAACAATCACTGGACAAGAAATTTATTGGCTAGCCAAGACGAAAGCAAAATTTATGTTTCTGTTGGTTCTGGAAGCAATAATGCAGAACACGGAATTGACAAAGAAGTGCGCCGTGCCGCAATTTTAGAAATTAATCCTGACGGAACGGGTGAAAAAACCTATGCTTCGGGACTTAGAAACCCTGTGGGAATGGACTGGAATCCTGTAAACAAAGAATTATGGACTGCTGTTAATGAACGTGATGATTTGGGAGACGATTTGGTTCCCGACTATATTACGAGTGTAAAAAGAGATGGTTTCTACGGTTGGCCCTATTCTTATTTCGGAAGCATTCCTGACCCAAGAATGAAAGGCGAAAGAAAAGATTTGGTCGAAAAAGCAATTGTTCCCGATGTTCCAGTTGGCGCTCACACCGCTTCTTTGGGATTGGCTTTTTACACCAAAGATAAGTTTCCGGCGAAATATAAAAACGGAGCTTTTGTTGGTCAGCATGGATCTTGGAACCGTTCTAAAATTTCTGGTTATAAAGTACTTTTTGTTCCGTTTAAAGACGGAAAACCTTCAGGAAAACCAGAAGATTTTTTAACTGGTTTTATCTCCGATCAAAATAAAGCCGAAGTTTACGGACGCCCTGTTGCGGTAACTGTTATGAATGACGGATCGCTTTTGGTAAACGATGATAGCAGCAATACTATTTGGAAAGTTACTGCGAATAAATAATCAAATTTGGTTTAACCACAAATTACACAAATTTTCGCAAAATTAATTTGTGTGAATTTGTGTAATTTGCGGTTAAAAAACTTTCAAATTAAATATTTTAAACACATAGAGACATAGATTTTATTTAAAAAGAAGTTGATAAAAGAAAACTTAGTTTTCACACATAGATTGCTATGTGACTTTTATAAGTAAAACGCCTTTTTTGCCTCAATGAAATGCTGTGTCTCTATTTGTTAAAAAATAAATTTCAATTTTCATTCGCCTAGATAAAATTCCAAATTCCAAGAATTGAGATAAAAATTTAAACACATAGATTTTCACAACATAGCCCACGGTTTCAACCGTGGTAGCGCAACGCATATCGCAAACCGAGTTCCCACGGTTGAAACCGTGGGCTATGTTTAAATTCTATATCAATAGTTGTGTTTAAACACAAACCTTTTTATGATTTTTAAAAAAAATTACCTGCCTCTTTTTGCAATCATTGCTTCTCTAAACATTTTTGCACAACAAAAAGAAACCCACAATATTGACTCCACCAAAACTCAAAAACTCCAAGAAGTTTTAATCAGTCCGCTTCATATCAATCGGGATTTGCAAAATAGTCCAGCTTCGATTGGCATTTTATCCCAAAAAGAATTACTTCAAAATAATACGACTGACATTAGTAATGTGATTAATACTATTCCTGGTGTTTTTATGCAGTCTTCTAATATTACAACAACCCGAATTTCGATTCGAGGCATTGGTGCGAGAACTCCGTACGGAACCAATAAAATCAGAGCTTTTTACGGCAGTATTCCGCTAACTTCTGGAAACAGTGAAACCGTAATTGACGATATTGATCTTCAAAACATCAATCAAATTGAAATCATAAAAGGACCGCTTTCGAGTGTTTACGGCGCTGGATTGGGCGGTGCAATTTTAATTTCGCCTCAATCTTTAAAGAAAGGGAATTATCAAACGGAAATCAGTTCTGTTTTTGGCTCTTTCGGATTATTGAAAAACAGAGTCAGTTTTGATTTGAATGAGAAAAATTCCTCCCTAAATCTGAGTTATCACAATTTAAAAACCGACGGCTGGCGCGAAAACAGCGCTTACAATCGGGAAGGAATTACGCTTTCTGGAGAATTGTTTCGAAAAGAAAAAAGCAAACTGACTTACTTTTCTAACTATACTTATTTAAAAGCTTACATTCCTAGTTCGATCAACAAAACCACTTTCGAAAATAATCCGCAGGCTGGCGCACCGACTTGGGTCGCTTCACAAGGATTTAAAGAATACAAATCGACTTTGGCAGGATTGGCGTATGATTTTAAACTAAATGACCATCTAAACAATTCAACTTCGGTTTTTATCAATTATAAAGACAGCAACGAACCACGTCCTTTCGATGTATTGCGTCAATACACTTTTGCATCGGGCGTACGAACGCAGTTCTCGGGTGATTTTGAAATCGGAAAAATCAAAAATCAATTTATTGCCGGATTAGAATATTTCAGGGATAATTACAGCGGTAACACTTTCGAAAATCTCTATCAGCAAAATAATGGAAACGGAAGTTTACAAGGCGATCAGCTTTCAGCAACCGATCAGAAAAGGCATTTTTATAATGTTTTTTCACAAATTAGAACTTTACTTTCTGATCAATTTGAAATTCAAGCAGGATTAAATTACAACAAAACCAAATTTGAATTGCAAAATGATTTTCCCGCTTCCGCGAATGATCCAAAGGAAACTTATAGTTATGATGGCATTTTTTCGCCACAGCTTTCTTTTCTATACAAACCTAGCGAAGTCCGAACTTTATACATTTCTGTAAGCCGAGGTTTTTCTCTTCCCGCGACTGAAGAAACTTTAACCAGCACCGGAAATATTAATCAGGACATAAAACCAGAAACCGGTTATAATTTTGAATTTGGCGGCAAGTTTCATTTTTTCAATAAAAAACTATACACCGAAATTGCTGTTTTCAGAATGGAAATAAAAGATTTATTGGTTGCCAAAAGAATTGGAGATGATCAATATGAAGGCGTGAATGCTGGAAAAACTTTTCATGAAGGAATTGAAGTTTCATTAAGACACAATTGGACAATTAATAGAACTTTAAATTTGAACTCTTATGTTGGCGCTTCCGTCGGAAATTATGAATTTAAAGAATTTGATGACAACGGAAATGACTATTCGGGAAATAAATTGACTGGAGTTCCTGCCAATACCGCAAGTGCAGGTTTTAATTTGAATACCAATTCAGGATTTTATTTTGCAGCCGATTTTCAATTCACAGACAAAATTCCGATGAATGACTCAAACGCTAATTTTTCAGATTCTTATTCTTTATTGAATTTAAAAACTGGCTATCAATTTGAAATTTTGTCTGGGCTAAAAGCTCATTTTGATGCAGGAATAAACAATGTCACAAACGAAAAATATGCTTCTATGATTCTTACCAATGCAACAGCAGTTGGAAATGCACAGCCTAGATTTTATTATCCTGGACTACCTATAAATTATTACGGAATTATCTCATTAAATTACTTATTTTAGCAGTGTATTAAACATCATAAGAATGCTTTCTGAATTACAAAAAAAACTAGATTATGTCAATGCTTACAGAGAAAACCGTCTAAAAGTAGCGCAGGATATTTTAGAGAATCCTTTGCTTTTTAGCGAGCTCATTTCAATATGTTTTTCGCCAGAAGACAAAAACAACCATAAAGCCTGCTGGATTCTAGAATTTGTTTCTTATGAAGAATTGCTTTGGCTACAGCCACATCTTGATTTTTTCTGTTCCAATTTGAAAGTTTTAAAAGACGAAAGTTCACTGCGTCCAGTTGCAAAAGTCGTTCAGCTTCTGGTAAAATCACATTATAAAAAAGGCGAAAACTGTATTAAACTTTCAGAAGAAAACCTGCAGGATTGTATTGAAGCTTCTTTTGACTGGTTAATTACAGATGTCAAAGTGGCGACAAAAGCATACTCTATTCGAACTCTATATATTTTAGGCAATCATTACGATTGGATTCATCCCGAACTAAAAGTTATTATTGATAAAGATTTTGGAGATCATTCAGCCGCCTATAAAGCCGTTGCCAAAGAAGTTTTGAAGAAAATGAAATAAAGTTTTGCCACAGATTAAACAGATTTAAATGTTGTTAGCCACGACCCGAGCGATAGCGAACAGGCGAAGCAATTTCACGAAGTACACTAATTTATTCTGGTAGAAAAAATCCTAAAAATCTTTTTAATCTGTGGCTGAAAAAAATTCGAGCAATTCGTGTAATTCGTGGCAGAAAAAAAAATATTACGTACATTTGTAAAAACTTTACGTATCATGAATACTAAACTCACATTATCGCTAGAAAAAGAAGTTATCGAACAGGCAAAATCGTATGCAAAAAAAACTGGCAGAAGTTTATCTGAACTTGTCGAAAGTTATTTTAAGAATCTAACTGAAAAAGAACAAACATACGATGACATTCATCCTAAAGTAAAAAAACTTATTGGAATTGTTACTTTGCCAGATGATTTTGATGAAGAAAAAGTAAAAGAGAAGCATTATAGAGAAAAATATGGTCTATGAAAAACGTATTTATAGATACAAATATTTTAATGGATATTTTTGCAAACAGACAACCTTTTGTCCATAATTCTTTAAAAATTTACACTTTAGGAGTTGACAAAAAAATTCAGCTTTTTTCAACTTCAAACACTATTATTACATTGCATTATCTTTTGAAAAGGCTAATTCCTGAAGAAAAGATAAGAATGGCATTAGACGAGATTATACAAAACATAGAAATAATTCCGGTTGACGCGACGATTATAAAGAAAAGTTTAAAATCTAATCATAAAGATTTTGAAGATGCTATTCAGATTGTTTCAGCTCAATCAATCCATAATATGGATTGCATTGTAACGAGAGATTTGAAAGACTTTAAATTTTCTGAAATCAATGTATTCACACCAGATGAATTTTTAACAAAAATAAACAACAATTAACTAAGTGAATTTCACAAAATTCAAACAACACACAATGAATTATTTTTCTTCTGATTTTAAATTAGGAATATTAGGCGGCGGACAATTAGGCAAAATGCTTTTGTTCGATACACGCAAATTTGACATACAAACTTACGTTCTCGATCCAAGCGACGAAGCGCCGAGTAAAATTGCCTGCAACAAATTCTTCAAAGGCGATTTAATGGATTATGAAACGGTTTATAATTTCGGAAAACAGGTTGATGTTTTGACTTTCGAAATCGAATTGGTTAATCTTGAAGCTTTAACACAATTAGAAAATGAAGGCGTAAAAGTATATCCATCTCCAAAAACTTTAAAAGGAATTCAGAATAAAGGTGTTCAAAAACAATTTTATGCTGAAAATGATATTCCAACAGCATCTTTCTTGAGATTCGACAGTCCGGAACAATTGATAAAATCGGTTGGAAATAATGAAATCACAATTCCGTTTGTATGGAAATGCACGGAATTTGGTTATGACGGAAACGGTGTAAAAGTAATACGTCAAACTTCCGATTTAGATAATCTTCCAAATGTAGAATGTATTGCCGAAACTATGGTTCCGTTCAAAAACGAATTAGCGGTCATTGTTTGTAGAAGTCCGTTAGGCGAAATCAAAACGTATCCGGTTGTTGAAATGGAATTTCATCCAGAAGCCAATCAGGTAGAATACGTAATTTGCCCAGCAAGAATCGACGAAAAAGTAGCAGAAAAAGCAAGAGCGATTGCCCTGAATGTTTCAGAAAAATTCAATCACGTCGGACTTTTGGCAGTAGAAATGTTCCAAACCAATGAAGATGAAATTTTAGTGAATGAAGTAGCGCCGCGTCCGCACAACTCTGGACATTATTCAATAGAAGCGAGTTACACTTCACAATTCGAAAATCATTTGCGCGCTATTTTAAATCTTCCGTTAGGAAACACTGATAGTAAAGTGGCTGGAATTATGGTAAACTTAGTTGGCGCCGAAGGACATTCTGGAAATGTAGTTTACGAAAATATTGAAACCATTTTAGGTTGGAACGGTGTTACGCCGCATATTTACGGTAAAAAAGAAACGCGTCCGTTTAGAAAAATGGGGCATGTTACGATTGCAAACGAGGATATGAACGAAGCAAGAAGAATTGCTGAACAAGTTAAAAACACTATTAAAGTGATCTCTCAGTAATTAACATTCGAAAATGGATTTTGTAGAAATCATAATGAATATTTTAAATTTATCTAGCATTTCAAATCTGTTTAAAACTCATTTTGAAAAATTTACAGATAAATATGAATACAAAGGAGAAAGAATAAAAAGTTTTATAGCTTTTGCAATTCTTTGTCTTTGCTTCATACTATTTTCAATCGGAAGCACATTTTTGTTTTATACAATCTTACTTAAACTAAAATCATAATTATTTAAATACTTCAGTTACAGCGCTCAACTTGAAACCTGAAACCTGAAACAAAAATAAACAACACAAAAAAAATGAGCAAAGTAGCCGTTATCATGGGAAGCATTTCAGACATGCCAGTTATGCAGGATGCAATTGACATGTTGAAACAATTTAATATAGAAGTTGAAGTCGATATCGTTTCGGCACACAGAACACCAGAGAAATTGGTAGATTTCAGTAAAAATGCACACACACGCGGAATTTCCGTAATTGTTGCCGGTGCGGGCGGTGCTGCACATTTACCAGGAATGGTGGCTTCGATGTCTCCGCTTCCTGTAATTGGAGTTCCTGTAAAATCTAGCAACTCGATTGATGGTTGGGATTCAGTTTTATCTATTCTTCAAATGCCGGGTGGCGTTCCAGTTGCTACTGTTGCTTTAAACGGCGCAAAAAATGCCGGAATTTTAGCGGCACAAATTATTGGAAGTTCTAATAAAACTGTTTTAGATTCTATTATTGTTTATAAAGAAGAATTGAAAGCGGCGGTTAATAAAGCCGCTGAAGGATTAAAAAAATAAAAGTTAATTTCACAGAGATTCACAAAGCAAACACAAAGCTTCGCAAAGGTTAATTTAAAAAACTTTGCGAAGCTCTGTGCCTTCTTAGCGGAACTTTGCGTAACACAACAACACTATGAGCGTATTAACACAATATTTCAACACCAAACATAACACAGCACCTTTTTCGCAAATCAAAATCGAAGATTACGTTCCTGCTTTTCAGGAAGGAATTAAATTGGCTAAAGCTGAAATTGATGCGATTGTAAATAATCCAGACGCACCGACTTTTGAAAACACAATTGTCGCGATGGATTATTCTGGCGATATTTTGGATCGTCTTTCTAGTATTTTCTTCAATTTGAATTCGGCTGAAACCAATGACGAAATGCAGAAAATTGCTCAGGAAGTTTCGCCTTGGCTTTCTGAACTCGGAAATGACATTCGCTTAAATGCTGAATTATTTGCTCGTGTAAAATCGGTTTACGATCAAAAAGAAAGTTTGAACCTCAACGCAGAGCAAACTACTTTATTAGACAAAAAATATAAAAGCTTCTCAAGAAACGGAGCAAATCTTCCAGAAGACAAAAAAAATCAACTGAGAGAAATCGACAAAGAATTATCGAAACTGAGTTTGCAATTTGGTGAAAATGTTTTGGCAGAAACCAATAATTTTGAATTGCATCTAACTGATGAAAAAGACCTTTCAGGTTTGCCAGAAGGAACAATCGAAGCCGCAAGATTATTAGCCAAAAATCAGGAAAAAGAAGGCTGGATTTTCACTTTAGATCATCCAAGTTATGTTCCGTTTTTAACATATGCAGATAATCGTGAATTGCGTAAAAAAATGGCAATTGCTTTTGGTGCGAAAGCTTTTCAGAAAAATGAATTCAATAATGAAGAAAACGTTCTGAAAATTGCAAAACTGCGTCACGAAAGAGCCAATCTTTTAGGTTATAAAACCCATGCTCATTTTGTTTTGGAAGAAAGAATGGCTGAAAGTCCAGAGAAAGTTTTTTCTTTTTTGAATGATTTATTAGCGAAAGCAAAACCTGCAGCTCAAAAAGAATTTGCGGAATTAACCGCTTTCGCGAAAGAATTAGACGGAATCGAGCAGTTAGAAAAATGGGATGGCGCTTATTATTCTGAAAAATTAAAACAACAGCTTTTTAATTTAGATGATGAAAAACTGAAACCATATTTTCAGTTAGAAAAAGTTTTAGACGGCGCTTTTACGGTTGCTAAAAAATTATACGGTTTAACTTTTACGGAAGTTTTTGATATTGACAAATACCACGAAGAAGTTACAACTTACGAAGTTCGTGATGCAGATAATAATTTAGTTTCGATTTTCTATGCCGATTTCTTTCCAAGAAAAGGAAAAAGAAATGGCGCCTGGATGACTTCATTCAAATCACAATACGTAAAAGATGGCGTGAATGAAAGACCACATATTTCGAATGTCTGCAACTTTACTAAACCAACCGAAACAAAACCTTCATTATTAACTTTTAATGAAGTGACGACTTTATTCCACGAATTTGGACACGGTTTACACGGAATGTTAGCTGACACGGTTTACCCAAGTTTATCCGGAACTTCTGTTTACTGGGATTTTGTAGAATTGCCAAGTCAGATTATGGAAAACTGGTGTTACGAACCGGAAGCTTTGGCTTTGTTTGCGAATCATTATGAAACGGGAGAAATCATTCCGATTGAATATGTGCAGAAAATTAAAGAAAGTGCCAGTTTCCAAGAAGGTTTGGCTACTTTACGTCAGTTAAGTTTTGGACTTTTAGATATGGCGTGGCACGGACAAGATCCGACAAACATTACCGATCTTAAAACTTTCGAAACAGAACAATTTGCAAATACACAATTGTATCCAGACGTAAAAGAAAATGCAATGAGTACAGCATTTTCTCATATTTTCCAAGGCGGATATTCTTCTGGATATTACAGCTACAAATGGGCAGAAGTTCTAGACGCTGATGCTTTCGAATTTTTCCAAGAAAAAGGAATCTTTAACGAAGAAGTCGCGAAAAAATTCAAAGACAATGTGCTTTCAAAAGGAGGAACAGAACATCCGATGACTTTGTACAAACGTTTTAGAGGTCAGGAACCAAAACCTGAAGCGTTGTTGAAGAGAGCGGGATTATTATAAAGCGCCTAAGATACTAAGTCTCTAAGTTGCTAAGCTTCTTTGAGATTCAAATACTAGAACCGAAGTTTTCCGCTTCGGTTTTTTTATTGTATTTTGTCAAAAGCAAATTTAGCTATCTTCGCATTTTAAATCTTAATCTTACAAAATAAGCCGTGAAAAAATATTTCAAAATCTTTCTTTACCTCGCCATTATCGGAATAATTACAATCCTTTCTGTAAACTATCACATCACCTCATCAACTAAAAAATACATTCATTATTCGATAAAGAAATTCCCAAAGAATGATGTTGGAATTATTTTTGGCGCAGGAATTAACGGAGATCAGCCTAGTAAATATTTAAAAGATCGTTTGGACGCAGGAATAATGCTTTGGAAAGCAAAACGTATCAATAAAATTTTACTTTCGGGAGATAATGGCCGTGAAGAATATGATGAATTAACCGTGATGAAAAATTACTGTTACAGAAATGGTGTTGACACCACAAAAATCTTTATCGATTATGCTGGATTTGACACGTACTCTACAATGTACCGCGCAAAACATATTTTCAAAATCAGAAAAGCAACTTTAATTTCGCAGGAATATCATTTAAATCGAGCAATTTACATTGGAAGAAGTCTGGGAATAAAATCGGCGGGATATTCTGCCAACAGAGGAGAATATTTAGGTTATAAATATGTAACATTTAGAGAATATCTTTCTAGATTTAAATCATTTCTCGATGTTCTGAGAAATCGCGAACCTCATTTTCTAGGCGGAGAAATTAATATTAATGGAGAATCGAATTATTCGAAAGACGATAAAAGATAAGCTCTTGAATGTTTTTAATTTAAAACCTCTTCATGTTTTACAACATAAGATATTGCTTCTTTTACAATTTCATTTAAATTGAGTCCTTTCTTAACTGCCAAAAGAGCAATTTTTTGGTGTAACTCTTGAGAAACTCTAACGTTAAAAGATCCTTTATAAATTTTTTCCGGAGATTTATTCAACATCTTGCATGTCTCTAAATAATCTTCGACAGCCTCTTTAAAAGATTCTTCCAAATCAGTAACTGAAGAACCTTCAAAGGTTACTAAATCATTGATACCTTGAATTTTTCCAAAGAATATTTTATCATCTGCAGAGAATTCTAATGTACCAATATATCCGTTATATTCTAAATAGTTTTTCATCTTACAATTCTAAATGTTCAATAATAATATTAAGCTGATACACCTTCAAAACCTTCTGTGGATGTGGTTCGTGTAAACTTATAATTTGTTTATTTTCATTTACAAATTTCCTTCTTGATCCACCTGTTTTTCCTTGCGAAATCTGTGTATATCCAAAATGATTTAGAACTTTCAGCATTTCATCCCAAGAAAAATCTTTTGGTTTTGATTTTAACTTCTCAATAAGTTTATCAATTTTACTCATACAAATTTATCATTAAATTTCAATTTAGCAACTAAATTTTAGTCGCAGAATTAAATCAAGATTAAAAATTAAGAAAAATCTTTCAATAAGCGTAATTTTGTAACGTTGTTCATTTACGAATAAATAATAAAGCCTGCAGAATATACAGGCTTTTCAATCTATGATGATTTTTGAATAGAGAATCTTGCCACTCTATTCTTTCTCTAAAACTCGTTTAGCCAGTTTTCCAACAGTTAGTCCCTGTACCACAATTGAGAATAAAACGACGATATACGTTATTTCTAGCAATAAGTTTTTGTATTCACTTTCTGGCATCGAAAGTACTAAAGCAATAGAAACTCCTCCGCGAATTCCTCCCCAAACCAAAACCATTAAAGAACCTTTGTTGTAAGCCGATCTAATTCCGAAGAACTTGAAAATATCAAAGAATTTCCATGGTAAAACTATAGAGGTAAGTCGTGAAAACAGTACGATAAAAATAGCCACAAAACCTGTTAATAATTGTTTGTTCAAGTCTGGAAGCAATAACAATTCGAAACCAATAAAAAGGAATAAAACAGCATTTAGAATCTCATCTATAAGTTCCCAGAATTTACCTAAGTAATCTTTTGTGACTTCACTCATCGCCACTTTTTTGCCATAATTTCCGATAATTAATCCAGAAACTACCATCGCAAGCGGACTCGAAACGTGCAAACTTTGAGCTACTAAGAACCCTCCTGTTACAATAGAAAGCGTTATTAAAACTGAAACTTTATAATCGTCAATTTTCTTCATGACTTTTGAAGCTGTGAATCCGAAAACTGCTCCTAATAAAAGCCCGCCAATTCCTTCTTTTATAAACAACCACGTAATCGAGCCAAAAGTCGCATCAAATGTCGGATCTGTTGCCATTTTTAAAACAACAGCAAACATTACTACCGCTACTCCATCATTAAACAAAGATTCTCCCACAATTTTAGTTTTGATTCTTTTAGGAACTTTAGCTTCTTTTAAAACTCCCAAAACCACAATTGGATCGGTTGGAGAAATTAATGTTCCGAAAACTAAGCAAAATATATAAGGTATTTGGATTCCAAAAAGTGGTGCTATATAAAACAGAAGCATCGAAATAATTAAAGCAGAAAGCACAACACTTACCGTAGAATAAATCATAATCGGCACTTTTTGCTCTTTAAGATCAGCCATATTCACATGCAGTGCACCTGCAAACAGAAGAAAGTTTAGCATGGCGCCCATCAAGATTTCGTTGAAATCAAATTGTTTTATTAATTCAAAAAAATGTTTGGTGGTTGCCGGAAAATAAGAATCTCCCAAAAGACGAATTCCGACAGAAACAAGCATCGCAATAATCATAATTCCGATTGTTCCTGGAAGTTTTAAAAATCTTAAATTTAAATAGGCGAAGAAAGATGCTAATACAATAAGCACCGAAAAAGTGTAGTATAATTCCATAAAATGTGATTTTTACAAAAATAGCTGTATCATTATTTAATCAAAAATTTCGTGGGTTGAATTAACATAACTTTACAACTTGTTAAATATGTTTCAATTATTTTTGAAAGTTTAAAAACTTTTGCCTACATTTGAACTATGGAATTCAAAGAAGCAAAAAATAAATTCATTCAAACTTGGGGAGCTTTAGGTTCTCAATGGGGCATTAATAAAACCATGGCACAGATCCATGCTTTATTAATGGTCTCTAACGAAGCGGTTTCTATGGAAGACATTATGGAAGAATTACAAATTTCGCGAGGAAACGCAAGCATGAACCTTCGTGCTTTGATGGACTGGGGAATTGTTTACAAAGAGCTTAAAGCGGGAGAAAGAAAAGAGTTCTTTACTGCTGAAAAAGATTTAGACGAATTGGCTGTAAAAATTTCGAGAGAAAGAAGCAAAAGAGAAATTAAGCCTGCGCTTAAAATCTTAAAAGAGGTTTCGACAATTGAAGCCAAAGATTCTTCGGAAGAAAAACACTTTGTTGACCAGACTTCTAAACTGTATGATTTTGTTTTAAAAGCAGATAATGTCTTAGATAAAATGACCGAATTAAATGATAATTGGTTGGGAAAATTGGTTATAAAAATGATGAAGTAAAACTCAAAAGTAAAAAAATTTTAATTCAAACTTTCAATTTTTTCTGAAAGTTCAAAACTTAAAAACAATTGATATGAATTTTTTAAACGCAAAATGGAAAAATTTAGCCTTATTTAATTATGAGGTTAATCGCGAATACTTAGAAAAATATGTTCCCGCGGGAACTGAGATTGATATCTGGAATGGCAAATGTTATGTGAGTTTAGTCGGATTTCTTTTTAAAGAGACAAAAGTTTTAGGATTGAAAGTTCCTTTTCATATCAATTTTGAAGAAGTGAATTTAAGATTTTATGTGAAGCGTTTTGAAAATGGAGAATGGAAACGCGGCGTGGTTTTCATTAAAGAAATTGTTCCTAAAAAAGCAATCACTTTTATTGCGAATACTTTGTATCAGGAACATTATGAAACTCGAAAAATGAAACACGGAATCTTCGAAAATGAAAGCACGAATACTTTTGTTTATCAATGGAAAAATGATAAAAAGTGGAATACAATTCAGTTAGAAACTCAAAAAAATCCAACGGAAATTAAAGTTGATTCTGAAGCTGAATTTATTACAGAGCATTATTTCGGATATACAAAAATCAGCGATGAAACTACTTTTGAATATGAAGTTACACATCCGCGTTGGGAGCAACTGGAGGTTCTAAATCATTATGTTGATATTGATTTTAGAAAAACATACGGAGACGATTTTGAATTTCTTCAAAACTTAAAGCCGACTTCTGTTTTTCTTGCAAAAGGCTCTAAAATAGGAGTTAAGAATAAAAGGAAATTGCAAATAATGCCTGTTTTAGAAGAAATGTACTAAGCTATTTTTTAATCCAAAAAACCAAAAATTATGAAAACGCTCGAAAACCAAACTTTACTTTACGATCAAGATTGTCCGCTTTGCAATTTATACACAACAGGTTTTGTGAAAAGTGGAATGCTAGATCAAAACGGCAGAAAATCATATTGCGAATTATCTGTTGAAGAACAGAATTTTGTAGATCTGAATCGCGCTCCAAATGAAATTGCTCTGGTTGACAACAAAAACAAAACAGTAATTTATGGAATCGATAGTTTGATAAAAGTGGTTGGATTTTCTTTTCCGTTGATTGAAAAAATTTCAAACCTAAAACCAATTCATTTCATCCTCAAAAAAATGTATTCTTTTGTTTCTTACAATCGAAAAGTAATTATTCCGGGGAATGCAAAGGAAGAAAACAAATTACAATGCACGCCCGATTTCAATTATAAATATCGTTTTCTGTTTATTGGTTTTGCTTTGGTTGTGACTACTTTTATTTTATTCGGCTATTCTAATCTGATTCTGAATTTCCCAAAAAGCACTATTACGAGAGAATTTATTTTGGCTTTTGGGCAAATTGTTTTTCAAAGTCTGTTTCTTTTTAAATTGGACAAACAAATGATCATCAATTATGCAGGAAATCTAATGACGGTTTCTTTGATGGGAAGTTTGATACTAAGTCCGATTTTGATATTGAGTCAATTCATTAATCTTCCACAAATGATGATTTTAGGTTGGTTTGGCGTGACGGTTTTCATTATGTTTTTGGAACATTCTCGAAGAATTAAAATTTTAAAACTTCCATTTTACTTAACTTTCACTTGGGTTTTGTACCGAATTATCGCTTTAATTCTGATTTTAAATTAATTTTATTCGCCACGAATTCACCAATTTTTTAATATGTAATTCGTGAATTCGTGGCTAAAAAAAATCTTATGAGCAAACTTATCATAGCAGCTGGAACTGGATTTCTAGGACAAGTTTTAGTAAATCATTTCAAAAATAGATTTAACGAAATTATAATTCTAACCCGTGGAAAATCTAAAAATATTGACGGAGTAAAATATGTAAACTGGAATGCCAAATATTTTTCTGGTTGGGAAAAGGAATTAGAAAACGCTGCCGTTTTAATTAATCTCGTCGGGAAATCTGTGGATTGCCGTTACACCAAAAAGAACAAACAGGATATTTTATGGTCAAGAATTAAAAGTACCAAAATATTGAACGAAGCAGTTTTAAAATGCCAAAATCCGCCGAAACATTGGTTGAATTCTTCTACAGCGACAATTTATCGTTTTTCTTTGGATAAAGAAATGGATGAAATTGACGGCGAAATCGGGAATGATTTTTCTATAAATGTTGCTTTGTCTTGGGAAAAAGCATTTTTTAAAACCGAAACGCCAAAAACTTTAAAAACCGCTTTACGAACTTCTATTGTTTTAGGAAAAAATGGTGGCGCTTTAATTCCGTTGAAAACTTTGGCTAAGATTGGTTTTGGAGGAAAACAAGGAAATGGAAATCAGTTTGTAAGCTGGATTCATGAAGAAGATTTTGCTCGCGCAGTCGATTTTATTCTTGAAAAAGAATTGACGGGAAAAATAAATATTGTTTCTCCTAAACCAATTCGGAACAAAGATTTCATGCAAAAGCTGAGAAAAGCTGTTGGTTTTCCATTTGGGATTCCGTTAAGTAAAACGCTTTTGGAAATTGGATCATTTTTTATTCGCACCGAAACGGAATTGGTTTTGAAAAGTAGAAATGTAATTCCGAAAAGACTTTTGGATAGTGGGTTTGAGTTTAAATTTGGAAATATTGACGAGGCTTTTCGAGATTTATTGTAATATTTCAATACGTTTCCCACGATTGAAAACGTGGGCTATGTTTTTAAATTCTAATTTTTTCTTATTTCAGCATAGCCCACGATTTCAACCGTGGGGACACAATCAAAATCCGCAGCGATTTGTCATTTCGACGAAGGAGAAATCGCACTAGAAATTCCGTTCTGAATGTCGCCAATCTTTGTCGATTTACGAGTGCGATTTCTCCTTCGTCGAAATGACAAGATCGCGCAAAAACTTTGTCAAAGTTCCAAACTTTGACAAAGTCAAACCTCAACAATTATGACTATAATTAACTTAACAACAAAAATAAAAGCTCCAATAAAAACCGTTTTTGATGCTTCAAGAAATATTGATGTTCATCAGCAATCTGCCAGTAAGTCAAAAGAAAAAGCAATTGCGGGAATAACTTCGGGTTTAATTAATTTGGATGAAACGGTAACCTGGCGCGGCAAACATTTCGGATTTTATTTACAGCACAAAAGCCGAATTACTGCGATGAATTTTTACGATTATTTTGTTGACGAAATGGAAGAAGGCCATTTTAAATCTTTCAAACATGAACATTTTTTTGAAGAAGAAAATGGGTTTACAATTATGAAAGACCAATTGCAATATGAAACTCCGTTTGGGATTTTTGGGGAGTTGTTTGATGTTTTGTTTTTGAAAAAGCATTTAGTTTATTTTCTTCTGGAAAGAAATACGATTTTGAAAAAGGTCTCTGAGAATCAGAATTAAAATAATTTTCTTACTTTTAAAGTATCATGAATTTAAAATGATATAATTAAAACTTTCAAAAATATATTTATGAAATTAAAATTCTTATTATCAGCACTTCTTTTTTCAATTTCGTTTATCGGATTTTCTCAAAGCAATTGTACGACTTTAAAAGGCTGCGAAAGAAAATTATGCGAATTGAACACAAAATTGGCTGCAGCTAAAAAAGCAGGAAATCAAAATCAGATAAAAGGTGTTGAAGATGCTATTGCGCAGACAAAGAAAAACTGCACTACTAAATCTGTAAATAAAGATCTTGACAAGAAAGTAAAAGAGAAACAGCAGAAAGTTAATGAAAGAACAGCCGATTTGAATGAAGCGATTAAAGACAACGAAAGCAAAGAAAAGATCGACAAAAAAAGAAAGAAACTAAATGAAGCAAAAGCTGATTTGAATAAGGCTTTGGCGGAACAGAAAACGAAATGATTTTTTACCTCTCGCAGATTTAGCGGATTTGGCAGAATTAAAATATATTATTAATTGCCTCCAGCTTTAGCTGGAGGTATGAAAAGTATTCCATTTTGGCTTTAGCCTAACTAATTAAGTTGGGCTAAAGCCAAGATTTTTTTGTCTTATATTATTCCACCAGCTAAAGCTGGAGGCAATTGATTTATTTCTCTTGAAAATGAATTTTCTCGTTTTACGTTTGCGTGAGGGATAGTAGCAATCCGCCGCAGCGGAGCGGATAGCCCGACCCCGATCTGGTAAGCGGGCGAATAAGCGCAAAGAATGTTTGCCCGCTTACCAGATCGGGGGCACGCCCAAAATAAATTTACTCTTAGAAATAAACAATCATCAACCACCAGAAAATTGGCACGGCTTCTACCCAAAAAGAAGTATAATATTTGGATCTGTTTGGGTTGGCAAAAGCGATAAATAGCATTAGGGTTATGACCATAATCAAATTGATAATGGCATCGTGATAATTGAATGTTGAGATAAAAACTTCTAAAAACCAAAACGGAACAAGAAGTGCAAATCCTAAATATTTTGTTTTTTGAACGCCAATTGTCTGCGGAACGGTTTGCAAATGCGGATCGTCATTGGCGAGGTCTAAAATTTCGAAAACCAAAATAAGTACAAAAACCAAAACAAAACGCTGCAGGCATTTGATAAAGAAATCTGCTGTAAACGGAATTTCGGCATTTATAAAAGGCAGAACTAAAGTAGCGCCAACCCAACAGATGGCAACAATGTAGATTTTTACTCCAGCCCAGTTTCGGGCATTTCTTCGGTTTGGAAAAAAGGGTAAAGTATACAGTGCCGTTATGGCAAAGATTCCAAACGAGACAATTTGGGTGATTCTTTTTAATTGAAAAAAATAATAGCCGACTAAAATCACCGAAATAAAACTCAAAACAGCGATAATTTTGAGCTGTATTCCGATTGGATTTTTCTTCACTCGAACTAGGGCATCATATTTTACGAAATTATATCCTACAATTGTTCCGAAAAAAACAAAAAGTGCCATTGGCTCATCATATTGAATATGAAATACATGGAAAGTGATATGCACTAAAGCGAAACACGACAAAGCCACGTGAATACTGCTGTTTAAATAAAAATTTAATATCTGTTTTAAAAGTTTCATAGCTCAAATCTAATCAATTAGTAACAAATCAACTCTTTAGTTATAAAATTGATAAAAATTGAAGTTAAAAATACCTATTAAATTATTAATAATACTTAATTTTGCGCCACAAAAAAACAACACATTTACTTTGAAATGTTATTTGCCCCACAAAACTGAGGCTGATGGCATTGACTAAAAAATTTAGATAGCTACAAATGAGAACAGATGCTTTTGCTTTAAGACACATTGGCCCAAGAGAAACCGATCTTCCATTTATGTTGAAGACTATTGGAGTTGACTCTATTGAACAACTGGTTTATGAAACACTTCCAGATGATATTCGTCTAAAAGCACCTTTGAATTTAGAACCTGCAATGACAGAATTCGAATATGCAAATCATATTCGCGACTTAGGAAAGAAAAATAGAACATTCAAATCATACATTGGTTTAGGGTATCACCCAACTATTGTTCCGGCTCCAATTCAAAGAAATATTTTTGAAAATCCAGGATGGTATACAGCTTACACTCCTTATCAGGCAGAAATTGCTCAAGGTCGTTTAGAAGCTATTTTAAATTTCCAAACTACAGTTATCGAATTAACAGGAATGGAAATCGCAAACGCTTCTTTATTAGATGAAGGAACGGCTGCTGCAGAAGCTATGGCGTTATTATTTGACGTTCGTACTCGTGACCAAAAGAAAAACAATACACACAAATTCTTCGTTTCTGAAGAAATTTTACCACAAACTTTATCTGTACTTCAAACGCGTTCAACTCCAATTGGAATTGAATTGGTTGTTGGAAACCACGAAAACTTTGATTTTTCTACAGAGTTTTTCGGAGCGATTTTACAATACCCAGGTAAATATGGTCAAGTAAATGATTATAGTTCTTTTGTTGCTAAAGCAAAAGAAAACGAAATCAAAGTTGCCTTTGCTGCTGATATTTTATCATTGGCGACATTAACTTCTCCAGGAGAAATGGGAGCTGCAGTTGTAGTTGGAACTACACAACGTTTTGGTGTTCCAATGGGTTACGGCGGTCCTCACGCTGCATTTTTTGCGACTAAAGATGAGTACAAACGTTCTATGCCAGGTCGTATTATCGGAGTTTCTATCGATGTAAACGGAAACCGTGCTTTACGTATGGCTTTAGGAACTCGCGAACAGCACATCAAACGTGAAAAAGCGACTTCAAACATTTGTACTGCTCAGGTTTTATTGGCTGTTATGGCCGGAATGTACGCAGTTTACCACGGACCAAAAGGCTTGAAATATATTGCAAACAAAGTTCACGCATCTGCAGTTACTGCTGCTGAAGCTTTAAATAAATTAGGAGTTTACCAAACTAACACGGCTTACTTTGATACTATTTTAGTAAAAGCAGATGCTCAAAAAGTAAAAGCGATTGCAGAAAAAAACAAAGTAAACTTCTTCTATCCTGATGCTGATAGTGTTTCGATTTCATTTAACGAAACGACTGCAGTTGCAGACATCAACGAAATCATTGCGATTTTTGCTGAAGCTTTAGGAAAAGAAACTTTTACCGTTTCTGAATTAAGCGCTGCAAGTCAATTACCAGCTTCTTTAGAAAGAACATCTTCTTTCTTGACACATGATGTTTTCAACAATCATCATTCAGAAAGTCAGTTGATGCGTTACATCAAAAAATTAGAGCGTAAAGATTTATCATTGAATCACTCGATGATTTCATTAGGTTCTTGTACGATGAAATTAAACGCAGCTTCAGAAATGTTACCTTTATCTATGCCAAACTGGAACAGCATTCACCCGTTTGCACCGGTTGATCAAGTTGAAGGTTACCTTACAATGCTTAAAAAATTAGAGCAACAATTAAATGTAATTACAGGTTTTGCTGGCACAACATTGCAACCAAACTCTGGAGCTCAAGGAGAATATGCTGGTTTAATGGCCATTCGTGCTTACCACATGTCAAGAAATGAAGGTCACCGTAATGTATGTTTGATTCCTTCATCTGCTCACGGAACAAACCCTGCTTCTGCAGCGATGGCGGGAATGAAAATTATCGTTACAAAAACGACTCCAGAAGGAAACATTGACGTAGAAGATTTAAGAGAAAAAGCAATTGAACATAAAGATGATTTATCTTGTTTAATGGTAACGTATCCTTCTACTCACGGGGTTTTCGAATCTTCAATTATCGAAATCACAAAATTAATCCACGATAACGGCGGATTAGTATATATGGACGGTGCAAACATGAACGCACAAGTTGGATTAACAAATCCGGCTACAATTGGTGCTGACGTTTGTCACTTGAACTTGCACAAAACTTTCGCTATTCCTCACGGTGGCGGTGGACCTGGAGTTGGACCAATTTGTGTGAACGAAAAATTAGTTCCTTTCTTGCCAACAAACCCAATCTTAAATGTTGGTGGCGAACAAGCGATTACCGCTATTTCATCTGCACCTTATGGATCTGCTTTAGTTTGTTTAATTTCTTACGGTTACATCACGATGATGGGAGCTGAAGGATTAAAAAGCGCTACAGAACACGCCATCTTAAATGCTAACTATATGAAAGCGCGTTTCGAAGGTCATTACCCTATTCTTTACACTGGAGAATGCGGAAGAGCGGCTCACGAAATGATTCTAGATTGCCGTGCATTCAAAGAAAACGGAATCGAAGTTGGTGATATCGCAAAACGTTTAATGGATTACGGTTTCCACGCTCCAACGGTTTCTTTCCCTGTTGCTGGAACTTTAATGATCGAACCTACAGAATCTGAAGATTTAGCAGAATTAGATCGTTTCTGTGATGCATTAATTTCTATCAGAAAAGAGATTGAAGAAGCAACTGCAGATGATAAAAACAACGTATTGAAAAATGCTCCACACACATTAGCAATGTTAACTACTGATAACTGGGATTTCCCTTATACAAGAGAAAAAGCAGCTTACCCATTAGATTACATCGCTGAAAATAAATTCTGGCCATCTGTTCGTCGTGTAGATGACGCTTACGGAGACAGAAATTTAGTTTGCAGCTGTGCTCCTATTGAAGCTTATATGGAAAGCTAAAAATTAGTTTTCTCTAAATATTTAGAACCCGACAGATTTTAAAAAACCTGTCGGGTTTTTTATTGTTAAAAATTTGTTTCAGGTTTCAAGTTTCAAGTTCTGTTGCGGACTGAAACCTGACAGGTTTTAAAAACCTGTCAGGTTTAATTGCGTAAAAAAAATTCCAAATTCCAAATTCCACAATCCAAATTCCACAATCCACAATCCACAATCTAAAATCTAAAATAATGAGGGCGTGCCCCCGTTATAGTAAGTGGGCAAAAATACTTTGCGCTTATTAGTCCACTTACTATAACGCGGTCGGGCTATCCGCGCTACTTCGGTAGCATGCTCCTATCCCTCACGCGATCAAAACAATAAAGAAGATTCCGATATATTAAAACATAACTTTTTGTTAGACTTTTGTGAAATTACATCTCTAAAATAAAAATAACCGTAAAAATATTTTGTTCTACAGTTTTCCTTCAATCGTTTGAAATCTAGGAAAAATCAAAAATTCATTAGAAGAAACACAATATATCCTGCAAAAATTTGTTATTTCATAATTATATGCATGCATACTATTTTTTATGATAGTTATCATAATATTATTTATACATTAGCGCTAAATTTATCGGATAAACTGGGAATAATGAAAATTAAAATAATTGGAACAGGAAGTTACATTCCAACTAAATCAGTCAGCAATACTGACTTTGGCGATCATGTTTTTTTAAATGAAGATGGATCTCCTTTTGCTTACCCGAATGAAGTTGTAATCAAAAAATTTAAAGGAATTACGGGAATCGAAAACCGTCGTTATGCAGAAGATCAATATAATGCTTCAGATTTAGCTTTTTTTGCTGCCGAAAAAGCAATAGAAAATGCGAACATCGATAAAGAAACTTTAGACTATATTATTTTTGCTCACAATTTTGGTGATGTTAAAACCGGAACCAATCAAACTGATATTCTTCCGAGTTTAGCAACGAGAGTTAAAAATAAATTAGCCATCAAAAACCCTAAATGTGTAGCTTATGATATTCTTTTTGGATGTCCGGGCTGGATTGAAGGAGTTCTTCAGGCAAATGCATTTATTAAATCAGGAATGGCAAATAGAGTTTTGGTTATTGGAGCCGAAACTTTATCAAGAGTGGTAGACGATCATGACCGTGACTCTATGATTTATTCTGACGGTGCAGGAGCTTCTGTTTTGGAACTTTCTAATGATGAAGCAGGTTTACTTTCTTACGAAAGTGCCACTTTTGCTAATGAAGAAGCCAATTTCCTTTTCTTCGGAAAATCATATAATCCAGATTTAGATCCAGATATTAAGTACATTAAAATGTACGGCCGTAAAATTTATGAGTTTGCTTTAAGCCAAGTTCCTTGCGCCATGAAAAACTGCCTAGACAAAAGTGGCATAGGAATCGATGAAGTGAAAAAGATTCTTATTCATCAGGCTAACGAAAAAATGGACGAAGCTATTATCGAACGTTTCTACAAACTTTACGATAAAACTGCGCCTAAAGATATTATGCCAATGAGTATTCATGATTTAGGAAACAGCAGCGTAGCAACCGTACCAACTCTTTTTGATTTAATATTAAATGGAGAAATTGAAAATCACGAAATCAACAAAGGCGACGTTGTCATTTTTGCTTCAGTTGGAGCAGGAATGAATGTAAATGCTTTCGTTTATAGATACTAATAATCAGTATTCAGTGTTCATCTTTTTAGTATTCAGTCAAACTGTAAACTAATTAATATAAACTGAACACTATAAAACTGATTACTGAACACTAAAAAAAGTCCGCACCCAAAATGCGGACTTTTTTAGTATATTTGCGCCTTGTTGTTAAAAAACACATATAATGTACGAAAAAACATTTCCGAATAAAAGATTCAAACTTACCTTAGAGTTTTTACAAAAGCACGTAAGCACATCAGAAACCATTTTTGATTTTGGTGTCCCAAATCCATTTTCTAAAATAATGGAAGAAAATGGATATACCGTAAAAAACACAAAAGGCGAAGATTTAGACAACGATCAAACCGCTTTACAAACAGAAGAATATAGCGTTTTTACTGCATTTGAAATTTTCGAACATTTACTAAATCCGTACACTATTTTACAGAATGTAAAATGTGACAAACTATTAATTTCGATTCCGTTGCGTTTATGGTTTTCACCAGCATATCGTTCTAAAACTGATATGTGGGACAGACATTACCATGAATTTGAAGATTGGCAATTGGACTGGCTTCTTGAAAAAACAGGCTGGAAAATAACCGACCGCTTACAATTTACACATCCAGTAAAAAAGTTTGGCTTGAGACCTTTATTAAGATACTTCACTCCGAGATATTATCTTGTTGTTGCTGAAAAAATAAAAGCCTAAAGGCAAATTCCAGTATTTAAATTCCAAATTCCAATTGAATTGTATTTAATTGGAATTTGGAATTTTAAGAAATTGGGATTTATTCTCAAAAATTGGAATTTTAATTTAAAAAATTGGAATTTAATATGAAATATTACATCGTCATTCCCGCTCACAACGAAGAAAACCTTATTGGCTTGACTTTAGAATCTTTGGTTTCCCAAACCGTTCTGCCTTCAAAAATTGTGGTGGTAAATGACAATTCGACTGATAAAACTGAAGAAGTAGTTTTAAGTTTTGCAAAAGACAATCCGTATATTTCTGTTGTAAACAAAACTTCAGATGCTATTCACCTTCCTGGAAGTAAAGTAATTCAAGCATTTCAGAAAGGGTTTGAAACTTTGGATTCTAATTATGATATTATTGTAAAAATAGACGGCGATTTAATTTTTCCGCCAAACTATTTCGAAACCATTATCAAACATTTCGAATCAGATTCGAGAGTTGGAATGGCTGGCGGATTCTGCTACATCGAAAAAAATGGTGATTGGATTTTAGAAAACCTTACCGATAAAGATCATATTCGCGGTGCTCTAAAAGCTTACCGAAAAGAAACCTTTCAGCAAATTGGCGGTTTACGTCCTGCAATGGGCTGGGACACGGTTGACGAATTACTTTGTAAATATTACGATTGGAAAATTGTTACCGATGAATCTTTACATGTAAAACACTTAAAACCAACTGGAGCGAATTATAACAAAACTGCTCGTTACAAACAAGGCGAAGCTTTTTATACTTTAGGTTACGGTTTTTGGATCACAGCAATTGCATCGGCAAAACTGGCGATGATGAAGAAAAAACCCTTTTTATTTTTAGATTACATTAGAGGATTTTGGAAAGCAAAAAATGCCAAAACACCTTTATTAGTTACCTCTGAACAAGCTAAATTTATTAGAAATTACCGTTTGAAAAAAATCAAGGAAAAGATTTTCTAATCTTAAAAAAATTAAAAAACTGCCGACCGAAACGGTAAACTGTAAACTAATCCTTAATTTAGCAAATATTTCAAAACTTATGATGCTAATTCGTTATTTATCCCAAATAGGAAAATA
Organism: Flavobacterium erigeronis; assembly: GCF_054075165.1. Lineage (NCBI taxonomy): Bacteria > Pseudomonadati > Bacteroidota > Flavobacteriia > Flavobacteriales > Flavobacteriaceae > Flavobacterium > Flavobacterium erigeronis. The sequence goes on along the minus strand of NZ_JBSKGP010000009.1, from coordinate 22,152 downwards.
TTTTTTAATGCTGAAAGAAATTTTCAATAAACAGACTAAATGGCCTGTTATGAAAAATTTAATTTTCAAAGAAATTGATGACTTAATTATTGACTCTCTTGGAATTGTCTGCTTTATCTCTTTCTTCATCGGAGGAGTTGTAGCCATTCAAACAGCCCTAAACTTAACAAACCCTTTAATCCCTAAATACTTAATTGGTTTTGCTACCCGTCAGTCTGTAGTTTTGGAGTTTGCCCCTACTTTTATTTCGGTAATTATGGCTGGGAAAATGGGATCTTACATTACGTCAAGTATTGGAACAATGCGTGTTACAGAACAGATCGATGCTTTAGAAGTTATGGGAGTTAACTCAGTAAACTATCTTGTTTTTCCAAAAATTATAGCTTTATTAATGTATCCTTTTGTAATCGGAATTAGTATGTTTTTAGGAATTTTTGGAGGATGGCTTGCTTGTGCTTACGGAGGATTTTCAACAGGAGCAGATTTTATTATGGGAGCTCAGAAAGATTTCATTCCCTTCCATATTACGTATGCCTTTATCAAAACTTTGATCTTTGCTATGTTATTGGCAACAATTCCGTCTTTTCACGGTTATTACATGAAAGGTGGCGCATTAGAAGTTGGTAAAGCAAGTACAACATCGTTTGTATGGACATCTGTAACTATCATTCTTCTAAATTATATATTAACTCAATTATTACTTGGATAATGATAGAAGTAAAAAATATAGAAAAATCATTTGGTGACAGTAAAGTTTTAAAAGGCGTTTCGACCGTTTTTGAAACTGGAAAAACCAATTTGATTATCGGACAAAGTGGATCTGGAAAAACGGTTTTATTAAAAACGTTGTTAGGAATTCACACCCCAGACGCAGGAACAATTGAATTTGATGGAAGAGTGTATTCTGATTTAGATAAAGATGAAAAACGTGACTTGAGAACTGAAATCGGAATGGTATTTCAGGGAAGTGCTTTGTTTGACTCGATGACTGTTGAAGAAAATGTGGCTTTCCCGTTAAAAATGTTTACTAATAACAATAAGGCACAAATTAAAGAACGTGTTGATTTTGTTTTAGAAAGAGTAAATCTAATTGATGCGCATAAAAAACTACCTTCTGAAATTTCTGGAGGGATGCAAAAACGTGTGGCAATTGCCCGCGCGATTGTAAATAATCCGAAGTATTTGTTTTGCGACGAACCAAACTCAGGTCTTGACCCGAACACTTCTACTTTGATTGATAACCTTATTCAGGAAATTACGAGAGAATACAATATTACAACTGTGATCAATACACACGATATGAACTCGGTTATGGAAATCGGTGAAAATATTGTTTTCTTAAAGAAAGGATTAAAAGCTTGGCAAGGAACTAAAGAGGAAATCTTTACAACTGAGAATGAAGCAGTAGTTAAATTTGTTTATTCTTCAAACCTTTTCAAGAAGGTAAGAGAAGCTTATTTGAAAGGTTAAAAGGTTTTTAAAATTTCAATAAAAAAAATCCAAATTCCAACTTTTACAATTGGGATTTGGATTTTTTACTTTTAAATATTTATCCCAATTTTTAGAATTTGGGATTTTTTAAATTGGAATTTCTAATTTTTAATTAGCTCCACTTCCGCATTCGGATTAAAGAGATAGGTTTTCCCTGAGCTCAGTTCAATGCATTCGAAACGTTTGGTACGAACTGCTAATTTCTTAAAAATCTTTCCGTTTTTAATTCTAAAAACACTGCCATACGGAATCTCAAAAACATAACTCTTATCGTTTTCTTTATCATATTGTTTTAAAGCCAAAGATAAAGTCGTATCGGTATCACTGCTTGCCGATGGGTTTTTAAAATGTCTTGCCAGTAAAGGCAAAATATGTCCTGGAAATATTTCTGGTCGAATAAACGGAACCATCAAACGCTGAAAAGTAAATTTCCATTCATTTCCATGCGGTTTGATATTTCGCCCAAACTTTTCAAAAGCAACCAAATGTGCAATTTCATGAATTAACGTAATCAAAAAACGATACTTATTTAAGCTTGCATTTACCGTAATTTCATGTTTGCCGCTTGGCCCTCTTCTATAATCACCGTGACGTGTCTGACGCTCGTTTACAATTTTCAAGTGCACCTGATTGGCCACTATCAAATCGAAAACGGATTTTACCGCATGTTCGGGAATGTATTTAGCTAGAGTTTCGCTCAAAATAATTATAAGTTATGAATTATGAGTTATGAGTTTGTTTTTGGACGTAATTATAATACTTCTAATTATTTTCATCACTTCGTTGCATTGTTTATGAATGGAATCAAATTCTATTTTCGAAATATAATCTGTTTCTTTTAATAGTTCAAGCCAATACATTGACTCATCACATTCTTTTTGAGAAATAGACAATTTATGAATAAAATCGGCTTTACTTTGCGCATTTATTGCTTCACGAACATTTGCACCGATTGATGTAACAGAACGTAAAAATTGTTTACTCATTACGAATTCTTTTCTTTCCGCAACTAACCATTTATAAAAATTAACTCCTCTTACAGCTGATTCAAAACTTTTAGTTTTCACAATACTATCACTCATAATTCACAACTCATAATTCATAATTAATTAAGGATTCGTTGAAGAAACTTCAAGCACTTTTCCATTAAAATATTTATTTCCGTTAAGCGTAAAATCATAAATGTACGTTGCCATTCCTTCCGCAGAAATTGGCGCTTGATAACCCGGGAAAGCTTCATTTAGCATTTCAGTCTGGACAGAACCTAAAGCTAGAACATTAAACGAAATTCCTTTTTCTTTATATTCTTCAGCTAATAATTCTGTTAAAGTAATTACAGCGCCTTTACTTGAACTGTAAGCCGCTAATCCTGCAAACTTTAAACTTCCGCGTACACCGCCAATAGAACTGATCGTAACAACATGGCTTCCTTTTTCTAAATACGGAATACAGATGCGAGTTAAATTCGCAACTGCGAAAACATTCACTTTATAAATACTTTCAAAATCTGCCTGAGTTGTTTCTGCGAAAGGTTTTAAAAGTAAAGCCCCAGCATTGTGAACCACAGCATCTACTTTTTTCCAAGTTGAAGAAAGAAAATTTTCAACCTGATCTAAAGCCGTTTCATCTGCCAAATCAACAGACAGACAAGTTATATTTTGATGTTCTAAAAGCGTTTGTGGTATTTTTCTCGAAATGGCTAAAACCTGATTTCCTGCATTTGCAAACTGCAAAGCCAATTCATAACCAATTCCTCTACTCGTTCCGGTAACAATAATATTTTTCATGTCGCAAAAATAATCAAATGCTGTAAAACAGCCTCTTATTTATTCATGGTTATTTCTTGTGTTGGCGAAACTGCAATTTTTGTAACCGCAGGCAACAATTCTTGTGTGAATGAAGTAATATGAGGGATATCCATTAATTTAAATTCATCTGAAACATGATGATAAAAATCAAAGTTTTCAAAGTCGAAAGTACTTAAAGATTGGCATGGTTTCCCAAACGCCTGAAAAAACGAATAATTATCTGAACGGTAGAATAATTGATACTCTGCTTCTTTTGGCAAAAATCCGATTGTGTTTTTTCCTGTGTATTCGTTTATTTTTTGTGCCATATTCGATTTATCAAAACCTGTAATATAAGCCAAATAATCTCGTTTCATTGGCACACCAATCATTTCAATGTTTAATTGTGTATAAAGATTGAAGTTTTGCTTTTTCAATTTCTCAACCAAACTTTTAGATCCTAAAAGTCCTTTTTCTTCCCCAGCAAAAAAGACAATCAGTATACTGCGTTTGTTTGCTTTAGTTTCAGAAAAATATTTTGCCATCGCAGCAACAGAAGTCACACCCGAAGCATCATCGTTTGCTCCGTTATTAATCTTATCAGCCTGCTCTTTTTTCTCTAGACCAATATGATCATAATGCGCACTCAATACCACGAATTCTTTTTTAAGTTCTGGATCTGTCCCTTCTATAACCCCAACAATATTAAAAGCTGGAGAATCAAAATTGGTCAAAGTATCTCGATAGGTTTTAAAATAAGGTTTAATTTTATTTTTCTTTAAAAAGTCTTCCAAGAAAACAGCCGCTTTTTCAATTCCTTGAGTTCCGGTTTCGCGTCCTTCCAATTCATCGGAAGAAAGGTATTTTAGAAAATCTGAGATTTCAGTTTCTTTTATTTTATAGCTGACTTGTATTGGTTTCGAATCTGTTTTTACTTCACTCTCCTTTGCGGTTGAAGTTCCCGATTTACAAGCAAAAAAAATAAATGGAAGCAAAAGGTATAGTTTTCTCATGATTTTTCTGTTTTTTACTGATGATTGAAAATAAAAATTAATTAGACCATAAACTTATGAAAAGTAATAGAATATTCATAAAAAAACCCTTTCAAACAAAAATCTGAAAGGGCAAACAATCTATTTATAAAAAAAATTATCCAGCAATAACTGCTCTTGAAATTACGATTTTCTGAATTTCAGAAGTTCCTTCGTAAATCTGAGTAATTTTAGCATCACGCATTAAACGCTCTACATGGTATTCTTTTACATACCCGTTTCCACCATGAATTTGAACCGCTTCAACAGCAGTATCCATTGCAACTTGCGAAGCAAAAAGTTTTGCCATTGCACCACTTACGTCATAGTTTTTATGGTTGTCTTTATCGCAAGCCGCTTTCATACATAAATGACGAGCTGCTTCAATATTTACAGCCATATCTGCCAATTTAAAAGCAATTGCCTGATGATTGCAGATTTCCGTTCCAAAAGCTTTACGCTCTTTAGAATATTTCAAAGCCAACTCATAAGCTCCAGAAGCAATTCCTAAAGCTTGAGAAGCAATTCCGATTCTACCTCCTGCAAGAGTTTTCATTGCAAATTTAAATCCGAAACCATCTTCACCAATTCTATTTTCTTTCGGAACTTTCACATCAGAAAACATTAAAGAATGCGTATCAGATCCGCGGATTCCCATTTTTTGTTCTTTTGGACCAACTGAAAAACCTGGCATATCTTTAGTCATAATCAAAGCATTGATTCCTTTGTGCTTTAATTCTGGATGTGTTTGTGCAATTACTAAATATACAGAAGCTGTATTTCCGTTTGTAATCCAGTTTTTTGTACCATTAACTAAATAATGGTCACCCATATCAATAGCTGTTGTTTTTTGTGAAGTCGCATCACTTCCAGCTTCAGGTTCACTTAAACAAAACGCACCGTGAATTTCTCCAGAAGCCAAACCTGGAAGGTATTTTTGTTTTTGTTCTTCCGTTCCGTATTCTTGTAATCCCCAGCAAACTAGCGAATTGTTTACCGACATTACTACAGAAGCAGAAGCATCAATCTTAGAAATTTCTTCCATTGCAATAACATAAGAAATAGCATCAAGTCCGCTTCCTCCATATTTAGGATCAACCATCATTCCCATAAAACCCAGCTCGCCCATTTTTTTGACTTGCTCAGTTGGAAAAATTTGTTTTTCGTCACGTTCAATAACTCCCGGCAATAATTCATTTTGAGCAAAATCTCTTGCTGCCTGCTGAATCATTAAATGTTCTTCGGTAAGATTAAAATCCATAGTAGTTTACTTTAAATGTTTTTCTCAACCAGATTTCAAACAGATTTCTTTAGTTGATTATTTTTTGTTTTTGTGTTTTTTAGATGCCTTGTTTTTTTAACGCAAAGGCTTCCAAAGATACTTTTTAAATGTTTAAATTACAATGCATGCATACAAAATTAATAGATCAGCAAAGATTACGATAACGTTTTCGTTATTGTTTATCTTTTTTTTCAAAACAGCGTTAATTTGATAACAAAATTTCTAAAATTTAAGATTCAAATTACACCTAAAAATTATTTTTAATTAAGAAAATACTGCTTTGTAAATGTGTCAAAAATTAAACAATTCTTAAAATGAGTAAAACTACGTAAACTTACTCTTACTAAATTGATTTTTAATGTAATACAAAAATTAAACATCAAAATTTGAAGAAAAAAACATTCTCAATATGAACCAAATATTAATAAATTACTATTATTTTTGCCCTAAAAATAAAAATTTGATAGAATATGAAAAAGATTTTACTTTTACTGACAGTCTTGTTAAGCTTGCAATTTTCGACTGTTTCTGCTCAAACTCAAATTGAAGTAAATGGTGTAAGTGTTCCTAGAAAAATAGAATTTCAAGGAAAAACATTGCAGCTTAATGGTGCGGGCGGAAGATCAAAAATGTGGTTGGAAGTTTATGTGCAAGCACTGTATTTATCTCAATTAGCCCAAGATCCTCAATTTATCATAGACAGTGATACTGAAATGGCCGTTAGAATTGAAATCACGTCTTCGATGGTTTCTTCTAACAAACTGACGAAAGCCATGAATACAGGTTTTGAGAAATCAGCAGGAGCAAATCTGGAACAATTACGCCCTAGAATAGAACAGTTAAAAAGTTTTCTAAGTGACGCAATCACAGAAAAAGATGTGTTTGTTTTAGCCTACAATCCTTTTGACCAAAATGTTTACGTTTCTAAAAATGAAGTTTTGAAAGGAAAAATTCCAGGATTTGATTTCAAAAAAGCATTATTCGGAATCTGGCTTTCTGACAAACCAGTTGATGAGACTTTGAAAAAACATTTATTAGGACAATAATTCTTAATTTTTTGAATATTCGAAAAGCCGAAAACGGAATAGTTTTCGGCTTTTCTTTTTTGTTTTATAAATTTGATGCAAAATACATTATTCGCATTATTCTATTTTATACATTTACACAAAATAAACATATCACAACAAAATGAAAGATTTATTACAACAATTTGAAAACAAGGCACCTGAAATTGTTTTTAATTGGAAAGATTCAGAAACAGAAGCCGAAGGGTGGACTGTTATTAATTCACTTCGCGGAGGAGCTGCAGGTGGAGGAACAAGAATGAGAAAAGGCTTAGATATGAATGAAGTTTTATCTCTGGCAAAAACTATGGAAGTTAAATTCTCTGTTTCAGGCCCTGCTATTGGCGGCGCTAAATCTGGAATAAATTTTGATCCGAACGATCCTCGCAAAAAAGGTGTTTTACAGCGCTGGTACAAAGCGGTTTCTCCTTTATTAAAAAGCTATTACGGAACTGGCGGTGATTTGAATGTTGATGAAATTCACGAAGTTATTCCGATGACAGAAGAATGTGGTGTTTGGCATCCGCAGGAAGGTGTTTTTAACGGACATTTTAAACCGACGGAAGCCGATAAAATTAATAGAATTGGTCAGTTGCGTCAGGGTGTAATTAAAGTAATCGAAAACCCAAAATTCTCACCAGACGTTACTAGAAAATATACTGTTGCCGATATGATTACTGGTTTTGGTGTTGCAGAAGCAGTTCGCCATTTCTACGCAACTTACGGCGGAGACATTCAAGGTAAAAAAGCAATCGTTCAAGGTTTCGGAAACGTAGGTTCTGCTGCCGCTTTTTACTTGGCTGAAATGGGTGCAAAAGTAATCGGAATTATCGATCGCGATGGCGGATTAATTAAAGAAGATGGTTTTTCTTTTGAAGAAATTAAAACGTTATTCTTAAACAAAGATGGAAACAAATTAGTTGCAGATAATATGATTCCGTTTGAGGAAATCAATTCAAAAATCTGGACAATTGGTGCTGAAATATTCACTCCTTGCGCGGCTTCAAGATTGGTTACTCAAGACCAAATCGACAGCTTAATTGCCAACGGATTGGAAGTTATTTCATGCGGTGCAAATGTTCCTTTTGCTGACAAGGAAATTTTCTTCGGTTCTATTATGGAGCAAGTGGATCAAAAAGTAAGCTTGATTCCTGACTTTATCTCAAACTGCGGAATGGCGAGAGTTTTTGCTTACTTCATGGAGAAAAAAGTACAAATGACAGACGAGGCTATTTTTAATGATACTTCTGAAATTATCAAAAATGCGATTGTAAAAGCTCATGCTTTAAATTCGTCTAAAACAAATATCAGTGCAACTGCTTTTGAAATTGCTTTGAAACAGTTGGTGTAATTTTTCTGTACAGTTTTTTTAACGCAAAGCACGCTAAGTTATTTTAATTTGGAACGCAAGTGTTGTCTAAATATTAAGTTCGCAAAGCTTTGTGTAATCTAGCTTTGCGAACTTTTTCAATTTATTGAACCTCATAAAAAATTCTTTGCGCTCTTTGCGCAAACCTTTGCGAACTTTGCGGTTAATTTTTTTTAACACAAAGCACGCTAAGTCCTTTTAATTGGGGCGCAAGCAAGATCTAAATATTAAGTTTGCAAAGCTTTGTACATATAGCTTTGCGAACTTTTTCAATTTATTGAGTCTACTATAAAAAACTCGTTGAGTCCTTTGCGTAAACCTTTGCGAACTTTGCGGTTAGTTTTTTTTAACGCAAAGCACGCTAAGTCCTTTTAATTGGGGCGCCAGCATGATCTAAATATTAAGTTCGCAAAGCTATATAGATAAAGCTTTGTGAACTTTTTCAATTTATTGAATATCATAAAAAACTCTTTGCGTTTCTTTGCGTATCCTTAGCGAACTTTGCGGTATAATAATTTAAGTCTCGCACAAAAAACCTTTGCGTGTCTTTGCGGTAAAATTAAGTACCGTACTTCCGTTCTAAACAATTTTTACTACTTTTAAACGTTTTTAAAATAATACATTTCAAAATTCAGAATTCAATGAGTTTCACTATTTCTTCAGATAAAAAGAAGTCGTTACTAATCACAACTGCAATTTATGCGGCAATAATTTTATTGCTGGTTTTTATACGTTTTTGGCCTCCATATAACCCTGAAAACAATGTCGCTCTTGCTGATGGCGGAGGTGGCGGCGGAGGTGTAACGGTAAACTTTGGAGATAGCGATTTAGGTTCTGGAGCCAATTACAAAAGCGAAGTTTTAGATGTAAAGAATAATGCAAAACAAACACCTGCAAAAGCTGTAGAGGAAGAAGCCATTATCTCTCAGGAAAACACAACTGCTGATAATGATGTTGTTATTCCGACAAAAGAAAAACCAAAGAAACCAGTTCCCGTAAAAGTAGATCCTAAACCTGTTCCCGAAAAACCAAAAGTTTCTAACTCAACAAATGATGCTTTAGCCAGCATTATGAAAGGTTCGAACAAAGGTGGCGATGGAGATGATAAAACCGCAGGAAATAAGGGAAAAGCTGGCGGAAGTTTAAACTCTAACGGTTATTACGGATCTGGAGGTTCTGGCGGAGGAACTGGAGGCGGTAACGGAACTGGAAATGGCATTGGAACAGGAAGCGGTTACGGGGCTGGAAGCGGTGGCGGTTCTGGTGGTGGATCTGGATATTCTTTAGGAAATAGAAAAGCGCTTTCTAAACCTGCACCAAAATATACTTGTAACGAAGAAGGAAAAGTGGTAGTTGAAGTTAGCGTTGACCAAAACGGAAAAACAATTAGCGCAACTGCTGGAATAAAAGGAACTACTAATACTGCAAAATGTTTATTAGACCAAGCGAGAATTGCTGCAATGAATACCAAATGGGAATCTGATAGTGACGCTCCAGCTAAACAAGTTGGGAAGATTATTTATAATTTTAGTTTGGATTAAAAAACACGAATTTCACGGATTACACGAATTCAATTTATATCAAAAACGCTTTCTGATATTTTTTCAGAAAGCGTTTTTTATTTCTCTTAAAGTTTTTCTATCATCAGAGACCTGACAGGTTTTAAAACCTGTCAGGTCTAATACGCACAATAATTGCGGTTGGTTTGTCATCCTGAGCGGAGTCGAAGGACACGCTAGAAGCTCGACAAAGATTGGCGATTTAGATTGAGGAGTTACTTGTGTGTCCTTCGACTCCGCTCAGGATGACAAAAAATGAGAAAATGTAGTTTGGAATTTGGAATTTAAAAATTGGAATTTTATATGATTTTGCTCGCGTGAGGGATAGGAATAATCCGCCGCGGCGGAGCGGATAGCCCGACCAGAATAAAAAAATGGGCGAATCAACGTTATGCTGATTGGCCCATTTTCTTTATTGTGGTCACGCCCTAATTATTTTACTTAGGACTTGTAGCAATTACAAACTTCAAATTGTTCTTCACTCCTATTTGTAAAACATCAACTAAGTCTTGAACTTGTAGGTTAAACGGAATTCGAACAACAACGGTTTGTTCTTTATCGGTTCCTATTTTGGACATCAAACTGGTTTCTAGATTTTCAAAATCTACTTCCTGTTTATCGATATAGAACTTTTTATCTTCTGTAACCGATAAACTAATTAATTGTTTATTGGTTTTTTCATTCGCTTTAGCTTTTGGCAACGTCATCTTAATCACATTCGGATTTGCCAGTGTTGAAATAATTAAGAAAAACAACAGCAGGAAAAACATAATGTCACTCAAAGATGAAGTGGCAACTTCGGCGTGAAATCTTCTTTTTCTCTTAATAGACATGGCTTATGCTCTTTGAATTATATTGACAAATTCTAAAATCTGTTTCTGAATTTTTAAAGCAAAATTATCAATCTTTCCGTTTAATAAGTGGTAAGCGCTATAAGCAATAATACCCACAATTAATCCAGAACCAGAACTGATCATTTTTTCGTATAAACCTCCAGAAATGTTTCCGATACTAATATTTTCAGTTACCGAAATGCTGTAGAAAATCTTGATAACTCCAGAAATTGTCCCGATGAAACCTAGCGTTGGCGCGATACCAGCAATAAGTCCAAGGTGACCTAAATGTCTTTCCATTTCGCCAATTTCGATATCGGCAGCACGATCCATATTGGCTTCAATTTCTGAAATTGGTCTTCCAATTACTAGAACGCCTTCTTTTAAAATATTCCCGGCTGCAGTATTATTTCTTTCTACAATTGTTCTTGCCAATTCAATATTTCCAGAATGTAATTTTTCACCAATATCTTGCATTAATCGGCTGTCAATTTTAGACGCGCGGTTAATGTACATATAACGTTCAAAAATCAGGTAAATAGTGTAAAACAATAAAATCGCGATCGGAATTAAGAAAACTCCCCCTTTCATGATGAACCCAAACATTGAAATTTCGTTTTGCGGCTCTGCAATCTTTTCGACCACTACATTTGAAGCATTTGCGATTGTATCTGTTTGTAACTGAATAAAACTAAACATATATTAATTCTGGTTTTTAATAATTAATTCTAAAAAATATTTGAAATTTGCAATAAAGATAATTTTCGCTGTAATATTAAACTACAAAAATCGAAATTTATTTCAATCGACAACCATTTTATCTAAACAAATGAACTATCAAGAGACGACCAATTGGATGTTTAATCAGCTTCCAATGTACCAATTGCAAGGTGCTTCTGCGTATAAAGAAGACTTAACGAATATCAAATTATTGGCTGCTCATCTTGACAATCCACAGAGCAGACTAAAATGCATTCACGTGGCGGGAACGAACGGAAAAGGTTCTACTTCGCATATGCTTTCGTCGGTTCTACAAGAAGCGGGTTACAAAGTGGGTTTATACACTTCTCCGCATCTGAAAGATTTTAGAGAAAGAATTAAAATAAACGGTCGAGAAATTTCAGAAGAATTTGTAATTGAATTTATCGCTAAACACAAATCTTTTTTTGAAGCAAATGATATGAGTTTCTTCGAAATGACGGTTGGTTTGGCGTTTGATTATTTCGCTTCAGAAAAAGTCGATATCGCAATTATTGAAGTTGGACTTGGCGGAAGATTGGACGCAACGAATATTATTATGCCTTTGGTCTCTGTAATTACGAATATTGGTTTGGATCATACTCAGTTTTTAGGCAATACATTGGAAGCAATTGCGGGTGAAAAAGCTGGAATTATAAAACCAAATGTTCCTGCTGTTATTGGCGAATATACCGAAGAAACGAAACCAGTTTTTTTAGCTAAAGCCGAAGAGAACAATGCGCCAATTTCTTTTGCATCAGATTTGATTGACCAAATTTATTTATCGGATTTGATTGGCGATTATCAGTTTCATAATAAAAAAACGGTTCAGCAGACGATTTCGATTTTAAACAATGAAACCAATTTTAAAGTTTCGACCGAGCAGCTGAAAGAAGGTTTATTGAATGTGGTAAAAAATACTGGTTTACAGGGAAGATGGCAGCAATTGGGCAAAAATCCAAAAATTATCTGCGACACGGCACACAACAAACATGGCTTAACGGTTGTGATGAATCAGCTTAAAAATGAAAAATTCGAAAACCTGCATATTGTTTTGGGTGTCGTAAACGATAAAGATCTGGATTCGATTCTGCCTTTATTTCCAAAAGAAGCGAAATATTATTTCTGCAGACCCGATTCTTCTCGCGGATTAAACACAGAAATTTTACAAAGCGAAGCTAAAAAACACGATTTAATCGGAGAAAAATATGATTCTGTTGCCAGCGCTTTCGCGGAAGCGAAAAAAAATGCTTCAGAAAATGATTTCATTTACGCTGGCGGAAGCACTTTTGTAGTTGCAGAATTGCCTTTGGGTTAAAATGTATTTTGAATTTAGAAAAAACTTCAAAAATTTCATTTTAATAACAAATTCATAAACAAATAGATATAGATTATTTTTAAAAAAGTTTTATTTTTTATTCCTTTTTCTTTGCAGGACTCGAAAACAAGCGTATATTTGCACTCGCAATCACAAACGATAGCAACCTAGTAAAATAGGGCGATTAGCTCAGCTGGTTCAGAGCACCTCGTTTACACCGAGGGGGTCGGGGGTTCGAACCCCTCATCGCCCACAAATTTCCAAAAACTCTAAAATCATTTGATTTTGGAGTTTTTTTTTTGCATTATGCGGATTAGCTCAGCTGGTTCAGAGCATTCCGATTAGCATCGGAAGTGGTCGGGGGTTCGAACCTTCCGATGAATCGGAACAAGCTATCATCGCCCACAAATTTCCAAAAACTCTAAAATCATTTGATTTTGGAGTTTTTTATTTTATATCTATTTATGAATTTTGTTGTTTACATTTTATTTAGCGAAAGCAAAAACAAATACTATATTGGTTTTACTTCTAATTTAGAAGAAAGAATTATTAGACATAATCAAAAAAGCAAAGGTTTTACAGGAAACACAAATGACTGGAAAGTAGTTTATACAGAAAACTATCAAACTAAAGAACTTGCACATAAAAGAGAACTTCAAATTAAGTCTTGGAAAAGCAGGATCAAAATACAGGAATTAATCGCTAAAAAGATTAGCTCAGCTGATTCAGAGCATTCCGATTAACATCGGAAGTGGTCGGGGGTCCGAACCCCTCATCGCCCACAAAAAACTCCTTAAGCAATTAAGGAGTTTTTTTGTTTAATATGTCTTCTGCAATATTAGAATTCCACTGATTATTTTTAGAATAGTTTCTATATTAGTAAAAAAATCATACCTGATATTTCTCCTTTTTATACAAATTAATCAAGCTTAATAAGTCTAGTGCTATCAGAGCCAAATATGATTTTAGAGATATCACGCAAAAAACATTATAAAATAATTTAATCTATGGATTTCATCATAAATGTAAACGAAGAACAAATATTACCTGAAAATAGATTTTTGTTAATAGACTCTATATATACTTTTGAATTCCCAAAAACTGTAGATAAATTAAATAAAAATCGTTATCCCAATACAAGTGACGAAGAATTTGAATTAATAAAACAAGAGTTTGAATCTTTTGTGAGAGAAAATAGCAATCCCAATTTAATTTCAGTTGGAACCTTCATGCCTTATGCAGACATTCATCTACCTAAGGTTTATGAAATTATTTTTGATTTATACAATAAAGAAAGATTTTGGAAACAAAAGACAATTGTAAAATATGCTTACAACTATAGAGATGTTTTTCACGCAAATTTATGGCAAGGACACTCAAGTCATATAATAATTGAAGTCATCGGAAAACTACCAATTTTATTTGAAGAGTTACCAATAAATCATAAACGTGAAGACAATAGAAAAACAGTTATCGGAATATGCAGCGAGAGTGACTGGAAAATTATTAAAAAGAACAACATCACATAAAAGGTAAAGAGAAATTAAAGGCATTAAACAAAAAAACTCAGTAAAAACTTATAATAAATTTTAAAAAGTTACAAAAGTTAAAAATTCTTTGCAGAACTCAAAAACAAACGTATATTTGCACTCGCAATCACGAAATGATAGCAACCTAGTAAAATAGGGCGATTAGCTCAGCTGGTTCAGAGCACCTCGTTTACACCGAGGGGGTCGGGGGTTCGAACCCCTCATCGCCCACAAAATTCCAAAAACTCCAAAGTCATTTGATTTTGGAGTTTTTTTTTACTTTCAAAATAACAGCATCTTTTCTTGTTTAAAAACAGTAATTTTATAAATCTCATAAAATCAATTTTTACATTAAGAAGAAATGAAATCTAACTTTTTCTCCAACATATTTTTTTGGCTACTATTAATCGCTTTACCAGAAATGACATTTTCTCAATCTGCTAATTTTACTATTCAAGATGTAAAGTTCGAAAGTCAAGGCATCACTCTTGCTGGCTCGGTTCTAATGCCTGAAAAAGCATTTGCGGCAGCAGTAATTGTTCACGGGTCTGATCCTGTAAAAAGAGAAATGGAGTTTGCAAAACGTCTTGCCAAAGAAGGCATTGCTGTATTGACCTATGATAAACGCGGAGTAGGTGAATCTGGAGGTGTGTATGTAGGACCAACTGTTGGCACAAACAATATTGACACTGCTAACCTTACTTTATTAGCTCAGGATGCCAATTCTGCTGTAAACACATTTCAAACTTATCTTAAAGATAAAAAAATCCCAATCGGATTAGTTGGATTTAGTCAGGCGGGGTGGATCATACCAATTTCTGCAAGTAATAATCCTAAAATAGATTTTATGGTTTTATTTAGTTGTCCAACTATTACAACTTTAGAACAGCTTCGTTTTCAATTTTACACTAATGGAAACAACAATTTCTGGGATAATCACACAGAATTGGAGGCACGTGAACATACTAAAAATGATCCCGACAAATATCAGTTTGTTGCGACCGACCCTAAAATTTCGCTGAATACGCTTTCTATTCCTGGACTTTGGCTTTTTGGAGAAAAAGACATACAAATACCCGTAAAGTTATGCATTGAAGAATTAAACACATTAAAAGCTAAAGGCAAACCTTTTGAGTATACTTTATTTTCTAATCTAGGGCATAATACCGTTTCTGATAAAGACACAACACCTTTCAATATTTCAATTCAATGGATAAAGCAGAAGGCTTTTAATAACAGAAAATCTAAAACTTCTAACTAACTTAATAACTAAAAGTCATCATTCTCTAGTTTTTCGCAAACTTTCTCAAGAAGCTTTCTAGTTTGTTTGAAGTGTTTTATCTTATTATCAATCTCTTTTATTTTCGCTTGAAAAAGTTCCAATGTTTCAGGTTTCGAATCGGTGCTTTCGAACCAAGCAGTCAAAATCTTTTTTATTTCTGCTAAAGTAAACCCGACTTCTTTGGCTTCAATAATAATTTCTAAACGCTCAACTACATTATCATTATAATGTTTGTAATTATTTGATTTTACCTTTTCATTAGCGACTCCTTCAATCATTCCTAAATTCTCATAGTATCTAATAGTATGAATTGACAGTCCCGTTTTCTTCGATAATTCGTTTACCAGCATAGCTTTATTCTTTTTAACATAAAACAAAAAAGTATAGAGCATAGTCTATACTTACGAGTTACAAATATAGAAATTAATTCTGCATTTAATTTTTTTTAAACACTAGAAAAGACAACAAATATTATTCGGCAGAAAATAAAAATTAATCTGAGAATATTGTGAAAAGATGAGGCAGAATTTTCTATAAAAAAAGAGACTTTTATAAAGTCTCTTTTTACTGGCTATATTTTTTATTTCAATTTCGTTAAAGCTTCAGAATTTCTCAGCAAGAATACATACTGAAAATAATCTGTTACCGAAGATCCTTCAATAGGAACTATATTTTCGCCAAAAACTCTTGATTTTACATTTACCAAGTTTTGTGATTTTAAATAAGGAGAATCTTTTCCATCAAGTTTAAAAAGTGTAATAGTTTCAGGCTTGCTCAATTCTTTCAAATCATTAATTCCTTTTACCAGCATTAACGGGCCATCAGCATTCAACCAATCGACTCTTTCGTTTTCTGGAGTTGGAAATTGAGGATTTTTCGGCAAATACATTTCGCTATCTATAGTATAGCTTACAAAACTTGTTACTTTAATCCCAGAATCTTTTATTCCTTGAGCAAATGTTTCTCTTCCAGATTCTGTTTTCTTTTGAAGTGTATGAAAATATCCGAAAAGCCCGTAGAATTTTTCATTTTCAAGATGCTGCTTTTTTACTGTATTCTTAAAATTACTTACCATAGCCACATCTCTAGAACCTTTTGATTCATCATCAAAATTTTTATCAATTCCGACAACTGTAATTTTTAAAGAATCGGCTAAGCTTTGGTTATAATCATAAACTGCGCTCCATTTATCAAATAATTCTTGACTAGATTGTTGCGGAATTCTTCTTTTTATGTTTTCAACAACTTCTTTTAAAGCTGTTTTATTCTTTTGCTTTTCAGCCAAAAAGACATTTAATTTTTTCGCCGTCAAACTATCCATTTCGGCAATATAATATTTCACGCCAATTTTCTTATTCAAAAAGAAAAGCATCTCTTTATCTATAGTTTGATTATCGGCATAACCATGAATTTCCCCTAACAAGAAAACTTGTGATTTATAAAAATCGGCATCAAATAATTTTTCATTTATAGAACCTGAAACTTCAATATTATTTTTTGACAAGTAACTGATATTGTCATCATTTTTAGATTCCAAAAATATTTTACTGCTGATATACAAATAAGCAATAAAAACTAAAACAATACTTAAAAGGGTAATAAATGTAATTTTGGCGATTTTTAAAATTTTCTTCATAGTTCTGGTTATATTTATTTTGATGTAAAAGTATTTTTCTCAAATAAAATAATCAATTTTTATAGACCGAATTGTCGTTTTAATATGATGAACCGTACTCAAAATATATAATTTAGTATAAAAAATAAAACTCCATAATTGCTAATGGAGTTTTATTTTGAATTATGCTTTTGCTGAAAGCTTCTCTTTTCGTTTTCTATTTAAGTAATCTCTCAACGGAATATCGTAAAACACCATGACTAAATAAGCAAATCCGACAAGTAAAACAACTGAAGTCACTACAATTAAAGTCAGTTGAGTGGTATCGGGTTTGTAATTGGTATAATAATTTCCAAACATCCACAAAACGGCATAATGCGTCATATATAATGGATAGGAAATTTTTCCTGAAAATACACAAAATTTTTCCAAACCTGGTTTCAAAACAGCTCCCGCGCCAAGAGAAACCAGCAACGGAAAATATAGCAATACAACCAAAGGTTCTGTAATCCAATTCCATTTTGAAGACGGCATAATAAAAGCCAAAAGCAATAAAATAGTTAATCCGCCGAATCCAAGTTTATTTTTGATAATCCAATTTGATCGGTAAATAAGCAATCCCGCCAAAAAAGAATACGATATTCTAGCAAAGCCATCCCAAAAAGTGGGTCCGCTCCATCCTCCTACCAAATTACCAGAACTATATCCTACATAACAAATAGCTGCTGCAGAAAGTAAAGTAAAAATCATTACGTAATTTTTTCTCATTCTGCAAAGCACCAATGCATACACAATATTGGCAACATATTCCCAAAACAGCGACCACGCCGGCGCATTAAAACTAAATAAATTGAAGGAACGATCTGCAATAACTGGAAACGGAATGAGAAATAGGGAACAGATAAAGGTCAAAATAATTTTTCCAGTACTATACAATTCCAAATGTCCGCCAAACGGATCAAATAAAAAGGCCAATAATCCTAAGATTGATCCAGCAATAACCAACGGATGTAATCTAATAATTCTTGCTATAAAAAAATTACGAAGGCCCATTTTGGCAATACGATCATCATAAGCATATCCGATTACGAATCCTGAAAGACAAAAGAAAAAGTCGACAGCTAAAAATCCGTGTCCGATAAAATTTTGGCTTGGGTCGATAAAAATCCATTCCATAAAATGAAACACAACAACAGCAAAAGCTGCGATGCCACGCAAACCGTCTAAAATTTCAAAATGTTGTTTTGTCTCAAGAATTACTGTAGATGACGGACTGGTATTCATTAAATTGTAATATTTCGTAATAAATTAAGTTGATCTGGTATCGATGCAAGTTCTACAAATTAATATTTAAATCAAAATAAGATTCATTTAATTCAGCTGCTAAATGTTTGAAGTTTCACATTTATATAACTTTTTAAACTTTTTCATTCCCTCACATTTTTATAAGTTTGCTAAAATTCAAATTTAGTATGCACGTAGCAGGTTGTCTTTCACCACCAGAAAATTAATACTACTTCTTTAGTATTGACACTTGACTGAATCTCTTCAGTCCGATTCATTGTGTCTTTACCTCAATTCACATTATTAATATTCAAATCATATCCTCAAAAAGGATAAACAACCTCTTATGAAAAAATCTTATTTGATACTGCATACTGCAGTTTTACTCGCTGGTTTTACTGGCGTTTTCGGAAAACTTATTTCTCTTAACGAAATTACCTTAGTTTGGTATAGAGTATTATTTGCTTCTATTATTCTATTTTTTATTTTAAAAGTATACAATATTAAAATGCTGAAGTCATTTTCTGAAGCAGCAAAAATTTCTAAAGCTGGTATTCTCATCACCATTCACTGGATTTTTTTCTATGCTAGCATTAAATATTCAAACATTTCAATCGGAGTTGTGTGTTATTGTCTGACTAGTTTTTTTACCGCTTTTTTTGAACCTATTCTCAATAAAAAAAGATTCAATCTTGTTCAAGTTTTGCTTAGCATGCTTACTTTATTGGGTATAAGTTTAATTTTCCATTTTGATTCTTCTTATCAGCTGGGCATTTTACTCGGAGTAATTTCTTCTGCATTTGCCGCTTTGTACACTATTTATAACGAAAGATTAGTGCAATTCTACGACAGCAAACTCATTAATTTTTATCAAATGCTCGGCGGAACTTTAGTTTTAGGACTCACTCTGCCATTCTATTTTTACAATTTTCCAGATCAGACTTTTATTCCAAGCATACAAGACATTTTCTATTTATTGATTTTAGCTTCTTGTTGTACTGTTGCGCTTTATGTAATGTTTGCAGAATCACTTAAAAAGATTCCAGCATTTACCATAAATCTAACCTTCAACCTAGAGCCAATTTATTCGATAATATTAGCCTTTTTATTTTTTAACGAAGGACAATCAGTCAATTTCTCTTTTTATATTGGAATAAGTCTAGTTATGACATCTGTTTTATTGCAGTCTATAATTTCTATTCGAAAGAAAAACATTATCGAACAGCAAAGCTCTTAGAATACAAAAACAAAAAACTCCTTTTGTGAAAAAGGAGTTTTTCTATTTTATTTCTAAATCTATCAATCATTCAATCCTTTTCCATCTAAAATTCTTGGAATATTTTTTTCTACTCTAGCTTCTCTTGTTTTAGATTGCTTTGGTTGAGAAAAATGAAGCAAATACGCTCGCTGTCTTCCAGGAGTTAAAGCATAAAAAGCTTCTTTAAAATTTAGATCGGCATCAAACTTATTCTGGAGTTCTTCTGCAATCTCAAATTCTGAAACTTTTTTCAATTCCACTTTCTGTCCTGACTTTTCAATTTCAGCTGCTTCAAAAATATACTTTTTCAAAATTTCTTTCTTCGCTACAATATCTTCAGCATTGGTAAATCGAACCTGTCGAGCCGCTTGAACATTATCTGACTGCTGAATCAATATTTCATCTGGATCTTTCATTAAAGCCCCCTTAAAAAACAGAAAAGCGCAATATTCTTTGAAAGTATGAATTAATATGATGTTTGCATTTTCAAAAGTATAACACGGACATCCCCATTTTAACTCTTCAGACAAATGGCAGTCTAAAACAATATCTCGCATCTCTTCTATTTCTGACTTCCATTTTTCTGCTTTTTCAAAATAAAAATCAACTTTAGAATTTCCACTATATTTTGTCATAAACAACTTTATTAAAAATTAGTTCATTAAAGATAATAAATCTGTCAATTAAAAATTAAAACCTTTCAGAATTCCTCTTTCAGAACCTCTCACAAAATTTATAATTTTATCTCTTTCCAAAGTTCGTTCAAATTCGTTTTCAATAAGTTCCAAAGCAAATTTAGTGTTCCGCTTCTCTTGAAATAAAACCCTGTAAATTGCTCTAAGTTCATCAATCTTAGCAGATACAAATCCTCTCCTTTTTAAACCTACTGTATTTAATCCCGTAAATCTTAGAGGTTCATGTGCGGCAATAATATAAGGCGGAATATCTTTCACTACTCGACTTAAACCACTTACCATAGCGTGTTCACCTATAACGGAGAATTGATGTATAGCAGTCAAGCCACTTATATTGGCCCAATCTTGAACAACTACTTCACCAGCCATCCCAACACTAAATCCAATAATAGCATTATTGCCTATTACACAATCATGCCCAATATGCGCATTAGACATAATCAGATTAGAATTGCCAATACATGTTTTACCTTTCGAAATTGTTCCTCTATTAATAGTTACAAACTCTCTTATAATATTGTTATCGCCAATTTCTAGCAGAGTATATTCACCTTTATATTTCAAATCCTGAGGTATACCGCCTAACACTACATTAGAATGGATCTGACAATTCTCACCGATTCTTGAACCACTTAAAACAGTAACATGATTCCCAATTTGCGTGTTATTGCCAATTACAACATCCGCCTCGATAGTAACACCGTTTCCTATAGAAATGTTATTCCCAAGAAAAGCATTTTTATGAATAAAACTATCTTTCAATTTTTACATCTTTTATTAAGTGCAAAAATTGAAAAAGTTTAAATACTTTTTATTGACCTAATATCAAATAATTGATGCCCGAATTCGGCTCAAAGTCTCTTGACTAACACCAATTAATGAAGCGATATACTTTAATTTGGCCTTTTTAATAATTTGGGGAAATAACTCTAAGAGAAACAGGTATTTTTTCTCTGCAGTCATTAAACGGAATAAATGATTGAACTCATTTATTTTAGAAAGATAATGCCGAAGCTGTTTAATATGAAACTTTACAAATAACGGATATTCTAACAAAGCCTGTTCATCAGAATAAGACAACGAATACACAATTGTTTCTTCACAAGTTTGAAAATTCTCAAATGAAGGTTTTTGCTCAAAAAAACTGCTCATTGAAGTCACAAATTGATTATCTGTATAAATCCATTTGGTGACTTCTGCTCCATCTTCAACACAAAACCTTCTAACAGCGCCCGATTTTATAAAATAAATTTTAGCACAGATCTTGCCTTCTTCTGCAAGAAATTCTCCCTTATTAAAAGTTTCTTCAACAAAACTTCTTTTAATAACAAGTTCAGTTTCTAAATCTAATTCTTGAAAACTACTTATAATATGAATTAACTCTTCCATCTATTTTTAAATTTCATAATAATCAAAAATAAACTTTAATTAAGAGAAAAACTAAATCCATTAAGCAAACCACATGGTCAGTTTACTATTTCCCACGAATTTCACCCATTTTAATGATCAATCTACAAAAAGACAAAGGCGAAGCCTACTGATAAAAATTAATTCATTACAAAGCGTAAATTAATTCAAAGAAACAGCAACACGAAACCCCTCTAATTATAGTTATGGCGTTCCCCTACGGGTCGGGCTGTCCGCTGTATTCCCGATTAACAAAAACTGCGGCTAAAAAGCCTTGTTTTTCCAAATCGGGAGATGCCGCTTTTATTATTTCAGCATAAGAAAATCCATAGCCGCGAAGCTATTTCCGAATTAAAACGAATATGCTTTTCTTTTTTTTTTAAATAAAAACACAATTCCAAAATAACAGAATAGCTTTTTTTTTGCAAAAGACAATTATGCATGAAGCCAGATTAAACGATCTTAAAAATCTAAAAACAATATGCAAATATCATTCAATTGCATTCAGGCTTGCCAAACTGCAGATCTGGCACAATAAAAACCAATGCAAATAAATCATGGCTTCCAAAAACGGTTATAAAACAGAAAACCCCATCCGGTTCGGATAGGG
>NZ_JBSKGP010000008.1:0-357165 GCF_054075165.1 Flavobacterium erigeronis | reverse complement strand
GTATCCTGAAGGCAATAAATCTGTTACCAGAACTCCAGGATTATTCTGAGGGCCATTGTTGGTTACGGCAATTTCAAAAGTAACTCTAGAACCAACTAATGGAGTTGTGTTATTGACTGTTTTAGTTAATGATAAATCGGATGAAAGCGGAATAGGAGTGGTGCTGGCCTCAGCATAATCATCTTCTGTCGTTACTCCGTTGTTTGGGGTCGAATCTGGGTCTGGCGTGTCACTGCTGGTTACTTCGGCTGTGTTTATGTAATTTCCGGTGGCATTTACTATTGCGTTAATCTGTAGGGTTTCAGACTCGCTGCTTTCGAGTATATCCAATGTCCAAAGTCCGGTTGTGCTGTCATAAGTTCCGCTTGTTGCATTAAAACTGCTGAAAGTGTAGCCAGCT
This sequence comes from Flavobacterium erigeronis, assembly GCF_054075165.1. Taxonomy (NCBI): domain Bacteria; kingdom Pseudomonadati; phylum Bacteroidota; class Flavobacteriia; order Flavobacteriales; family Flavobacteriaceae; genus Flavobacterium; species Flavobacterium erigeronis. Next base: position 356,765 of record NZ_JBSKGP010000008.1, on the reverse strand, counting down.
GGCAGCAAATCGGTCACCTGAACCTGTGCAGCATCCTGCGGACCGCTGTTTGTTGCAATAATAGTAAAAGTTACTGTTGAGCCCGCTAAAGGAGTTGTGCTGCTCACGGTTTTAGTCAATGATAGATCTGCTGATGGCGGAACAGGCACTACAGCAGCGTTATCTTCATCGTCTTCGCTCTGATCTCCGTCATCATTGTTTGGTGTGCTGTCAGGATCAGGAAGATTACTTGCTGTTACTTGGGCTGTATTCAAATAATTCCCAGCTGGCAGTACTTTAACATCCAAGATAAGTGATTCTGAAACGCCGGCATCAACTGTGCCTACGCTCCAAATTCCCGAAGCACTGTCATACAAACCAGCGGAGGAACTATAATTTATGTACTGAAAGCCTGAAGGGAGCAAATCGGCTACTTGGACTTCTGCAGCATTATCAGGGCCATCATTTTTGATAATAAGCTCAAATGATACCTGGCTTCCTGCTATAGGACTCGTATTTCCTGCAACGACATTTTTTACTAAAGATAAGTCGGCAGAAGGTCCGATAAAGGTAATTTCGGCATCGTCCTGATCGTCTTCAGTTGGAATACTGTTATTTGGAGTACTGTCAGGATCGGGCAGATCGCTTGCCGTTATCTGAGCTGTATTTAGATAGCTACCTATAGGATTTACCACGGCGCTGAAGCTTAGATTTAAATTGGCGCCGCTGCTTAGAACCAAATTCTCCCAGTTAATTGAGGAATTTGCGGCTTGATAGGTTCCTCCGTTTGACACCGAACCGGGGGAAACAATTCAATTTTTATGACAAAGATAAACTGGATAACTACCGCTTGCACGAATATCCAGAAGCTTACAAGTTTAATCTCAGCAATGTGTTAAATACCCTTCCACTTAAAGGTGATGACGACGACTCATTTGAATCCCTTGCAAATTCTTTAAAAAAAGGTAGACGTGAAGAGGCGGTACTGCTTATTGAAGGGAGAGAAATGAAGGTTTTTTTAGAAGCAAATCCGCGTTTTAAGACACTCACGTTTTATAATGACAGGATGCAGAAGATTAGTTTGAGGGAGTTACAAAGTGGCTGTAAAGTCCAGCAGGTAAAGAAATCTGACATGCAATTTGAACGAGCTCCGAAAAAGTTGACACCTAAATTTTGAGCAATAAAAGCCATACTATGGATAGTATTAAAATCGCAACCATTTTTTTTCAAGCTATTGAAAATGACTTTCGGATCGGAACGACCCATATCGCGATATTTGCTGCACTGCTTCAGTTTCGTGCCACTAAAGACTTTATCAATCCTATACAGGCTTACAGTCTAGAAATTCAGAATATCGCTAAAGTGGTTTCTCCAAAGACTTATCATAAATGTATGAAGGAACTGGATTCTTATGGATACATAGTCTATGTTCCTACAAAAAATAAAAATAAAAGAAGCAGTATCTATTTTCATGTAGAATAATATAATTTTAGAAGTATGGAAGATTTTCTAACAAAAGACGATTTAAGACAATTTGGACTGATGCTGACTGAGTCCATGCGTACACTGATTTCACAAGCAATTCCACCAGTGAAAGATACTACCGAATCTTTATGGATTAAAAGCAAGTCAGTGAGAAAACTGCTTGATATATCTGCCGGTTCAGTCCAAAATCTTAGGATATCACAGAAAGTACGTTTTAAAAAAGTCCTTGGTTCCTATTATTACAGCAGAGAAGATCTTTTAAAACTATTTGATGATGAAAAGAAATAATAGAATAAAAGAGAAACATATTATGGATTATTTGTCAATCTACATTGATGATCCCAAACTTAATGTCTGGCATCTGTCAATTTTAACAGCCATATTAGGATTAGGATATAGGCAGGGGGAGAGAAAGAGGATAAAAGTCAGCCGCAGCAAGATTATGGAGCTGTCGCATGTGAACACATTACCAACTTATCACAAATATTTCAAACAGCTTCAGGATTTAGGATACATAAAATACAAACCGTCTTATCATCCAGGCTATAAAAGCGAAGTAAGACTATGCAGAAAGGGATTATCTCAAAATATTTGAGATAATCCCTTTTTTAATTAAATTATATCTTGAAATTATTGATCAAGAAGAAATGTTATATTTCTTTTTGATAGCCTGTATCTCTTTTTCCAGTCTTGTAAGAATCTCCAGGTCTGGCTTAGATATTTTGGACTTGGTCTTGTTCAGTTTTTTATTCAAAATAGACATTTCCCGCCCGATAGTTGCCTGTTCTGTGATGGCGTATGCTTCTGTCTGTTTTACCGATGAATGTCCGAGAAGTTCCTTTACTACATTAATTGGGACATTGTTATTGAGGGTTACCGTACTTCCGAAAGTTCGGCGGGCCATATGTGTGTTGAGCGTAAAAGCAAAACCGCATAAGTTTGCAACTTCTTTCAAATACTCGTTCATTTTCTGATTGGAAGAAACAGGCAGTACCGTGCCGCGCTGAAGACAGAGGGGATGGTCTTTGTACTTTTCAATTATTTTTAGTGCCTGGGGAAGAAGAGGCACGTTAAATGATGAATTGGTTTTCTGCCTTTGAGACATTATCCATAGATTGCCATCAATTCCTTTCTTAATATCGGTTTTCTTTAATTGAAATGCATCAATATAAGCCAGTCCTGTGTAGCATTGGAATACAAAAACATCTCTTACTACATCAAGTCTGTCTGTCGTAAAATAATGTTTCTCCAGTTCATATAATTCCTGCGTGGTAATAGGTTTTTTCACCAATTTGGTTTTTCGTCCCTTAAAGTTTTTAAACGGGTCTTTACTGATAATTTCATTGTCAATGGCTCGGATAACAATTTTCTTGAAGTTGGCAATGTATTTCAGTGTTGTATTATTGCTGCATTCGCGAACTGTTCTAAGGTAAAATTCAAAATCCTTAACAAACTCCAGATTTAAATCTTCAAATTCATGATCATCCTTTTTGAATTTAAGTTTGATAAATGACGTGAGATGGTTTTTAGTGATTGTAAAGCGCTCAAGGGTGCCTTTTGCATATCCTTTTCCAAGCAGCGCTTCCATCTCATCGTTGTGCTTTTGAAATTCTTCAAGGACTTTCACCTTTGGCGCAGTTCTTCCCAGAACCTGATCCATTACTTTTTCAGCTGTGATAGATTTGCCGCTGTACATCATTTCCGTTTTGATCTCATTAATCTTTAAGGTCAATGAGTCTAAAAAGAAGTTCAGCGATTTTGCATCTTCCTTGCTGCCGACTGCCCTTTCCATTTTTTGATCCCATCGGGTAATGTCCCATTTTCTTTTGGTTGATGCTTCCTTTGGAATGCCGTCCACGGTAATTCTGAAGTAGACGGTTCTAATCTTACTGTCATTGCGGGGGATTTTCAAAAAGAAAACCAACCCAAAGCTGCTTTCTAACATAATTCAATGTTTTAGGTTAATAAATGTAGAATTATGGCGTGTAAAATACAAGTCGTTAACCTCTTTAACCCCTGTGTTTACAAGGGATTAACCCAAATTCTGTGGCACATTTGCCCGACACCTGAATGTGCCACGATTTTGCCACAGAAGTTTTGGGCGCTTTTAAAAAATTTGAAAAATGCCTTAAAAGCAAAAAACCTGCGAATCCATTGGATTTGCAGGTCTTACCACGTTTTTTTCGGGCTTTTGAAAAGATTGAAAAACTTTCGTTTTCGCTTCTTTTACCCTTTTGGTGGGGAGAGCAGGATTCGAACCTGCGAAGTTTTCACAGCAGATTTACAGTCTGCCCTCGTTGGCCGCTTGAGTATCTCCCCGAATCTCTAGCGTTGTGCTTAGTTGTTCTTAGCGGTGGCAAAGATAGGAACTCTTTCTACATTTCCAAACAAAAAAATGACTTAATTTTAAGTTATTTTAAAGTTATTTTTTAATCTGCTGGAATTGAATAAAATAAAAATCTGCTAAATTGAAGTTTTTTTTAATTTACCATAAAAAGTAAGAATATGTTTATGGTGATTTTGCCAATTTTGTTTTAAGCTTAGCGCTAAAAAAGTTGTCAAGTGTTGCATTTATTGACGAATTTAAATAAATAACGATGAAAAAAATCTATTTACTTTTTTCAAGAATTATGTTTTTCCATTTTTTAGCAGCAACAAGTTTAAGCTATCTTTATAATAATCATTCGAACCTTCTTGTAATTTTAGTGAAATTTGATTTTTAAGTTTAGTAAGGTATAAAAACAAAAAAAATCTCCACAAGGGAGATTTTTTGATTGTTTTAAAGCGGATTATTTTGCTAGCAATTCTTTGATTTTTGCTTTCAATTCGTCGCCTCTTAAATCCTGTGCTACCACTTTTCCTGATGCATCAAGAATAAAAGTAGCTGGAATAGATTCAACATTATATTGTTTTGCAATGGGCTCTTCCCAAAATTTCAGATTCGAAACCTGAGTCCAAGTTAAACCGTCTTTTGCGATGGCTTCTTTCCATTTTGTTGCATCTTTATCTAAAGATACTCCAACAATATTTAATCCTTTAGAATGAAACTCTTTGTATAAAGCCACAACATGCGGATTTTCCTGTCTGCATGGTCCACACCATGAAGCCCAAAAATCTACAATAGTTACTTTTCCTAAACTTTCTTTAAGCGAAACTACTTTTCCTTCTGGATTTGGAGCCGAAAAATCTGCTCTTCATTTAGCGCTGCCTACCGCTGGAGCTGTAGCACCAACTGATGGCATTTTTGCTTGACCAAATCTAGTTTTGATTTCTTTTCCTGGAGCAGTATTTTTTAAAGACTCATCCAAAGTGTTGTAAAGGCTTTCCAATTTTTTCATGTCAGCAGTTGGATCATTCAATAAACTTTGAATAATTAAAGCAGTAATGAAAGATTTTGGATGGTTTTCAGCGTAAGCTAAATATTTCTTTTTGCTTCCTTCCTGTACTTCTTTCTGAATTTCCATGTATTGTTTCATCAAGCCATTGATAGTTGCTGTATCTTGTGCTTGTTGAGCTTGTTTCATTTTATCGTTGTTCTTTTTCTGGAAATCAATTAAACTTTTTTGAGTTTTATTCATATCTTCCATGAAAGTTACGTACTCATCATTGTTGTAAGTTCCAGAGATTTTAGATTTGTGGATACTATCTTTATCAATAGCAACTTTAATTTCTCCAGTTTCTAAAATGAACGGGATAGGACCGTTTGCACCTTGTAATATTAATGTATGGAAAGCTGGTTCAGTAACTTTTCCTTTTATTTCAAATTTTCCGTTTTCAACTTTTACTGTATCAAGAGAAACTGGCATTCTTGTAGCAGGATCTTGACCTTGTAAGATAATAGTTTTTCCATTTTCAATTCCTGTAGCAGTACCAGTAATAAGGTATTCTCCATCTTTAACTTTACTGCAAGAAATGATAGCTGCAGAAGCTGTAAGTACAAAAAGTATTTTTTTCATTATAAAAAATTAATTAGTTAATTGATTTGTGCAACAAAAGTATCTAAAAATATAAAACATACAGAATTTTGCTACCTAAAATTTTGTTATAGTTTTTTTTGCTTTAAAACGCCTAAAATCAGCGTGTTTGTTGACTTGATTTGATCAAAAACTCTTAATAAGAAACTTATTTGAGGGATCTGTGTTCAAATATTTGAATTTTAAGCATAAAAAAAGCACTCGTTTAACGGAGTGCTTTTTTGTAAATTATAGTAGTCTAAAACTATTCTTGGTTTGTTTTCTTTCTCCAAGTAAAAGAGTTTAAGATATGTCTTTTTGCGAATCTAGCTGGAGAATCTGCATTTACCATTTTCACGTAAGTTGCTTTAGGAACACTGATGTATTCGTAAACACTTCCGTTAGAAAAATCAATAATTAAACGACCTTCAACAAATTTGTAATCTGTGATAGAACAAGTTGAAATTGTTTCTGTATACTCAGGTAAATTAAGTTTGATAGTATCAGGGTGAATACTTACTAAAAAGTGGTAAGCTTCGATAATCGTTTTACTTTTTTCTTCTGCTTCTTTTAAACCAGCTTCATTTCCCACAAATTTATCAGGATGAGATTCTTTCATCGCATTACGATAAATTGTCTTTAAATCTTTTAACTCTGCAGTCTTTTCTACGTTTAGTAACTTGCGGTATTCAACTATTTTTTTCATAAATAAAAGGTAACTACTTGTCTATTAGTTTGAAATCGTTTTGTTTTAGTTCAAATCGACAAATTTTTTGCAAAGGTACACTTTTTTTTAACTTTTTAGTTTTGATGGAAAAAATATTCAGGAAAGTTGGTTTATTAAAACGTTAACTTGTTTTTTTAACCTCAAAGGCGCAAAGGTTTACGCAAAGCACGCCAAGATTTGTTTTAGCGCTGAGACCGCAAAGAATTACGCAGAGTGCGCAAAGTTTTTATTTGAGAATCATTAAAATGAAAAGTTCGCAAAGCTATGTCAACACAAAGCTTTGCGAACTTAATATTTTAGATTTTGCTTAGGTTCTTAATAAAATATCTTAGCGACCTTTGCGGTAAAAAACACCCCAACAAGCAACTTGAAACCTGAAATCTGAAATCTGAAACAAAACTTTATTCTGGTTTATGATTCGCTTTATCAAAGTTTCTAGATTTCTTTGGATATTTCTTGTAGCTCATATCGCTAGGGTTTTCGATTATCGATTTAATCGTAATCCAGTCACCTTCTTTAAATTTAGCCTGAACCATTTTATAGTCTAAAAGATATTCTCCACAGAAATAATTATTGTTTTCATCTTTTTCTATAATGCCTGTAAAAACTCCTTTTTGTGGCATTTTTTGTTCTGTATCTTTAGACATGATTTTTTGTTTTAAAATTAAAAGGCAAAGGTAAGCATTTAATGTTTGTTTTAGGGAGTTCACTGTAATCTGAGTATATTTGCACATGCAGAAAAATTTTAAACCACATCCTAATTCTTTTAAAAATACATTTTGCGCTTTTAATGAAGTGCTTCCAAATTCAATTCAAGGATTGAAAAAACAATTCGAAAGCAAAGCAGGAAGCACTTATTATTATACTGAAGAAGGAATGTATCGCGTTTCAAACCATTGGGGAAGATTGGCCAATAGCAAATGGCGTCTGATTGCCCGTAACCCCGAGACAGAATCGAAAACCAAAATAGGTTTTGCAAAGTGGGAAGAGTTTCATCCTGATAATGCTGAAGAAAAACTGTATTATATTAAAGCCGATTTCGAAAATAATCTTGCCAATTACGAGCACAAGAATAATCCAGAATATGACGGAAAAGCAATTTTAAGGACAAGTTTTGAAACTGCTAAAAGATTAAAACAAATTCGAAATCTGCAGCAACTGACCAATTGGGCAAAACATTTTGATTATGATGATATTTATGAGCTTCGAAAAGAAATAATCAACGAATTGATTTTTACAGAAAAAACGTTAGAACAAATTAAAAGAGAGGTGTAATGGGAAGAAATAACGAAAAAAATATCAAAAAGCACAACGATAAACTGCATAAAGCTCAAGCAAAAGCGAAACAAGCGGAAATTGAACGCAAGGAAAAACTCAAAGAAATTTTAAAGAAATACAACGAAAGTAAAGAATAATTTAAGTTGCCACAAATTCCACAAATTAGCACGAATTAATTTTTGAGAAATATAAATTAAAAATTAGTGAAAATTAGTGCAATTCGTGGCAAACAAAAAAATAAAACACAATGAACGCGAAATTTGAAACATTAAAAGCAGACGTACAGGAAATCATTGATTTAATTGCTGCGAAAAACGATAGAGAAGCCAACAATAAATTATTGGAAGTAAGCGAAAAACTGGACGAAATGATCGACTTTGCTGAAGAAGACGAAGAAGTGAGAGAAATTACACGTTATCAGGTTTTGCTGAATCAGCTTCACGTAAAAATTAACGGAGAAGAACCAGTTGATGGAGAATAAAAAATGCTTCTGTGATACAGGCTTTCCTTTTGATGAATGCTGTAAATTATATTTAGGCGGAAAACAAAAAGCGTCATCAGCTTTAGCTTTAATGCGATCCAGATATTCTGCGTATGCAACTCATAATGCGGATTATCTAATGGAAACAACTTATATATCAGAAAGAAAATATTATTCGAAACCTGAAATTTTAAAATGGGCAGTTTCGAATAAATGGCAGCAATTAGAAATTTTGAGTTTCACTGAAAACACAGTCGAATTCAAAGCTTACTTTTTAGATTCAGCTAATAAGCCGCAAGTTCACTACGAATTTTCTACTTTTAAGTTTGAAAATGGAGCTTGGTATTATGTTGACGGAAAGTTTGAATAATTATTATATCTAACACTGTTAGCTCAAGATTTTGGTTAAATATTTTAACTAAAAATTAATAAACGATTCGTTTTTCATAATTCCAAAAAGATGTAATTTTAGATTTATGAAAAACGAATTTAAAAAAGGCTTTTATTTTAAGACTTACGAAGCTCCTTTTCAGTCTCCGTTTGACAAACTTTTTACGATTTTTAAAGAGTTGATCACCCATACTTCGGGCGATTTTGATGAAGCAATCAACTGGCTTCGGGAGCTGGACAACGAATATAAACTTACCGACGAAAATTATACAATCGACGATTTTATTGAAGACCTGAAGAAAAAAGGATACATCAGAGATGAAGTGAAAGGCGATGGAAGTTCTGGTTTCGGCATCACTGCAAAAACAGAACGAGCGATCAGGCAACAAGCCTTAGACCAGATTTTCGGAAATTTAAAACGTTCTGGAAGCGGAAATCATAAAACAAAATATGCTGGAAGCGGTGACGAACATACGGGAGAATTCCGAGAATTTAATTTTGGTGATAGCTTAGAAAGAATTTCTCTAACAGAAAGCCTTCGAAACGCGCAAATCAACAATGGCGTTGATGCTTTCAAATTGACAGAAAACGATCTGGTTGTCGAAGAGGCGCAATACAAAGCACAAATGAGTACGGTTTTGATGATCGACATAAGCCACAGTATGATTTTATACGGAGAAGACCGAATCACGCCCGCTAAAAAAGTGGCAATGGCTTTGGCAGAATTAATCACAACAAGATATCCTAAAGATACATTGGATATTTTGGTTTTCGGAAATGATGCCTGGACGATTCCGATCAAAGATTTGCCTTATTTGCAAGTTGGCCCATATCATACCAATACGGTTGCAGGTTTGCAATTGGCGATGGATATTCTTCGCAGAAAGCGAAATACCAACAAACAGATTTTCATGATTACCGACGGAAAACCGAGTTGCGTTCGCGAGCGTGACGGTTCATACTATATGAACAGTAACGGACTTGACGAATATATTGTCGATAAATGTTACACACAAGCACAGCAGGCAAGAAAACTTCATATCCCAATTACCACGTTCATGATTGCCAGAGATCCTTATTTACAGCGCTTTGTGAATCAGTTTACAGAAGCCAATCAAGGAAAAGCATTTTACACAGGATTAAAAGGTCTTGGTGAAATGATTTTTGAGGATTATGAAGCAAATCGCAAGAAGAGGGTGAAGTAAGCTTCTAAGGAGAGTGACAGAGTAACAAAGTGACAGAGAGGCAAAGGTTTTTCCGCATGCTTAATCGTAGAGACGCACTGCAGTGCGTCTAACATATGCAAAATAAATCAGCAAAATCTCCTAAATCTGCGGGAGAAAAATTAAATATTTCAAAAAAATACAAACCGATATCTGAATATACGATGAATATACTAGACGTAAAAACATTAGGCCAATTAAAAGCCTCAGGATATAAAACCAAATCAATAAAAGATGAATTGCGTAATAATCTCCGTGAAAAAATCAAATCTGGAAAGCCGGTTTTTGAAGGCGTTCACGGATTTGAAAATACGGTAATTCCGGAATTGGAACGCGCGATTCTTTCTCGTCACAATATCAATTTATTAGGACTTCGTGGTCAAGCGAAAACACGTTTGGCGCGTAAAATGGTCGAATTATTAGATGAATATATTCCGTTTGTGGAAGGCTCAGAAATTAATGACGATCCGTTAAATCCGATTTCGCGATTTGCAAGAGATTTAATTGTAGAGAAAGGCGATGAAACTCCGATTTCATGGCTGCACAGAAACGATCGTTTCTTCGAAAAATTAGCAACTCCAGACGTTACGGTTGCCGATTTAATTGGAGATGTTGACCCGATAAAAGCAGCTAATTTAAAGCTGTCTTATGCAGATGACAGAGTAATTCACTTCGGAATGATCCCGAGAGCCAATCGCTGTATTTTTGTTATTAACGAATTACCTGATTTGCAAGCTAGAATTCAAGTAGCATTATTCAATATTTTACAAGAAGGAGACATTCAAATTCGCGGATTCAAATTGAGAATGCCTTTGGATATGCAATTTGTTTTCACCGCAAATCCAGAAGATTATACCAATAGAGGAAGTATTGTAACGCCTTTAAAAGACAGAATTGGTTCGCAGATTCTGACGCATTATCCTGAAAGTATTGAGATTGCAAGAACGATTACAGAACAAGAATCGAAACTAGATCAAAACCAAACTGATATTGTTTATGTGCCGAGTTTGGCTAGAGATATTTTAGAACAGATAAGTTTTGAAGCCCGTGAAAGCGAATATATCGACAACAAAAGTGGTGTAAGTGCGAGAATGAGTATTACAGCATTCGAAAACTTAATTAGTACAGCAGAGCGTCGCGCTTTGATTTCGGGTGCTGATAAAACGACTTTACGTTTGTCTGATTTTGTCGGAATCATTCCAGCGATTACAGGAAAAGTAGAATTGGTTTATGAAGGAGAGCAGGAGGGAGCCGATGTCGTGGCTGAAAGTCTGATTGGTTCTGCCATTCGAACTTTATTCCCAGAATATTTCCCGAAAATAGAAAAATTAGAAAAGCCAGATGAGAAAACACCTTATTCTGATGTTGTAGAATGGTTTTTCGCGGAAAGCGGTTTCGAATTATTAGACGACGCTTCTGATAAAGAATATAAAAGTATTTTAGATGAAGTAAGTCCGTTAGATGATTTATTGAAAAAATACCAGCCTCAATTGGCAAATGAAGATGCGTATTTCATGAAAGAATTCATTCTTTGGGGATTGGTCGAATATAAAAAATTGAGCAAAGACCGTTTTGCAAAAGGAAATCAGTTTAGAGATATTTACGGAAGTTATATTAGTAAGTTTTAAACTTTTTACGATTTAAAAATTGTATTAAACCCGATGGATAGTATAGTCTGTTGGGTTTATTTTTTTTAAACACATAGAAACATAGATTTTTTAGATTTGTAGAAAGGTAATTGAAAGAAACTAGTTTCTAACACATAGCTTGACTGCTGTTTGTCATCCTGAGCGGAGTCGAAGGACACGCATGAAACTCGACAATCTAAATCAAAATCTTTGTCAAAGTTTTAAACTTTGACAAAGATAAATGCGTAAAAAACTTTGCAGAGCTACTTGCGTGTCCTTCGACTCCGCTCAGGATGACAAAAAAAATTTGCAAACAGCTATGTGAATTTTAAACAAGTGAAACGCCTTTACTCGCAAAGAAAAACTATGTTTCTATGTGTTTAAATAAAAAATAACCTGGACTAGTTTGTTTTTCAAAACCGGTTGAATTATTTTCTCTACTAATACTGTACTTTTACAATCCAAAATTCAATTTATGTTATTCCTTATATTAAGCATTCTTTGCAGTGTTATTGTTGGTGTGATTTTCAAGATTTCCAGAAAATACAATGCAAATCCATCACAGATTATTTCGTTCAATTATATCATAGCTATTGCACTTTGCTATTTTACATTCAGTCCAAATCTTCAGGAGTTTGACGATAAAGCGCCTTGGAATATTTATACTGCAGTCGGAATTTTATTGCCGATTGTTTTCTTGTTTTTGGCTTTTTCAATAAAATATATGGGAATCGCGAAAACCGATGCGGCACAGCGATTATCTCTTTTTATTCCGATTTTAGCTGCTTGGCTGTTGTTTAATGAAGCTTTTAATACCTATAAAACAATAGGAGTGGTAATTGGATTTACAGCCCTTTTATTTATTTTGAAAAAACCTTCAGAAAACCAAGAAAACAAATGGATTTATCCTGCAGCGGTTTTGTTTGGTTTCGGAATAATTGATATTCTTTTCAAGAAGATTGCGTTGTACACGGTTGTTCCTTACACGACTTCATTGTTTTTTGTTTTTATAATTTCCTTTGCCGTTTCGGTATTAATTGTGGTTTATAAAATTATTGCTGAAAAAGAGAGACTGGCTGCGAAGAATTTACTTTTCGGAGCTTTAGTTGGAATTTTCAATTTTAGTAATATTCTTTTTTATTTAAAAGCACATAAAGCATTTGCAGAAAATCCATCAACTGTTTTTGCGGGAATGAATATGGGGGTAATTTTTCTAGGAACTCTTATTGGAGCTTTTTTCTTCAAAGAAAAACTATCTAAAATCAATGTTTTGGGATTGTTTTTAGCACTAATTGCTGTTGTTTTTATATTTTTTTCGCAATTACAGTAATTTTTTTTAGTACGTAATCCTTTAGTTTACAGTTGTTTTAATAAGCTATTGTACTTTTGTTTAAAATAAACTCGACTAATTCTATAGAATTTATAAATATATTTTTGTAGATTTGCTTCAACAATGAAAAACTATAGCCAAAATATAAAGACGTCTTTCACCTGCAGCTTTGCGATGTGCTGTATGATGAATCACGTTTTGAAATGGCGTTAATAGAGAAAGTACTTGTTAGTTATTTTTTTTTTAGCCTTTCATTGCACCATGAAAGGCTTTTTTTTGAATCATTAAAAAATCAAGATATGAGAACCAACAGAAATATGAAAATTTTGATGCGCAACGGTCTGATAAAGATTCCGTGTTGCATCTAATTTGAAGTTCCAGAAAATAGAATGAATAAAATTTTAAACACATAGAAACATAGATTTTTATTGTTTCGTTTAAGAGTAAAGAAAAAGCAAGCTTTAACACATAGCTATGTGTTTTGAAATTAGTGAAACGCCTTTTTTTAAGTTTACAAAAGCTATGTTTCTATGTGTTGAAATTAATTTCACTCGGTGAATTAATAAACTAAAAAGATAACCCAAACCTAAAAACTATATAGTATGAGTTCAGAAATTATAAAACACAATCCGTTTCAATCAATGATTGATCGCTTTAATATTGCTGCAGACATTTTAAATCTTGATGATTCTATCCGTCAAAAACTGCAGCGTCCTGAAAAACAGATCACGGTAAACTTTTCTATTACTTTAGATAACGGAAACGTTCAGAATTTTGAAGGATACCGTGTAATTCACAATACGGCTTTAGGGCCATCAAAAGGCGGAATTCGTTACGATACTGCTGTAAATATTGACGAAGTAAAAGCACTTGCCGCCTGGATGACCTGGAAATCTGCTGTAACTGGAATTCCATTTGGTGGAGCAAAAGGCGGCATTATTTGCGATCCGAGAAACCATTCTAAAACAGAATTAGAAAAAATCACAAGAGCCTACACCAAAACGCTATCTGATATTTTCGGACCAGAAAAAGATGTTCCTGCGCCAGACATGGGAACAGGACCAGACGAAATGGGCTGGCTAATGGATGAGTTTTCTATTTTGCACGGAAGACCAATTCATGCTGTCGTAACTGGAAAACACCTTCATTCTGGAGGATCTTTGGGTAGAGTAGAAGCAACGGGAAGAGGAGTAAGTATTATCACGCTTTTGGCACTTCAGAAATTAAAAATCAGACCTGCGAGAGCTACGGCAGCCATTCAAGGATTTGGAAATGTTGGATTACATTCCGCTTTGTTTCTGCACGAAAAAGGAGTTAAAATTGTAGCTGTAAGCGATGTTTCAGAAGCATTTTATAATCCGAACGGAATTAATATACCGGAACTGATTTTGTATTACAATCTAAATAACAAAACGATAAAAGGCTATCCAAATTCAGTTGCCATAAAACATGAAGATTTATTGCTTTTAGATGTTGATGTATTGATTCCTGCTGCAAAAGAAGATGTAATTACGCAGAAAAATGCAGGAGATATTCAGGCAAGAATAATAATAGAAGCGGCGAATGGCCCAGTTTCTTCAGACGCAGATCAGATTTTACATGAAAAAAATATATTAGTTGTTCCTGATATTTTGGCTAATGCTGGCGGTGTTACCGTTTCTTATTTCGAATGGCTTCAGAATTCGCTTTTGGAGTCTTGGAGAATTCACCAGATCAACAAACGTCTGGAGGATATTCTAGAGAAAGGTTTTGATACTGTTTTTAGAGTTGCAGTAAAACACGATGTAACGCCTCGTATTGCGGCTTATATTATCGCTTTGAAAAAAGTAGCCGAAACGCAGTCGGTAAAAGAGATTGCGCTAGAAGCTCCTCAATTTAAGCAGAATTAAAAATCAGGTTTATTTTGCAAAAGATCATTTTCGTTGGTTACGTTTTTCTTTAACTCTCTAAAAGAACGTAATTGATGGAAATGTCTTTTTCGTTTGAACTTTAAAATATAATTTTTAATCCGTTAGGTGGAATTATTTAACACATAGAAACATAGTTTGAAAACGTAGAAAAGGCGTTTTACTTGTTGAAATGCACATAGCAGTTTGAAAAGGTTTGTCATCCTGAACAAAGATCTCCGCAAGTAACTCGACAAAGATGCTGAGTTTTTTTGCCACAAAGCCACGAAGTCGCGAAGTTTTTTAAGACAAAAGTTTGTCATCCTGAGGAACGAAGGATCGCACAAGAAACTCCGCAAAGAAATGCTACCAACCTTTGTCGATTCCCGAGTGTGATCCTTCGTTCCTCAGGATGACAAAGCAAAAGCAATCTATGTGTTAAAATTTAAATTTCACCCAACATATATTTTTAGAATAAAAAGTATCATACAAATGAAAAACATTAATTTCCTGGCATTTGCCATGCCCGCCTTTTTTCTTTTTTTGTTTTTAGAATATAAGCTTGCCCAGCGCCGAAAAAGACCAGAAATTTTTAATTATGAAAGCTCTGTTTCGAATATTTCAATTGGAATTGCAGAGCGTTTGATTAACTTATTTATCGCAGCCAGTTTTTATCAGCTATATTATTTGATTTATGACGATTATAGAATATTTGAGATTCCAAGTAATGCTTTAGTTTGGTTTGCGCTTATTCTAGCGACAGATTTTGTCTGGTATTGGTACCATCGATTAGGGCACGAAGTCAATTTTTTCTGGGCAGCGCATATTGTGCATCATCATAGCGAAGAGTTTAATTTTACGGCCGCCGCTAGAATTACGACGTTTCAAGCCATTATCAGAACGGGATTTTGGTGCGTATTGCCATTTATAGGTTTTCATCCAACAATGGTGATTACGATGCTGATTGTGCACGGTGCTTATTCGTTCTTTACGCATACGCAGCTTATCGGTAAAATAAAATGGCTAGAATATGTATTTGTTACGCCTTCAGTTCACGGCGTTCATCATGCTTCTGATGAAAAATATCTCGATAAAAATTATGGAGACATGTTTACCTTTTGGGATCGTCTTTTTGGAACTTTCCAGACTGAAGAAGAAAAGCCAAAATATGGATTAACGCATCCGCTAAAAAGCTATAGTTTCTTGTGGCAACATTTTCATTATTATTTTGAAATCTACGAATTGATGAAACGCTCCAACGGATTCAAAGCCAAATGGAAAGCCGTTTTTGGAAGCCCTGCCGATATGGATCAAGATATTCGCCCGATTCTAGAAAAGCGTTTTCTTCAAGATAAAGCTGCTCCAAATCAAAGGCTTCGCTTTAAAAATTACCTTTACATTCAATTAGGATTCTGCACGTTAATTTTGACTGTTTTCACTTATTATTTTGATTATTTGGAAAGTTATGATAAGCTATTTGTGCTTTCTTTGGTAATTCTCACCCTAATCAATTGTGGTGCTTTATTAGAACAGCGCAAATGGATTTATTATTTGGAATATGCTCGTTTGGCTTTGATTTCGACTTATTTCTTATACGAAGAAGATTTATTGGCGTTTTTCTTTGTGCCTATTGCGGTTATGATTTTTGCAGAGCAATTGTTTTCGTTGAGTAAACGTTATCAAAACGTTGTTCTGCAGTTGGAAGCTTCGGAATGAGAAATAGCCACGAATTCACGAATTTTCTTTTTTCCAATCAATTCGTGTAGTTATCAGCCACGAATTCACGAATTATTTTAAAATCTATGCGGATAGATATTAAATAAAAAATTCGTGAATTGCTTCGCCTATTCGCTATCGCTCGGGTCGTGGCTAAAAAAAACTTAGAACCTTAGCATCTCAGCACCTTAGAACCTTTTTTAAATCGTCTTAATCTCCATAATTTTCTGTTCAAAAGTATCTTTAAAATCAGATTTGCTTTTAATTCTGGTTTTGTAGGTGTAAATGGTAGCTACAGAAAGTTCTAGGAATTCTGCCATTTGACTACTGTCCTGAATTCCTAATCTGTAAAGCGCAAATATTCGCAATTCCGTATTCAGGAGTTCGCCTTTTTTAACGATGCATTTATGGTCATTCGGGAACAATTTATTGAAATCGGTTACGAATGTTGGGAACAATTTCAGGAAGATTTCATCAAACTGATGGAAAAGATTTTCGCGTTCTTCTTTTACATTATAGCGTTTTAAACTCGCAATAACTTCATCGGTTTTTTTGGTGATGATTTTATGCAGCGTACTCTTCTGAATATGATCTATTTTATTAATGAAAGCTGAAGTTGCTTTAATAAAATACGTGATGTATTCTTCTTTAATCGCATTCGCTTCGCTCAAACTCACATTCATTTCCTGTAGTTGCAAGTACGAATCGGCCATGATTTTTCTTGCTTTATTTTTTTCTTTCAATTGTTTGAAAATGATTCCGAGAAAAACAAAAATGATAACCGTAAGAATCGTTAAGAGAATGATGATTTTTTCCAGCTTATCATTCTTATCTTTTACATTATTCAGCTGTGCTTTTTCTATAATGGGCAGAATAGACGAAATTTCAATTTTGCGATGTCTTGCATTGTAGAAAGTAGCATCATCCATGGCGATATTGATGTATTCGTTGGCTTTATCCAAATAGCCCATTTTAAAGAGTTCATTGGCTAAATTTCGAAGTGCAACTGTTTCTTTTGTCGCATTTTTTACATCCGCAATTGCGGCTAAAGCCAAATATTGAATCGCTTTTTTGGTGTAACCTCGTTCCGAATAAATGTAACCGAGACTCGAAGTTGCGATTCCGTAATAATCTGGCGGAAGATTATAATTGTTAATCCAATAACTGAAGGCAAATTCGGCACCGCGCCAATCTTGCTGTTTGAGGCGTTTTAAACTTTCTGCAGCCCAATATTCATTCGTATTGGTTCCAATTAATTCTAGAGCTTTTTTTAAGAAATGATTTCCCTGCTGTACATAATGAATATTAAAACGCTGATCACGGTTGTAGTCGGCCAAATCGTAGTATGCACGGGCTTTTATATTGTAATATTCAAACTTATTTTTGAGATCCAGTTTGGTGTCATCGATAACATTTAGCGTATCGATTGCTTCTTTAAAAAGACCCGAAGACAAAAGCACAAAACCTTCTTTGATTCGGCTTTTGGATAAAAATTTGGGATCTTTTAGAATTTTAGCCTTGATTTTAGATTGCTCTAAATAGTAGTAAGCCGAGTCGTATTTAAAAGATTTGTATTCGTCAAACAATGCCATATAACAATTGTATAGTTCTTCATTGTTTTGGTTGAGTGTAAACTTAGATACGTTTTTCTTTAAAGTTTCAATTTTTCGATATTTCTGTTTCAGGTAAATGTCTTTTTTCAAGAGAACCTGATCTAATTCTTCTAAATAAGGATTTGTCTCTTTCGCAGTAAGAGAAAAACCTCCTAAGAAGAAAAGCAGCATCAATATTCTTTGCATGATTTTGTTTTGGTTTAGGGAAAAGGTTGGTTGATAGATATAGTTAGTTAATTCGTTTTAAAATTAAGAATAAGTTTGAGATTACGCTAAGTCTGTTTTTCTGGAATTTTATAAAATGTTCAATAACATCGCTTTAAAAGGTGATTTTCAGGATGAAAGTAAGCTGTAAATGTTAAAAACAGATAATTTATTTGCAATTATACAATAAAAAGTAGTTATATATATGCATAGTGAAAAAAATATACCGAATATTTTACATATTGTCATTTTTACCATATAAAAACTGTCTATTTTCATCTAAACATCATCTTGATTTTTCGATTATAAGTGGAAATGTAAACAATTGATAATTAATTACTTATGTTTTTTAATCTTTGAATTTCATCTTGATTTTTATCAGATTTTTTTTTTAGGATTTATTTAACGTCTAGTTTCGCTGTATCCTTTTGAAGGGAATAACAAACTAACGAAAACCAAAAATTTATGAAATGTAAAAGTCTTTATTGGCTAGCTTTTATGATGTGTTTTTTTGCAATTGGATGCGACAACACAGATGACGGAAGCTACGTAGATCCGATTACCCTTTATGAAAAAGTAAATGGAAATTGGGGATTAACAAATCTGAAAATGGTTGATGAAGTTGCGAAAGCAAATCAGATCGAACCAAACGAAGAAAACTTGAGTACTTATTTTAACTGCGAAGATTTTAAAATCAAATTTAACGTAGATGAAAAGAACAATCCAACAAGTTATGAAGTAACGGGAGACGTGCCTCCGTTATTTGCGCCAAAAGGGTATTGGGCACTTAGCTCCGATTTTCAGCAGACCAATGGCGTTGGAACAAAAATCTATTTGTACAGTGATGCGCAAAAAACGCAAAAAACAGATGAACTGAGATTGATTGCAGTTCCTGGTAAAACTAAAGAAATGCAGCTTCAACTGGCGCGTTCTTCTGGCGGTGTAGATTTCTTGTCTTATGTGTTTAAATTAAATGCTATTAATTAAAAAGTAATATGAAAAAGTTTATATATACAGTTTTACTTGCCTTATTGATGGCGCCTAATTTTATTACAGCACAGGAAAATGCTGGAGCTGTTGGGCCAATGTCGTCTTTTCCGGTGGTTTACAAATACGATGAAAAAGTTACATGGTATTTTGATATGTCGGCATCTACGTTTGCTGAAACAGAAGATTTATACATCTGGATCTGGTCTCCATCTGAACCAGACGCAGGAAACTGGGAAAACTCTTCGGACTTTGCCAAACTGAAATATGAAGGAAATAAAATCTGGAGTTTTACTCTGACTCCAACAGCTTATTTTTCTAAAACTCCAGAAGAAATTGCTGCGAGTGCAGGATTTTGGTTTCGTTTAAAAAACAAAAACGGATCTAAACAAAGTGATGTTGGAAACATGGCTTATACTGATTTCTCCTCTTTTTACACTTCAGATGAATTATTTAGAGCTTATCCGTCAAAACCATTAATTGACAAACCGGTAAGTATTTTGTTTAATGCCAATCTTAATCCTGCATTTGCTGGTACTCCAAGTGTACACATGCACGGTGGTTTAAATGATTGGGCTATTCAGCAAATGTATGAAGCAGCAAAACCAGACGTTGCTGAAAAAACAAAATTAAAGGACTTGGGCAATGGTTTTTATAAAATGGATTTTATTCCTAAGCATTACTTCAATGCTCCGGATGGTTTCGTTATGGAAAAAATAAATTTCCTGATGGTAGCAGAAAATTGGACAGCTAATTCTGGCGATCAGGTTATTTATGCAGGAGAATTTATTCCACCGCCGCCGCCAAGTTTTGCTTTCTTTCCATCACAAATCAGTCAGAAAGATTTTCTTGGAATGTCAAGAAAAAATAACGAGGTAGGTGTAAATAAATTGATTTACACGATTACAGCTGGAGCAAAAACAATTTCTGGTGAGTTTACTGGAGGAACTGCAGAAATTAAAGGTTTTGTCAATTTGGTTTCAGAACTAAACGGAGTTCCAAATTTAAGTGAAATCCATGTTTTGGTAAAAGACAATAAAGACAAAACGATTTCGGATACGACGATTCCGCTTAAAACTTTAGATAAATAATCACTATTAAATTAAAACACCAATTCTAATGAATAGTAAAAATACAAAAAGCGTCCTGCATCAAATGTGGACTGCTAAAGGAGCGGTATTGATGATTTTTATGCTTTTTCTTTCTGCCAGTTCTTTCGCGCAGACGAAAAAACAAATCTCAGGAACCGTTTATGACAATACGGGAACGGTATTGCCAGGAGCTTCTATCATTGAAGTAGGAACAAAAAACGGAACTACAACAGATTTTGATGGTAAATTCAGTCTTCAGGTAGCCGTAGGAGGTGCAATCGAAGTTTCGTTTATCGGATCTACGACACAAAAAATTCAAGTTACCGGAAGCACTTCTAATGTTGAGGTTCGCTTGCAAAATGATGGTTATACATTGGCTGAAGTACAGGTAGTTTCTGTAGGTTACGGGAAAGTAAAAAAATCAGATTTGACTGGAGCCATTTCTACAGTTGGAGCAGATGATTTAGTTAAAGGAACAATTTCTTCTACAGAGCAGGTTTTGCAAGGAAAAGTAGCGGGATTGAATATCATTCGTCCTTCTGGAGATCCAGCTGCGGGAGCTACAATTCGTCTTCGTGGAGGAACTTCTTTAACAGCAAGCAACAGTCCGTTGATTGTGGTAGATGGTATTGCAGGAGTTGACATAAACGTGGTTCAACCTTCAGATATTAAATCGGTTGACGTCCTTAAAGATGCTTCGGCAACGGCAATTTACGGTTCTCGTGGAGCAAATGGGGTAATTATGATTACAACAAAATCGGGAACAAAAGGAGTTTCTGTTGTGTACAATGGGCAAACGGGTATCGGTTATGTGAATGATAACTTGGATCTTCTTTCGGCAAACCAATGGAGAGGATATGTTCGCCAAAATCAAATTGCAGATGCGGTAGATTATGGCGCCAATACCAACTGGCAGAAAGCCATCGAGCAGACCTCTGTTTCGCAATCACACACTTTAAGCATCAATTCGGGTAAAGCAGACAGCGGTTTTAGAACTTCTCTTTCTTACTTAGACAATCAAGGAGTTATTAAAAATTCTGGTTTAGAAAGATTAAGCGGTAATGTAAATGCTTATCAGTTTCTTGGAGATAATAAAGAAGTAAAATTTGATATGGGATTATTTGCCAATATTGACAAATGGCACCCAATTGATTACAGAATTTTTGAAAGAGCATATAACTTAAACCCGACGATTCCGGTTTACACTTCAGATGGAAAATTCAGTGAAGTAACGGGAAATATCTATCAGAATCCAGTTGAGATTTTAACTAACAGAACTTTTGATAACGAAAGACACAGACTATTAGGGTATTTTAAAACCGATGTAAAATTCTTAAATGACTTTACAGCGACAGCAAATATTTCGTTAGAACATAATGCTGTAAAAGGAGGGACTTACAAACCATCTTATGCTGTTATGGAAGGGCAGACTGAAGGCGGTTTTGCACAAAGAACGTATGCAGAATATACTAATGCGCAAGGAGAACTGTATGTAAACTACAGCAAAATTATCGACAAGCATAACATTAGCGCTTTGGCTGGGTATTCTTACCTTGAAAATATCTATGAAGGTTTTGGAGCGCAAAGAGGCGGTTTTGTTACAGATGCTTTTAGCTACAATAATTTAGGAGCTGGTTACAACTACCGTTTAAACGATGTGTATTCATACAAAGGAAAATCAAATTTAGTTTCTTTTTATGCTCGTGCTAACTACGGTTACGACGGTAAATATTTATTGACTGCAACGGTAAGACGTGACGGATCAAGCCGTTTTGGGGAAAACAATAAATGGGGAACTTTCCCATCTGCTTCTGCAGCGTGGAGAATTTCTAACGAAGAATTTATGGAATCTTCAAAAGGCTGGTTAGACAATTTAAAACTAAGAGTGGGTTATGGAGTTACAGGAAATCAAGATGGAATTGGGGAGTATAAATCGCTTTCTATTTTAGGAGTTGGAAGTGACAGTTACTACGATCCAGTTACAAAAACTTGGAGTTTGGCTTATTCTCCAAAACAAAACCCAAATCCTGATTTGAAATGGGAATCTACAGAACAAATTAACGTTGGTTTTGATTTTGGACTTTTCAACAGAATTACAGGATCTTTTGAATGGTATTCTAAAACAACAAAAGATTTATTATACACTTACGAAGTGCCTCAGCCTCCATACTTAGTGGGTACAATGTTGGCAAACGTTGGTGAAATGTCAAACAAAGGGGTTGAATTAACCTTGAATGCAGACATTATTAAAGGAGATAAATTCAATTGGAATGCCAATTTAACGCTTGGACACAACGTTCAAAAAATTGAAAAACTGTCTAATCCAACTTATAAAACAGATGTTATCTACAGCGGATCTCTTCACGGTTTGGCGGGTATGTCTGGACAATATTCTCAGATTATTGCTGAAGGATATCCTGTTGGAACTTTCTGGGGATTCAAAAATGCTGGTTTAGATGCAGACGGAAAAATTCAATATTACAATGCAGCAGGACAAGTAGTTGCTGAAAGTGCATTGGTTGATGAAGACAAAACAGATTTAGGAAACATTCAGCCAGATTTGACTTTAGGTATTGGAATGAATTTTACTTATGGAAATTTTGATCTTGGAGTTTCTGGATACGGAATGTTTGGACAAAAAGCTTTAAATGCTACAAACATGATGTTGAATGATCCAAACAGATTACCAGCTTTCAATGTGCCAGATTCATTCTTAAGCAGCGGTATTACGTCTGCTCCTAAGTATTCTGATTACTGGATCGAAGATGCTTCTTTCTTTAGACTTCAGACCTTGACTTTTGGTTATACTTTACCATTGAAATACAAAAAATCTAAAGTGAGAATGTATGTAATGGGAGAAAACTTATTTGTAATTACAGGTTACAAAGGTGTAGATCCAGAGATTGGTTTAAATGCTCAGGACGGAATTAATCAAACTGGAAGAATGGATACAACCGGATTGGCAGCTCCTGGAATTGACAGATACAACAATTATCCTCGACCAACTACAATTTCTGTTGGACTAAATTTTACGCTGAATAACTAAGCGAATTGATAACCATAAAATATTAACAATGAAAATCAAAATAACAGCAGCAATACTTTTAAGCATGCTTTTTACGGTATCATGTACTGATTTGGACGAACAGTTGTATGATCAGGTAGAAGACGGAAATTTTGGAAATACATCCAAAGAAATCGATGCGCTGGTAGGTGGAGCTTATTCTTCTTTAAGAGGATTCTCCGATGCAATCTCAAATAATTTTCCAACTTGCGAATATGTTTTCTTTTTGAATGAAGTAGTTTCAGATGAAGCTACAATTCCGACAAGAGGCACAAACTGGTACGATGGCGGGCAATATCAAGATGCGCAAAAACATACTTGGAAAGCAGATAATAGAATGATTCTTTCGGCTTGGCGCTACAATTATACTGGAATTGCTAAGATCAATGCGATCATTTATCAGATCAATAAATCATCTTTGAGCGATAAAGCCAAAGAGCCGATTTTTGCAGAATTAAAAGCGATTAGAGCTTATTACTACTACAATCTTCTAGATTTATTCGGGAATGTGCCAATTGTAACCAATTTTGAAGACACAGATCTTCCTGCCAATTCTACAAGAAAACAAGTTTATGATTTTGTTGAAAAAGAATTGACAGATGCGATTCCATTTTTAAATCCAAGTCCGGTGTATTCTAAATTAACTAAAAATGTAGCGTACTCTATTTTAGCTAGATTATATCTTAATTCAGAAGCATTTGTAGGTCAGCAGCGCTGGCAAGATTGTATCGATATGTGCCAGAAGGTTACAGGATACAGTTTAACACCAGATTTCTTTGCCAATTTTGTGACGGAGAATCAGACTTCACCAGAAATTATTTTTGCTATTCCTTACGATTCAAAAGCGGGAACAGTTGGAAATTACATGAACTCCATGTCTGCTCATTACAACCAAAAATTAGCGATTTCTGCAATTCCAAACAATTATCCTTGGAGCGCAAACGGAATGTGCGCACAACCTGGAGTATATTCAGCTTTTGCAGATACAGACAAAAGAAAAAAATGCATGCTTCAAGGCGATCAGATCAATCTGGCAACAGGAACGGTGATTATGATGGACAACGGAGAACCTTTGACTTACACAGAAAACCTAACAAGTTTAGAAGATGCAAAAGAGAACGAAGGAGTTCGTTTGGCTAAATATGAAATGAAAGCAGGAGAGCAATGGGAACGTGATCACGATTTTGTTTTAATCCGTTATTCAGAAATCTTGATGATGCAGGCAGAATGTTACGTTCGTTTAGGTTCACCAGATTTGGCTCGACCATTTGTACAGCAAGTAGCGGCTCGTGCTGGAGAAGAATTGCCAGCAACAATTGATTTGGCATTTATAAATCAAGAATTGCTGAAAGAATTTACATTCGAAGGAAGAAGAAGAACAGACAACATCCGTTTCGGTACATTCTTCGAGCCATGGTGGTCAAAAGGTACAACAGAAAAATACAGAGCGATTTTCCCAATTCCGAGTACTGTTTTAACCACAAACAAAAACTTAAAACAGAATCCTGGATACCCTCAAAGCTAGATTCTTAAATGTCAGTCTTCCATGTTGGTTAGTCGTGGAAGGCTGACATGTTTTTAAAGATTTACAGTTTTTAGCTTAAACATTAAAGTGATTTTGTTTCACGCAGATTTAGCAGATTATTGCAGATTGAAACAGATTTTTTAGATCAAATAATATTTAATCTTGATAGATCTGCTAAAATCTTTTTTAAATCTGCGTGAAACAAATCTTTTAAATCCTTTAAATATTAAATCAATATGAAAAGATATATCACATCATTGGTTTTTGGTTTGATGAGCATTGTGATGGTTGCTGGATGCAGCAGCGATGACAAAGGCTCAGATCCACCTATAGAACCAGAAGTTACAGCGCCAGTTGCGATTGAGAAAACCAACAGCACCAAAATTTATATGCATTACATGCCTTGGTTTGAAACCAACGAAAGCAGTGCAGATAAAGAATGGGGATATCACTGGACAATGGCAAACAAAAATCCGAATAACGTAGGAGCAAACGGCCGAAGAGAAATTGCATCGCACTATTATCCGCTGATTGGGCCTTATCACTCAGGCGATAAAGATGTGATCGAAAATCATTTACTGTTGATGAAATATTCAGGAATTGATGGAATTCTGATCGATTGGTACGGCACTTACGATGTCAACGATTACGGAATGATCAAAGAAAATACAGATCAGCTTATTGAAATGTTGGATAAAGTAGGTTTAGAATATGCGATTGTATATGAAGACCGATTTTTGACCAATGTTGTAAATGCTGGAAAAGCAATTTCGGTAACCGGCGCCGCCAAAACAGATTTAGCTTATGTACAAAATAATTATTTTTCTGATGCTAATTATATTAAAATTAATGGCAAACCGCTTTTAATGAATTTTGGGCCAATCGTTTTGCAGACTCCCGCAGAATGGACCAATGTTTTTAATACGCTGACGGTAAAACCGACTTTTCTGACACTTTGGGATCATTCTGTAAAAGCAGGAGATAATGCTTCTGGCGAATATGCTTGGGTGTACAAAGACAACAGTTACCTAACTAATTTTTACACCAATACCAAACCAAAATTGGGAGTTGCAATGGGAAGTGCTTATCCTGGTTTTAAAGATTTTTACGCTCAAGGCGGAGGTGGTGCAGCCATTGGATGGACAATTGAACATAATAACGGAGCAACATTGGACGAAACTTTAGCTTTAGCAAAAAATGCCAATGTAAATTACCTGCAGCTGATTACGTGGAATGATTTCGGAGAAGGAACCATGATTGAACCAACTGTTGAATTTGGATATTCTTTTATCGAAAAAATCAAAACTTTTGCTGGGGTAAAAAGTACAGAAAGCGTTTTTGCAGAAATCAGCAAATTATACGATTTGCGCGTGCAGAAAAAAGGAAATGCAGAAGCTCAGAAAAAACTCGACCAAGCATTTAACTATTTTGTTTCTATGCAGCCAGCAAGAGCAAAACAAGTAATAAGCGAAATAAAATAGAGCTGTAATTAATACAATTTAAATAATGAAAAACAGAAAATATAGATACTGTATAGTGGCTTTGGCATCGATGCTCGTTATGGCCTGCAGTACTAAAAAAACGTATAAAATCAGTTCTCCTGAAAAAATCTCTGAATTAACTTTTGAATTAACTCCTTCTGGACAGCCTCAATATAGTTTTTCTTCTAACGGAAAATCGGTTATTGAACCTTCTCTTATGGGATTTGAATTTCAAGGATTAGCCAAAATGACCGATGGTTTTGAAGTCGTTTCAACAGAAGAAAAATCGGCAGATGAAACTTGGGAACAGCCTTGGGGTGAATTCAAAAAAGTAAGAGATCATCATAACGAACTGATTGTTCACTTAAAAGAAGCAAAAGGCGAGGAGCGTTTGGTTGATATTATTTTTAGAGTTTTTGACGATGGTATTGGATTCCGTTATGAATTTCCAAAACAGCCGCATTTAGGAAAAGTCAAAATTTCGAATGAAGTAACGCAATTTACTTTTAAAGACAATAACGAAGTTTGGTGGATTCCGGTGCATCGCGAAAATAGTTATTACGAAAGCGAATATCGCAAAACCTTAATGAGTAAAACCGATACCATTAATACACCAGCAACTTTTGAAACTAAAGACAAATTGTATGTAGCGATTCACGAAGCCAATTTAACTGATTTTGCCTCAATGACGTTATTAAAAACTACTGATAAACAATACAAAAGTGATCTAGTGCCGTGGGCTGATGGCGTAAAAGTCTACGCTGAAACGCCTTTTAAAACGCCTTGGAGAACGATTGTTGTGGGCAAAAATCCTGGAGAAGTAGCCACTTCTACCATTATGCTAAACCTAAACGAACCGTCAAAAATTGAAGATTTATCTTGGATTACGCCTTCAAAATATATTGGAATCTGGTGGGGAATGCATTTAGAAAAATATACTTGGGGACAAGGACCAAAACATGGTGCTACAACCAAAAACACAAAAGAATATATTGATTTTGCTGCGAAAAATAATTTTGACGGCGTTCTAGTAGAAGGCTGGAACGAAGGCTGGGATGGTGACTGGACAGCTGACGGATCTGCATTTAGTTTTACAAAAGCATATCCAGATTTTAATTTGGAAGAAATTACCAAATACGCCGCTATGAAAAATGTTCGTTTAATCGGACATCATGAAACGGCTGGAGCAACCAAAAACTATGAAAACCAATTGGAAGATGCTTTTAAATTGTATCAAAAAATGGGAGTGAATTCGGTTAAAACGGGTTATGTAAACAAGTATTTGGATAAAAAAGAATGGCACGACAGCCAGTACGGAGCGCGTCACTACAGAAAAGTAATGGAAACTGCGGCTAAATATCATATCATGATTGATAACCACGAACCAATGAAAGGAACTGGTTTACAGCGTACGTATCCGAACTTTATGTCGCAAGAAGGCGGTAGAGGACAAGAATACAATGCATGGTCTGTAGATGGAGGAAATACGCCAGAGCATTTAACGACTTTGCCTTTTACAAGAATGCTATCTGGACCCTTTGATTACACGCCAGGAAACTTCAATTTTGATTACAAAACGCCGTCTGGTGCAAAAGTGCAGACCACTTTGGCCAATCAATTGGCGTTGTACGTGATTATTTTCAGTCCGTTGCAAATGGCTTCAGATTTACCTGAAAATTATGAAGGAAAACCAGAGTTTCAATTCGTAAAAGATGTGCCATGCACTTGGTCAGATACCAAAGTTTTAGATTCTAAAATTGGAGAATACACTACAATCGCTCGTAAAGACTGGGAGGAGAAAAACTGGTATTTAGGTTCGATTACCAATAGAAATGCCAGAGAGCTGAAAGTAGCGCTTTCGTTTTTGGATAAAAACAAAGAATACGAAGCAGAAATTTATGCAGATGGAGAAGGAGCAAATTATAAAACAAATCCGTATCCCGTTACAATCTCTAAACAAAAAGTAAACAGCAAAACTGTTTTAAATATCAAATTGGCAGCTGGTGGAGGAACAGCAATAAAATTTTCTCCAATAGAATAATGATTTTTTAAGATTCTAAGCTTCTAAGCTTTTGAGCTTCTAAGTTTATAAAGTTTTATTTTGAGTTAAGTTAAGTAAGTTTAAGTTTGGTAATAAACCCGATTTCGTTTACGAGGTCGGGTTTGTTTTTTGATGTAGATTGTGTTTTTTTTTTAACGCAAAGTACGCAAAGATTTTTTTAATTAAAGCTGAAGCAGGTTCTAGAAATTAAGTTCGCAAAGTTTTATAGATATGTTTTGCGTTGATTTTTTTTTAGCCACAAATTTCACAAATTTCACAAATTTTTATTATCGTTGCAGAGTTTCTTGCGTGTCCTTCGACTTCGCTCAGGAAGACAAAAAATGAGGCCATAAATACACGAAAATTAGCGAAAATTTGTGAAATTTGTGGCAAAAAACTTTGCGCCTTCGCGTCTTTGCGAGAATATTTTGTTTAGTTAGAAAGCTTTGCATAAAACCTTTGCGAACCTTACATAATTCTTTGCGTCCTTAGCGGTTAAAAAAAAACTTAGAACCTTAGCATCTCAGCACCTTAGAACCTCAATGTTTATAAAGCTTCACATGATTTCCAAAGGTATAAACAGCTGTAATCGTTGGTCCATTATAGCCCCATTTTAAATCGCCGTTAAAACGTTTTCCAACAGCATCTACTTTAAAATTTAAACCAGTGTAGCCAGCATTAAGACTAAAGTTTTGATGCACATTATACAAAACAGAAAGTCCGTAACTTATAATGTGTCCATCTATATTATCAATTTTAGCCGCCAAGTAATTAACATTAGCATAAAGTCCCACACGTTTTCCCAAAACAAATTCACCCCAAATACCAAGATCAGGAAGAGGAGCGGTAAAACTGAAATTGTCTCTTATTTCTTGGCTGGTTTGCTGAGTATCAAGACGCATACCTAAATCACCAAAAAGCACATGCGCTCCAATAAGTAAACCCGCTTCGTATTTAGGTTTCGAGATAATCGCATATCCATAAGCAATTCTGGCAATTTGTATGTCAAAGAAAGCCGTTACTCTTGCATTTACATCGTAAGTATGATCTCCAAAATTAATTTCCCTTTCTAAAGTTTTGGTAGAGCTTCTGTTCAAAACAAAATATTCAGCTCCTAATCTGGATCTTCTTGAAATTCTCCAGTCAAAAGTTCCCATAAAAGAAGAACTCGATTTATTAAAACCTAAATCGTCTTCAAGATCGATTTTTGTACCAATGTTACCATTATTGCCATCAACACGAATTTCGGTATTGTTAATAGGAAAAAAAGCACCCGCAGTTACTTTAAATCGTCTTGCATGCCAAGGCAGATCGTCTGCATAGCTGTCTTGAAATTCCTCGTCGAAAGTTTTAGAGGTTGTTAAGCTTTCGCTCGAAATATTATCTGCAACATTCTGAGCGTTTACCGGAATCCAAAAAAATGTTAGCATCAAAAGAAATAGGAAATTTTTCATCAGATTGGTTTTTTAAGTTTTATTAGGTAAAATTTAACAATTAAAGTTAGCGAAAATTATCTTTCATTTTTCTTTTTTGTATTGAATTATTTTTAGAAATCATTTGGTTATCAGTAAAATAAGAATTTGTTTTTAAAAATAGTTGACATGTCACTCTTTTTTGTAAATTTGCCTCATGGAAAAAAAACATACCGATACAGCAAGTTTTTCAAATTTTTGGAAAGAAGAAATATCAGATAGTTTCTTCTTTCAGATTAACCGTATAAAACGAGCAATTTTTAGACGGACAAATGCGTTAATGACTGAAGCAGGAATCACATTGCAGCTGGAACAATTGCCTTTGCTTATGATTTTGAATCACAAAAGTCTTTCGCAGAGAGAATTATCAGATAAAACGATGCGTGATAAATCATCTATTTTGAGAAGTATTTCAGCACTCGAAAAAAAGAAATTGGTTGAGGTCGTAAAAGACAAAATGGATAAACGCAAAAACATTGTAAGTCTTACCGAGGAAGGTATCATAATGGCTAAAAATATTCGGTCGCTGATGAAAAGGGCAGAAGAAGAAGTAATGTCTGTTTTTTCTCCAAAAGAAAGAATCGAAGCGTTGAATGCAGTAAAGTTTTATGCAGACAAACTCGAAACGCTTTAATTTTTTTTGAACTTTAAAAGTTGATATGTCAACTTATTTTTAAATAATTATTTCGAATAAATGAAAAAAAATGAATTGTTAGAAGGGCCAATCCTTTCTTCATTATTAAAATTAGCAGTTCCAATTATGATTGCTAATTTGTTACAAGCCGCATATCAGTTAGTAGATGCTTTTTGGGTAGGACGCTTGGGCGGAGATGCCGTTGCGGCAGTTTCCATAAGTACGCCTGTCATATTTTTAACCATAGCTTTAGGAACCGGACTGGCTATTGCAGGTTCTATTTTGATTGCACAATATTTTGGAGCAGGAAATCAGGCAATGGTCAATCACGTTGCCGCACAAACTTTGTCGATGGTGATTATAGTTTCTATTGTATTATCCATTATTGGTTATATTTTAAGTCCCTATTTTTTATATCTGCTAAAAGTAGAACCAGCAGTTTATGTTGATGCTTTAGGATTCATGCGAGTAGCATTTGTTGGTTTGGTTTTTAGTTTCGGATTCATGATTTTCCAATCTATTATGCGTGGAGTTGGACGTGTGACGTTGCCAGTTTATATTGTTTTAGGAACTGTTATTCTGAATTTTGCGCTAGATCCGTTGTTTATTTACGGATGGAATTTTATTCCCGCTATGGGCGTAAAAGGCGCAGCATTGGCAACTTTATCGACACAGCTTTTAGCGATTATAATTGGGTTTGCAATTCTGTTTAGAGGAAAACACGGAATTCATATTCGTCTTGCCGATTTCAAACCCGATTACAAACACATAAAAAGAGCTTTTGAAATTGGTTTTCCATCTTCTATAGAACAGTCTATGCGTGCCTTAGGAATGATGGCGATTACGTTTTTGATTGTTCGTTTTGGTACTTTAACGGTGGCTTCTTACGGAGCCGGTTCCAATTTAATTCAGCTGATTCTGATTCCTGCTTTGGGACTATCGATGGCGATTGCGACTCTTGTCGGACAAAATATTGGCGCAGGAAATATCGACCGAGCAACTGAAATTGCAAAACTAGGTGCCTATCTCGGTTTCGGATTATTGACAGGTCTTGGAATTATCGCTTTTATTTTTGCGCCGCATTTAATTGCTTTTTTTGTTCCAAACGATCAGGCCGTTATTGAAGGAGGAACAGAATTATTAAGAATTACATGCCTTTCTTGGGGATTTTTAGGATTACAGCTTTGCTTGACTGGAGTTTTCCGCGCCGTTGGAAATACCAAATTGCCAATGGTTTTGACTTTGGTTTCTCAATGGGTAATTCAGTTTCCGTTGGCTTTTATTTTGTCGCACAATACTTCTTTAGGAAAAGTTGGTATTTGGTGGGCGTTTCCGATTGCTTCTGTTGTAACAGCTTTGATTACCGTTATAATGTATGTTAAAGGCGATTGGAAAAAAGAACGATTGACAGGCAAAACCAATAAATTGATTGATAAGGTTGAAAGTGAGATCGTTAAAGAAGGGTTTGATTTGACGAAATAAAGGTTCTAAGGTTCTAGGTTCTGAGTTTCTAAGGTGCAAAGTGACAAAGTGACAAAGGTTTTTGATTCTGTGAATGCAGAGATGCACTGCAGTGCATCTAACCAAAGATTGGCAGATGTCCAAGTAACAAAATTTTTTAAAGACGTGATTTTTTTCACGTCTTTTTTATTTGTAATATTTTTATGCTAAAATAAAATTTCAGTATATTAGAAACTTCAAAAATATACTTCTAGTCTTAGCATCTTAGAACCTTAGCACCTTAAAAAATGAATAAAACTCTACAACGTTATTTTGTAAAATCTGTTATTGTATTAACCTTTATCCATGTAGCTTATTTTTTATACGGTTATTTAACCTTCAAAGGGCTTAAAAATATTAACATCTACACCGAATTTTACCGATTTAAATTTTACGATGATGTTTCGATTTCGCATTTTTTTGTCAGTGGTTTGTTTTTGCTTTTCTTTCTTATTTTTCTGATTCGAAATCATTCTAGAGAAAATTATAAAGGAGGAAATTTGTTTAAGATTGGCGCTTGTCTGCTGTTTATTTCCTTTCTGACTTTTTCCTTTTTTGTGAGTTATAGTTTTGGAATGAATGCCAAACTGAAAACAGAATTGTCTGAAAATGATTTTAATAAGGACAAAAAGCTGTTGAATGTTTTGAATCCTTTTTTGTATGGATATACGTCATATAGTTCGGAGAAATTGTTCAATTACGAGAATATTTTATATCCAAAACCTTATCCTGTACTAAAAGAAGAAGACACTATTGTTCCGGGTGAATATGCTATTACAGAAACCAATTATTATAGTATAGATACGATAACTGCTTTAACAAGCACTTTTGACAAAACAACAAATACAGCAGACAGCATTTTTGATATTCTGGGTTTTGATAAAGAAGAAATACACAAAAGAGTAATCTCAAAAAGAATTGTAGGAGACAGTACACAAATTATTTTTAAGAGTGTCCCTGTTCATCCAGAACACGATGATGATATTTGTATTTTTCTGGAAAATAAGTCTTTATTTAATCCTGTTCAGGGAGATTCTCTCGATAAACAAAAGTATCAAGCCGCAGTGGATCGTTATAAATTATTGTATAATGCTAAGAAAGATTCGCTAACGTATGCCTTCCAGAAATTGGATACACTTTTGAAGAAATACAATATCGAAACCAATCTCATTCCGAAAGAGCTGACACAAGATGTTTATCATTATAAAGCTAACCGTGACGAACCGCTTAATGCGATCAGAAATAATTTTGACAGGAAAGCTTTAGCAGAAAAATTTACAACTCTGGATAAATTGTTTTACGAACCTAATTATTTGCATCCTAATATTATTGCAATTTATTTTGTAGTAATTATTTCAGTTTGGATTATATTATTTCTTTTTTATCTGATTTTCAATAAAAAGAAAAATAAATAGTTGCTAAACTCTATGATAATCTGCTTTCCAGTGCACGATTGCTTTTTTGATTGCATCGCCTGTCAAGCTGTTTTTTAATGCATCTTCTACAAGCGGAACCAATTCGTCGTCTGGTGCAAAGCGAAGCGCAAATATTTGATCGTCTGTGAGTTTATATTCAAATTCTTCGAATCTTTTGCCTGTTAAAGTGAAATAACGGTAACGCATTTCTAAGCGCACAATTCTATTTTGAAGCGTTAAAGCATAGTGCTGGCGCAGCATATAGGCCAATGCAAAAAGAAATATAAAGATTACGCTAATAAATCCCCAAATTAAATAATCTTCTGTTGTAATGCCTAAGTAAATACTCGTGGCTAAGAATAAAATTAAAACAGGATAATAGATAAAATGGTGCGGTGGATAAAACCGTATATGATTGTAATATGTTTGAATTTTCATGTTTTTTTAGATTAAAGGTAGCCTATAAAAACAAAACTACTCTATATTTCTATAGAGTAGCTTTTTCCCAAAAATAAACTAACATAACCAATGTTCTCTTTATAGACTAAACTTTTTACAGTTTGCTTTGTAAATTTTAATAAGAAGAAAGCCTTTTCTTTTCGTTCATCAAATCTTCAATATGGCTTATTTTTCTTTGATGTAAAATTAGATCGAGAGTGGTTGAATTTTGTTATACTTTAAACGAAAAAAGTTACATGATTTCAATATTTGCATTTTAATTCTATAAAAACTGCTTCTTTATAATAAGGTTTTAACGATGCTCCATTCCTGTAATTTATCTTGGAAAGTCTTACCAGCATTGGCTGGACTGGTAGAAGGAAGCGTAAAAGTTTTATATTCTTTTGTTAAGTGAACGTATTTCTTAAAAAAAGCCGCCGCTTTTTGTCCGTTAAAAAGAATGCTTTCTATTTGAGGATGAATTTCTAAAAAATGTTCAAAGTCATTTGCAATTTCATTTTTTATCGCGCTGTCCAAGCTTCCTATACGATCGCAAAATTGTAAGACATCCCAAAGTGCAATGTTGTTTTTGATTAATAGGTTTTTTCGAGTTTCATAATCAGTAGAAAAATCTTCTCCAAGAATCTGAAACATAAACTTCCAAAAGTTATTCTGATTATGGCCATAATATTGATTGAGTTCTAAAGATTTTGTTCCAGGCATTGTGCCTAAAATCAGAATTTTAGAAGAAGGAGAACTTATTGGGGCAAACGAAAAACTTTTCATACTATATTCTTATACTATTTGATGTACCTTAAATTAAACATTTATAAGGAATTATAAAACAAAACCGAAAAATTATATAACATTCTTGGCGTGTCTTTAAACGAACTTTGAATTTCAGATTTTCGATAGAAATAATCTGTTTTGCAAATTATAATTTAAAATCCGGCGAACCATGAAAATTATTACTATAAATACAGAAAAAACTCAAAATATATTTGATGAACTTCAGACTAGTTTTGGCGGAAAAGTGACTTTTGATTTAGATGAGTATGCACTTCAAGTTGAAAATAGTTTTGCTGAAGGTTCTATAATTGGAGCTTCGTTTAACGACAATATCTCCTATGTTCAGTTTGACATGACATTTTCTGCAGATGTGAGACTGGATTTTCTAAATGTAAAATCGTCGCCAATTTATTTTGCCTATTGCTCAAAAGGTAATCTTGCACATAGTTTTGGATTGAATGGAGAAGAGCGAAAGCTAAAAACCTTTCAGACTGCAATTGTAACTTCTAAGCAAAATCAAGATAATGTTTTATACTTTGAAAAAGGAAAGAAAACAAAGTTGACCCTAATTATTGTCGGAACTCAAATTGATCCTGCAAATCAAGTTCATTCATTAAATCAACAAGTGAAAGATACTTTTTTTGAAAACAATCAGGTAACAGATTTCTTTTATATAGGTTCTTATAATTTGCAGATTGCAGAAAAAATTGAACAGCTTAACTCGATTACACAAACGGGCATTGTTCGCAATTTACTTAAAGAAGGTATTATGCGAATTATTCTCGCTATGGAAATTCAACAGCATTCAGACGATCTTCATGCTTTTGCAAATGAATCAAACGGATTGACCTTAAGAGAAATGGAAGAAATAAAAGAACTTTCAGAATTTATAAAATCAAGTCCAGAAGAAGCTTTTTCTATAAAATCACTAAGCAAAAAATCGGGATTGTCTCCAAACAAACTTCAGGAAGGCTTCAAAATGATTCACAACCGCACAGTCAACGATTACATCACACACATGCGTGTTCTAAAAGCCGAAATTTTAATTAGAACATCTGACTTAAATATTTCAGAAATTGTTTACTGCATTGGTTTCACCAGCAGAAGCTATTTCTCTAAAATATTCAAACAAAAATTCAATTGCAGCCCAAAAGAATATAAGTTTAATTTGAATTCTTTGGCGATTACTGCGTAATTGAGGGACAAAGTTGCAGAGAGACAAAGTGGCAAAGGTTTTACCTGCTTTTAAAGTAAGGTTAGCTTTTTTAATTGAATTCGTTAGCTTTTAAGCATAATATATATACAAGTCGAAGGTTCAGAGTGGAAAAAGATTTTAAACTTTATCTCTCTGAACCTTTTTCATTTTCTCTAAAAAATATTAGATATAAGATATAAATCTCAAAGGTTCAAAGTAACAAAATTAAAACTTTGCTACTTTGAACCTTTGTCTCTTTGTCCCTAAAAAAGCAACGCTTTTTTCAGCGCCCAAACCGATAATAATCCAAATCCGTATTTTTTTTGTTATGAATGGAATCCAAAATAGAATTCATTCCGAGTACGCTGAAGGTGATTCCGTTTCCGCCGAATCCTAGGATATAATGCTCATTTTTTCTCGGATTTGGTTTTCCGAAATAGGGAAGGCCGTCTTTGGTTTCTCCGAAAGTTCCTGCCCAGGAATAATCGATTTTGAAATTTAAGTCTGGAAATCGTTTAAAGAATTGTTTTAAAAGATAAGCTTCTTTTTTAGGAAGCAGTTTATCGCGTTTGGAAGTATCTTTAAAATCCTCGTCTCCGCCGCCCATTATTATACGGTTATCTTCTGTAGTTCTAATGTAATGATAAGGCGCTGCAGTATCCCAAAAAATAGTATTTCTAAAATGCTCCGGAAGATCGTGCTGACTTTCTGATGCAATAACGTAAGTGCTTTTTAAATCGACCACTTTTTCTTTTAGGGTTTCTGTGCTTTCGTAGCCCGTGCAATGTATAATATGCCCCGCTGTTATGACACATTTAGAATCTGTAGTAGCAATGATTTTGCCTTTTTGATGCTGAATAGAAGCGATATTGGTTCGGTCAAAAATTGGCATTCCTTTTTCATGGCAATGAAACAAAAGATCGCTTGCCAGCTTAAAAGGATCCATAACCGCGGCCGTTTTAGATTCTATGCCCGCAATGGCATTCAGTCCCATTTTCTGCAATTCTGATCGGCTCAGCCAGCTGATTTCAAAACCATGCTGTTTTCTGGCTTTAAATTCATTTTTTAAATACGGGACATCTTTTTTTAAAGTAGTAAAATAAACGCTTTTTTTGAACTCAAAACCGCAGTCACAGCCAACTGCATCAATTATATTTCGAAGATCAAAAATGGCTTTTTTTCCGTTCTGGTAACTGTCTACGGCGCATCTCGCGCCGCGAAGCTTAATGAGCTGATGCAAAGGAACATCAATTTCATATTGTAGTAAAGCAGTGCTGCCCGAAGTGCTTCCGCCGCAAACATCTCGACGGTCTACAAGCACGATTTTTTTTCCTTCGTTTAATAATTTATAAGCTATTAAAGCTCCTGTTATGCCTCCACCAATAATTAAAATATCGGTGTGAATATCAGAATCTAGGGAGGGGTAACTTTGTTTTATGGCATTTTTTAAAGGCCAATACGTTTCTGTAGAGCTCAATTTCATTTTTTGGTTATTTTTTTAGTGGTATTCTTGGCAATCTTTTTAGTGTTATCTGGTTTGGTGTTTTTTTCTTTTTTACGGCTATGAAGCTCATTTGCTTCTGCAAGAGAATGGGACGTTCTAATACTTTTATCTTTTTTTGCCAATTGGCTCAAATGGTGATAATATTTCTGAATAATGATCATTTCTTCTTCCGTCATATTTTCGATATCAACCAGACTATTGCTCGATAATTCGTTGGAAGCTACGAGTTCGTTTAGTTTTAGCTGAATAGCAAGCGAATCTTTATTTTGTGCTTTCTGAATTAAGAAAACCATCAAAAAAGTAATAATTGTCGTTCCAGTGTTGATGACCAATTGCCAAGTCTCAGAATAATCGAAAATGGGGCCTGAAACCGCCCACGCCAAAACGATGATAAACGCACTGATAAATGCCGTTGTGCTTCCTGCAGCTTTTGAAACTTTAGAAGCAAATTTTTCGAATGCACCGCCGCTATGTGGAGATTTAGAACTCATTATTATTTTTTTTGAGTTTTGCTTAGTTTTTCTTTTCGAATAACTTTATTGTTTTTTTCATCATAAACTGCAGGATTAATTTCTTGTCCCGTTTTGCTGAATATTTTAATTTTTGGAGCTTCGTGTGTTCCTGTAATTACAATCGGAAAACCTATGATTCCGAAAAGCGGAAGACCTAAACGCATTCTGAGATCCAAAAGTCCGTCAAAGCTTGTAGTTCCTTTAATTGTTGGCTTAAAGCTGGCCACGGTAAAGGTAAATGGCTCAATACTAATAAGATTTTTATCTATAGTCGATTTGATTTCGATTCCTTCCATATCTGGATCGCTCAAACCGCTTTGTCCTGTTTTAGAACTAATTCCATCAAAAAGTTTCAGTCCTTTAATTTTTACATCACGTAAATTAATGGTTCCTCCGCCTTGCATAGATTCATAAATAGGCCCCATATTTCCATTCAGATCTCCTTTTATTTTATAGTCGACAGAGATTATTCCGTGTGCTTTTTCAGCTGCAGTGACCATATCATGAAACATCGGAATTTCTTTGTATGCTCTCTGAACATCAAAATCCTTAGCTGTAAAATGTGCATCAAAATGTGCAGAAGTTGGAGACTCGTCCTTATACAGCGCATTAACTCCTAAAATGCAGTCAATAATATTAAAGGT
This sequence comes from Flavobacterium erigeronis, assembly GCF_054075165.1. Lineage (NCBI taxonomy): Bacteria > Pseudomonadati > Bacteroidota > Flavobacteriia > Flavobacteriales > Flavobacteriaceae > Flavobacterium > Flavobacterium erigeronis. The sequence continues at coordinate 318,580 of NZ_JBSKGP010000008.1, read as the reverse complement.
AATGTTTTCTAAGTAAAATCCTTCTTTTTTTATTCCAATTTTTCCATTTAGTTTGTTAAAAACTAATTTATTGTATTCGATTTTGTCTGCACTTGCATCTAAATTGACATTTAAGTTTTTCGGAATAATGACTACACCACTCATTTTTGGATGATCTTCTTTGGCGTATTCGACTTCAATATTGCGGTCTTTATTTTCGCCAGTTTCAAGCGCCATAAATTCGTCAACATTAATCAGTTTAGATTTTAAGTTGAAATTGCCGCTCAGAGTTCCTTTCGATTCTAAGAAATAATTAATCGTATTGAGCAGATAACCGTTAATATCAAAATCTGATTTTCCGTAAGAAGCATTGAATTTTTCAAACCACATTTTTTCGTTCTGAAAACGAAAATTTCCCTGTTTAATAAAGAAAGCCTTTGGAAACAATTCTGAAGTTGCTTTTATATTTTTAAGCAATAATGTTCCTTTGTTGTCCAGTTTATCGTATTGTCCTGTTGTGGCATAACTTTGTTTTCCTTTTAAAGAAAGATCGGCTTTGGCATAACCCGTTATGTCAACACCTTCTTGGGAGAAAACTTTATAAATTCTGCCGACATTCAGTTCGCCCTTAATTTTGGCATTATAAGCCAAATCGCTAAAATCGGATAAAGTGGCATTTACATAAACCGGATTTCCTTCAAAAGTAAAAGAGGCGGGTGCCACGGCAACAATCAGATCCTGATACGTTCCCGCTTTATTGAGCATGTTGGCCACAAAAGTGATATTCGTAATTGGGTTGGGATAATAGCTTGTTTTAAGCCAACCGTTTCGAAGTGAAATTCCGCCAATCGTTTTTGGGAATAATTTTTTGGAAGTGCTAAAAAGCCCTCGCGCCTGAATATCGGTTTTTAAAATTCCTTTCAGATCGATTTTTTCTAATCCTAGAGCCGCATCAACAACAGCAAGGTCTAATGCACCTTTCACACTTGCATTAATCGACATTTCGCTTAGACCTTTACTGTGTAGATAAGCATTAAAATAATCTTTTTCGCCCACTTTAAATTTGAATGTTCTCAAGTTGACCAATAATTTTTCGGTATCCAACGACGGAAGCAAAGCATTCAAATCCATTTGGAAATCGGTTAAAGGAACAGGCCCATTTTTATAATTTACCGAACCTTCATTAATTTTTAAATTGAAAGCCAAATTTGGTTTCTGGTTTTTCTGAACATTGTAATCTCCTTTAAAACTGAGCAATAAATCGCTTCTTCCTGAAATTTCAGTTTTTTCAAGCCATGTTAAATATTCGGGAGGCATTACAGAAAGTAAATCTTTTACGGTTGTATTTTCTGAAGCGGCTTTGATATTAATTTTATATCCGTCTCTTAAAATGCTGAATAAACCAGTAAATTTAAGCGGCAGTTTATTGATATGAAGTTCATTTTTCTGTAAAATAAAAGTTAGGGCGTGCGTATTGATTCGGGTAATTAAATCGGCACTGACTTTTTTTCGTCTTAAATAACCGGTTCGGTCATAAAAGAAATCCAGATTATCGATTTTCGCATCAGTCGCGAGATCAAAAATGTCCTCGCTGAGATTTCCTTTTCCAACATAATTAAAACCTTTTGCATCAACCAAAATTTTAGCCGAACGATCGTTGTATTTTACGTGGCAGTTTTGCAGATCAATACGTTCCAATCGAATGGCTGTTCCTTCTTCTGGAGCATTCGGATCTTCTTTTTTATCTCTATCTTCTGGAGCAACATAAATATTATAATTGGCCTGACCTTTTTCGTTGACCATAATATTAATCAGCGCATCCGAAACATACAGTTTGTTTATTTTGACTTCGTTATCAAAAAGAAGTCTTTTGATATCGATTCCGAAAGCAACCTGATCGGCTTTTAATAAAGTGTCATTGCTGAAAGGTTTAGAACCCGTCATGGACAAATCATCTAGAGAAACGGTCAGGGATGGAAAATGCGTAAAAAAAGAAAGCTTCGATTTGGTAAAATCCAGCTTGGTATCCAATCTTTCGTTGGCAATTTTCTTTACTTCCGAAGCAATTTTCCCAGGAAAAAGCAAGGGAATAATAAATAGCAAAAACAAAATTACCGCAATAGAAATTCCAGTAATTTTTAAAACTTTAATGGCGGTATGTTTGAATGTACTAGGCATATACTTGTAATTTGTGGTTCTTGAGAAGTCCCTTAGCTTTTAGTCCTTAGCTTTTAGTCCTTAGTCCTTAGCTGTTAGTTCTTGTCATTCAGCTTTTAAGCTTTGCACTAAAGACTAACAGCTAAGGACTAAGGACTCTCTAAAAAAAATCAATTCTTCTTGGCTTCTTCCTGCTTTTGTTCCTCTTTCTTCTCTTTTTTGGCTTCTTCTTTCTGTTCTTTCTCTTTAGCGGCTTTTTCTTTTGCTTCTTCCTGTTTTTCTTTCTTTTCCTCTTGTTTCTCTTTTCTTTCTTCTGCTTTTTTCTCTTTTTCCTTTTCTTTTTTCTTGAAGTAGCCTCTAAAAAGGAAATTGCTTTTTGCAGCTTCCATATTTTCGCTAAAACCTTTTGTTCCGGTTTCTAGGTTAGAAAGCGTATTCGAAACACTATTGGCCATTTTATCATCTTTGACCAATCTTGCCAAAGCACCGTTTCCGTTGTTCATGCTGTGACTGAAAATGGCTATTTCATCTGAAATCACGCCAATATTATCCACGCTTTTCTTCACGCTTTTCATAATATCGTGCATTTCAATTCCGTCAACAGAAGCTAGCTGTCCGTTGTCTTCGATAACTTTTTGAGATTTTGCACCTGGCGAAATAGTCAGCACTTTGTCTCCCATTAAACCATCAGAACCAATACTGGCTGTGGCATCGGTTTTAATGAATTTTCGAACTTCTTCTTTCATTACTAAAACCACGACAACTGTGGAGTCATTTTTTAACTGAATTTGTTCTACGGTTCCGACATTAATTCCAGAAAATCGAACGTTATTTCCGACTTCTAAACCGCTTACTGTTTTAAACTGGGATGTTATATGAAAGGTAGATCCGAAAAGGTTTTGCTGTTTCCCGATAAAATATACCGCCATTATAAAAAGCAGTAAGCCTATCGTAACAAACATTCCTAATTTCCAAGTATATCCAGATTGCTTTTCCATGATTTCTATTATTTATTTTGCTTTATTGAAAAAATGAGCGTACCCATTCGTCTTCGTCTTTTTCTAATTCTTCGTATGTTCCTTCGGCGTGAATGACACCGTCTTTTAAAACCACAATTCGATCGGCAGTCATTTTTGCGCAGGCCATATCGTGAGTGATAATGATCGAAGAGGTTTTTTGTTTGTGTTTAATATCTAAAATCAGCTGACTGATTTCTCTTGATGTTATCGTGTCCAGACCTGTTGTGGGCTCATCGTAAAGAATGATTTCTGGTTTTAAAATTAAAGTACGGGCAAGGCCAATTCTTTTTTTCATACCTCCAGAAAGTTCAGAAGGCATTTTGTCTACGGCTTCAGCAAGGCCTACATTTTCCAGTGCTTCCATTACTTCTTTGTTCACTTCTTCACTGCTTAAATCGCGTTTGTGTTTGGTTAAAGTAAAAGCGAGATTTTCTCTAACAGACATCGAATCGTAAAGTGCCCCGCTTTGGAACAAAAATCCGATTCGGACTCTAATTTCATTCAGCTCGCTTTTGGATATATTAAGAACATTTTCGTCAAAGACTTTAATTTCTCCCTTGTCAGGTTCAATCAATCCGACAATGCATTTTATAGTAACCGATTTTCCAGATCCTGAACGTCCTAAAACCACCAAATCTTCGCCTTTATTCAAAGTGAGATTTACACCTTTTAAAACGGCATTATCTTTTCCAAAAGTTTTATGAAGATCTTTAATCACAATAATCGGAGTCTGATCTTTCTCTTTTGTTTTTTTAGGTTCTTTATGTATTTTTTCCTCCATCATCTTAAAAAAATAAGTCGGTTATTTGAACAGCCACCATATCGATAATAAAAATGCTTAGCGATGCTGTAACTACTGCTGAATTGGCGGCTTGTCCCACACTTTCTGTTCCGTTAGAAGCATTAAACCCTTTGTAACAGCCAATAATTCCGATAAAAAATCCAAAAAAGAAAGTTTTTAGCGTTGCCGGAAGCAAGTCTAAGTATTCTAAGGATTGGACGATTTGGGTTAAGAAACGGTAAAAGTTTACATCTCCGTGAATGTTAATGCCCACATAACCGCCAATGATTCCGATAGCATCGGCAAAAAAGACTAGAATTGGAACCATCAAAGTACAGGCAAGAACGCGAGTCACAACCAAATAGTTATACGGATTTACCGCTGAAACTTCCATGGCGTCGATCTGTTCGGTTACTTTCATGGATCCTAATTCGGCACCAATTCCAGACGAAATTTTTCCTGCACAGATCAAAGCGGTGATTACAGGAGCAATTTCTCTTATTAGCGAAAGCGCGACCATTCCTGGAAGCCAAGATTCTGCACCAAATTTTACCAAAGTAGGACGTGATTGAAGCGTAAGCACCAACCCCATAATAAAACCTGTAATGGCAACCAGCGGCAGAGATTTGTATCCTATAACATAACACTGTTTTAGAAATTCTCTGGTCTCGTAAGGCGGAATAAAAACTTCCTTAAAAAACCTTTTGGCGAATATTGTGGTTTCTCCAATTTCGGCGAATGTATTTTTAATATCGAGAATCAAAATTGTATGTTTTAAGGTGAATGATATAAAATGAAAATAGGAATGGTAAAAAGCCTATTTTCTCTATATGAAATTACTCTTTTTTAAGAGTAAAAATCTTATACAACTTTTTTGGAAGTTTATATAATTTTCATCGGCTTCTGCACAATAAAAAAATAAAAGTGACGTTGCGTCGTTCCTAAAAACAAAAAATCCCTTTTAACTAAAAGGGATTTTCAGGGTTTAAAAAAAGTGAAGTATTTGGTTAGCTTCAATATGTTTTAAGAATTTATAGCTACTCCAGTTCGTGATTTCATTAAAGGAATAACACGAGACTGTGACATGGCTAATTTTTCCATTAATAATCTTGCAGTTAGAAAGCAAACAGTAGATTCTGCGCCTTGATTTAAATTCACATTATTTTTTTCAAGTCCGTCATAACCGCCACCGCTTACTGGGTTATACATAATCTGATTTAAATGATTTTTTCCTAAAAACCAGTTGAATGCAGCTTTCATTTTCTTTTTGTATTCAGGCGTTTTAAAAGCATTATAAAATGCATTTAAAGTCTGAATTGTATAGGTAACATCAATTGGCTGTTCTCCGTATTGTGCCGGCTCAGATCCTTTGTGGTGCCAGCTCTGATTTGAAATGGCTTTGAAATTTCCTTTTACAAATGTTTTAGAAATCAAGAAATCTAAAGAATCCAAAGCTACTTTTTTGTAAACCGGTTTATTGGTAATCAAATAAGCATAAAGCATAGATTCTGGAAGGATTCCGTTACCATAAGTCAGATAATTTTCAAACCATTGCCAGTCTTCTGTAGCTGTGTTTTCATAATTGGCAAGCAGTTTGGCATTTAATTTATTAATGATTGCCGCAACGTACAAATTAGGAATTGTAGAATGGTACAAATACAAACCTTTTGTTGCAAAACCAATTGAACGCGGAGATTGAATGGTTTCTGCCCATTTTAAAGAATTCAATAAACATGTTGTCGCCTTTTTGGTAATTGCTTCAGGAAGAATATCAGACATAGAAACTACAGTTCCTAATGCCCAAAGAGCTCTCGCATTAGAATCTTCTAGATTTACTTCTGCATTTTGTTCTACATGTTCGCGGTTTTCCTGATCGACATAGTTGATAAAGTCTCCTTTTGGTTTTTGGCAGCGCTGAATAAAATCTAAATAGATTAAAATATAAGCCAAATCGTCCTTATCCTGAGTCAGTTTATAGTGCATACAAAACGCGATTAAAGCTCTTGCATTATCATCTAAAGTATATCCTGAATCTAAATCTGGAATAGAAATTTTACTGAACTGAATAATTCCTAATTCGGTAGTCAGTTTTTTGATATGTTTTAACTGAATAGGAGGATAGCTGTATTTGATTTCTGATGGATTTTTAATCAATTTTTTATAAGTATTCATTTGAGTAATTCCGACATTTTCCCAAGATGAAGCTCTCATTTTGGTAAAAGAACTAATTCCCATTTCGTGTCTTAGATTTTCATCTTTAATCAATTGAATTGCTGCTGCAGCAAATTGATCAGAATCTCCAATATCGCACAAAATTCCAGAATCTGCGGTCAGTACTTCTTTGGTATGCGGAATTTTTGAAGCCACAATCGGACATGCACAGCTCATTGCGTAAGCAAAAGTGCCGCTTACAGCCTGATTTGGATCTTTTGAGGTGAACATATAAATATCGGTAGCTTTTAGATAATCTAAAAGTTCGTCGGTGTCTAAATATTGATTTACAAAACGAACATTATCATGAAGATTTAAATCTGCAACGATACTTTCTAGTTTATCTCTATAAGTATCAACTCCGTCCTTAATTAAATTTGGATGTGTTTTGCCAATAATTAAATACAAGGCGTTTGGCGCCTCTTCGATAATTTTTGGTAAAGCCTGTAAACCCGTTTCTATATTTTTACCTTCGCCCAAAAGTCCGAAAGTTGAAAACACTAATCTGTCATGAATGTTTAATTTTTCTTTGGCCTGCTGTGGAGTTTCGTATATCACAATATGAGTTCCATGAGGTACGCAAGTAATTATTTCTTCATTGATGTCGTAGTCATTAATTAGGATTTCTTTTGATTTATTCGTCATTACAAAAACCGAATTGCTATAACTCAGCAGTAATCTCACGAACGTTCTCAATTCGTCATTCGGATTCGGAATTACGCTATGGAAAGTATATGTAACAGGTGCTTTAATAACATTTAAGAAATCTAAAAGATGATCTCCGTAATTTCCTGAAAACAAACCAAATTCGTGCTGAATATGCACTAATTTTACCGTTTCATCCTGATTAATTTCCTCGGCGACTTTAGCGTACTCTTCTCTATTTTTTGTGTTTAAGGTAAATGCTTGTGTTGGCTTTTCTTTAGGTTTATCAACAAGTTCACATATTTCGCATTTGATAGATTTACCATAAACATCTGTGATTCCTTTAATGGTATCTTGAGTATAGGTTGCTATGCCACATTGCGTAGGCGGAAAAGTAGATAAAAAAACGATTTTGGATTTATTTGATATTGTTTTCATGTGGATACATTTTTTAAGTTCGGTTAATAACTCGTTAAGGTTCAAAGATGCCGCCGCAATCTTATGATCGGCAGCGCAATAATTAAAATAGTATAGTTGATCATCAAAAATGGAAGTTCCTGTAGGGAAGACTACTTACCATGTTTCATAACACTTCCATTGTTCTTTGAAATTTTATGTGAAATTACTCCAGCAATGAAGTCACGATTAATCCAATCGATCAAAAAATTAACTCAAAAGCATTAATATGGTAATTCTGTAAGACTTTGAAATAATAGTGAAAGTCGCACTATACTTGGCGTGGTTATTAATTTATTGGGATAATAATAAAGTGTATCGAGTTAACAAGATTTGTAGGAATAAAAGAACTTTGAAATAAACAAAAAAGGCTTATAAACAGTCATATTTAAGAACTTAAAAATCAATATTATGTTACGTTGGACAGTTATATTTATCATTCTTGCTATTATAGCCGGAATTTTTGGTTTTGGAGGTATTGCCGCCGGAGCCGCAGGAATCGCAAAAGTTTTATTCTTTATCTTTATAGTATTGTTTGTTATTTCATTAATAACAGGAAGAACGAAGGTCTAAGCTTTAAGGTTCAGAGATTCAAAGTGACAAAGAGACAAAGTTTTTTAGTGACTTTGCCACTTTGTACCTTTGTCTCTTTGTCACTTTTTCTCAATACCATTTCGCATAATACTTTCTCGTTATAAACGCAATCGGAATCCCGACGCAGCAAATCACGATGAGAATAGAAAGTAAGAGCGGAAAATCTAAATTCTTTTCGGGTAAAACGGGAAATATGATTGGTAGGACAACTAGATTCATTATGACCCAAATAAAGAAGCCGTATGAAACTCCCGAAAGTAAAGTGTTTATTTTAAAAAATGGGATGTAAGGAAAAATTTTAAAATAAAACCAAGCGAAAATAAAAGCGATTAAGAAATGAAGCCCCAAACCCACAAAAGTCATTTCTACTCCACCCGTATAGGCTTGTTTTTTAAAAATGCCACTTGCAATAGACTGTAAAATTTTTTCAGCTGTTGTTTTATGCAGTATTCCCGCGTAAATCAAAATGGCAGCAGTAATATCTAATGTTCCTGCAACTAAACCAGATGAAACAATGGTTTTTACTTTTGATCTCATAAAAATAGTTTTGATTTTAATTGTGATCGATTATTTTTTGATATGTTCGTAAATCGATTTTATCTGACGGGTGTGTCTCTGCGTATGCACGATTGCAAAATGAAGCCATTCATAAATCGTGAAATAATCAAAACCGGGTACTTTGGCATCCAAGCACGTCAGTGTCAAATCGTAAGTTTCTGCAGCTTCAAATAAATCATTTTGTATTTTTTTGACAGAAGCCAGCAGCGTATCTTTTTCATACACTATATCAGGAGGTTTTATGTTTTCGGGCGATTGGTATTTGGTATCAAAATCTAAAAAAATAGCGTCGAGCTGTTTGACATTTTCGTCAGGCTCTCTATTTGTTTTTTCTGTTTTTCCGGCAAAAAGGCTGGTCAGACCAGAGCACGCTAGAATAATATGCTGTGTAGTTTGTCCCGCAGTCCAGCTCCCTTCAAACGGAACAATATTGATTTCATCCTCTGAAAAAGTTGAAACCAGTTCGTCTAATTTACTGTAGGTTTCTAGTATGGTATTTTGAATAGCACTTTTCATTTTTTTTTTAATTTTAGAAATTGGAAATTCGATAGCAGATGTTTACCGATTGGTTCAATAAAAACCTCAGTGCATTATCTGTGAAAAATTAAATTTATAGAATTAGGGGAAATGATACTCCTTCAAATATACGATAAAAAATATTAAAACACTATATATCAATAGTTTGTGAAGTGTTAATTTTTTATGGAAGGGCTTCGCAGAAATAACCGTGCGAATTTAAAATGTCGATGATTTTTGTATTCGAAAAATTGGGTGCATGAATGCGCAGGATTTTGTCGCAATCTTCTAAATCGAAGTTGATCGAGCTGTTTGGATAATGCTCAAGAAGCTTCTCAATGATTATCGCACATTGAGATTCTTCTTGAACATTTGTTTTAAAAACTTCAATTATCATAAAGTTTTGGTTTTTAGAGCGCTATGTTTTTATAACGCTGTATTCTGTGATATGTTACATACGATATAATTAAAATCGCCAGAACAATTAAAGGAAAGAAACCTTGAAAATCAATTCCGTCTACAGCAAAATGACTGATTGAAGCAAAAATAAAATCGAAAGCAAATCCGGCATAAGCCCATTCTTTTACACGTCCCGGCACTTGCGGAATAATCAAGGCTAAAACTCCAAGAATCTTAAATACAACTAATGCATTTCCGAAATATTCCGGATAGCCTAAATGTCTGATTCCTTCTTTAGCCATTTCAGACTGAGAAGTTAAAGCCGGCATAACGCCTTCAAATAAAAAAATAAGGATTGTAGTAGTCCAGAAAATGATTTTCGTTGTTTTCATTGGGTATTTGTTTTAAATAGTTATTAGTTAATGTATTACAAATGTAACTAATTGTTCTATTGAAACGAAATACACATTTACGACTATTTTAGGGGCATTTGGGACAAGAATTTGTTTTGTTGTTTGTTGTTTGTTGTTTGCTGTTTGTTGTTTGTTGTGGTGATGTTAACGTACAGTTTGTCATCCCGAGGAACGAGGGATCTTCGCAAGTAGCTCGACAAAGTTTTGTCCTCCTGAGCGAAGTCGAAGGACTCTCATGCTAAATCCATTCCGTGTGGTTACGGTGCGTGTCCTTCGACTCCGCTCAGGAAGACATAAAATGAGAGCAAAAATTTTAGGTTTGCATGTAAAGAATCCGGAGGATTCAAATATTTATAGAATTCTATTATGCTACCCAAGTATGACCCCTTCGGGGTCACATGTCTGCGATGGTAATTGCGTGCTATAAATATGTGAATCCTCCGGATTCTTTTGGAATTTGGAATTTGGAATTTAGAATTTTTTAATTGGAATTTTAATCCAAAAAGTAATTCGTAATCATAAACAAATCCTCAAATCCTAATCTTGTATAAATGTTTTTTCCTAAAGGAGAAGCTTGCAATTGAGCATATTCGGCATTGGCGTCAATCGCTTCGTTGATGGCGAATTTCATGATTTCTTCTGCAAAACCTCTTTTTCGCATTTCGGGAATAACACCAACGCCATGAATTCCCATAACGTTTCCAGTTTGAAAAAGAGTCAAAGTCCCAATCGGTTTTTCGTTCAAATGAACTAAATAAAACTTAGCATTTTCATAATTATGAGTCAGTGTTTCTTTACTGATCACATAACTAAAAGACAACGGATAAATATCGGTCCAAGTTTTCGCATCTTCTTCATTTAAAACTCTTTTGAAAGTAAGATTATTTTCAAGCGGAAATTTTTCTCCCAGTTTCAAAGCCATTGCAACGAGTTGAATACGTGTTTTAAATCCGTTTTTCTCGAAAATTTCATTAGAACCGCTTCCAAAAATATCCCAATACGGAATTATTATGCCTGGGTTCTTTTCTATAATTTCAAGAATCTGAGGTAGATTTTCTTCTGTAATATCTTCTCGAAACCATACTCGGTTGGGCCAGCCAGAATTTTTTATCTGAATAACTTCAAACGGATCGTTTTTATGATAAGAAAGGAGTGGAGTGGCAACCGTTTTCCAAAGTGCTGTAAGATTGTCTATATTATCTTTTATAAGGTTTGTATTTTCCATTTTTGGTAATTCATTTTATATAGGAGAACAAAGATAAAATTGACATTTGTAGAAAACCTTTACATATGTTGATTTACATTTTTTTTTCTAAACTTTTTCTGATTCGGCTTAATTGTGTTGGAGTAATACCTAAATGTGATGCAATGTGCAATAACGGAACACGATCTTCAATATTTGGATTTTTTTGAAGCAAACTTAAATATCTTTCAGTTGCATTTTGCATAACCAGAGCAATCTCATTTTGTTCTTTTTCAATAATCCAGTTTTTTTCCAAATAGGCAATATAGAAGCTTTTAAGATCATTGTTTTCGTTGATCAACGTGATGTATTTTTGGTAATTAAGATTGATTAAAATACAATCTTCTAGAGCTTCAATTGTAAAACTGGAAGGAGTTTGCAACATTGATGAAACTTTAGAACAGGCAAGTCTATTTTCGAAAAAAAGGTTTTTGTTATAAAAATTCCCTTGTTGATCGGTAATAAAAGTTCGCAGAATTCCTTTTGCAATAAAATAAAGATTTTTGCAGATTTCCCCATTTTCCAATACTATTTCTCCTTTTTTGATTGTCTGGAAATGTGTCAGGTTTTCAATCAATTTCCATGACTTTTCAGAAATAGGAGCGTAACTTTCGAAGTATAATTTTAGATTGTTGAGGTATGTTTCTTTATTTAAAGTCATTGTTTTTTGTTTTGCCACGAAGGCGCTAGGACGCAAAGTTTTTTGCCACAAATTACACAAATGTACACAAATTTCCTTCTCATTTTATGTCTTTCTGAGCGGAGTCGAAGAACACGTAAAGTAGCTCCACAAAGTAAATCGCCAATCTTTGTCGAGTTTCTTGCGGAGATCCTTCGTTCCTCAGGATGACAAAAATGATGGTTACTGTGCGCATCTTTCGACTTCGCTCAGGAGGACATAGGATGAGAAAATAATTCGTGAAAATTTGTGAAATTGCTTCGCCTGTTCGCTATCGCTCGGGTTGTGGCTTAAAAAAAATCCTTTCTAATCTTATTAATCTGTGGCAAAATAAAAAAACTTCGTGCCTTAGAGCCTTTGTCGCAAGTAAAAAAAAAATTCGTGAATTCGTGGCTAACAAAAAAACGCCATGAAACCAAATAGTCTCACAGCGTTTTCATCTCAAAAAATAAATAATTAACGGGTAACGGGTATTATTTCCAACCTCCGCCTAAAGCGCGATACAAATCGGTATTGGCTGTGAGTTGTTGTCTTTTTATGTCTGCTAATTCCAGTTCGCTTTGCAATAAGTTTGCCTGAGCTGTTAAAACCTCCAGATATTCTGCTAAACCGTTTTGGAATAACAAGTTGGAGTTTTTAATAGCCTGTTGCAATGTTTTTACTTTTTCTTTTAAGAAAGTTTCCTGTTGCTGTAACTTTTCTACTTTCACCAAAGCATCAGAAACTTCGCTTACGGCAATTAAAACCTGTTGTCTAAAAGCTAAAACCGCTTTTTCTCTTTCCGCGACAGCGATATTATATTGCGTTCTAACCTTTTTATTGTTCAGAATTGGCTGCGTTAAACCACCTGCAACGGTTCCGAAAAGAGAAGCCGGAATATTGAACCAGCTGCTCGTTTCGAAAGAGTTTAAACCGCCTTGCGCCGTAATTCTGAGAGCTGGGTATAAATCCGCTTTCGTGATACCGACATTTGCGTTGGCTACTTTAAGCGCCAATTCTGCACTTTTTACATCGGGTCTTCTGCTTACTAATGAAGACGGAATTCCAATAGACGGATTCGTTTTCACTTCCAGTGCAGTTAAAAGAACTGTTCTTTGTTTTGAATTCGGAAAAGAACCAGTCAAAACGCTTAATGCATTTTCTTGAATCGCAATATTCTGTTCCAATAGCGGAATCAACTGTTTCGAGTTTAATTCTTGTGCTTCAGACTGCTGAATTGCCAAAGTAGTTACCTGACCAGCATCGTATTTCAATTTAATGATTTTAGTCGTGCTGTCATTTAACTTTAAATTCTGCTGTGCAATTTTCAACTGAGCGTCCAGCATCAAAAGATTGTAATATCCTCTAGAAACATTTGCCACGATATTAGTCTGCAATGCTTTTTTTACTTCTTCAGATTGAAGATATCCTGCGTAAGCTCCTTTCTTTTGGTTTCTGATCTTTCCCCAAATATCAGCCTCCCAAGAAAGTGAAGCTCCAGCAGAATAGTCGTCAATATGCTTAGCGCCTAATGCCTGATTCAAGTTCATTCCTGTAAAACTATTGTCTGAAGGATTACTGGTGCTGGCATTTACAAATAGATTCACCTGAGGAACATTCCCCCATTTCGATTGTGTAAATCTGTATTGCGCAATTTCAATATTTTTTTGTGCAATAAGCAGATCATTATTTCTGGTAACCGCGCTGTCGATTAACGTGATAATATCTTTTTCTGTAAAGAAGTTTTTCCACTCAATATCGGCAATACTGGTTGTATCACTCGAAACCGATGCATTCCTGAAATTCTCAGGAAATGCATCTTTTGGAGTTTCAATATCCTTAGAGACTTTACAGGATATTAAAGTCGTGATCAGAATGGCGAAGGTCACGATTTTGGTTATATAATTTTTCATTGTCTTTTTATTAATGTTCTTTATCCGTTGAGTGTAATTATTTCAACACATAGAATCATAGTTTTTTAGAGATTCAAAAAAGGCGTTTCACTAGTTTTAATGCACATAGTTGCTATGTGTGGAAACGAGTTTCTTTTATTCTCTTTTTTTATATAGAAATCTATGTTTCTATGTGTTAAATATTAGTTTTTAAATTTCACTCAAACAGTTAGATTTCTGTACAAATATCTTTTTTGGTTTCAAGATCTTTTGAGATTCTGTACGATATATATCCGATGCCAAATATGATGGCAACTAAAAGGATTGTGATATAGTTTTCCATATTTTATTTTTCTTCATTATGAATGACAGCAACTGGTTTGCCGCTGAATTTTTCTTGTAAATGCTGGAATACGATGAATAATACCGGAATGATAAACAAACCTAGAATTACTCCTGAAAGCATTCCGCCCGCTGCTCCAATACTAATCGAGTGATTTCCCTGTGCCGATGGACCTTTGGCGCTCATCATTGGTACAAGTCCAACTACGAAGGCAAGAGAAGTCATGATAATTGGTCGCAGACGTAATTTTGCCGCTTCAATAGAAGCTTTTACCAATGCTTGTCCTGATTTTCGTTTCTGAACCGCAAATTCCACAATCAAAATGGCATTTTTGGCGAGAAGTCCGATCAGCATGACTAAGGCAACTTGTACGTAAATGTTGTTTTCGATTCCAGTTAAACCAATAGCCACAAATACTCCAAAAATACCTGCAGGAATTGATAAGATTACAGCCAAAGGCAGAATGTAACTTTCGTACTGTGCAGCAAGTAGGAAATAAACGAATATCAAACACAGTAAAAATATAGTTGCAGACTGTCCTCCAGAAGAAATCTCTTCACGCGTTTGGCCCGAGAATTCAAACCCGTAACCTGCAGGCAATTGTTGAGCTGCTACTTCTTCAATTGCTTTAATGGCATCTCCGGAACTAAATCCAGGTTTCGGAATCGCATTAATAGAAATTGAGTTAAATAGATTGTATCTAGAAGCGGTTTCAGAACCATAAATACGAGTCAGTTTTACTAAAGTATTTATGGGTACCATTTCGCCGTTTTTATTTTTAACGAAAACACGGTCAATTGCTGTTGGATCTGCTCTGTCGGCAATGTCAGCCTGAACTACCACTCGGTAATATTTACCAAATCGGTTAAAGTCTGATGCCTGTGCACTACCAAAATAAGCCTGCATAGTCTGTAAAATGTCTTTTACATTTACGCCTAACTGATTCGCTTTTTCGTCATTAATATCCAATTGTAATTGAGGATAATCAGCTTTGAAACTTGTAAAAGCAACTGCAATTTCAGGACGTTTCATTAATTCGCCAATGAAATTCTGAGAGATTCCAGAGAATTTATCGAGTTTTCCGCCTGTTTTATCTTGAAGAACCAAATCTAAAGCTTCAACGTTACTAAATCCAGGAACCGTTGGGAAACTGAAGACGAAGAAACTTCCGCCAGAAATAGAACCTAGTTTTCCACGAACTTGATTCATGATTTCGTCAATGTTTTTCACTTCGCCGCGTTCTTCGTTTGGTTTTAATAAAACGAAAACTACCGCAGAAGATGGACTTGTTGAATTGGTCAATAAGTTAAAACCAGAAATCGCTGTTACAAATCTTGAAGCATCTAAACCTCTTAAAGTATTTTCGGCTTCGGTCATTACTTTTTGAGTTCCGTCAAGCGAAGTTCCCGATGGCGTGTTTACTGCAATCGCGATAAATCCTTGATCTTCTGTTGGAATAAATCCAGCAGGAGTTGTTTTTACCAATAAAATAGTTGCAAGAGTAATAGCAGCTAATCCGCCTAAACTCAACCATTTTTTTCTGATTAAGAATTTAATACCGCCAACATAACGATTCGTCAATGATTCGAAACTGCTGTTAAAAGCGGTAAAGAATTTCTCTTTAAATCCTTTTTTCTCATAAGCAGCATCGTGATCATGAGCTCCGTGATTATCTTTTAAGAACAGAGCAGCAAGTGCTGGACTCAAAGTCAAGGCATTAACAGCCGAAATTACAATTGCAATTGCCATCGTAAAGGCAAACTGACGATAGAAAACTCCTGTTGAGCCTTCCATAAAACCAACCGGCAGGAATACAGCAGCCATTACCAGCGTAATCGAGATAATAGCACCCGTGATTTCGTGCATTGCTTCATGAGTGGCGATTTTTGGAGACAGTTTTTTGTGCTCCATTTTCGCATGCACGGCTTCTACGACGACAATGGCGTCATCGACCACAATACCAATCGCCAGAATTAATGCGAAAAGCGTTAACAAGTTGATCGAGAATCCGAATAACTGCATGAAGAAGAACGTTCCTAAAATTGCTACAGGTACTGCAATAGCCGGGATTAAAGTTGATCTAAAATCCTGAAGGAAAATAAATACCACAATAAATACCAGAATAAAAGCTTCGACCAAAGTATGTTCCACTTGTTCGATAGATTGATCTAGAGAAACTTTTGTACTGTAAAATATATTGTGTTTTATGCCTTTTGGAAAATCTTTAGAAGCCTTTTCCATCATTTTATTGATCGCAATCTGAATGTCATTCGAGTTAGAACCCGCTAACTGAATCACACCAATTACAATTCCTTTTTTACCATTTAAACGAGTTAAACTGTTGTAAGAGTAAGCACCTAATTCAACTCTCGCCACATCTTTTAAACGAAGAACAGAACCGTCTGCGTTAGAACGAATGGCAATATTTTGATAATCTTCTGGTTTGGTAAGTTTTCCTTTGTATTTAATTACATATTCGAAAACCTCTTTGCTTCGCTCTCCAAATTTCCCTGGAGCCGCTTCCAAACTTTTATCTTGAATAGCGCCCATCACTTCGCTTGGCGTAACATTATGAGTTGCCATTTGCGTTGGATTTAACCAAACACGCATCGAGTAATCTTTTACACCACCAAAAATACTGGCAGAACCTACACCTGGAATACGTTTTAACTCCGGAATAATATTGATTTGAGCATAGTTCGCAACAAAAGTCTGATCGTATTTCGATTCATCATCGGTATACATACCAATTGCCATGATGAAAGAGTTTTGTTGTTTTGCCGTAATAACACCTTGCTGTACAACCTCCGCAGGAAGCTGGCTCGTAGCTTGTGCCACACGGTTCTGAACGTTTACCGCGGCTTGATCGGCATCTGTTCCTAATTTAAAGAAAACAGTAATTGCCAAAGTACCATCATTACTCGCAGTAGAACTCATGTAAGTCATGTTTTCTACACCATTTATAGACTCTTCTAGAGAAGGGGCCACAGAACGTAAAACCGTTTCTGCGTTAGCTCCTGGATATACCGCCGTTACCAAAACCGATGGAGGCGCAATATCTGGAAACTGTTGTAAAGGCAGTTTAGTTAAACCCAGTACCCCTAAGATCACCAACAGAATGGAGATTACAGTTGCCAGTACTGGTCTTTGTATAAATATTTTGAACATTATTTCTTTTGATTATTTTTTGTTAGTTACTTCGGCAACTTTAGTTGATTTTTCAGGCTGAATCGCTTGTCCGTCCTGTAATTTGTCAATACCGCTCAATACGATTTGATCTCCAGCATGTACACCGTCTTTAATTAAATAATTCGTACCGTTTTTCCCGATAACGGTAATAGGCATTTTGGTTACTTTGTTGTCTTTTCCAACAGTAAACACGAATACTTTATCCTGCATTTCAACTGTAGCCGACTGCGGAACCAAAATCGCATCGTCATGATTTAATCCTAAACGGATTCTTCCTGTGTTTCCAGAACGAAGTGTTCCGTTTGCATTTGGGAAAGTTGCTCTAAGCGTGATGGCACCAGTAGTTTTATCAAACTGACCGTCAACCATATCGATTTTTCCTGTTTTTGGATAATCCGTATTATCAGCTAAAATCAAGCTCACTGGCGGCAATTTTTTGATTTTATCCCCTAAAGAATTTCCAGCGTATTTAGATTTAAAGTTGATAAAATCTGTTTCGCTCAAAGAGAAATAAGCAAAAACTTCGTGAACATCAGAAAGTGTTGTTAAAGCTTCAACATCAGATGCAGAAACCAAACTTCCTTGTTTTTTAGGCAATCTTCCAATGTAGCCACTTACTGGAGCCGTAACATTAGTATATCCTAAATTGATTTTCGCAGAACCCACCATTGCTTTTGCCTGCTCGATATTAGCAGCAGCAATTTTTTGTGAAGCTTTAGCCGTTTTTAACTGATAATCAGAAACAACTTTATTTTGTACTAGTGGAGTCAGTTTATCAACTTCTAAATTAGCGTTGATTAAAGCTGCTTCAGCTGCATGAAGACTTGCAACAGCATTGTTTAACTGCTCGCGAAACGGACGCTCATTGATTTTAAATAAAGTCTGACCTTTGCTTACAAAAGCACCTTCGTCAACATAAATTCTGTCAAGATTGCCGCTTACTTGTGGGCGAATTTCAACATCAACAGTTCCTTGTATAGAAGCAGGATATTCAGCGTCAGTAGTCGTATTTGCACTTGTGATCGCCAAAACTGGTAAAACTGGTGGAGGCGGAGCAGCAGGACCTTGATTTTTATCGGCACAGCTACTTAGAACTAATGCCAGAATAAAACTGGTTATAATTACATTTTTCATTTTAATCGTGGTTTTAATTGGTTGAACATTTTCTCGGATTAATTCTTTGGGCATTCTGGCATTCTCGGGATTCATATTTAATTGAATTAAATTATCTAACGTTGTTAAGTAAAAGTGCGCAAATTTCCATACAGCAAGCCATTCCAAGTTTATTTCAAAATCGGTATTAAATTATCTAACATCGTTAAGTAAAAGTCTAAAAAAAGAGCTTTTATTACCTTTATTAAATTTTCTAACAGTGTTAAGTTAATGTTTCAAAAAAAAGGATTTTATATTATCCGATTAAATTATTTTACACCGTTAAGTAAAACTTGAAAAAATTTTTATTGTATTGATTTGATGATACCACCAATGGCATCCTTCAAAATTTGGGCATTAATTGTTTCTAAAATGTCACTTTTGTTAATGATATTAATGGCGATTAAACCATGAATAACAGAAAAGAAAGTGAAGTACTTTTGTTTAATGATATCTTGACTCGGATTGCTGTCTTTCATTACTTCAGCAATAACCTGAGTGAATAATTTGTAAGGTCCCTCCTGAGCCGAACATCGCTGTGCGCAACAGGTCATTTGGACACCAAACATCAACTGATACAATTCAGTATTAGTAAAAGCAAAGTCCCAATACGTCATCCACATAGCTTCCAATTGGTCTTCGGGTTTTTCAAACTTGTCGATTGCAGTTTGCAATTCTTTTGTCAGTTTTACGAAACCTTTGCCTGTAAGTTCTTCTAAAATTGCTTCTTTATTCGAGAAATATTCATAAATAATAGGAGCAGTATATTCGATCTTATCGGCAATTTTACGCATACTCAAACCATTCCAGCCTTCTTCTTTTACGATATCATAAGCAGCGCCAAGAATATTATTTCTTGTCTCTTCTTTTTGTCTTAAAATTCGATCTTTGCTAGCCATTTTATTCGAGTATTAAATCGTTTAACACTGTTAGGCAAATGTATGACGGTTTTTCGAATTACAAAATATTTTTATCATAATATTTTCTTATCGTACAATAAGCATTTCATAAAAAGATTGTGAACACCTTATTTTATTGATGTTATCTGTAGTCTTTATATTTTTTGAAGCACAACATTTTCGTTTTCATCGAGTTTTGTCCCGCTCTACACTATATCTTTTTCTGTCTAAAGAAGCCAGAAAAAGGATGCCGTTTCGATCGGGGCTAGGCGAGAAGGTATCATTTTCATAATTTTTCTCAACACACTTAAAAAGAATATTTCAATATTATGGTTAGAAATTCCGTTAGGAATGGTCAATATTGTAGCAACGGATTTTAATCCGTTGAATCACGAGAATTGCACCACAAATGAGTTCCGTAGGAACGGAACATATAAAACGCCAATATGTTGCGATCCTTATGGATCTTTATTTCGGATTTCGTTTTAAAACCGGGATTAAAATCCCGGCCTACAAAATTGGTCGAGCCGATGGCTCTTTTATGTGGTTACATCCAGTTTGTCTTGCTGAGCGGAGTCGAAGCATACGCCAGAAACTCCACAAAGATTGGCGATTCTGATTTTTAGGGAACCATTTATTTCGGATATTTATCAGGATTTTGAGAAGTATGAAAAACAGCATTTA
Organism: Flavobacterium erigeronis; assembly: GCF_054075165.1. Taxonomy (NCBI): domain Bacteria; kingdom Pseudomonadati; phylum Bacteroidota; class Flavobacteriia; order Flavobacteriales; family Flavobacteriaceae; genus Flavobacterium; species Flavobacterium erigeronis. The sequence continues at coordinate 298,792 of NZ_JBSKGP010000008.1, read as the reverse complement.
GAAAAACGGTTTTAGATAATTCATCAATCATAAAGAAAGCTACGTAAGGAAATTTTTTAAAAGGAAGAAAACGATAATTGTTATCGTGAATTTGATAGAAAGGATTTATTTGTAAAGCTTTATAAACTTTCTTGTAATCATTCATAAAATCCAAAGCAACTTTTTTACTGGCTTTAAAAATGTAATATTCAACAGCCTCTTCAATGTTTTTTATTGCAATTGGAGAAACGATAATTTTATAATTCATACTTCTTTTTTAAATCTGTATAAATTGATTCAGCATCTTTATAATTGCTTTTATCTGAATTAACTTGACTATCTAAAATTTCTTGCTGTTCGGCTGATAATTCGTAAGGTTTTAAATTTGCAATTTCAAATTTGATCTTTAGTGCTTTCATAAAAGCTTTTACAGCTTCAATTTGAGAAGCATCTTCTGTATACGCTGTGATGTTTATTGCTTGCATGATTTTAGTTTACTAAAGTTGATAAGCAAAGTTAAGACAAAACTCTAGTTTTCATGTTAATGATTTAATTATTTTTTATGAATCCCAATTTTTCGTAACATTACAATAAAAAAATGAAACCACTAACTATCCTCAAAACCACCATTACGATTTTATTTCTACAACTAGCTTCCGCTCAAGAAGCCAAAGAAAAAGCACCAGAAATAAAATACACTATAGAAAACTGCGTCAATCATTTTGAGTTAGATAAAGCCACGAAAACCAAAGTTGGTTATCAATATTGGTTTGGCGATAAAAACTTCACTCAGGAAAATACGCTTAAAATGAGCATCGTCGAACCTGGAAAATCAACACACGCACCACATCATCATCCTGAAGAAGAATTCTTTTATATACTCGAAGGTTCAGCTTCTTTTTTCTTAGACGGAAAAACCGTTGTTGTTGGTCCAAATACCAGTTTATATTGCCCGCCAAATGCCGAACACGGAATCAGCAATGCAGGAAATACTAATTTGAAATATTTGGTTATTAAGAAGGATTTGAGGTAGTTCCTGGGTATCAAAATGATATGATGTGATTTTTTGTGTATTGGTAAATGCGTTTAGTTTGTCATTTCGACCGAAGGGAGAAATCGCACTGGAAACTCCGCAAAGTAATTCTCCAATCTTTGTCGATATACGAGTGCGATTTCTCCCTTCGGTCGAAATGACAAATTGTTGAATTTTAATAAAAATACCTACTTCAAAATCACAACTTCCTCTGGAACTATAAACAATAAAACACAACCCGTTTTTGAATACACAGAATGCGTACTTCCCGGCGGCATATACAAATAATCGCCCTGCTTTAATTCGTCTTTACCCGAACGGACTTCGCCTTCTAAAACGTAAATTTGCTCTCCCGCGGGATGAATGTGATTTGGATACGAAGCTCCTGCTTCAAACTTGGATAAAAATGATGTAGGTCTTTTTGCGATTGGATCAAAACATAAAGCTTTTACAGAAATTCCATCTGTGTTTACACCTTCTTCTGTAAGCGGTTTCCAATTGATTTCGTTTGTTCTTGTGATTTGCTTTTCCATTTTTATTGTTTTTAAATTCTTTTAAATAATAACAATACAAAGATGGAATAGTGGCGAATTTTAAAGAATAGACAATTCTGGAAAAAGCATGTAACTAGTTTTTTTATTTTCAATGTGTTACACAAAATACACATTAGTAATCAAAACATTTCCTTATACGTTTTAGGAGAAACATTGGTGTGTTTTTTAAAGAAATTCGGAAAGTAAAACGGATCATTAAAACCCAAAGCATAAGCGGTTTCTTTGACCGAAAGTTTCTCGTAATTTAAAAGACGTTTTGCCTCAGAAATAATCAATCCGTAAATGACATTTTGTGCTGTATTACTGGTATGCAGTTTAGAAAGTTCGTTGAGTTTAGATTCTGTTGTGCCAATTAAACCGGCAATTTCGGCAACAGAAAGATTTTTATCAAAATTCTTTAAAACAGTTTCCAGAAAATGCAGAAACAAAGCATCCGGTTTATAGATTTCGTCTCCGCGATTAATTTTGGTTCGGTTGATTTCTACCAGAATCAGCTCGATTCTGCTGTGAACCGAAATGAGATATTGATAAGGCTGCTCACTTAATTCTTTTGTAATTTCATTTAGCTGATTGATAACAATTTGGCTGTTATCAACCAAAATAATTTCATTCATTGCAAAATGACAGAATAACCCGTTATGAAAAATCAACTCCATATCGTAGTCATCTTTGCAAAAGAAATTATATGTGAATTCTAAAACAAAGCCCTCTGCATTTTTGTTGTCTGTAAAAGAATGAATCTGACCGGAAGTAATCGTTAAAACCGTATTTGGAATCAGTATATATCCTCTCTCGTCTACAGAAACCGTGATTTCGCCGGCAGTACAGAAAATCAGAACGTATCTTAAAACACGTCTCGGATTCTGAAGTTCTTCTGCTTCGGCAAAAGTTTTTATGGTTATCATTTCCTGCATAATATCAAATATAAGAAATTATTTTTTTTTGACGCTAAAACGCTAAGGCACAAAGTTTTTAAGCTATAAAATAGTAAACTAAAGTGACTTCAATTTTATATAATTTTGATTTAATATTTAATAAATAATTGGACTTCAGTTAATTAACTTTTATTAAAGAAACCTTTAACATCATCTGTTTTCGCTAGCTTTTTGAAATAAGTAATTTTAGGTAAATCAAAATTAATAACGTTTTAAATACTTAAATTATGAAAAAGAATATAGCCATATTAGCTACAAACGGATTTGAAGAATCAGAATTAGCATCTCCAAAAGCGTATCTGGAAGAGCAAGGTTGGAATGCAGATATTGTAAGTTTGAAATCGGGAACTATTAAAGCTTGGAAAGACGGAAATTGGAGCAACGAATATAATGTTGATGTTGTATTAGATCAGGCCAATGAAGCCGATTACGATGCTTTGGTTCTTCCGGGTGGAGTTTTAAACCCCGATTCATTAAGAAGAGAAGAGGCTGCAGTAGATTTTGTACGATCGTTTTTTAAAAGTAAAAAACCAGTAGCCGCTATTTGTCACGGACCACAAATTCTGGTAGATGCTGATGTTTTAGAAGGTAGAAAAGTGACTTCGTTTTTCTCTGTTAAAAATGATTTGAAAAATGCTGGAGCACAATGGGAAGATTCAGAAGTAGTCGTAGACCAAGGATTAGTAACCAGCCGAAACCCAAATGATCTGCCCGCTTTTAATAAAAAAATGGTCGAAGAAATCAAAGAAGGAATTCATGAGCGCCAGAGAGCGTAAAAGATTTTTTAGATTTATAAAATTGCAAAAATGCAGGATCAATTTTGGTCTTGCATTTTTTTGTTTCACTTTATCATCATTTTTGTCATCCTGACGAAGGAAGGATCTCCGCAAGTAGCTCTATAAAGATTGGTAATTCACTTTGTGAAATTCTCTCGCAGATTTAGCAGATGATTTTTTTTGTTTCACGCAGATTACACAGATTTAGGCTGATTTAATTAGATTTTAGATTCTCAAAGTGATCATGCAGATTTATAATCATTTTTGTCTTCCTGAGCGAAGTCGAAGGACACACAAGAAGCTCTGCAATCTAAATCGACAAAAATTGCGCCCAAAATAATTAAACTCCGATAGCGCCGATTTGCAATCCATGCACACAAAGATTGGCTTCGCATTAATTTTTACTTTTAATATTTGATTATCGTTGCGAAAAAGATCTGCGCTGTCGATTTTTCTTTCTTATTTCTTTGGATTATAATTTATAAATAAACACTTAAAATTATCTTTTAATCCCATAAGATGAATTGTATCTTTTTCGTATTTTAAAATTTTATATCGAGAATCGCATAATTCTAGAATGCTATCATTTTTAGAATATTTCCAAAAGCAATCTTTATATTGTCCGTCCACTAAAATAAGTTTCTGATTATTTGTTACAGATAGATTTTCAAAATCTCCATTTGTATAAAATTTCATGTACCAATTAATAATAGAATTTTTATCATATTTATTATTATTTATATAGCACCATTTTTTGTTTGGATTAGAAAGTAAATTTTCGAATTCACTTTTTTCGCATGATGAAAAAGCAATAATTATCGAAAGAAAGAAAATTTTTTTAATCATAATGTTTCAAATGCTTATTAAATTACAATTTATAAAAATTATTTAGTTAAAGCGAAAATAGTAATTCTGATACTAATTCCGTTCGATAGCGCGGATTTGCAATTGCCCACAAAGATTGGCTTGGCTTGGATTTTTTTACTTTTAATATTTACTTATCGTTACGGGCACGGATTGCAAATCCGCGCTATCGTTGCGAAGAAGATCTGCGCGATCGGATCTTTTTAATTTTGGGATTCATTAACCCGGGATTAAAATCCCGGGCTACAAAATAAATCATTCCTAACGGAATTTCAACAAGAGCCATAGGCTCGATTTATTTTGTAGCGATGGATTTTAATCCGTCGAAACGTGTAGGAAAGACACATATTACCAGAATATTTCAGCAGTTAAAAATTCCGGAGGAATGAAATATTTATAGATTCATAATACGTGCCGTATCAAAGCTCCAGCGGAGCGACATACGGTAAATAAGATTTCACCCCGCTGGGGTTCTTTTGAAATGGGCTGAATTGTTTTCTATACCTATTTCGTCCCGCTGGGACTTTCTGAAAATACAAAACATACCATTTTAAAATGATTATTTCTAATAACGAATTTTATACATTTGGTATATTATAAAGCCGATAAATATATAAACAATATTGTAAGAAAATATTTATTTTTTAAATGTATTTTTCTTATGTTTGTAGCTCTTAAAACTACGACCTTAAGAATTAAATAGACTTGCCCTTGTATTATGTGTACGGTATCGGAAACGACCGTAAACGCTGTCGTAGGCGTTAGGAACACTAATTTACAAGGGTTTTTAAATTCTTAAAACTACGACTTTATGAATTCAAACACCCTTTCCAAAGAAGCCGAAACAAGGCTGATTGATTTTTTTAACCATATAATCGATCCCGAAGATATGGCTAAAATATTAAGACAAGTAAACTGCATTTTAGCTCTCGGTGTTTCAGGACAACACCAAACCCTCCAAATCGGACTAGCAAATTTTGAAGACAATTATTATTGGCTCAATGAATTGGCGGAGATTCTGAATCCTTATTTGAGTGAGGAGTAAGGTTTATAAAATGGAAAAACCTCGATTTTTTTGGAATCGAGGTTTTAGTTCTTAAAGATATAATGTGTTTATTATTTTGCGATATCGATGACAAATTCTCGCTATCGTTGCGAAGAAGATCTGCGCGATCGGGTAAAATTAAACTTTCAAGTTTTTGTTTTTAGAATTATTTTGTTCTTGATTTGCTAGATATAATAAAAACATCTTTTTTATTTCTCGATTTATATTTCGCATGTTTTTAAATGTCTCTATTTTAATATTGTTTAGTAAATATTGTTTTAATTCTTCTCCAAATTCATATCCATATTCAGTTTTTATCTTTTTACTAATATTTTCAGATCTAAATTCAATATATTTCCTTTTCTCAGTATTACTTAATAATGTAAAAATCCCCTTGTAATCAAATCTTGAGCGCAATTCGGGAGAAATTTTTTCTTTAAAATTTTCTTTAGATATGTTAGATGTAAAAATTATAATGAAACCGTTTAAATCTATTTGACCACCTAGAGAACTTTCCATTAAACCAGTTTCTAAAACATTTAAAAAATAATTGAAGAGAGTGGCATTTGACTTTTCAAATTCATCTATAAGAAGAACTCCAATATCAGTATCTCTTACTTTCATAAAAATTTCTCCATCTTCACTATCTCTGTATCCTCTTGAAGCCCCAATTAATGAACTTAAAGAAAATTCACTACTATAATTTCCAAAATTTATTTTTGCAAGACGTTTTTTTCCATTGAGACAATTAAAAATTGTTCTAGCAACTTCTGTTTTCCCTACACCAGACTCACCCATTAAGAAAAGGGAGAGGATTTTATTTTCTCCAAGTTTATTAAAAATCCGAAATGTCCTTAATTGTTGAGCAAAATCATTTTTAAATTTTTCATGACCATATAATTTAGAATTAAATTCATGTAAAAAAATGTCTAATTCATCATCACTTAAATCAGTGATTTTTTTATGTTGCTTAACGATTTGTACTTCATCAAGTTCTGAAGCTTTTTTTTCTTTCTTTTTTTTGATAAAAGAATCTTTATCAAGATTCTTTAAATTTTCAAATGCATGACGTAATTCGTATTCAATTTTTTCTTTTTTAGAAATATCACAAATATAAAATGGAGAAATCTCAAATCTATCAACAACTTGTTCAGTTACAGATTGAATATTAATATATTCTGTTATGGCAGATATATCAATAATTAATTTTTCAACTTCTAAGTCAGAAATATCTATAGTATTATGGATAAATTTTGTAATACTTTCAAAAAAATATCCTTCAGATATTTTGGTTTCTTTAAAATCATAGTAATCATCTTTTTCGTAAAAATGTAATGTTAAATCCATAGTGTTTAATCTTCCGTATTAACATTTTGAATAATTGCTAATAAATCAATATAATTATATTCATTATTATCACCTGAACTTTTAAAATACAATTGATTAGGAGCTTGTGAAGTTGTGTAATGACTTTCTTGTATTTCATCATCGTCATTATTTGGAAGAATTAGACTATTTTGTAATTGTCCCAATTCTTGAAAATACTGAAAGGAATTTTTTAGACTATCAATTTTAATTTTCCCTTTATAAAGTCCTACAATTGATACTTTACCTACGAATAAGTCATCAACACTATAAGAACTTTCGAACTCGCTTTCAAATGTCAAGGGAATTTTTATTATTATATTTTCAGTTTGATTTTCTCCTTTAATTTTATAAGCATAATCTTTAAACATAGAGTTAAACAGATTGCTCATATCAAAACCATTCGAACCAGGAATCATTAAATCTTTAAGTGCTCCGCTGTTAATGAATTTTACAATACGTAATTCATCTTCATTTTCGAGACTCAATTTTACATTATCTATTTTCAATAATGTTCCTTCTTGAACTGATGAAAAATCTTTGACAATTTTTGCTTTTTCTATTACATCGTTGAGTATCAAAGATTTTGTTGTTTTGATTTCAAATGTTTCGAAAACTTTTTTTGTTCCAGATCCTTTTAATTCAGCGGAGGCTTCAATATCTCCCATTTTAAACCAGTCCATGAAATTTATTCCAAGCTTGGTTTTCATTTCAGCTTTTGCTTCAGCTGATAAATCTTTTGTTATCTCTTTATTTAGTGAGATAACATTGCTAAGCATCATTTTGATTTCATAAACTTTAGGAAAATTTATATAATATATATTGAAAAGCATATTTTTAAATAGGATTAAAATAGTAATTTTTTTGACATAGGAACTTAATAAGGTAAACTCTTATTAATTTATCAAATATATTTATTTTAAAATATAATTGACATAAGTATTTTTACTTGTTAGTAATAAAAAAACAGTCCCTCCAAAAAGAGGAACTGTCCTTAGGCAAATTTTTAGATTTGCATTCATAAAGAATGCGTACAGTTAATGGTAATCTACTAAAAAGGCTAAACGCAGGTTATTCGTTTATTGTATCGCCTTCTTTAGTTTCTTCGCTGGCAATTTTTACCAATTTATCATTTGGAGTTAAATCACCAAATATTTCTACTTTATCGTCGATTTCTCTTCCTTTTTTAACGTCAATTCTTGTGGCTTTGTGGTTAACCACTTTTACCACATACAGACCTTCTGCTGAACTTACTAAAGCCGTTTTCGGGATTACGTATGTGCTGTCTTTCGCGTTAAGCGGTAATAAAACTTCGGCAACCATTCCAGGCAATAAATTTCCTTTGGTGTTGTGAACGTCCATTTCGACTCTTTCAGAACGCAGTTTTAAATCTAAAGCACCAGACATTCTCGTAATTTTTGCAGTGAACGTTTCTGGTAACGATTTTACGTTAAAACTCATTTCGTCGCCCGGATGCAGATAGCCTGTATACAATTCTGGAACCGAAACCGCCAAACGTAATTTACTCTGCTCCTGAATCGTTAATAAAGGCAAATCAGATCCTTTTCCTGCTGGCCCAACAAATGTTCCTAAATTGACATTTCTTGCTGCTACAACGCCGTCAAATGGCGCACGAATTTCAAGATAACCTCTCATAATCGAGATTTCTTTGTGTGCTGCAATGGCTGCTTGATATTGTGCGTAATCCGAATTCTTTTTACCGCTTGCCATTTCTAAATCGTTTTTAGAAATCGTTCCTTCCACCTTGCTTGTTTCGTACAAACGGTTGTAAGTGCTTTTGCTGGTTGCGTAAATCGCTTCCATCGATTTTAATCTCGATTCGGCAGCTGCCAATTGCGAACTGATTTCTGGTGCTTCTAAAACAATTAAAAGCTGTCCTTTTTTTACTTTAGAACCAATATCAACTTTTAAGGTTTTTACGAAACTGCTTACTTTTGCGTACAAATCAACTTGTTGAAAACCGGTTAATTCTGCTGGTAAACGCAATTCTGTAGTCAGTTTTTCTTTTGCTAAAAGAAACGTTTCTACTTTAGGTTCGATTTCTGGTTTCGCAGTTTCTTCTTTTTTCTTTTCGCAACCGCTTAATACAACTAAAGCTGTAAATAATAATGCAGATGATTTTATAATGTTACTTTTCATTTTTTGGTTTTATATAATGAATATGTTTTAATCTGTTCGTGTAATTTTTAACACATAGAAACATAGTTTTCTTTGCGTATAGAAGGCGTTTTACTAATCTAAGTGCACATAGTTTGGCTATGTGTGAAAACTAGTTTTTTCTTTTACCTCTTTTTATTTAAAACTCAAATCTATGTTTCTATGTGTTTAAAAAATATACTCAACAGGTTACTTTCCAACTTTCGACTTACTTATTGATGAAATATAGTGAATGCTTTCTGGATCTTCAGGATCTAGAGAAACAGATTGTGTCGATGTTTTTTCTTGTGCCCACGCAAAGATCTGCGGAAGGATTAATAATACGGCAAATGTAGAAAATAATAATCCGCCGATTACTGCTCTTCCTAACGGAGAAACCTGATCGCCACCTTCGCCGTGTCCGATCGCCATTGGCAACATACCCGCAATCATCGCAACCGAAGTCATGATAATCGGACGAAGACGCAACGCCGCCGCTTCACGAGCCGATTCTAAGGCGTTTCCGTTTATTTTACGCAATTGCTCGGCATTTGTAACCAAAAGAACCGCATTGGCAATAGAAACTCCAACTGACATAATGATTCCCATATACGATTGTAAGTTCAACGTAGAACCTGTAATGGTCAGCATTAATAATGATCCTAAAACTACGGCAGGAACGGTCGTTAAGATTACCAGCGAAACTTTGAACGATTGGAAATTAGCAGCCAACATTAAGAAGATTACAAAAACGGCAACCAATAATCCTGTTTGTAAACTGCTTAATGTTTCGGTCAATACAGTACTTAGTCCAATTGGCGTAATAAACAAACCACGAGGCAATTCGCCCAATGAACTAATTGTTGACGACACATCTTTTGATGCCGTACCTAAATCGGTTTGGTAGATGTTGGCCGTAACGGTAATGTATGGCATGGCTCCTAAATTGTCGTTTTCACCGCTCACAAAGCCTGGTGTAATTTTGGCAACGTCACTTAAAACTGGACGAAGCGAGTTCTTCAATACCGGAATTTCTCCAATATCGGTTTTGCTTTTCATTTTATTCAACGGAACCTGAACTTGCACCGCGTATGATAATCCTGCTCTTTCATCAACCCAGTTGTTTTTTTCGGTGTAACGAGAAGAGGAAGTTGATGCTACCAACGAACGTGAAATGTCGTTCATATCAACGCCTAATTCGGCAGCACGAGTTCTGTCAATATCAATATTCATTGCTGGATAATGAATTGGCTGTCCAATTTGTACGTCTCTGAAATACGAAATCGCTTTTAGTTTGTCTACAATTTGAGTCGCGTACAATTCGTTTCGTTTTTTGTCTTTTCCTGCAATTCGAATTTCGATTGGAGTAGGAGAACCTTGACTCAACACTTTATCAGTCAATTCGATTGGCTCGAAAGAAAGTTTAGTATCGGGCAACACTTTTTTCAAACGCGCTCTAAACTCGTCTTTAAAGTCGTCCATATCTTCATGGTAATCTTTTAAACTTACCTGAAAAACCGCTTCGTGAGAACCCGCCATGAATAAATAAATAGGGTTAATCGAGAATAGAGAAGGGTGCTGACCGACATAAACAGAAGAAATTCCGATATGATCTTTGCCGACCATTTTTTCTAATTCTTTCAAAACAACTCTAGCTTGTTCTTCGGTTCTTTCCAAACGTGTTCCGTCAACTGCGCGCATTCTTAATTGGAGCTGGCTCGAATTGGTTCTCGGGAAAACGTCTTTTCCGATAAAAGTCAAGAATACTATTGCTAGAACAGTTGCCACAACTAAATACGTAATACTCGTTATTTTTTTATGTACAAACAATCGGTCTAAAGTGCGCATAAAACGGTTTCTGAATTTCTCGAAACCACTCACTTTTCCGTCGTTGTTAAAATCTTCCCTTTCGACCATTTCCTTTTTCTGTGCAATTAAATCTTGCTCAGATTCAGGCGTTAATCCACAGGCGTTAAACTCTGCTTCGTCGTCGGTAATATTTGGTTCGTGTGCGTGTTTCGTGTGCGCTTTCATCATCCAGTTGGCCATTACGGGAACAAAAGTCTGCGAAAGTAAAAACGAAATCACCATTGAAAATCCAATCGCTAAAGCCAAAGGCAAGAACAATGCTCCCGGAATTCCGACCATCGTAAATGCCGGTGCAAATACGGCGAGAATACAAAGTAAAATCAATAATTTCGGCAAGGCAATTTCCTGACAGGCATCCCAAATGGCGAGAGCCTTGGGTTTTCCCATGTCGAGATGCTGGTGAATATTTTCGATCGTTACGGTACTTTCATCCACCAAAATACCAATTGCAAGCGCTAATCCTGATAAAGACATTAAGTTGATCGTCTGCCCGAATAATTTCAGGAATAAAACCCCAGAAATAACCGAAATCGGAATCGTCATAATTACGATTAACGCTGCACGTCTATCGCCCAGGAATAATAAAACCATTAAACCCGTAAGAACCGCACCGATAATTCCCTCTGTAATCAAACTTTTTACGGAGTTGATTACATAAACCGACTGGTCAAATTCGTACGTAATGTTGACATCTTCAGGAAGTGTACTTTGAATTTTAGGCAATTCTTTCTTCAATTTCTGAACCACATCCCAAGTCGAAGCGTCTCCCGCTTTTGCAATACTAATATAAACCGAACGTTTTCCGTTTACCAAAGCATAACCCGCTGTGATATCGGCACCGTCTTTTACCTGAGCAACATCGCCCAGTTTTAAGTTTTGAACACCGCCTTTCAATAGTGGAATCTGCTCAAAATCTGCAATTTCTCTAATCGTATTGTTAGTTGGCGTAATATAGTTTTTGTCGCCCATACGCACGTTTCCAGACGGAGCCGTTTGGTTGTTCAAACGAATGGCTTCGACAATCTGGTCTGGCGTCATATTGTGCGAACGCAATAAATCTGGATCTACGTTAACCTCAATAGTTCTTGGGCTTCCGCCGAAGGGAGCCGGAGACAATAAACCGGGAATTGAAGTAAAGGAAGCACGAACATAAACGTTGGCTAAATCCTGTAATTCGTTGTTGGATCTGACTTTAGAACTCAAAACCAATTGTCCAATTGGCAGAGAAGATGCGTCAAAACGAATGATAAACGGAGGCTGTGTTCCTGGAGGAAAAGCCGCTTGAATCCTGTTCGAAAGTGCACTCAACTCGGCAGCTGCCTGCGCCATATTGGTTCCTTCATAATAGGTTAATTTCATAATCATTAACCCCTGAATATTTTTGGTTTCTACCGATTTGATACCGTTCGAAAAAGGTAAAACGTTCACATAGTTTTTAGCAAAATAAGCTTCCATTTGGTCTGGAGTATAACCTCCAAACGGATGCGCGATGTAGATAACCGGCAAATTCATTTTCGGCAAAATATCTACCTTAATGTCTTTGATGGCACCGATTCCGAAGAAAAATAGACCCGCAACCAATACTAAGATCGATATGGGTTTGCGGAGTGCAAAACGTATTAAATTCATTAGGATTTATAATTAAAATTCATTTATAAATAAGTCAAAATTTCCTGTTGCTGCGACTTTCAATAAGTACGATTGCCACACATTATTATTGACAATATCACGATCGATTTCGGCTCGGTTTAAAACATACATCGTCTGCGTTAAATCAGTCAAATCGGTTAAACCGTTTTTGTATAAAGTCGATTTCTGAATGTACGCTCGTTTTGCTGCATCAACTTGAATTGGCGCTTCGGCGTAATTTTCCAGAGTGATTCTGATTTTATCTTCAGCAAAATTCAGCTGCGATTTCAGTTCACGATCTGCCTGATTGTATTCTTCCTGAATCGCCTGCGAAACAAATTTCTGTGCGCTTACCTGTTTGCTGGAACGGAAAGGTGTGGTTAAATTCCACGTAATTCCAACTCCAATTAAATAGTTGGTACGATCTGGATTTACGCCATCCCAATAATTTCTTGTAAAAGCATTTTGATTCGTTGCATAAGAAGAATCAAATCCAGAGGCTCTGGTTTGTAAAACTCCAAAAGCACTCATTGTTGGGTAATAGAATCGTTTGTACAATTTCACCTGCTGATTGCTGTAATCAATTCTCGTTTTGTACAATTGCAATAAAGGGTGCAAACTGTCTGTAGTAGCTTCACTTTTAATTAATTCTTTCGGAATCTGCGTTACAAAAAGTGTATCAGCAACAAAATCCTGTGGTGCAACGCCCATCAAATCAACCAATTTGTTGTTTTGTTCTTTAACGAAGTTTCTAGCCAGATTTAAAGCGATTTTAGCTTTAGAAACTTCAGCGGTAGCCAAAGTAGAATCTACTCCAGCCAATAATCCGTTTTTAACTCTCGCGGCTGCAGTCTTCTTAAAAACTTCTGCGCGGGAAAGATTTTTTTGCTGTGAAATCAGTAATCTCTGACTTGCCAAAAGATTTAAATAAGCAGCCGAAATTTTAATTTCCTGTTGGAATTTTTCCTGCTGTAAATCTTTTTCTTTAGCCTGAACATCAATTTTTGAAAGATTGATTTTCTCTTTCGTTTTTCCGAAGGTGAAAAAATCCCAATTCATGTTGACTAAATACAGCGCTCCAAACGCCGAATTCCAGTTTTGTTCAGGAAGAGGTAAACCTGATGAAGCAACTCCTAAACCTCCAAATCCGTAAAGCGGTCCGTTTTGTCCGTTTACAGTTCCGTAATCCTGCTGCGCCGATAAATTTAAGTTGGGCAGATAATCACGACGGGATTGTTTTAGAGTCTCTTTTGATGCATTGGTGTAATTGCTTTTTGCTCGGATAGAACCGTAGTTTTCAAGACCTATCTTTACAGCTTCTTTTAAAGATAGGGTTTGAGCATAACCGATTGAGGCAAAAATCAATAAAAATAAAAAGGTAATTTTTTTGAAATACATAAACTCAAGGTGTGAAATAAAATGTTTTTGATGAAACAAATTTATTTCTCTTATGCTGATAAAAGTCAGGTTAAGTGATGTACTGCACTAGTAAATGACGAATTGAATTTGTCATTTTTTGAAAAAAATAATTAAATATTTGTTCGTACTTTGTAAACTATTTCAAAATTAAGAATGAACAAAAGAATTGATAACATACTGGATAACAAATGGTGGCAGGAGGTTGCCGTTGTCCTTTTCTCCTTTACAATTTATACCTTAAAAAATGATTGGATGTTATTCAGTTCTTTCATTTCTATTTTAATGGGTATATTTTTCTATTGCATTTTGTACATGCACGCCCAATTTAACCGCTTTTTTTTACTGCCAATTTTATTCAAAGCCAATAAACCTTTTACATATATCATTTTAACGCTTTTTGGAGTATTTGTCTTTTCGGTCATTTTGTACGAAATCACAATGCTGGATATGTTTGCCAAATGCCATTTGTATCAAAACTCGCATCAGAGAAGTTATGCGTACCAATTGGCGAGCGTTTTAGGAACTTTGGTCTGCATTCTGAGTCCGATTATTGTATTTAAGTTTTATCGTATTCACAGAAAACAAACCGATGCGGCTTTATTGTTCAATCAAATGCAATTGAATTCATTGAAAGGACAATTAAATCCGCATTTTTTATTCAATACTTTTAATACACTTTACGGAATCAGTCTTCAGTTTCCAGACAGAACGCCCGATTTAATTATGAAAGTTTCGCAACTAATGCGTTATCAATTAGAAAGCAACAGCAAACAATGTGTTTCTTTAGAAGACGAATTGGAGTTTATAAACAGTTATGTGCAGCTCGAAAAAGAGCGTGTTGGGTATCGTTGCGATATTACTTTTGAAAGTCAGGTAGACAACGAATATACCTATAAAATTTCTCCCATGCTTTTAATTGCTTTTATCGAAAATGCCTTTAAACATGGCACTTGCGCGATTGAAAGATGCTTCGTTAAAATTACGATTACAGTTGAAAATGGTTTGTTGAAATTGCATGTTTCGAATTCGATTCCGAAGAAAAACGATGTGATTTCGACCAAAATAGGCTTAAAAAATACGATCGAACGTTTGAATTTAATTTATGGAAAAGACTATAAATTGAATATTAACGATGATAAGCAAACTTACATTGTTGATTTAGAAATTCAGCTAAAAAAGTTTGTAGGATGAAAGAAACCAAAAAATGTATAATTGTCGATGACGAACCCGCAGCGCATTATGTTCTAGCGAATTATATCAAACAGAATCCGCAGTTAGAATTGGTTTTTCAAGGTTATAATGGCATCGAAGCAATGAATTATCTCCGTGAAAATACAGTCGATTTAATGTTTTTGGACATCAATATGCCCGAAATTTCAGGAATGGAATTATTAAAGATTATTCCGAATCATCCAAAAACGATTTTAACAACGGCTTATTCTGAATTTGCTTTAGAAAGTTACGATTACGGCGTTATTGATTATCTGCTGAAACCGATTTATTTTCCGAGGTTTTTAAAAGCAATCGATCGCTTTTTTTCAACAGAAAATGGAAAAGCAAAAGAAGAAGAAACGATTGTAAATACCGTAAGCGTAAAAGTTGACGGTTATATTATGGATATAGAACTGGATCAGCTTTTGTTTGCGCAAAGTTTCGGAAATTATGTGAAGCTTCATACTACTAAACGAACTTACTTGGCTTCGATCACGACAACAGAATTTGAAAAATGCCTTCCAGAAAAGAATTTTATGCGCATTCATAAATCGTATATCGTGGCTTTAGATAAAATTGATGCGACAGAAAAAGATTTTGTTGTCATTAAAAATGAAAGAATCCCAATTGGAATTACTTATAAAAGAGAATTGACGGACAGGATTAAGAAAAATTAGTGTTCAGTCTCGAAGTTTAGGGATAGTGTTCAGTTTTTAATTAATCATAAGAAGTCTGAATATTAAAAAACCGACCATTTACCAACTAAAAAATATTTATTTTTCATAATAAAAAAAAGTAGTACTTTTAATACGTTACTTAAAGTTCAACTTAAAAGAGAAATTATGAAAAATGCATTTTTGATTTTTACTTTTTTATGCAGTAGTTTTTTAATTGCGCAAGAAGGAACTAACATGAAAAAAGTAATTACACCGCCAGAAAAGGTGCGGTTTACTTTTGAAAAAGAATATCCCGGAAAGGTACCGGTTTGGTCTGAAGAATATGTGGGTGACGATGCAGACGAAGTTAGGTATGAAGCACGATACAATGTAAACGATACCACTAAAGCGGTAGCGATTTATGACAATCTAGGAATCATGAAAGCTTTTGAATTGGAGATCGCGTTTAGAGATCTTCCCGTAAAAGCACAATCCTATTTGAAAAAGAATTACAAAGCGAAAGCGATTCAAGAAATTGCAAAAGTAGTAGACGATAAAAACAAAACAACTTACGAAGTTGGCATAATAAAAGACACTAAGTTTTATGATGTTGTTTTTGATAAAGACGGCGGTTTTGAAGTCTCAATCGAAAAGAATTAAAGATTTTACTAATTCAAATATTATTTGAAATGACAAACCCGATAAAGTTTTTTAAGCTTATCGGGTTTTGTTTTTTTGTTTCAAGTTCCAAGTTTCAAGTTGATATTCTTTGTGTGTTTTTAACCGCAAAGAGCGCAAGTTTTTTAAACTATACGAATAGAAATGCAAGGTTCGCAAAGCTTTATGTGAAAAACTTTGCGAACCTTGCGTAAATCTTTGTGTGCCTTGCGGTTAAACCTGAAACCTCTTTACAACATCATCCCACCAGAAACTTCAATTCTTTGCGCATTTACCCAACGAGATTCCTCGCTGCATAAAAAGGCAACAACACCGCCAATATCGTCTGGCAAACCAACTCTTCCTAAAGCGGTTACCGAAGCAATTTGCTGATTCATTTGCTCGTTATCTCGAACGACACCGCCTCCAAAATCTGTTTCTATGGCACCAGGAGCTACAATATTGACTCTTATTTTTCTAGCGCCCAATTCTTTTGCCTGATATTTTGTCAAAGTTTCCATCGCACCTTTCATAGAAGCATAAGCTGCATAACCTGGAAACGAAAATCTTGCTAAACCAGTTGAGATATTCACGATTCCACCACCGTCATTCATTTCGTTTAAAGCTTTTTGAGTCAAAAAGAATGGGCCTTTAAATTGGATATTAGTTAATAAATCGAAATCGGCTTCTGTAGTTTCGATAAATGATTTATGGATTCCGATTCCAGCATTGTTTACCAAAAAGTCAAATTTGTCTGTTTTGAAAGTGTTTTTTAAAGTTGTTTTTACAGCTTCGAAAAAAGAATCAAAAGTTCCCGAATCTGCAACATTTAATTGTAACGCAGCCGCTTTTTGCCCCAAACTTTCAATTTCCGAAACTACTGCATCAGCTTCTTCTTTTTTACTGTTATAAGTAATAATTACATCTAATCCTTTTTTTGCAATTGCAATTGCCATATTTTTTCCTAAACCTCTGCTACCGCCTGTAACTAGAGCTATTTTTGTATTTACTGTCATGATGTTTATTGTTTGTTGTTTATTGTTTGTTGTTTGTTGTTTGTTGTTTGTTGTTGTCTGTCTGAGTGAAGTCGAAGACTTTTACGAGTTTTGCTTGTGAATAATTTTAAACACATAGAAACATAGGTTTTTTGTTTTCGTTAAAAGAGAGCTGAAAGAAACTAGTTTCTCACACATAGCTGGAAGTGTAATTCTAGACGCTAGCTATGTTTTTTTAAACAAGTGAAACGCCTTTTCTAAGTTTCTAAATCTATGTTTCTATGTGTTTAATAAATTAGTTAGAATGTAACGCTTCAAATGATGCCTTCAATTCTGGTACGCTTGCGTTCAATCTCGTTTCGCTGGTTCCGAAAGTAAGCTCTTGTCTCCCTTCTTTTAACTGTTCAAAAATCGACTCAATAAAACTGCTTACGCTTGGGTGAGCGTCGTGAAGTCCGATTCCGCCTAAATCGGTGTTTAATGCTGGTGGAATAATCTCGACTACTTCAATGTTTTTTTCTTTTAATAAATGACGAAGTGAAATCGTAAACGAACGGAAAAATGCTTTTGTAGCCGAATAAACTGGAACTTTTGCAAAAGGTGAAAATGCCAATCCAGAAGTTACATTCATAACCGTTGTGAGTGATTTCAATTGAATGAAAAGCGAAGTTAAATGCAACGGAGCTTCTATGTTTGTTGTTAATTCCGATTTCATACTTTCGTAAAAATCAGCATCGGTTACAGATTTCCAGTTTTGAATTCCGGCGTTGTTTACTAAAACATTCAAATCAGAATGATTTTCTTTGATCCATTCATAAAGAGCAATACGATCTTCCTCTTTAGAAAGATTACATACTTTTGTAATTACGGTTGGAAATTTAGTTTTTATTTCTTCTAAAAGAGAAGCCCTTCTTCCACAGATAATTACAGTATTGTTTTCTTTCAAAAATCTTTCGGTAAGTCCAAGTCCGATACCGCTTGCACCACCGGTTATTAAAATTTTGTTGTTTGATAAGTTCATAATTTCGATCTTTTAATTTGATGAGACAAAGGTATAGCCAAAGCAGTGGTGGAGAATTGTAAATATCAAACCGATGTTTGCGAAATTCAAATCAAGTGTGAAATTCCAATTTTTGAAATTCCAAATTCCAAAACCCAAATTCCAATTCTCATTTTATGTCTTCCTGAGCGGAGTCGAAGGACACGCACAGTATATACACGATGCGGATGTAGCATGAGATCCTTCGACTTCGCTCAGGAGGACAAACTATACAGGAATTACTTTATTTTAAACAGAATCCGAAGGATTCAAATATTTATAGAAGATGTATTACCGAGCATAATATGACCCCTTCGGGGTCAAACCCAACTGACTAATTATTATGCTATAAACATTTGAATCCTTCGGATTCTCTACAATCTAAGCTCTACAATTTAATTCTAAAATCAATAATTTAAAATCTACAATCTAAAATCTGCAATCTAAAATCTGCAATCTAAAATCAACATTCTAAAATTTAAAATCAGCTTCGAAAAGCAATCGGCGTAAAGGTTGTTTGTTTTTTAAAGAAATTAGAAAAATGTGCTAATTCTTCAAAACCAAGTGAATAGGCAATCTCAGAGATATTCCAGTCCGTTTGTTTTAAAAGGATTTTGGCTTCGTTGGTTAATCTGCTGCTTATTAATTCGGTGGTGGTTTTTCCTGTGTTTTCCTTTAAAACTTTATTTAAATGATTAACATGCACTGATAATCTTTCAGCAAAATCTTTGGCGGTTCTTAATTCTAATCGCTGGTTTGGCGATTCAATCGGAAATTGTCTTTCTAATAATTCAGCAAATAAAGACGAAACTCTTGCTGCAGAATTGTGTTTAGAATATAATGCCGTAATAGGCTGTAATTTTTGACCAAAGTGAATTAATTCTGCAACATAATTTCGGATTAAGTCGTACTTATATATATAATCAGAATTGATTTCTTTTTGTATTTTGTTGAATATCAGTTCTACTTCTGAAACTTCTTCGTCTGAAAGCTGAAAAATAGGATAGCCGTCTGAAGCGAAAATAGGCAGTTCGTCCAAGTCGATTCCGCTTTTGCTTTTAGAAAGAAATTCACTTGTAAAAACACAAAATTGTCCTCCTTGATTGGTATCCTGCGGAAGGTAATTGTATGGAATTTTGGGAGTTGCAAATAACAATCCTTGTTTTTCTATTTCGATTACTTTATTGGCATATTCTGCTTTATTGTGTCCTCTAATCAAACTTATTTTATAATACGCTCTGCGGTCATAAGGCATACCAGGTTTTCCTTTCATGCGCTCCAAAAGTTCTTTTATATCAAAAATATTAAAGTGCCCGATTTCTTTCTGAATGTCATTTGGAAGCAGTGAATTTGGATCTACAGTAGATCCTTCGGTAATGTCTTTGTAAAATGAGTCAAGGGATTTCATAGCATTCGAATTTGCGAAAATCAAATATACGAAAAAAGTTTTTTATGCCACGAAGATGCTAAGGCACGAAGTTTTTTGTTTAACCGCAAAGGGCGCTAAGAATTACGCAAAGGACGCAAGTTTTATTTATATATGAATTAGAAAGTGCGCAAAGCTTTACGCATTTTGCTCGAACATAGCCCAAGGTTTTAACCTTGGGTACGCAACGAAGCCATCCCTAAATATGTACCCAAGGTTGAAACCTTGGGCTATGGTTGAAATGGAGAAATAGAATATTTAAAAAACATTGCGCCTTTGTGCCTTTGTGGCAAATTTCAAAACAAACTCTCCTGAACAAATTCTGGTTGGGGATTGTTGCCAAAAGGAAAAGCATCAATTACAAAAAACTGTTTTACAACGGGATCGAATTCTCTTAAAACAATTGAATCACAAAGAAAATTAAGGTCGATTGTGGTAAATAATTCAGTAGCTTTTTTAAGATTTTCTGGAGTTAATCGTCGACCGATTGACATGTGCGGATCGTCACTTTTTTTGAGTTTTAAAGATTTCAGCGTTTCATGAATCTTTTTCATGATTGGTATTAGATTCATTTTAGATTCATCGTTTACACCAATGTAAAACGCGCCAGCATTCTCATAAAATCCAAAATGATCTAAATGTACTTGGGAAGAGGTAAAATTATCAGCAATTTTAATAAGTTTCTTTTTAGTGGAATCAAGTTGGGAATCGTCAATTTTGAATTCGCAAATGGTAATATGAGCTTCAGAATTGCAGCTGTTGTACCATCCAATCTCACTTTTTAAGAAGTTTTTCATTTCCTTAACTGGAGCGACCAATTTTTTAGAATAAAATACAACTGAATATGTTTTTTCCATTTTGGATATTTTAAAGAAAACAAATTTAAAGCTTTCCTTTCAAATGCAACCTATGCAGGATTTCCGATTTCAATAAACCGCTTCCGCCTCCAAAATGTTCAATAACTTCGACATCGGGCTGATGTTTTAAGCAGAAAGAAGTAAACTCTTTTTCGATATGATCTTCAATTGCAGAACTCAGTAGTACAATATCTATTTTGTTATTTTGAAAGTATTCTTGAGCTTCTTTTTCGTTATTAAAAGCAATGCCATTCCAGTTTTCATCTGCGTTAACTAGGCGAAGCAAAATAGCTAAAATAGCTTCGTTTTTTCCGAGTAATAAAAATTGTAGCTTCATTTTTTTGAGGTTCTGAGTTATTAAGGTACTAAGGTAATGAGCTTCTAAGCTTCTAAGAAATTGTCTAATTATATAATTGCATTCGCAAATGTAGTCAGGTATTTAGAAAAAGAAACTTAATCTAGGACAAGAAATGTATTTTTAAGAAGTTTTTCGGAAGGAATCTAGTATTTTCTTTTACAAAATTTAGTTAAAGTTGATTTTGGCAATATTTTGCTGCACAATCATTTAAGCTTTTCGGTTTGTTATAATGATGTTAATTTTTTGTTGAATGAGGAAAACCGTAAGGGAATCTCTATTGAGCCTTTTAATTTTGGGCTGTTGAAATTTAATAACAATGCTGTTTTTACCTTTTTTAGAATGTCATTTTTTAAGTTTTAACAATTCATGTTTTTTGGAGAAACATTTTTTTTGAATTAAATTTTGACATATTCATTTGATCGTGGGTACTTGTATAAGAGTTTGCACTATACATTAATGTCTAATTTTTTTTAGGGTTTTAAAAGGAAGTCGACGGACGGAATTTTAGAACCCTTTTTTTATATAGCAAATGAAAAAGCCAATAAGAAGAATTGAATGATATCAGTATTGATTTTAAATTTTTGAGGCGAGAATCCGTAATAGCTTTTGAAAGCTGCCGAAAAATGTGAAATATCTTTATAGCCGCATTTATACGCCGCTTCGCTTACCGTAGCCGTTTTGCTTTGGAATAATTCTTTCGCATGTTCCATTCTGAGTTTTATGATATAGCTCCTAACAGTCGTTCCGAAACAAGCTTTAAAACCTTTTTTAAGTTTGAATTCGTTTAACGAAATAAGTCTGGAAAGTTCCGGTAGAGTAGGAGTGTTTCTATAATCGTTTTCTAATATTTTTTTTGCTTCTAAAAGCTTGCTAAAATCTTCTTCGCTAATTTTTTCTGAAGCTAAAGGTTTTGTATCTACTGTTTCAAGCTGATAAATAAGGAGTTCTTTAATTTTACTTTCGATATAAATTCTTTTTAAAACGCCTTCTCTCGTACAGTTTTTTATTTCTGATGTTACCCATTGAATTGCGGGCGTAAAAGGAAGATATTTTGTTGTTAAATAAGAAGATTGCTTTCCCAGAATTTTTTTCGAAAATTTCTCATGCAGCTGCCAGTCTTCGTTTATAATGTTGTAATAGAATTCCTTAGAAAGTATAATCGACATGTAATTTATCTGCTTATGAGCGGGAATTTTAAAAGAGCCTTTAAAATTATTCGTATAGAAAATATTGTGCGTGTTTTCTTTAGAAAACTTTTCGCTTTCCAATTGGTCAATATGAGTTTCTACATTACTGCTGTAAATAAAATTCATGACAATAGACTCTTCATCAATTTCAAAAAGAACAGTTTTAGAACTTGAGAAATATAACTGAGTATCAAGTAGAACCAGTCCGTCGGTTATGAGATGTCTGCTAATTATTTGTTCTGAATCTTCATTCTGTGTATTGACATTTTCTTCGGTTAAAATACTTTTTGGATAATAGTTAGCTCCAATTTGAATTTTAATTATAGGCGTTTGAGAAGTTAAAATAGTGGCGTTGATTTTCAAAATTTAATCCGTTTTTACAAAATAATAATCCGTTTTTCCCTATCTTTTTTCAAGACGTTGATGGTACTTTTGCAGCAAAGTTATTTATAATTAGTCTAATTAAAGATATGTCAGCTCAAAAATTTTTATTTGCCAGTTTATTTTTTCTAACCACGTTCTTATCATTTTCCCAGCAAAATCAAGGTTTTACAGTGTCAGGAAAAGTTGTTGAAAATTCTGGAGAAACAGTTCCGTTTGCAACCGTTATCATCGAAAAAACAGGTTTAAGTGTAATGTCAGATGAAAAAGGGAACTATGTTTTAAAAAATGTTCCATCAGGAAAACACACTATAAAAATCTCTGCAATGGGATTTTCAGTTCAAAAAAAACAAATTCAAGTTTCAGGCAATTTAGATCTTTCGATTAAAATGGAAAGTGAATTGCAAGAATTAGAAAACGTATCTGTAATAGGGCGTTCGGCAGTTGATAAGGTAAATAAACAAGCCTATAATGTAACTGCTCTTGATGCAAAAAAACTGCACAACTCTACTTTGGATCTGGCACATGCCTTAGATCGAGTGTCAGGCGTACGTTTTCGTGAAGCTGGAGGTGTAGGATCTCGATCAGAATTATCGATTAATGGATTTTCTGGAAACCAAATTAAGATTTTTATTGACGGCGTACCGATGGATAATTTTGGCTCGTCTTTTCAAATCAATAATATTCCAATTAACCTAGCTGATCGTGTAGAGGTTTACAAAGGTGTTGTGCCTATTTGGTTGGGTGGAGATGCTTTGGGTGGAGCTGTTAATATTGTAACGAATAGCAAACCTCGAACTTATGTGGATGCTTCTTATTCTTTTGGATCATTCAATACGTTTAAAACAGCTATAAACGCAGGTTATACTTCAAAAAGTGGTTTTACTACAGAGATTAACGCATTTCAAAATTATTCGGATAATAATTACTGGGTAAATGTTGAGACTAATGATTTAGAAACTGGTAAGTATTATCCTGAAACGCGAGTAAGAAGATTTCATGATAATTACCATAACGAAACGGTAATCTTTAAAATTGGAATTACTGGTAAAAAATATGCCGATAAATTGATGGTTGGTTTTACAGCTGGACAAAATAAGGCTGATATTCAAACTGGAGCCAGAATGGTAGCAGTATTTGGCGAAAGGTATAGACGCGGGAATACTTTGATGCCTACTTTGAAATACCAGGTAAAAGATCTATTTACAAAAGGGTTGAATGTGGATGTAACGGGAAATTTTAATTTTGGTTATGAACAAACTGTAGATACAGTAAATAGACGATACAATTGGTTTGGGCAATATACACAAAATGAAGGTCCAGGTGGAGAAGCTGGTAGATCTCTGTATAAATTTAAAAACAACAATGGAGTAGCTACTTTTAATGCTAATTATGCTATAGGAGAACGTCACTCATTGTTGCTAAACAATACATTTAACACATTTGACCGTAAAGGAAGCGATGAACTTTATCCTGAGTCTGTAACGTATCAACAGCCTGAAAAGCTACAAAAGAATATTTTGGCATTTGGCTATAAATTTGACTACAACCAAAAATGGAGCACTTCATTATTTTTAAAGAATTATGATTTAAAAACTACTCTCACAAGAAGTTACAATCCTTCTGGAAACTGGGGAGATGTTGCCTATCAGGAGTTAAATGATAAATCATCTTCTTTAGGTTATGGAGGAGCAAGCAACTATTATTTAAGACAAAATTTGCAAGTAAAAGCTTCTTATGAAAAAACCTATCGATTACCTACACCAAATGAAATTTTTGGTAATCCTAATGATAATTTACAGGGTAACAATAATTTAAAACCAGAATCGAGTAACAATGTCAATGTAGGTCTTAGTTATCAAACTAGATTTAATGAAATTAATGCCTTAACATTTGATGTAAATGGTATATATCGTAATGCTACTGATTTTATTCGTACTGAATTTAATAATAATCAGAACAAAACGGTAACAGTTAATCAAGGAAGTGTAAGAACAAAAGGTATTGATGGAGAAATTCGATACTCTTATAAAAACCGATTTACTTCTGGTATTAATATGACGTATCAGGATATACGCAATATGACCAAATATGAGCCAGAGCAAAATTATGTTTCTTACTATTATAAAGACAGGGTGCCAAATATTCCTTATTTGTTTGGAAATCTAGATGCAACAGTTTTTTTTAACGATGTATTTAAGAAAGGAAATAATTTATCTGTAGGTTATAATCTTCTTTATGTGCATGCTTATTATCTGTATTGGCCAAGTAGGGGAGGTTCAAGTGGTAAACACGATATTCCTACACAACTTAAACATGATTTAAACTTGGTTTACACGATGGCCAATGGAAAATACAACGTTGCCTTAGAATGCCAGAACTTATTGGATAATGAACTTGTAGATAATTTTTCACTTCAAAAACCTAGTCGTGCCTTTTATCTAAAATTTAGATACTTCTTTAACAAATCGAACAAATAATTTTAATATAAATTTTTAATACTTATGAAAACAATTAGCAAATTACCTTTATTATTGGCTGCATTTGCTTTCACTTTTATTTCATGCGAAAGTAATGATGATAAAAATGAGGGAGCTAGTGGAGAAACAGGAAAATCAAAATATATAGTTACCGTTTCTACAGGAGCAACTGGAGTAGCAGATTATTTATTAACTGCCGACGACGTTTCAAAGGGATTGATTACCACAGCAGGAAATGGACTAGAACAAGATGGTACTTATCGTTATTACCTATCAACGCAAAACAAATTTTTTAGTTTCCTTTACGGTCAGGGAAATCCAGGAGCTGTTACTACTTATGGATTAACTGCGGATGGAAATTTAACTAAAACTTCAAATTTCCAAGCTGAGACAGTACAAGTTTTTGCGCCAGTTAACAAAGATATTTTAATGGTGAAAGTACCAAGAAGTGGCGCTTCAATTTCTTATATGTATAAAGTTGATGCAGAACAATCTGTACTCACAGGAACAGTGTCACAAGATACTAGACTTTTAATTGGAAATAAAAATGCAGATTTAGCAGAAAGAGCGCATTTTACTTGGGCAACTCAGGTGGGAGATAAAGTATTTATGCCTTATATGAAAATTAATGGTATTGCTCCAGATACTTTTGGAACAAGGCATCCTGATAGTACTTGGGTAGCTGTTTATAGTTATCCAGATCTAAAATTAGAAAAAGTAATCAAAGATAACCGTACAAGTTATTTAGGAGCTTATTTTACTAATGGATTGTTTCAAGATGAAAAAGGAGACGCTTATGGATTTTCTGGAGCTATTGCAACAGCTAATAATGTTGTAAGCTCTACAAAACCTTCAGCTATTGTTAGAATTAATAAAGGTACTACAGAATTTGACAAATCTTACTTCTTTAATGTTCAAGAAAAATCTGGAGGATACAAGATTTCTTCAACAAGTTATATCTCAAATGGTAAGTTCTTATTATTAATGTACGGAACTCCAGGAACTAATTCAGGAGCTGTTAAGTTAGCTGTTGCTGATGTGTACAACCAAACCTTTAAATGGGTTACTGGTATGCCTGCTGTATTATCAAATGCTACTACTCGTTATAATATTACAACAGAAGATGGAAATTCAGCTGTTCTTGGTGTAAATACTCCTGATGGAAACTGGATTTACGCTATCAATGGAACGACTGGTGTAGCTACACAAGGTATGAAAGTTGAAGGTGGACAAATTACTGCAATCCAGAAATTAAAATACTAATAATTTTTTGCCGTAAGTCCTTATTTTTTATGAGGACTTGCGGTTTTTCTATTTATCCTATTTATCTATCCGATTATGTTTTCTTCGTCAAAACCAAAACCTAATAACAAGAAAAAAAGTAAAAAGTCACTTTTTAAGCGTATCATGGCTTGGCTGCATTTGTGGCTGGGTTTAGCTTCTGGAATTATTGTAGTAATTGTCAGTCTTACAGGCTGTATTTATGTTTTCGAAAATGAAATAAAAGATTTTATCGAAGACTGGCGTTTTGTAAAACCTCAGAAAGAAGCATTTTTACTGCCCTCTCAATTGGTTACAATTGCAGATAAAAAAATGAAAGACAAGAAAGCTACAAGTGTGACTTTTGGTGCAAAAGACGAAGCAGCAATTGTGGGCTATTTTGTGGAGAAAAAAGAAGAAGGCGAAGGAGGACGAGGTGAAAAAGGAGGAAATAAAAGAGGTGAACATAAAAGGGGAGAACGTAAAAAAGATTTTGCTCAAAATCAAGCAGGAAAAGCAAAATCGGAACTGAAACCTGGTGAAAAAGGGAAAGAAAAAGGAAAAGGTGAAAAACGCAAAGGCGGAAGAAGATCTGGAACTTTTATAAGCGTTTATATGAATCCGTATACGGGAGAAGTATTAAATGTAAAAACTTTTTCGAGAGGAGATTCTCCAGATTTTTTCAGATGGATTTTAAACGGACACCGTGCATTATGGCTTCCTTATGATATTGGAAGACCAATTGTTGGAGTTGCAGTTTTAATTTTCGTTGTATTATTAATTTCAGGTATCGTTTTGTGGTGGCCTACAAAATGGATAAAATCTATTATAGATAAAAGTTTTAAAATTAAATGGGATGCCAGCTTTAAGCGTGTCAATTATGATATGCATAATGTCTTTGGTTTTTACAGCTGTATTTTCCTGTTTTTTATAGCCGTAACGGGCTTAGTATGGAGTTTTGGGTGGTGGAGTAAATCATTGTATTGGGTAACCTCTGGAGGTAAACCGTTGACAGAAAATCGCGAATCTCCAAAATCTGACACAACCAATGTAAAAGAATTTAATATTACAACAGCCGATAAAGTTTTATTGAATATAAGAAAAGAAAATCCTCAGGCAGCCGGAATTTTAATTAGTATTCCTGGGAAACCTGCAGACCCTATTGGTGCTTTTGTTTACAAACAAAAACACACTTTTTATAATATGGACCGATACAGTTATGATCAGCAGAGTTTGAAAGAAATCTCGATTAAAACGCCTTTCTCAGGAAAGTATATCGAAGCCAATATCCCAGACAAAATCCGACGTATGAATTATGATATTCACGTAGGAAGTGTTCTCGGACTTACAGGAAAAATCATAGCCTTTTTGGCCAGTTTAATTTCTGCCAGTTTACCAATTACAGGATTTATTATCTGGTGGGGAAAACAGAAATTTGGTAAAAAGAAACCTGCCGCAAAACCAAAAGTGGCAAGTAAGGCAGTTCCTGTTCCTAAATTGAAAAATACAGCAGAACAAGAGGTTACTGCTTAAACATATTAAAATGGTTTTTTTAATTCCTTTTTTGTTTTTTTTTTTTTTGATAAAGGGCAAAACTTGTAAAAGTTTTGCCCTTCTTTTTTTTAGTTATATCCGTTTGCTTTTAACCATTCTTCGCAATCTCTTGTCCAAAATTTGCTAGTGTCTGCAACGCCTAAACCAAATCCGTGGCCTCCTTTTTCATAAATGTGCAGTTCTGCTGAAACGCCATTTTTCTTTAAAGCCAAATAGTAATTGATGCTGTTTTCTGGTATTACAACCGTATCGTCTGTGGCATGAATTAAGAAAGTTGGCGGTGTTTTTGAAGTAACTTTCTTTTCGTTAGAAAAAGAATTTATAAGTTCCTGAGAAGGATTATTTCCAAGTAAATTGGTTTGCGAACCTTTGTGCGTAATTTCGTTTTCCATTGAAATTACAGGATAAATCAATAGCGAAAAATCGGGACGTGCACTTACTTTAAAAGCCGATTCATACACTTTGTCATCGTAATGAGTTGATGCAGTAGAAGCCAGATGTCCACCAGCAGAAAAACCTAAAATCCCAACTTTATTAGGATTTAGATTCCATTTTGATGCATTTTGTCTTACGTAGCGAATGGCTTCTTGAGCATCTTGCAACGGCCCAACATTTTTGTTTTTCATCGTTAAATCGGTCGGCATTCGGTATTTTAATACAAAAGCTGCAATTCCTAAGCTATTAAACCATTCGGCTACTTTTGTTCCTTCTTTATCAAAGGCCAAATGTGTGTAGCCGCCACCTGGGCAAATTACAACAGCCGTTTGATTTGGTTTCGCTTCTTTCGGAATAAAAATACTTAGAGTTGGAACAGAAACCTGACTTGTACTCTGCATTTTTCCCTCTTTTATGACTTCTTTTTCTTTATAGTTGTTTGCCATTATTTCGTCAGGAATCTTATTCCAAAGCGGAATAACTTGATTCTGTGCGCTAACAGTAAATATTCCTGAAAAAAGAAGAAAAGTAAAGGCAGCTCCTCTTAAAGATTGTGTTTTTGTGGTTTTCAATTTGATTTTTAATTAATTGTTTTACAATTGTTTATTTGGTTTTATCGAAAGAAATTCAATAGCATTATTCGAAAAAGGGAATTAAAATGAAATGAACTTCCAAAATATAAATTTCAGGACAATTTTACCCCTTAAAAAGGATGAAATTCACCTATTGGCTTTTAACAAATATATTGTTTAATGTGTAATTTTGTATTCTTTTTTTTATGTAATATGTTTATTTAATGACTTAAAATAATTTTTCATACAATATTATTTGGATTGTACAGATTAAAAACTATATTTGTGCAATCGATTACATTAATTTTCTTTAAAGGTGCTAATTTATTGATTTTAATATTTTTAGAAAGCAGTAAATATAGTCTTTTAAGATTACCAAAATTATAAAAACTATAATACCCACTTACTATGAATCAAACCGAAACTGTTGCAGTAAATCAGAGCATCAAATCTACAGGAAAATACCGTTGGAGTATTTGTGCATTGCTGTTCTTTGCGACCACAATCAATTATCTAGATCGACAAGTTCTTTCTTTAACCTGGAAAGATTTTATTGCGCCTGAATTCCATTGGACCAATAACGATTACGGAAACATTACCGCTTTGTTTTCTATATTTTATGCAGTTTCTCTTTTGTTTGCGGGCCGATTTGTAGATTGGTTAGATACTAAAAAAGGATTTCTTTGGGCAATTGGAATTTGGTCTGTAGGAGCTTGTCTTCACGCATTTTGCGGAATCGCCACTTCTGGAATTATTACAGGTGAATGGTTTGTAGGTTTTCATGGTTCAAAAGAAATAATCGGTACAATAAGCGATACAGCGTTGGTAATCAATGTGAGTGTGGCTTTATTTATTTTTGCACGTTTCGTTTTGGCTGTTGGAGAAGCAGGAAACTTTCCGGCTGCTATCAAAACTACAGCAGAATATTTTCCTAAAAAAGACAGAGCTTTTGCAACAAGTATTTTCAATGCGGGAGCAACAGTTGGAGCTTTAGCGGCACCAATTACAATTCCTTTTATTGCAGAATCTTTCGGATGGGAAATGTCTTTTATTATTATTGGAGCTTTAGGGTTTGTATGGATGGGATTCTGGATGTTTATGTACGATAAACCAGAAAAACATGCAAGAGTAACGCCAGAAGAATTAGCTTATATTCAGCAAGATGATATTGCAGATAGTAAAATCGAAGGTTACAAGCCAGAAACTACTTCTAAAGTTTCTTTAAAGGATTGTTTTAAATACAAACAGACATGGGCTTTTGCTTTCGGTAAATTTATGACAGATGGCGTTTGGTGGTTCTTTTTATTCTGGACACCAGCATATTTAAGCTCAGTTTACGGAATGGATTCTACGCAAGCAGCTTTCCCATTGTTTATTTTATACATGATCACTCTACTGTCTATTATTGGAGGATGGCTTCCAACGTATTTTGTGGAGAAAAAAGGAATGAACCCGTATGAAGGAAGAATGAGAGCGATGTTGATTTTTGCCTTTTTTCCTCTGTTGGCTTTAGCGGCTCAGCCTTTAGGATATATTAGTTATTGGGTTCCCGTAATCATTATCGGTATTGCAGGTGCAGCACACCAGTCTTGGTCAGCAAATATTTTTACTACGGTAGGAGATATGTTTCCTAAGAAAGCAATTGCTACGATTACCGGTATCGGTGGATTAGCGGGCGGTGTTGGTTCAACATTGATCAACAAAGGTTCAGGTGTATTGTTTGACTTTACACAAAGAAATTGGAGTACAGTAAATGGTCAGCCATTATTAGAAAAATATCCTCAGTTTCAAGATGCAGTAACAGAAAAGGCTTTTCTTGCTGAAAAAGGAGTAGCAAATTTAGAAGATTTTTTAAAGTCGCTTACCGCTGCAGGAGATACTGTTGCAAACGGAATCAATTCAGGTTACATGATTATTTTCTCTATTTGTGCGGTTTGTTATTTGACAGGATGGATAGTAATGAAAACTTTAGTTCCAAAATACCGTCCAATTACCGATCTTTAATAGATTTTTTGATAATTGAAACATTTTTTTTCATTTCAATTATGCTATTTAAATATAAAAATATAATTTTGTGCAATCGATTACATTAATTTAAAATTATGACAAAATATAGTTCAAGATACGCGTCAAGCCCAGAAGCTGTTAAAAAATATGATACACAGCAATTGAGAGAAGAATTCCTGATTGATGACTTAATGCAGGAAGATGAAGTAGTATTGGTTTACTCGCATTACGACAGATATATTGCAGGTTCCGCAGTTCCTGTAAAAGGCGATTTAGCTTTAGAAACTATAGATCCGTTAAAAGCTCCTTATTTTTTAGAAAGAAGAGAATTAGGAATTATCAATGTTGGAGGAAGCGGTTCTGTTGTGGTTGAAGGAACAACGTATGAGTTAGGTTTTAAAGATGCTTTGTACATCGGAGCTGGAAATAAAGAAGTTGTTTTTAAAAGTGATGATAAAAACAATCCTGCGAAGTTTTATTTAAACTCTGCACCAGCACATACCACTTATCCAACTAAAAAAGTAAGTTTAGCTGAAGCTAATAAATTACAGTTGGGAACAATGGAAACGGCAAATCACCGTACTGTAAACCAAATGATTATTGGAAGCGTAGTAACAACTTGCCAATTGCAAATGGGAATGACAGAATTGAAACCAGGAAGTGTTTGGAATACGATGCCAGCGCACGTACACGATCGCAGAATGGAAGTTTATTTTTACTTAGATATTCCACAAGATCAAGCAGTTTGCCACTTTATGGGACAACCGCAGGAAACAAGACACATCTGGATGAACAATCATCAGGCAGTAATTTCTCCGCCTTGGTCAATTCACTCAGGTTCAGGAACTAGCAATTATACTTTTATCTGGGGAATGGCGGGTGAAAACTTAGATTACGGAGATATGGATGTTTGTAAAATCACTGATTTAAGATAAGAAATGACAAATTTATTTGATATAAAAGGAAAAGTTGCCCTTATTACAGGTTCTACACACGGACTGGGAATGGCAATGGCAAAAGGATTAGGTCAAGCCGGAGCTACAATTGTAGTAAACGGAAATTCTTCTCAAGAAAAAATTGATAACGCTGTAGCTGAATTAAAAAGTGAAGGCATCAATGCGATTGGTTACAAATTTAATGTAACGGAAGAGCAAGAGGTGAAAACTGCTGTTCAGAAAATTGAAAGTGAAGTTGGACCAATCGATATTCTAATCAATAATGCAGGAATTATCAAAAGAATTCCGTTGCTTGATATGGAAGTTTCAGATTTTAGAGAAGTAGTTGATATTGATTTAGTAAGTCCGTTTATCGTTTCTAAGCATGTTGCAAAAGGAATGATTGCAAGAAGACAAGGGAAAATCATCAACATCTGTTCTATGATGAGTGAGTTAGGAAGAAATACAGTTTCTGCTTACGCTGCTGCAAAAGGAGGCTTAAAAATGCTGACTAAAAACATGGCGACAGAATGGGCAAAGTATAACGTTCAAATCAACGGAATTGGTCCTGGCTATTTTGCTACAGAACAGACAAAGCCAATCCGCGTAGACGGACATCCTTTTAATGATTTTATTATTAGCAGAACGCCAGCGGCTAAATGGGGAGATCCAAGTGATTTAGCCGGTGCAGCAATATTTTTATCATCAAAAGCGAGTGATTTTGTAAACGGTCACATTTTGTATGTTGACGGAGGAATCCTTGCAACAATCGGAAAACCTTCAAACGAAGAATAATTTTTAAATTATATTTTAAAAGACATGAGCCAGACTTTCATCAACGATAATTTTTTATTAGAAAATAAATATGCTGAAGAGTTGTATCACAATTACTCTAAAAATCAGCCAATCATAGATTACCACAATCACTTAAATCCGCAGTTTATTGCCGAAGATAAAATCTTTGACAATATCACTCAGGTTTGGATTAACGGTGACCACTACAAATGGCGTGCAATGCGTACATTAGGAATCAACGAGCAGTTTGTAACTGGAAACGGTTCAGATAAAGATAAATTCTTAAACTGGGGAAAAACAGTTCCGTACACAATGCGTAATCCTTTGTATCACTGGACGCATTTAGAATTGGCTCGTTATTTTGATATTTATGATTTATTGAATGAAAAGTCTGCTGAGAAAATTTACATCGAAACTTCAGAAAAAGTAAATTCTTCAGCGTACAGCACACAAAATCTTCTTAAAAAAGTAAACGCTGAATTGGTTTGTACTACAGAAGATCCAATCGATACATTAGAATTTCACCAGAAATTCGCAAACAATTCGACCGGAATCAAAATGAGTACGGCTTTCAGACCTGATAAAGCCATCTTAATTGCTAATGATGGATATAATGCATATCTGGACACATTAGGGGATGTGTCCGGAGTTGCAATTAACACGTATGCTGATTTACAGTCTGCATTAAGAAAAAGAATCGAATTTTTTAATGCAAACGGATGTAAATTAAGTGATCACGGTTTAAATCAAATTGATTTTGAAAACTTTACAGAAAGTGAAGTAAATGCTATTTTCAAAAAGAAAAGAGAAAACGGCGAATTGTCTCCAGAAGAAGTTTTAAAATTCCATAGCGCTATTTTAGTTTTCTTATCAGAGACGTACCATGAGTTTGGATGGGTACAGCAATTTCACTTAGGTGCATTGCGTAACAATAATGCTCGTATGCACAGAATCTTAGGGCCAGATACAGGATGGGATTCTATTGGAGATTATCCTCAGGCTCAAAAATTATCTGCTTTCTTAAATGCTTTAGACAGTAAAGATAAATTGACTAAAACAATCATTTATAATTTAAATCCTGCTGATAACGAAGTTATGGCAACGATGATTGGAAACTTCAACGACGGAAGCGTTCGCGGAAAAGTACAATTTGGTTCTGGATGGTGGTTTTTAGATCAGAAAGACGGAATGACAAAACAATTGAATGCTTTGTCTAATATGGGATTAATCAGCTGTTTTGTTGGAATGTTGACAGATTCTAGAAGTTTCTTATCATTTCCAAGACACGAATATTTCAGACGTATTTTGTGTAATCTTTTGGGAGACGAAATCAAAAGAGGAGAATTGCCAAACGATATGGAATGGATCGGAAAATTAGTTTCTGACATCTCATACAATAACGCAAAAGAGTATTTCAAATTTTAATTAAAGTTTAACCGCAAAGTTCGCAAAGATTTACGCAAGGTTCGCTAAGTTTTAAAATCCTTCAAATCTTTGTATCCCGATAGCTATCGGGAGTCGCAAAATAAATATAACATGAGTAGAGTAGTTGCATTTGGAGAAATCATGCTTCGTCTTTCGACAGAGAGACATTTACGTTTTTCACAGTCTTCAGCATTTGGTGCTACATACGGAGGCGGTGAATTTAATGTTTGTGTTTCTTTGGCAAATTATGGTGTAAATGCTGAATTTGTTACAAGACTTCCAAAAAATGAAATTGGTTTTTCTGCATTAAAAGAAATGAGAAAAATGAACGTGGAGTCGAAAAATATTGTTTACGGCGGAGAACGTTTAGGAATTTATTTCTTAGAAACTGGCGCGGGAACACGTGGCAGTAATGTAGTTTACGACCGTGCGCATAGTGCGATGTCGACTATTCAAAAAGGCCAAGTTGACTGGGAAACAGTTTTAGAAGGAGCAGAGTGGTTTCACTGGAGCGGAATTACACCAGCAATTTCTCAAAGTGCTGCAGAAGCTTGTTTAGAAGCTATTAAAATCGCTCACAAAAAAGGAATTAAGATTTCTTGCGATTTAAATTACAGATCAAAATTGTGGCAATATGGCAAAACGCCAAGCGAAGTGATGCCAGAAATGTTGCAATACAGCAATGTAATTTTAGGAGATATTGATACGGCTTATTTCATGTTAGGAATTCCGAAAGTGAATCCGAATTATCAGGATGAGAAAACGCTTCCTGCGGTATATGATAAATTATTTCAATTAATTCCGAATTTGAAGATTGCTGCAACAACGCTTCGTTATTCTGTAAGCGCTTCTCACCAAAGAATCGGCGGAATTTTATATGACGGAAAAGCAATTCACAGCGCTGCTGTAAAAGAAGTTACTCCAGTTGTAGATCGCGTAGGAAGCGGTGATGCTTTCATGGGCGGATTAATCTACGGTTTATTGGAATATGATAATAACCAAAGAGCATTGGATTTTGCAGTTGCGGCTTGTTGTTTAAAACATACCATTGCTGGAGATTACAACTTGGTTACCTTAAAAGAAGTGGAAAATATGATTGATGGTGATGGTTCTGCATTAGTATCAAGATAATTTTAAAATAAAAAATGGCAAAATATTCAAGAATAGAAGTCGCTTCTCAAATGAAAGAAAACGGAATGGTTCCGCTATTTTTTCATTCGGATATCGAATTAAGTAAGAAAGTTTTAAAAGCCTGTTATGACGGAGGTTCTAGATTAATGGAATTTACAAGCCGTGGTGATTTTGCTCATGAAGTTTTTGGAGCTTTAAACAAATACGCTTTAGCAGAACTTCCAGGAATGATTTTAGGTGTAGGTTCTGTAACAGATGCAGCTTCGGCTTCATTATATATGAGTTTAGGAGCAAATTTTATTGTAACGCCAGTTTTTAGAGAAGACATAGCTATAGCTTGTAATCGCAGAAAAGTGCTTTGGTCACCAGGTTGCGGAACTTTGACAGAGATTGCAAGAGCAGAAGAATTAGGCTGTGAGATTGTAAAATTATTTCCCGCAGATATTTACGGACCAGAATTCATTAAAGCAATAAAAGGCCCTTGTCCGTGGACAAATATTATGCCTACTGGTGGCGTTTATCCAACGGTTGAAAGTTTGAGTTCTTGGCTGAATGCCGGTGCGACTTGCGTTGGTTTAGGTTCGCAGTTAATTTCAAAAGACATATTAGATAATAAAGATTTCGAAGGGCTAACTTCAAAAGTGAAAGAGGTTCTTGACATTATAAAAGATATTAGAAAATAGATTAAGGGGTAATCATGCCGAACTCCTTATTTTATAAGTTTTTTTTAGATTTTTAGAGATTGTAATTGAGCATTACGCTTGAAAAATTTGGTTTGCCATTCCTCACAGCAGACTTTGTTTTACCCAATCGAGTGTAATGTTTCATTTACAGTTTTAAAAAAAGGACATAAACAATAGGGATTTATAGTGGTTATTTAAAACACTTTAAAGAAAAATTTAAAATGAAAAAATTAAATAGAATAAATACAGGATTAGAAAAGTTACAGCCAATTAAGGTAGTTCAGTTTGGAGAAGGGAACTTTTTAAGAGCTTTTGTAGATTACGCTTTTCACAAACTAAATACTGAAGTTGATTTTAATGCTGGTATTGCAATAGTTCAGCCTTTGAAAGACGGTATGGTCAACATGATTAATGATCAGGACGGTTTGTATACTTTGTTTATGAACGGAATCAAAAAAGGCGAAAAAATACAAAATATTGAGTTAATTTCTAATATTGTAAAAACTGTAAACCCTTATACTGAATTTTCAAATTATTTGGCTTTGGCTAAAGAAGAAGAACTTCAGTTTATTGTTTCTAATACTACTGAAGCTGGAATTGAATTCATTGGAAGTGATACTCCAGACATGCAGCCACCCGTGTCGTTTCCTGCAAAGCTGACGGTTTTATTATATGAAAGATTTAAACATTTTAATGGTGATGCTTCTAAAGGAGTAACAATCATTCCATGTGAATTGATTGATTATAACTCAGAGACCCTTAAGAAATATATTTTGCAATATTGTGATACATGGAAGTTAGAAGATGCATTTAAAACTTGGGTATCAGATGCTTGTACCTATCACAGTACTTTGGTTGACAGAATTGTTCCTGGATATCCAAGAGCTGAAATTGAAGAATACAATAGTAAATTAGATTATCAGGACAATTTAATTGTTGCTGCTGAACCTTTTTTCCTTTGGGCTATTGAAGGTGGAGATGATTTAAAAGCAAAATTGCCTTTTGATAAAACAGATTTGAATGTAAAAATCGTTGATGATATTCGTCCTTTTAAAATGATTAAAGTTCGTATTTTAAACGGTTCTCACACTGCAATGGTTCCTTTTTCACTTTTGTATGGTAACAAATTAGTGATGGAAACTGTTAACGGAGATTTTACAGGAAAATTTGTAAATAGCGTTATTGGTGAAATTAGTGAAACGCTTGATATGGATAAAAATGAAATTACGGCCTATTGTGAGGAAGTGATGGATCGTTTTAAAAATCCATTTATCAAACATGCACTTGCTGATATTGCATTAAATTCTATTTCGAAATTCAAAGTAAGAGTTTTGCCTAGTTTATTAGGATATTATAATGCTAACAAAAAATTACCAGTTAATTTAACTTTCTCATTAGCGAGTTTAATTCGCTTCTATAAAGGAACATGGAATGGACAGGAATTGCCTGTTAAAGATGGTGAAGATATTACAACGTTCTTTAGCGGACTTTGGAAGTCTGATGATTACGAGAAAATTGCTCGTTTGACATTACAAAACAAATCTTTCTGGGATGAGGATTTAACAGAAATTCCAGGATTAACTAGAGCTATTACAATCGCTTTAGAAGAAATTGATTCAAATGGTATTGAAGCTGGTTTTGCTAAGTTTCAAGAAAGAATAAAATAAATAGGATCTAAGAATTAAAATCTAATTTGATCTGCTGAAATCTTTTATAATCTGCGTGAAATATTTTTTCACGCAGATTTACACAGATAAAAGCAGATTTAAATTTAAGATTGTGAGTAAGATTGAGAAAAAGTGAATTATACTCAATTGCTTGAAAATAAAAGAAAAACAAAAAGAACAAAGAACAAAGGTTAATTATGGCAACGCAGAAAAAATTAATAAAAGTACATCCTACTGATAACGTAGCGGTGGCTTTGGTAAATCTGTCAGCTGGCGAAGTGATTGATTTTGAAGGACAATCAATTGCTGTTGAGTCTGATGTGAAAATGAAACATAAGATTGCAATGGTTCCTTTTAATGTAGGAGACAGAATCATTATGTATGGTGTTTTGGTTGGAAAAGCAAGCGCAAGAATCGAAAAAGGAGGATTGCTTTCTACTGCAAACGTAAAACACGAGAGTGATAAAGTTACAGGTAAAACTGAAACTATTGGCTGGACAGCTCCAAATGTAGATAAATGGAAAGACAGAACGTGGCAGGGCTATCATAGAGAAGACGGGCAGGTTGGAACAGAAAATGTGTGGTTGTTTTTTCCATTGGTTTTTTGTGAAAACAGAAACATCGAAATCTTAAAAGATATTTTTGAGAAAGAATTGATGAAACCTAAAGAAAACGATTATCAATTATTGTTGCGTTCTTTAGTAAAATCAGAAACGGGCGGAGCAGGAAATCAAGAGGCTTCAAACGATGCGAACTTGTTCAATAATATTGAAGTAAAATTCATTACGCACCAAGGAGGCTGCGGTGGAATTCGTCAGGATTCTCACAGTTT
The DNA here is from genome assembly GCF_054075165.1 of Flavobacterium erigeronis. Taxonomy (NCBI): domain Bacteria; kingdom Pseudomonadati; phylum Bacteroidota; class Flavobacteriia; order Flavobacteriales; family Flavobacteriaceae; genus Flavobacterium; species Flavobacterium erigeronis. The sequence goes on along the minus strand of NZ_JBSKGP010000008.1, from coordinate 260,623 downwards.
AGCTAAACTTTTGGCTGGTTATGTAAATAATCCAAACGTAGCTGGAGCAACGGTTTTGAGTTTAGGATGCCAGAATCTTCAGATTTCAATTTTCAAAGAAGCTTTAGATGCAATCAATCCAGACAGTAAAAAACCTGTTTTAATCTACGATCAGCAGTCTATCGGAACTATTGAAACGATGTTGAGCAGTGTGGTAAAAGATACTTTTGAAGCGATTAAAAAAGCAAACGAAATTAAGAGAGAACCAGCGCCATTATCTAAGCTTAGAATTGGTTTAGAATGCGGTGGATCTGATGGATTCTCTGGAATTTCTGCTAATCCAACTTTAGGAGTTTTGTCTGATAAATTGGCAGCATTAGGAGGAACGACAATTCTTTCTGAGTTCCCTGAGCTATGTGGTGTAGAACAAGAATTAGTAAACCGTTGTGTGGATGACGAAGACGGAAAACGTTTCTTAGATTTGATGAAATGGTACGAAAAAACGGTTGTTGATGCTGGTTCAGGATTTGATATGAATCCGTCTCCGGGTAACATTAAAGACGGTTTGATTACGGACGCTATGAAATCTGCAGGAGCGGCTAAAAAAGGAGGAACATCTCCAATTGCTGGTGTTTACGATTATGGGGAGTATATCAACGAGCCAGGTTTAACATTGCTATGCACGCCAGGAAATGATGTGGAGTGCACAACTGCAATGGTAGGCTCGGGAGCGAATATGGTATTGTTTACAACAGGTTTAGGAACTCCGACAGGAAATCCAATTGCACCAGTAGTAAAAATATCTTCTAACTCAGAGTTGGCGGCAAAAATGTCTGACATCATCGATATTGATACTGGTGGAATCATCAAAGGTGAAAAATCTATCGAAGAAATGGCCGATGAAATGCTTGAAACTATTATCGATATTGCTAGTGGTACGGTAAAAACTAAAGCGGCAATATTAAATCAGAACGATTTTATTCCTTGGAAAAGAGGAGTTTCTTTGTAATTTTTTAGATTCAAAGTTACAAAGTAACAGAGTAACAAAGGTTTATATAGAAAGACGCACAGTAGTGCGTCTTTTTTTTAACCATATAAGTGATATAAGTTCATTTAATAGATGCTTTTAGATTGGGTTGTTTTCGAAGAAAGAGATCATATAAGCGTACTGATTCCTGCAAGGTTTCCAAAACCTTGTAGGTCTCCTGCGCTAAGCGGTTGAAAATGCGAAATAGGATAATGAAAACTTGTTTTTGCTAAAAAAAAATACCTACAAGGTTTTGGAAACCTTGCAGGAAAGCTTAAAATGAACTTATATCACTTATATGGTTTAAAAACTAATTAAAAATTGGTTCTTGTAGAAGATTTACGAATGTGTAATTCTGGGGCAAGGACAACCTTTTTCTCTATTTTAATGGTATCGGTTTTGTCGACTTGTTCTAAGAAAACGCGGGCAGACATTTTTCCCATTTCTAAAGGAGACTGATCTACAGAAGTAATCGATAACTCCATGAATTTGGTAAAAGGCTCGTTACTGAAACCGGCTACACAGAACTCATTTGGAATGCTAATATTTCTGTTTTGTAGTTCTTGAATTGCGCCTAGAGCGGCGAAATCACTAGAAGAGAATATCGCGTCTGGCGGAGTTTCTAAAGCAAGTAATGCAGTAGCAGCTTCTTTACCTGCTTCAACACTACTTTTTACATGAATAACATATTCTTCATTAAATTGAAGTCCGTTGTCTAATAAAGCTTGTTTGTAGCCTAAAAACCTGTTTTTAAAGATATCTAAAGACTGATCTCCAGAAAAATGTGCAATATGTCGGCAACCTTCATCAATTAAATGTTTGGTGGCTAAGTAACCTCCTTTAAAGTCATTAATGGTTACAGAACTTACGCCATCAATATGTTTGCTTCTATCGAAAAATATCAGAGGTACATTTTTTTCTAAAACATTTCTGAAAGCGCTATCATTTTCATCTGAAATACCAGTAACCGACATCATGATACCGTCTACCTGTGCATCTACCAGCGTATGAAGGTTTTCATTTTCTCTTTTAATGCTTTCGTGCGTCTGGCAGATAATAACCTGATAACCGTGAGGATAAAGTTCTTCTTCGATTCCTCGAATAACCGAGGCGAAAAAGTTGCTGTCAATACGCGGAACAATAACTCCGATATTATTGCTTCGACCGCTCTTTAAAGCGAGTGCCAATTTGTTTTGCTTGTAGTTCATCGCAGCAGCTGTCTTGATAACCAACTCACGCGTCGCTTCCTTTATTTTAGGATTGTTGTTCAACGCTCTGGAAACTGTTGCAGCTGTGATGTTTAATTTTTCAGCAATATCGTAAATAGTTACTTTTTCACTCATTCAAAAAAAGTTTTCGGATTATTTTTAGACAAAAGTACATTTTTTTTCATTATGTAATAAAAATTGTTATCGATTACCATATCGAAAAGCTAAAACGTTTTAGATTCTACAATGATAATAAATTATCTAATTTTTTGCATTAAATGTAATTAAATTTTGCAATAAAAATTAAATATATAATTTTTTTCTAAATTAATTTGGTCTCTTAGAACAATTTTTCTACTTTCGTGTAATCGATTACATAAATCTTGAGATTTTTGGCGTCCAAACAAGAAATATCTATACAAATGATTACAAATAAGATAGTCGCATTTAAAAAGATTCTTTTTTTCGCTGCTTTGGGGCTGTCACTGGCATCTTGCACAAGACATTCTTCTTCAATCTCTTCAGATAATCCATGGAAAAGAATGGATTTGGTCGTAAAAAGTATTCCGCAGACACATTTCTCAGATAAAGTATATAGCATAAATGATTTTGGCGCTGTTGCTGATGGAAAAACATTAAACACGGTAGCTTTCCAAAAAGCAATACAAAAATGTGCAGCAAATGGAGGCGGTCGAGTTTTGGTTCCAAACGGAAAATATTTGACAGGCGCAATTCATTTAGAAAGTAATGTGAATTTGCATTTAGAAGATAACGCTGAAATTCTGTTTAGTTTAAACCCAAAAGATTATCCTATTGTTCATACTTCTTGGGAAGGTACAGAAGTAATGAACTTTTCGCCACTTATTTATGCTAAAAACAAAACCAATATTGCAATTACAGGAAAAGGAACTTTAAATGGTCAGGCAGATAGTACGAATTGGTGGATTTGGTCTGGAGGAAAAAATTATGGATGGAAAAAAGGAATTCCATCTCAAAATGATCCAACAAATCGTGAGGTTTTGGTGGATATGGCAGAAAAAGGGATTCCAGTAGCAGAAAGAGTTTTTGGTGAAGGGCGCTATTTAAGACCAAATTTTATCGAGTTTTTTGAATGTAATACGGCCTTAATAAAAGATGTAACCATTATTAATTCTCCTTTTTGGATTTTACATCCGATAAAAACCAATAATATGATTATTGACGGAGTAACGGTCAACAGCCATGGCCCGAATAATGACGGCTGTGATCCAGAATATTCGCAGAACATTTTAATCAAAAACTGCACTTTTAATACTGGGGATGATTGTATTGCTATTAAAGCAGGACGCGATGGCGACGGAAGAAGAGTGGCAATACCAAGTAAAAATATCATTGTGCAAAACTGCAAAATGATTGATGGACACGGCGGTGTTGTAATTGGAAGCGAAATTTCAGCAGGAGTAAATAATGTTTTTGTTGAAAACTGTGTGATGGACAGTCCGAATCTGGATCGTGCCATTCGAATTAAAACAAATTCAAAAAGAGGAGGAATTATAGAAGATGTCTATGTTCGAAATCTTGAAGTGGGAACAGTTAAAGAATGTGTTTTAAAACTGAACATGTTTTACAACGTCTACGGATCTCAGACCGGAAATTTTATTCCGACGATCAGAAATATAAGCTTAGAGAATGTCACGGTGAAAAACGGTGGAAAATACAGCGTTTGGGCAGAAGGTTATGCGGAGTCTCCAGTTGAGAATATTACGCTGAAAGATGTAAAAATCCAGAAAGTAGATTCAGTCTACTTATTAAAAAATGTAAAAAATATAAACTTTATAAATACCTATATCAATGAGAAAAAAGTAGAATCTATTAAAAACTAAACACTATCAATTAACCAAACTTTAAACCACATGAGTATTAAACAATTATCTGAGAGAAAAGATAAGTACTTTGTATTTTTCTTTTTCCTGAATTTTTTACTGTGCAGTTCTATTAACGCACAGTCAACCACAATAGAGGGAAAGATTACCGACGCTACGGGTATGTCACTGCCAGGGGTAAACATTAATGAAAAGGGGACTAAAAATGGAACTTCGACAGATTTTGAAGGAAGTTTTAAAATTAATGTATCAAACAGTAAAGCAATTTTAATAATTAGCTATTTAGGATTTCAGACACAGGAGGTAAGTGTTGCTGGAAAAACTAAAATCAATGTAAGTTTAGCAGAACAGTCAAATGCATTGACTGAAGTAGTTGTCGTAGGATACGGCTCTGTAAAAAAGACAGATCTTACTGGATCTGTTAGTACGATCAGTGCGGCTACTATTACAGAAAGAAACACAATCAGTCCGCTAGAAGCGATTCAAGGAAGTACGCCTGGGGTTCAGATTTCATCTTCTACAGGTCGTGCAGGAGACGGATTTAAAGTTGTTATTAGAGGAAACAACTCATTGATTGCCGATTCTAGTAATTCGACTATGGTAGGTTCTTCACCTTTATACGTTGTAGATGGCGTTCCGATGGATGGAATTGATTTCTTGAATCCGCAGGATATTGCTCGAATGGACGTTCTAAAAGACGCTTCTTCTGCTGCTATTTACGGTTCTAGAGGTTCTAATGGAGTTATTATTGTAACAACAAAAAGCGGAACAAGTGCAAAAGCAGGTATCAGTGTAACTTTTGATACTTCTTACGGAAATAAAACGGCGACAAGATTGCCAAATATGATGACAGGAGAGCAGTGGTGGAAATTTCACCAAGTGGCCTACATGAGTGCAACTCCTGCAACACAAACTCCAGCGCAATTGGCTGCTTTGGCAGGAAACCAAAGTCCGTTATTAGTATCTCGTGCCAACAGCGGTTACAATTTTGATTGGTACGATGCAGTATTGAAATCTGGAATGACAGAGAATAATTATTTAAATATTACAGGCCGTTCAGATTCTGGTTTAAGCTATAATTTAGGCTTCGGAATCCAGAGTGATCGTGGTTTAATTGAAAATGATTCAACAGATAAATATTCATTCAAATTAGGATTAAATCACAAAATAAATGATAAGTTTTCTACAGGTGTAAACGTTACGATTGCTAGATTAGACAATCAGTTAGGTAGTGATTTAGCCATGCAGGACGCATTTAGATTGAGTCCGTTAATGTCTCCGTGGGCAATTGATGCAGCAGGAAACGAGCAAGTTGGAACATTGTTTTTTCTTCCAGGTAAGTTAACTTATCCTAATGGAGCTTGGGCAATCAATAAAACTTCAACTGTAAATCCATTAATGGAAATTGCTAATTCTTCTCAAACAGAAAAAACTTGGCAAACAGTTGGTAATGCTTATTTCCAGTACCAGCCGTTAAAATGGCTTTCGTTTAAAACAACTTTTGCGGCAGGAATTATGGATTCGCAAAATTCAAAAGCGTATACAGCACAGACGAATGCAGGGGTAACATTAAACGGAAAAAATTCTGCAACTCTAGAAAATTCAAACAACTTCAATTACACTTGGGATAATCAGATTGATTTGAAACATACTTTCAATGATGTTCATGATTTTAGTTTGTTATTGCTTCAGAGTTTATATTCCAATACAGATGAATTTTCTTCATTATATTCTAACAACCAGCCTTTTGATGTAGGTACAGATAATATGGGGTCTGGTGTTCAGACAAGTTATGTGGTAAAATCATCTTTTGCAAAAAACACTTTAAACTCTTATGCAGTTCGTTTAAATTATGCGTTTAAAGACAAATATTTAATTACTGCTTCTACAAGATGGGATGGATCTTCTGTGCTTTCTGAAGGAAATAAATGGCAGAGTTTCCCTTCTGTAGCTTTAGGATGGAAATTAAGCAAAGAATCGTTTTTAGAAAATAGTTCTTTCGTTTCTGATTTAAAACTGCGTGCGAGTTTAGGTTACACAGGAAATGACAACGTAGCTCCTTATACTTCTCAGGCCTTATTAAACCAGCAAACATTTTATGCAGCAGGTCCAAATGTGGTTTCAGGATGGCAATCAGAGAATTTAGCAAACCCTGATTTAACTTGGGAAAAAACAAGAGAATATAATTTAGGTATTGATTTTGGATTTCTAAAAAATAGAATTACAGGTTCTGTTGATGTTTACGACAGATTATCTGATGACTTGATTTACAAACAGCAGTTACCATCAGAATCAGGATGGAAAAATACTTTTGCTAACGTTGGTTCTGTAAGCAATAAAGGGGTGGAAGTTTTATTGACTACTAAAAACATCAAATCTCGTTTGGTAACTTGGGAAACTACTTTCACATTCACTAAAAACGTAAACAAATTAGAGTCTATTTACAATCAAGATAAAGTAAGTGATATTGGCAATAAATTGATTCTTGGTGCGCCTTTAAATCCAAATTACAATTATGTTTATGATGGAGTTTGGCAGGAAAGCGAAGCGGCAGCAGCGGCTTCTTATGGAATGGCTCCAGGACAGGCAAGACCAAAAGATTTAAATGGTGACGGTAAATTTAATCAGGATGATAGAACTGTAATTGGTAATCCAAATCCAGAATGGCAAGGAAGTTTTTATTCTAAATTAAATGTAGGTCAATTCGATTTTAACTTCTCCGTAATTACAAGTCAAGGACAAACAGTTTTGAGTACTTTTCACCAAAACTTTGCTGACGTAAGTGATAGAGGACGCCAGAAATTAGCAATGGATTATTTTATTCCTACTAATGGAACAGGAATTGAAGCAAATGCGAATAATACGAACCCAAGACCAGGGCCTGTTGCAACGGGAGCTGGAGCGTATTGGACTTCATTATTCGGGTACTACAGAGATGCTTCTTATGTGAAAATTAAAAATATATCTTTAGGTTATACACTAGATTCTGAATTATTGAAAAAACTGAAAATTTCTAATTTCAGAATTTATGTAAACGTTTTAGATCCATTTGTGTTTACAAATTTTGATGGATATGATCCAGAATGGGCCGCTTCACCTTTTGGTGTAAACCGTCCGGCAGCTGTAACTACACAATTGGGATTAAGTGTTAAATTTTAATAAAGATATCAAATGAAAAAAATATTAGTAATGATAGGAATAATTGCAGCAGCGGTAAGCTCTTGCAGTGATTATATTGAAGAAGATAGCCGCTCGTATGTGCCAGCGGATGAAACATATAAAACAGCCTCAGGATTTCAGTTATTAGTCAATACAAATTATGCGTGGCTAAAAGGAATTTATGGAAAAAATCCGTGGCTTTTTGAAGCTGGAACCGATATGTATGCCGAAGGAAGAACTCCAGAACCAGCAGGTTTGAGCCAGTATACGCTTTTAATTCCATCTTCTACAAATGTTGAAGATTTGTATGTTTCATGTTATCAGCTGATTCAGTCTGTAAATAAAACGATTTATTATTCTACAATTACAGAACAGACACCCAATCTGAATACATTAGTAGGAGAGGCAAGATTTTTACGAGCAAATGCGTATTTCTTATTAGTTCAGACATATGGCGGTGTGCCAATTGTAAATGAGAATATTACAAGTCCTGTTTTATTTTTTACAAGAAACACTGCAGAAGAAGTATATGCTCAAATCATATCAGATTTAGATTTTGCTTTGGCTAATGCAGGAACTGCTGCTTACAGCACAGCTGGAAAAGTAAATAAGAGAGCCGTAAACGATTTATTAGCAAAAGTTTACCTGACAAGAGGATACGAAAGTTTTGCAAAACCAGATGATTTTTCAAAAGCGGCTACCTATGCAGATGCTGCAATTGCAGGGCAGGCACTAAATATTCCTTTTGGCCAATTATTTGTTACAACGGCAGCTGGTACTGATAACGATTTGAATGCTGAAACGATTTTTTCTGTACAATATGATAAAGCTTCAGTAAGCACAAATCCAACAGAGTTGGGTAACAATCAGTTTTACTATTTCAGTTCTTATTTAGGAGGAGCAGAAACAGGAGCGCCATTAAGAAGTTACAATTTATGTCCTACAGATTATGCTTTAGGTTTATATGAAAAAGGTGATGCAAGATGGAATGCCACTTTTATGACCGAAATTTTAGAAGGGCCAGAAACAGTAAACGGAGTTACAAAAACAATTTTATATTATCCGTATTACAGAAGTTCAAATCCAGCTTCATTAAAAGTGAGACATTTTTACGAACCAAAATGGTTTACACCTGCAGACAAAACTGCTTATATGACAACAAATGCTTCAAGATTAGCTTCGACATTTGTATACCACCCTTGGGGAGAATATTCGGCAGCACATACATTAATCAAAAACTTAGACTGTTACACAATTCCAGTTAAGAAGTTTGATGATGCAAATCCGACTACGCCATCAAGCACAGGACCTGTGAGCACAAGAGATATCATTATTTCTAGACTTGGAGAAACGTATTTAATTGCTGCAGAAGCGTATTTAAAAGCAGGAAATCCAGGAACAGGATTAGACCGTTTAAACGAAGTAAGAAGAAGAGCAGGTGTTGCTAATGCGACTTTGGCTCAATTTAATATCGATTATATCTTAGACGAAAGAGGAAGAGAGTTATTGGGAGAATACAAGCGTTGGTTCGACTTAAAACGTACAGGAACTTTGGTTGCAAGAGCTTCTGCTCATAATTATAGAATAAAAGAAGCAAATTTTGTTGGTATAGACGGTCAGCTTAAAATTTTAAGACCAATACCGCAATCAGCTTTAGATTTGAATCAGAATAAAGATTTTCCTCAAAATCCTGGTTATTAGTAATTTGTTAGTTTTTTGAGAACTATGTTTTTTGAAGTAGTTAAAAAGGAGTTTGACTATAGGTCGAACTCCTTTCTTAACTAAAAAAGTAAAGATTAAAAATGCGAAAATTTAAATTAATCTTAGCGTTGTTTTTTAATGTCATTGTAATGCAAAGCCAGCAATACAAGGTAGATACGTCGTATACCATTAAAAGCACTTATGCTAAATTAATTAAGAAATATCCCTTTATTACCATTCCTGAAATAAAAGCAAATCCAGAAGTTGTAGCAACATTCGATTTAGTTTACAATAAAAAAGAGGATCGAACTTTACATTTTGATGCCTTTATCAATACAAAAAAGAAAAAAAATCCTGCTGTTATCCTGATTCATGGCGGCGGATGGAGATCAGGAAATAAAAGTCAGATGCAGTTTATAGGAAAAGAAATTGCAGCAAAAGGCTTTTCTTGTTTTGCGATTGAATACCGATTATCATTAGAAGCAAAATATCCAGAAGGAGTTATTGATGTCAAGAATGCAATAAAATTTATCAAAGACAATGCGGCAAAGCTTAATGTAGATCCAAATAAAATTGCGGTTTTAGGCTGTTCTTCGGGAGGGCAAATGGCAGCTTTAATTGGTACAACAAATAACAATCCGCTTTTTGAAGATAAAAATTTTAAAAGCCATTCTTCTTCAAAAGTCCATGCCATAATTGATGTAGATGGAGTTTTGGCATTCAAACATCCAGAATCGTCAGAAGGAGATATGGCAGCATTTTGGTTAGGAGGAAAATCAGATGAAATACCTGAAAATTGGAAAAATGCTTCGGCGCTAAGCCATACAGACCAAAACACACCGCCTGTATTATACATCTGCAGTAGTATTCCAAGATTTCATGCGGGGAGAGATGATATGATTAAGATTTTGAATGAAAATAAAATTTATAGTGAAGTGCAGACTATTCCAGATTCTCCACATTCATTTTGGTTTTACGACCCTTGGTTTACACAGACAATTTCGTACAGCGTACGATTTCTAGATACAATTTTTAAATAATTAGCATACAAAATGAAAGCAAAAATCACCACAGCAGTTTTATTTTTCGCAGGTTTAACGGCCATAAACGCGCAGAAATACGATATTAAAACCAATAAAACCTACGCCGAAATATCTGCAAAAACAGACGGAAAATGGGAAGGAAGAAAGTATAAAGGCGGAACTGTGTTTAAAAATGTGGACCGATTAAAACTGGCTCCAGAACATACCGATCATTCTTTTGACATTCGTTACGAAGGACCAGGTTGGGAAAACAACAGAATTGGTTACCGTTTGTATTTAGATTGGAGAAATGCGATTGATATTTTCGGAAAAAAGACATCAGAAAATATTCTACCGCTTGTTGGGCAAGACGGATTTGATTCTTACCATAACATGAGCGATTGGGGAGCTGATATATTGAAAGCAGGAAAAGGAATCGGAATTGGTTCTATCGACCGTTATTTAAACAATGAAAAATTACACTTCCGTGAAGTAGATTCGACTATCGCAACTGTGGCTAACAAATCGAATGAATCTACGGTAAAAGTAAATTATTATGGATGGAAAACAGCTTCAGACAAAATTGATTTTATTTCAGAACTGACAATAAAACCAGGCCAATTATATACGCAGCATACTATTAAAGCATCTCAGGCAATAAAAGGAATCTGTACTGGAATTGTAAAACAAAAAACAGCTGAATTGCTTAAAAAAGAAAGCAAGAATAAAAAATGGGCGTATTTGGCAACTTTTGGAGAACAATCTTTGGTTCCAGATAAGCTAGGAATGGCAATTTTTTATGAAATTAGTACTATCGAAAATATCGCAGATACGGATTTAGATTATCTTTTAGTTTTTAAACCAACTACAAAAGCGGTAACTTTTTACCTCTTGGGAGCTTGGGAACAAGAAGTAAACGGAATTAAAACCAAAGAAGAATTTGCTAAATATTTAGATAAACAATTGGAAGTACTGAATAAAAAAGGGAAGATGTAAGTTGTTTTTGCCACAGATTAAATGATTAAAAAGATTTACAAATTAGAAATTTTAAATCTGCTGGATCTGCTAAATCTGCGTGAAAAATATTTAGCATATTGAAAACAAAACAGTATAAAAAAGTTAGCAAAGAATAATCCAAGTAATCCATTAATCTGTGGCAAAAAAAATATAAATATGAAGTATAAAAAAACAGCCATATTATTATTTCTGCTTTTCAATGTTTTTGCAATTGGGCAAAATCAAGCCGATGCAGCTGTGATTTCTTATGATTTAAAATGGTCAGAACGTACAGCGCTTTCTATTTTAAATAAATACCCAAATGCTTGGCAGCTCGACGGAAACGACAAGCCAAAATGGGATTATAAAATGGGTTTTGTTTTGTCTGGTTTTGAAAAATTATACCAAAAGACAAACAATCCAAAATACCTGAACTATATCAAAGAGTATGTTGACGGAATGATTGACAGTACCGGAAATATCAAAAAATACGATCTTAAAGAATATAATATTGATTATTTGAATCCTGGAAAATTGCTGTTTAATTTATATGATGTCACAAAGGATTCGCGCTATCTGCAGATTATCGGAAGACTAAGAAATCAGTTAGAAAGTCAGCCAAGAACAGCGAGCGGAGGATTTTGGCACAAACAGATTTATCCAAATCAAATGTGGATTGACGGTTTGTATATGGCAGAACCTTTTTATACGCAGTTTACGGTTAAGTACGAAAAAGGAAAAAATTTGGATGATATTGCGAAACAATTCGAACTCGTTCAAAATCATATTGTAGATAAAAAAACAGGTTTGGTTTATCAGGCTTGGGACGAAAGCAAAGAGATTGCATGGGCAGATAAACAAACGGGAACTTCGCCTACCATTTGGGGAAGAGGAATTGGCTGGTATATGGTGGCTTTGGTAGAAACTTTAGATTATTTTCCGAAATCACATCCAAAACACAAAGTTTTGGTGGGGTATTTGAATCAGATTGCAAAAAATGTGAATCAGTACAAAAGTGAAACGGGTTTATGGTATCAAGTGGCCGATAAACCAGATTTATATGGAAATTACATAGAACCTTCAGCTTCAGGAATGATTATTTATGCTTTTGCAAAAGGAGCGAATAAAGGATATTTAGCGGCAAGCTATAAAACAGTAGCTAAAAAATCATTTGACAGTTTTGTAAAAGAATTTGTGAAAGTAGATAAAAAAGGAGAAGTAAATGTTTTGAATGTTTCTTCCAATGTTGGTTTGGGCGGAAAGCCATTTCGAGACGGAACAAATAATTATTATCTGACTTCCAAAACAAAAGAAAATGGTGCAATAGGCCTTGGAGCATTTTTATTGGCATCAATTGAATTGGATAAATAAGCGTTTTTGATGGATAGAAAAATAAAATATTTGAGTTCGATACCAGTCATAATTTTTCTGTTATGTTCAATTTTCAATGTAACAGCTCAAGAAAAGGCAATTGTTATTTCTAAAGATTTGAAATGGTCAGAAAGAATGGCGCTTTCAATAATGAAACGCCATCCAAAAGCTTGGCAGATTGATCATAACGAAAAACCAAAATGGGATTATAAAATAGGTTTAGCCATGCTGTCTTTTCAAAAATTATATCAAAAGACCAACAATCCGATTTATTTTGAATATGCAAAAGGATACGCAGAATCGACAATTAATGAGTCTGGAGAAATATTGAATTACAAATTGGAAGATTACAATATTGATAATATCAATGCTGGTAAAATACTTTTTGATCTTTACGATTCGACTAAAGAACAACGTTATTTAACAGCTTTGCAGACCTTGAGAAAGCAGTTAGAAACACATCCAAGAACTAATTCAGGAGGATTTTGGCACAAAAAGATTTATCCGTATCAAATGTGGCTGGACGGATTGTATATGGGCGAGCCGTTTTATGCACGTTACACTGCTGAATTCGAAAATAACAAGGCCTTTGACGATATTGCAAAACAGTTTGAAGAAATTCATAAACACACTGTAGATCCTAAAACAGGACTTCTTTTTCACGCTTGGGACGAAAGTAAACAAATGGCTTGGGCGAATAAAACAACAGGAACGTCACCCAATTTTTGGTCAAGATCTATTGGCTGGTACATGATGGCTTTGGTTGATGTTTTAGATTACATGCCAAAAGACCATCCAAAAAGAAAAGAACTAATCCAGTACTTGAATCAGATTTCGAAAGCTGTGGCAAAATTTCAAGACAAATCGGGATTGTGGTATCAAGTTACAGATGCCGGAAATAAAAAAGGAAATTACCTTGAAGCATCTGGTTCTGAAATGTTTGTTTACGCTTTCGCTAAAGGAGCAAACAAAGGATATTTACCAGAAAGCTATAAAAAGTTAGCAGAAAAAGGATTTGAAGGTATTGTAAAAAAGCTAGTCACCGTAGATCCAGATGGAGAAATACATATTACGCAAGTTTGTGCGAGCGCGGGGCTAGGAGGAAACCCTTATCGCGATGGCTCTTATGAATATTATATAGGCGAAAAAATAAAAGTAGACAATTCGCATGGATTAGGCCCTTTTATTTTAGCTGCATTGGAATTAGATAATTAGTCAATTAGAAAATTAGATAATTGGAGAATTAGAAAATTAGAGAAAATAGATTATAGTAGAATTAAATATATTTTGAAATGAAGAATAGTAGAAAGCAAAGTTACCTAATGTCAGTTTTACTGATTTGTGTAATGACAATTACGAGTTGTAAAGTAACCTCACAAGAGCCAGCGAAGAAAGATATCGTGATTGGAAAGAATCTGAAATGGTCTGATAAAATGGCTTTAACTTTGATGAAACGTCATCCAGAAGCCTACATGCTGGATGATGCCAAAAAGCCAAAGTGGGATTATGTTCACGCTTTAGTTTTACATTCTATCGAAGAATTGTACAAAAAAAATCCTGACCCTAGATACAAAGCTTACATAAGAGGATATGTTGATGAATTGGTTCAAGCAGACGGAGAAATCAAAACCTATGAATTTGATAAATTTAATATCGATTTGGTAGTGCCAGGTAGACTTTTATTTGATATTTATGCAGAATCTAAACAAGATAAATATCTTAAAGCTTTACAGCAAATACGCAAACAATTGGCAGAACAGCCAAGAACGGCAAGTGGCGGATTCTGGCACAAACAAATTTATCCAAACCAAATGTGGTTAGATGGTTTGTATATGGGAGAACCATTCTATGCACAATACACCGTAACGTTTGAAAATGGAAAAAGTCTGGATGATATTGCAAAACAATTTGAGCTAATCCAGCTACATGCAACAGATCCTAAAACAGGATTATTGTACCACGGATGGGATGAAAGCAAACAAATGCCTTGGGCTAATAAAGAAACAGGAAATTCTCCAAATTTCTGGTCTAGAGCATTAGGCTGGTATGTAATGGCATTGGTTGACGTTTTAGATTATTACCCAAAAGAGCATCCAAAGCAAAAAGAATTAGTTAAATATCTAAATAATGCTTCTGAAGCTTTACTTAAATACCAAGATAAATCATCTGGGTTATGGTACCAAGTTACAGACAAAGCTGGTGAAAAAGGAAATTATTTAGAAGCATCTGGTTCGGCTATGTTTGCGTATGCGTATGCAAAAGGAGCAAACAAAGGGTATTTGCCAGCTAAATTTAAAAAAGCAGCCAACAAAGCTTTCGACGGATTAACAACAGTATTAATCAAAAAGGTAGATGCTGACGGCGGAATCACTTTAACAAACTGCTGTCAAGTAGCAGGTTTAGGAGGAAATCCATACCGTGATGGTTCTTACGAATATTACGTAAACGAAAGAAAAAAAGACAACGACCCAAAAGCAACAGGACCATTTATTTTAGCTGCTTTAGAGCTAAATAGATAATAAAGTTTAGCCACGAATTGCACGAATTTCCACAAATTAGTATTCGACTTCACGACGAAAAAATTAGCGTAATTAGTGTAATTCGTGGCAAAAAAAAACAAAGTTTCGCTCAGATAAACAAAAAAATTGTGTCTTAGCGCCTTAGCGGCAAAAAGCAATCGATTTCTTTTAGACATGCAGACGAGAAAATTAGTGCAATTAGTGTAATTCGTGGCAAACAAAAACTTTGCGTCTTAGTGGCAAAAAAAACTTAGAGAGCCTCTGCGTAAATCATAGCGTGCTTTGCGGTAAAAAACAATACAACAATGAAAAATATAAAAATCATCCTTTTTCTTCTTTCCATTTTTTGTTTTCAGAAGAATACAGCACAAGTCTGGACATCAGATAATGGAGACGGAACCTACACAAACCCAATCCTTCACGCCGATTATTCAGATCCAGATGTCGTTCGCGTAGGCGATGATTATTATATGACCGCTTCTTCTTTTAATTGCATTCCAGGATTACCTATTCTGCATTCTAAAGATTTGGTAAACTGGAAAATTATCGGACACGCTTTGGTAAAACAGCCGCCGTTTGAAACGTACAATAAAGTACAGCACGGAAACGGAGTTTGGGCGCCAAGCATCACCTATCATAAAAATGAATTTTACATATACTATCCAGATCCCGATTTTGGAATTTATATGATAAAAGCAAAAAAAGCAGAAGGCCCTTGGTCGGAACCTCTTTTAGTAAAAGCAGGAAAAGGACTGATAGATCCTAGTCCGCTTTGGGATACAGATGGAAAAGCGTACCTGACTCATGCCTTTGCTGGAAGCCGCGCACAGATTAAAAGTTTACTGGTAGTCTGCACCATGAATCCAGAAGGAACTGTTGTAAACAATGACGAAGTAATGGTTATTGACGGACATAAAGGCGAAGAAACAATCGAAGGCCCTAAATTTTACAAACGAAATGGCTATTACTACATTTTTGCTCCTGCAGGAGGTGTTCCAACTGGCTGGCAGACTATTTTAAGATCGAAAAATGTTTTCGGACCTTATGAAAAGAAAAAGGTTCTAGAACAAGGTTCGACCGCTATAAATGGCCCGCATCAAGGCGCTTGGGTTACGACTCAAACAGGCGAAGATTGGTTTTTCCATTTTCAGGACAAAGGCGCTTACGGACGAATTGTGCATCTGCAGCCGATGAAATGGGTAAACGATTGGCCAGTAATGGGAGAAGATTTTGATAAAAACGGAATTGGCGAACCAGTTACGACTTATAAAAAACCAAACGTTGGTAAAAAATATCCAATCGAAACTCCAGCAGAATCAGACGAATTTAATTCGCCAAAATTAGGATTGCAATGGCAGTGGCAGGCAAACAGACAAATCAATTGGGGATTTCCGACCAGCTTAGGTTATCTGAATTTGTTTTGCAATACGACTTCTCAGAACATCTTCAATGCTCCAAATTTATTATTGCAGAAATTCCCAGCAGAAGAATTTACAGCTACCACAAAACTGACTTTTAATCCGAGATTAAACAAAGAATCTACAGGTTTAATCGTAATGGGATTAGATTATAGTTTTTTATGCTTTAAAAATGTTGACGGAAAATTATACCTAAGTCAGAAAACGGGAACTTTTGACAAAACGGTTTCAGAAACCGAAACGGCACCTATAAAAATAGAAAACAATACGATTTACCTTAGAGTGCAAATTACTAAAGAAGGCATGTGCAGTTTCTTTTACAGCTTAGACGATAAAAATTATCAAAAAGTTGGAATCGATTTTAAAGCTAAAGAAGGAAAATGGATTGGTGCCAAAGTCGGACTTTTCGCTTTAGGCGAAGAAGTGAAAAACGATTCTGGAAATGTTGAAGTAGATTGGTTTAGAATAACAAAATAGAGTAAAAAAGAGAAAAATGCCTTTTTTTTGGATTTTTGTCGAAAAAATGGCTTTCATAATTTAATTCTGACGAACAAAAACAAAAAAATAATATCAGAATACATTTAGTAAGAATTTAATGCTTTAAAACTACTTTTAAATGATTTTTCTTACAATTTATAAATTTATATGCCTTTTTTGCTTTCAAAAATAAACAGATAGTTAAAACAGATCAAGATGGTGCAATTAAAAAAAACAGCTTTACTGCTTCTTGCATTTTTAAGTATTGGACTTCACGCTCAAACCACTTATAAAAGATGGCCAGATATTATTCGTAAAAGTGATGCGGCTTGGTTTGCTTCGGCGGAAGCCAAAACAATAGCAGAAAATGTACTGCTGTACCAAAGAGATATTGGAGGATGGCCAAAGAACATTCAAATGCAAGAAGAATTAACTGAAAAGCAGAAAAAAGATTTAATTGCACTCAAAAAAACGACTGTAGAAACCACAACAGACAACGGAGCAACTTGTCAGGAAATGCTTTTTATGTCGAGAATGTATGCTCAGGTTAAAGACGAACGTTACGCAGCCTCTTTTTTAAAAGGATTAAATTATTTGTTGGAAGCGCAATATGACAATGGTGGTTGGCCGCAGTTTTATCCGTTAAAAAAAGGCTATTACACGCATATTACCTACAACGACGATTCGATGGTAAACATCTTGAATGTAATTAAAAACGTTGCAGAGGAAACCGATTATTACAGCATAAAACCTTCAAAAGAAATTGTTGATAAATGTAAAAAGTCTTTCGAAAAAGGAATTGACTGCATTTTAAAAACACAATACAAGCAAAACGGAATTTTAACTGCTTGGTGCGCACAGCATGACGAGATTACGCTGCTGCCTGCAAACGCAAGAGCTTTTGAATTGGCATCACTAAGCGGATACGAATCAGCAAAAATAGTATTGCTATTAATGGCAATTGATAAACCTTCGCCAGAAATTGTTACCGCTGTAAAAAGTGCAGTCGCTTGGTTTGAAAAAACAAAAATTACCAATCTGGAAGAAAAAAGAGTACTGAACGATGCAGGAAAAATTATCGATAAAAAGATGATTCCAACTCAAAATGCTGCACCGCTTTGGGCAAGATTTATGGATCTGGAAACCAACGAACCTTTCTTTTGTGATCGCGACGGAATTAAAAAGAAATCTATTGCAGAAATTGGTTCCGAAAGAAGAAATGGTTATTCGTGGTATACGGATGCGCCAAAAGAAGTTTTGAAAAAATTTCCAGACTGGGCCGTTAAAAACGGTACAAAGGTAGGAGCAGCCGAAAAGAAAAATGTAAACTTCATTACTGTAGCGCAAGATGGTTCTGGTGACTTTACTAAAATACAAGATGCTGTATACGCAACACCTGCATTTCCGTATGAAAAAGTGACCATTTATGTAAAAAACGGAATTTACAACGAAAAAGTCCGAATTCCAGAATGGAACAATAACGTCATTTTAAAAGGAGAAAGCAAAGAGAACACTATTATTACCTTTGATGATAACTTTTCTAAAATTGGTTTAGGAAGAAACAGTACCTTTTATACGTACACGGTTTTAATAGAAGGCGATGATTGTTCTGTTTCAAATTTAACGATTAAAAATGCCTCGGGAGATCGCGGTCAGGGAATTGCCTTATCGGTTGTCGCAAATCGTGTAAAAGTTTCAAACTGCAATCTTCTAGGAAATCAAGATACCTTATACCTGTCTGGAAAAGAAGCCAAACAGTATTTTAAAGACTGTTATATAGAAGGAACTACCGATTTTATTTTTGGAGGTGCGACAGTGCTGTTTGAAAATTGTATTATTCACAGCATTAAAAGTTCTTATATTACGGCGGCTTCAACTCCAGAAGGAACAGCTTTTGGTTTTGTATTTAAAAACTGTAAAATTACTTCCAATCCAGAAGCATCGCAAGTATATCTAGGAAGGCCTTGGCGTATTTATGCCAAAACCGTTTACATAGAATGTGAATTAGGAAAACAAATTAAACCAGAAGGCTGGGAAAACTGGTCGAAACCAGAAGCAGAAAAAAATAGCTTTTATGCCGAATACAATTGTAAAGGAGAAGGAGCCCAAACAGTTCAGAGAGTAAAATGGTCGCATCAGCTTACAAAAAAAGAAGCTGGTCAATATTCTATAGAAAACATTCTTAAAGACAAAATTACAAATTGGTATTTTTTATAAAGGGCTAAGGTTCTGAGCTAAGAGGCTAAGCTTCTTCGTAATGCTTCTCTAAAGAAAACCTCAGAACCTTAGTGCCTCAGAACCTTAGAACCTAAAAAAATGAATTTAAAATATATCATTCTCCTTTTTATTTCAGTTACTGCTTTTGCGCAACAAACTTCATTTCCATCTGCAAAAGTAGATTCTATTGTAAAACGAATCCAGCTGCCTGTAATTTCCACTTATCAAATAAATATCATAAAATTAGGAGCTAAAGGTGATTCGGTTACCAATAATAAAAAAGCTTTTGATAAAGCCATGGCTTTATGCAAAAAGAATAATGGCGGAACGATTATCGTTCCAAAAGGAATTTATAAAATTAATGGGCCAATCCACTTTGTAAGCAACGTCAATTTAAAGATCGAAAAAGGAGCCAAAATTAAATTCAGTGATAATCCGCAAGATTATTTACCCATGGTTCTAACAAGCTGGGAAGGCACAATGCTGTATAATTACAGTCCATTAATTTATGCCAATAATTGTACAAATATTGCAATTACGGGAGAAGGAGTTATAGACGGAGAAGGAGGTAAAACTTGGAAAACCTTTAAAGCAAAAGAAGGCAAAGGTAAAGAATTAAGTCGTGAAATGAATCATAACAATGCACCATTAAACGAAAGAAAATTTGGAGAAGGCTATTTTTTAAGACCGCAAATGATTCAATTTTTAGATTGCAAAAACATATTAGTCGAGAATATAAGAATAGAAAATTCTCCTTTTTGGTGTCTGCATCTCTTAAAATCAGAAAGTATTACAGTACGTGGCATCAGTTATAAATCCTTAAATCACAACAACGACGGAATCGATCCAGAATATGCAAAAGACGTCTTAATTGAAAATGTCACTTTTGACAACGGAGACGATAATGTAGCCATAAAAGCAGGAAGAGATCACGAAGGAAGAGCCAATACAGCAACACCAAGTCAAAATATTGTCATCAGAAACTGTAATTTTAAAGGACTTCACGGCGTGGTTATCGGCAGCGAAATGTCAGCAGGAGTACAGAATGTCTTTGTTGAAAACTGCAAAACCGTTGGTTATTTAAAGAGAGGCATTTATCTAAAAACAAATGCAGACCGAGGCGGTTATATTAAAAATATATTTGTTAGAAACATTCAATTAGACCAAGTGGAAGACTGTCTCTATATAACAGCCAATTATCACGGAGAAGGAAAAGGCTATCAATCGGATATATCCAATATACATTTTTCGAATATTACTTGTAATAAAGCATCCGAATCAGGAATTGTAATTCAAGGATTTACAGACAAAAAAATCAAAAACATAACCTTAAACAACATAGAAATTAAACAAGCCAAAAACGCCCTGTCAAACGAAAATGCAGAAAATGTATTAATGACAGATGTTTTTATAGGACAAAGAGCAAGCGTGCCAACAGCAGTTTCGAAACCTTAATTTTTTTTGATTCAAAGGGACAGAGAGACAAAGAGACAAAGGTTTTTACGAACCGAATTGTAGAGACGCACCGCAGTGCGTCTAACACAACGATTTATGCTTAAAATAAAACTTTGCGCCTTTGCGTCTTTGCGCGATTAAATAAAAATAATCGTAGCGCAATTCTAGTTTCAGAAACAGAAAATGCTTAGTTAAGCTTAGAAAAAAACTTTGCGACTTCGCGTCTTTGCGCGATTAAATAAAAAGAATCATCGCGCAATCTTAGTTTCAGAAACAGAAAATGCTCAGTTAAGCTTAAAAAAACTTTGCGCCTTTGCGTCTTTACGCGATTAAATAAAAATAATCGTAGCGCAATTCTAGTTTCAGAAACAGAAAATGTGCAGTTAAGCTTAAAATAAAACTTTGCGTCTTTGCGTCTTTGTGGCAAAAAGAATTAAACAAAAAACCTTGCGTACTCTGCGTAATCCTTTGCGAACTTTGCGGTTAAAAAAACAATGCATCTAAACTCATTAAAAAAATGAAAAAGTATATAATCCTCACACTTCTGATCACCACAGCAGCCGTAGCCCAGAAAACAAACCTATATTGTATTGGCGACTCCACAATGGCAAACAAAAAAGATCCAGAGAAAAATCCAGAACACGGTTGGGCACAAGTTCTACAGCCATTTTTTACAGATAATATACTAGTAGTAAACAAAGCAGTAAACGGCCGCAGCACCAAAAGCTTTATTGCAGAAAAACGTTGGGACTCTATATATAAGGTACTAAAAAAAGGAGACTACGTACTGATCGAGTTTGGACATAATGACCAAAAAATAGAAGACCCCTCACGATATACCAACCCGCACACCGCTTACCGCTACAATCTGATCAAATTTGTAAAAGAAAGCCGTGAAAAAGGAGCAATTCCTATTTTGCTGACTTCTATCAGCAGACGTAATTTTAATGAAAAAGGAGTATTGGTGCCTACTCATGGTGATTACCCTTTAGAAACCAGATTGGTAGCACAAGAATACAATGTACCTTTTATAGACTTAGAATATTATACAGAACAGCTAGAACAATCTTACGGACCAGAAAACTCTAAACTTTTGCATTTGCATTTTAAAGCAGGTGAAAATCCATTTTACGATAAAGACAAAGCAGACGATACCCATCTTTCCTTAAAAGGAGCAACAGAAATAGCACAGATTTTTATAAGCCAGGTCAAACTTTTAAAAAGTCCTTCACTTCAAAAACTTCAAAAAGAAATTAAATAACCCTTTATTTAATTAATCTCAAATAACCTTAAATACTGTACAAAACCTGTTTTTGTACAGTATTTTTTTTTACTGCAAGTACTTCCGCACGCCTTGCGCTAACTCATATAGAAATAAAAATGGATCTCTTCTTATCTGCTTTCTTTTTGCAGAACATATCCATCTCTATATAAGAACTGTATTAAAAGACCCTTTAACTTATTACAGCATCTCTCATTATATTCACTAAGAGTAATTTCTTCTAATTGAGATTTTTAAAATTATAATCAAACCATCTTTTGCTAGAGCTGTTTCTGAAAACATGTAGAATATAAGTGTTTGACAGCTAATGCTTTATTGTCTGTTTTCGAAATAACAAGAATGTCTTAATCTATTAGTATAAAAACTTTTACAGGTTAAGAAAGGAGGCATTTGTCTGGAACTTTGCACCTTCAAATTGATTGTAAATATACTTTCAAGATAGTAGTAACGAAATAAAACTACAATGCATATAATAAAGAAAACAGTAAGCACAGCAAAAATTACAGAATGGCAGCAAATCACTTCTCGAAACTTTACAGAAGCAAAAAAACTGAATTCGAAATTTATTA
Organism: Flavobacterium erigeronis; assembly: GCF_054075165.1. Taxonomy (NCBI): domain Bacteria; kingdom Pseudomonadati; phylum Bacteroidota; class Flavobacteriia; order Flavobacteriales; family Flavobacteriaceae; genus Flavobacterium; species Flavobacterium erigeronis. The sequence goes on along the minus strand of NZ_JBSKGP010000008.1, from coordinate 238,361 downwards.
GTACTAGTGAGCATTTTATGCATGTAGAGGTGTTTCTTATTTCTAATCAGAACTTAAAATTAATTAATAATTCATAAAGATTAAATCTCATGAAAAATAAATTACTCCCTTTATTTTTTGTTTTAGGTGCTTTTTCTGCTTATTCGCAAGTAGGTATTGGAAAGCTAAATCCGAGTCCTTCGACGCAGTTAGAGGTATATGCTAAAGATGGAAATAAAGGTATCTTGATTCCGAGTGTAAAGCTGAAAAGCTCAACTGATAAAACCACAGTCACACTGGATAATGGTGGATACGCAAATAGTTTATTGGTTTTTAATACAGAAACTACTTCAGATGTTATTCCCGGATACTACTATTGGTATGTGGACAAATGGGTAAGATTAGCTGTTTCTGGAGAAACTGTTTCTGGAAAAGATGGTATCGCTGGAGGTAATGGAGCGCCTGGAAAATCGATAATAGAGGGCTGTTTTTAAGGATGTTTAAAAGAAAGCTTAAAGATGATTTTGAATTTTCTGAAAGTCTATTTTTTGATGAAAAGGACGAAGACAAAAAACAATACGACAAAATTGTATTTGTAATATATGATAAATTGGAGTTGCTGGGTTTTTTAAAAAAGAAAGATCAAAATGAAAATATTTTAGTGTGTTTATTTGATAAGTGGTTTTATAGGACTTTGTCATTTCTGGAAGAAAGAAACAGCTTAATTCTTTTTGATGAATCAAAAACCAGAAAAGAAGTTTTTAAGGAATTGAAACATCATTTTATGGAAAAACCCGTTGAAAAAATTAAAAAAACACCTTTTGATAAAAAAGTAAGTAAAGAAACAAAGTTTCAGGATTATTATAGAGCTATGTATTTTTTAATATAGTTTTTTTTCGTTCATAATTTTTTAGAAGTTGTGGTTCAAGTGCAGGATAATTGTTGTTCGTTATCCTGCATTTTTTTTGGATGAAGTTTTATGTTTTAAGTGTGATAATAACAATTAATTTCATAAATTGTTCGGAAAAAATATAAAGATTAAAAAGAATGAAAAAAATAATCCCATTTTATATTTCAATCGCTTTTACCGCATTATGTTATACAAGCAGTAACGCTCAAAAAACCGCAGAAAATACTATAGTTGTAAAAAACACAAGTAATTTGAAATTATCTCAAAAAGCAGTTTCTATTAAAAGAGAAAAGCGATTTGAAAATAAAGCAAATTATCCGATTTTGCTTTTTAAAAACGATACGATTCCAGCACAAATTAATGATCTTGACGGAGATGGAAAATGGGATGAACTATTTTTTGTGACCGATTTTGCGCCAAACGAAGAAAAAAAGATTGTATGGAAATGGTCAGATAAAGATCCTAAATTTACAATTAAGACAAGTGTTCGTTTTGGAAAAAGGGAAGGCAAAGATTTACCAGTTCATCCAGATACGCAGGAAGTTTTAATGGCAAATCAGGTGCATAAAAAGTTAGGCTACCAAAAATATCAGACTGACGGCCCAACTTGGGAAAATGATAAAGTGGGTTTTAGACATTATCTGGACGGAAGAAACTGTAAAGATGTGTTTGGTAAAAAACTTCCGGGAATAACGCCAGAAGATGTTGGAATAAACAGTAAAGGTGCCGTTGAAGACAATTATCACGTCATGCTGGATTGGGGAAGAGATGTTTTTCCTGTGGGAAGTTCAGCTGGTCTGGGCGGTTTTGCATTATTGGCTGATAATAAAATCACTAGGCTTGGTATTTTAGGAAATGATACGATTAATAATGTAGAGAAAACGACTTTCAAAATTGTGGCAGAAGGACCTGTAAAGTCAGTTTTAAGTTATCACTACGAAAATTGGAAAGCTTCTGACAACTTATATCAGGCGCAAGAAACGACTTCAATTTGGCCAGGAATGTATGCCTATAAAAATACCGTATCTATCAATGGCATTAAAGGAAAAGAAACTTTTCTCGCGGCGCTTTCAAACATCAACAATAAAAATCCGCTTCAAGTGATAGAAGCGGGCGAATGGGTGTGTTTGATTCTGCATGACCGACTTACGTACGAACGCCAATGGATTTTAGGATCGGCTATTTTGGTTCCGAAAAATATTTATCAAGGCTATATGGAAGCTCCAAAAACTGGACAGCTAACCGATTCTTATTTAGCAAAATTGAAAATTGAAAACAATAAAGAAATCAGTTATTATGCTGTTGCAGCTTGGGAACTAAGTGCAGATAAAGGATTTGAAGATTCTGCTTTTTTTACTAATTATGTGACCAATTTAGCGAAACAGCTTTCTGCTAAAGTTACCGTTAAAATTAAATAATTTTGAAACTTCAGACTGTTATACAAATGAGAAAGCTTCTTCTTGTTTTAACTTTTATATGTTGCCTAAATTCTTCTTTTGCACAGAAAGATTCGGAATTTTTTCCTGATGGAAGTCCGATTAGCAACTGGTTTAAAAATGATCAGAAGTTGCAGCTGAAAGATTTAGGACAACAATATCGTATAACAGATTTCGGAGTTAAGCAGGACAGCACATTAATTCAGACGAAGAGCATTCAGACTGTAATTGACCAAGCATCATTAAATGGCGGAGGTGTAATTGTGTTTCCAAAAGGTGTTTTCTTGAGCGGTGCTTTATTCTTTAAACCAAAAACAACTTTATATTTAGAGAAAGGAGCGGTTTTAAAAGGTTCAGACAAAATTGCTGATTATCCGATTAGAGCTTCTAGAATGGAAGGGCAAAATCTGGATTATTTTCCTGCTTTGGTGAATGCTTACGGAGTAGATCGTTTTTCTATTTCTGGGGAAGGAACTATAAACGGAAATGGTAAAAAGTTTTGGGAAGCTTTCTGGAAAAGACGAAGTGAAAATCCAGACTGTACCAATCTAGAAGTTTCACGCCCTAGATTAGTATTTGTATGGAACTGCAATGATGTTCAGTTTCAGGATGTAAAATTGATTAATTCTGGTTTTTGGACGAGTCATTTTTATAAATGCAAGAATGTAAAACTGCTGAATCTTTATATTTTCTCTCCACATATCGGAATAAAAGCGCCTAGTACAGATGCGGTTGATCTGGATGTCTGCGAAAATGTTTTAATAAAAAACTGCTACATGTCGGTTAATGATGATGCAGTAGCTCTAAAAGGCGGTAAAGGCCCTTATGCAGACCAAGACGAGAATAACGGCTCTAATAAAAATATCATCATTGAAGATTGCACTTTTGGATTTTGCCATTCGGCATTGACCAATGGGAGTGAAGCTATTCATAACCGAAATGTAATTTTTAGAAATAGTAAAATAGAAGGCGCTTCTCGTTTGCTTTGGCTGAAAATGAGACCAGATACACCACAACGTTACGAATATATTTTATTAGAAAATATTCAAGGTGAAGCAGAAACGGGTTTGGCTATTTTTGCGTGGCGGCAGTTTTATGATTTAAAAAATCGTAAAGATATCCCGCTGTCTTATGGAGATCATATTACTTTGAGAAATATCAATCTCAAATGCACTAATTTTTATGGTGTGGAAAAAGATCCGAATGTGCGATTAAGCAATTTTGAATTTGAAAATCTGAATATAGAATCTTTAAAAACGAAGATTGATAAGAGTATTGTAAATGGTATTATTTTCAGGAATGTTTACCTAAATAAGACTCTAATCGAGTAGTTTTTTTCCGTTTTGAAGTACTTTTTCCTTGAAAAAATTAACAAATAGAAGGGTTTTAGACGCTAATTGTAGAAAAAAATATCTGGATTGAGATACTTTCTACAGAGCATTCAAATAACCAAGACAAGGAAAATTTATTAATAAGTCTTTGATTGTTAATGTATTGTGTTTGCTGGGTTTTTGAAAACAAAGCAAGTCAATTTATTGTAAAGAAAATGAATGAAAAACTGCATTAAATTTAACAGCAAAATTGTTGTAACTATCACACAAACTTTTATTTTTGTGGCTTAATTTAACAATATATAAGCATGAAAGATTTATTAGTAAAAATCAACGCCGAAATTGACACATTCAAAGCAGAAGCTGAATCTTTAACTGAGAAAGGTATCAAGGCTGCAGGACCAAGAGCACGTAAAGCTACTTTAGAAATTGAAAAACTTTTAAAAGAGTTCAGAAAAGTTTCTATCGAAGAATCAAAAAAATAATACAACTAAAACCTCGTCAATCGGCGAGGTTTTTTTATGTCTTCTATTGCCACGAATTATTGCGTTCGTTTTTTCGCCACGAATTCACGAATTTTTATATATGATTCGTGAATTCGTGGCGAATAGATTTTGTGTTTTTTGCCGCGAATTACACGAATTGCACAAATTTTTCTTGGATGGGTTTTTACCACAAATTACACAAATTAGCGCAAATTTTACCGAGAGTTACTGTGCGTTTGTCAGGCTGAGCGGAGTCGAAGCCCTTTACGGTTAGTTTTTCTGCCACGAATTACACGAATTGCACAAATTTTTCTTGGATTTTTTTACCACAAATTACACAAATTAGCGCAAATTTTCTTGGATAGTTTTTACTGCGTTTGTCAGGCTGAGCGGAGTCGAAGCCCTTTGCGGTTAGTTTTTTCGCCACGCATTCACGAATTTTTTTATATGATTCGTGAATTCGTGGCTAATAAATCGGTGTTTTTTGCGGTGAATCGCACGAATTAAATTAGAGAAAATTCGTGAATTCGTGGCGAAGAAACTTTGTGTCTTAGCGCCTTAGTGGCTAAAAAAACCTTAGCGCCTTAGTAACTTAGAACCTTAGCACCTCAAATAGAATTTCTATCAATAAAATTAAAAGGCACTTTTACCTGACCTTTTTCTTTATTCAAGATCATTCTTGCGGCAGTTTCTCCCATTACATTAAAATCGGTTGACATTACCGTGATGCCTAATAATTCTTTTAGAGGTGTATCATTATAAGAGATAACACCAATTTCTTTTCCTAAAACATATTCTTCATCTCGAATCTGTTTCATTAAATTCACTAAGTCAGATTCTTCGATCGTAATAAACAAATCGCCTTTTTTTAGAATCATATCATCGTAGACTTCGCTTAGAATCTCAAAATTGATTTCGTGTTCGACACAGAATTTTCTAAATCCGTGCAGAATTCGTCTCGGATACGGATAAACCGCTTTATCTGGATATACAAGAATCAAACGTTTGTATTTTGTTATTTTAGAAAGTCCTTCTTTTAGCGCATTATAAATATCATTTTCAAAATCCTGATAAATTTTGATGACATTATCGCCGGTTCCTAATTTGATATTATCTAAAACAACCAGCTTTTCTTGCGGAATATTTTTAATTGCGTTTACCACATTATCAGTAAAACTTAAATGTTTTAATTCGTCTGTTTTAAAATGCGTTGTAATCACATAATAATCGTAAGCGCCCTCAAACTTGTCTAATATATTTAGGAATAAAGTTTCATCACAGTGATAAATTTGAAGATCGACATGGGCATTGGCTCCGAGAGTATCAATAAAGCAGCTGTATGTTTTCATTTTATACGAGCTCAATTTATTGGTCAGAAACAGAATATTAACTTTAGATTCTAGTTTGGTTCGGGTAATATAGTAGCCTTTTCCTCTAATGGAAGAAATGATTTTTCGTTCTTTTAAAATATTATAGGCTTTCTCAACAGTATCGCGTGACATATAAAACTCTTCACTGAAACTATTAATGGAAGGAATTTTTTGATTGATTTTCAAATTTCCGTTAGCGATGTTCTGAAGAATGGAGTCAACAATCTGTTTGTATTTAGGAACTCGAGAATCTTCGTCGATTTTAATAAGTTTAATCATGTTCATTTTGAGAAAATTTGTTTCGTATTGCACCGAAACCCATTTTAATTCTAAATAATTCAAAAAAATCTCTTCTTTCGAAAGAATCTGTCTGCGCAGAATTATTTAAGCGATTAAAAAGAGAATTTACTAAGGCTTGTAATCTTTTTTTTATAATTCCTGAATTTTAACCCGAATGCGGAATCAATAATTGCGAAATCGATTGCTAAAATAGCCATTTTAAATTTATTTACCCAATAATTACAAGCCGTTATTTCTAATAATCCTTAGTTTTAACAAAAAATACGAAATCCGTAAAGGATAGTACAGGACAGTTTTCTTTTTGACATTCTCTTATTTTACAAAACCAAATTGCTATCTAAACAAACCAAAAACTAAAATTTAATAAATGGAATCATTATTAGGAATCATTTTTCATTCTATCGGAGGATTTTCTTCAGGTAGTTTTTATATGCCTTTTAAAAAAGTAAAAGACTGGGCTTGGGAAAGCTATTGGCTTGTAGGAGGATTTTTCTCTTGGCTGATTGTTCCGCCAATCGCCGCTTATTTGACGATTCCTCATTTTGGTGAAATTATAGCAACAGCTTCTCCTTCAATCAAAGCATTTACCTATTCAATGGGGTTAATTTGGGGAATCGGAGGGCTTACTTATGGTCTTGGAGTTCGTTACCTGGGAATGTCTTTGGGGAATTCAATAACGCTTGGATTTTGTTCTGCATTTGGTGCTTTAGTTCCGTCAATTTATTATGATTTTGTTCCGACAGAAGGAAAAATTTCATTTTCTCACATGCTTTCTAATTCTGGTGGACAGTTAGTTTTACTAGGAGTGGTGGTATATCTTATAGGAATTGCTATTTCTGGAAAAGCAGGAATGCTGAAAGAGAAAGATTTTGCAACAGGCCACGAAGATAAAGACAAAGATTTCAATTTAGTAAAAGGTCTGATTGTAGCGGTGATATCTGGAATTTTAAGTTCGTTTTTTAACTACGGAATAGAAGCTGGAAAACCTATGGCAGAGCAAGCGATACTAAATGGTTCTAATCCGCTATTTCAAAATAATGTGACTTATGTTGTTTTGCTTTGGGGAGGTCTTACAACCAACTTTATCTGGTGTCTTTACTTAAATTTTAAAAATAAAACTATTGGTGATTATACCAATAAGTCTACTCCGATAACTAAAAATGTATTGTTTTCTGCACTGGCTGGAACCATGTGGTTTTTACAGTTTTTCTTTTACGGAATGGGAGAAAGCAAACTTGGTAACGGAGCAAGTTCATGGATTTTGCACATGGCAACCATTATCCTGACAGCAAATTTCTGGGGATTTTATTTGAAAGAATGGTCAGGAGTTTCTAAAAAGACTTTAAGAACTTTTTTCTGGGGAATTGGTCTGATAATGCTTGCAATCGTTTTGGTAGGAATTGGTAACTCATTATAAATAAATACAAGAATAATAAAATAGTATATGTCGAATACAAAAACAATTAATAATATGAATTTTAAGCACGTAAGCTACCTTTGGGATGAAGCTAAGGCAGCAGCATTGGCAGGTGATGAAGTAGCGCTTTTTATTTATCGTTCTAACTTGTTAGGAGCTGATTTAAGATTGACCAACTACGGAGGTGGAAACACTTCTGTGAAAATTACAGACAAAGATCCTCTTACTGGAGAATCTTCTGAAGTAATGTGGATTAAAGGTTCTGGTGGTGATATCGGTACTTTGACAAAATCAGGTTGTGCGGCTTTGTATTTGGACAGACTTCGTAATCTTGAAAATGTTTATAGAGGTATTGAGTTTGAAGATGAAATGGTAGAATTATTCAACCACTGTATTTTCGATTTGGCTTCAAAAGCGCCTTCAATCGATACGCCTTTACATGGTTTTCTTCCATTCAAACATATTGATCACTTACATCCAGATGCGGCAATTGCGATCGCTGCAGCGAAAGATGGAAAGAAAATCACTGAAGAATTATTTAACGGAGAAATTGGCTGGGTAGGCTGGCAGCGTCCAGGATTTGATCTTGGTCTTCAGTTGAGAGCTTGTTTAGAAGAAGCGGCACAAAACGGTAAAAAACTACGCGGAATCATGTTAGGTTCTCATGGTTTATTTACTTGGGGAGACACTGCGTTTGATAGTTATATCAATACGCTGGAAGTAATCGAGAAATGTGCTTCTTACTTAGAAGATAACTACGGTAAAAAACGTCCAGTTTTTGGAGGAAAGAAAATTGACAGTCTTCCAGAAGCAGACCGTAAATTAAAAGCAGCAAAAGTAGCTCCAATCTTAAGAGGTTTCTGTTCATCAGAACGTCAAATGATTGGTCATTATACAGATGATGCAAGAGTTTTAGAATTTATTAATTCTAATGATTTAGCAAAATTAGCTCCATTAGGAACTTCTTGTCCAGATCACTTTTTAAGAACTAAAATCAGTCCATTGGTTTTAGAGTTGGATCCAAACGAAGATTTATCTGATGTTGCAGCAATTAAAGCAAAATTAACGCCTGCATTTGAGGCATACCGTGCGATGTACAAAGACTATTACAATGCTTGTAAAAAGTCGAATTCGCCAGCAATGCGTGACCCGAACCCAGTGGTGATTTTATATCCTGGAGTTGGTATGTTCACTTTTGCTAAAGATAAAACAATGGCGCGTTTAGCATCTGAATACTACATCAATGCAGTAAACGTAATGAAAGGTGCAGAAGCAGTTTCTGAATATACTTCTTTACCGCACCAAGAAGCTTTTGATATTGAATATTGGTTGCTGGAAGAAGCTAAATTACAGCGTATGCCAAAACCAAAAGCATTGTCTGGAAGAGTAGCATTGATTACAGGTTCTGCGGGTGGAATTGGTAAAGCTATCGCTAAAAAATTCGCTCAAGAAGGTGCTTGCGTAGTAATCAATGATATTAACGAAGAGCGTTTGCAAGGTGCTACAGCAGAGTTTACTAAAGCTTTTGGTAAAGATGCCGTTTCTAGCACTTTATTGAATGTAACTAACGAAAAAAGTACAGAATTAGCATTAGACGAAGCTTGTTTAGCTTTTGGAGGTGTTGATATTGTAGTAAATAATGCTGGAATCAGTATTTCTAAATCTATTGCAGAACACACTCTTGAAGAGTGGGATAGATTATACGATATCTTGGTTAAAGGACAATTTATTGTCTCTAAAGCCGGAATCGAAGTAATGCGCAAACAAGGTTTTGGAGGAGATATCGTAAATATCGTTTCTAAAAACGCTGTAGTTGCAGGTCCGAACAATCCTGGTTATGGTTCGGCAAAAGCGGCTCAAGCGCACCTTACACGTTTAATGGCTGCTGAATTAGGAGCCGATAAAATTCGTGTAAATACAGTAAATCCTGATGCTGTAATCTCAGACTCAAATATTTGGTCTGGAGGATGGGCAGAAGGTCGTGCAAAAGCATACGGAATTACAGTTGAAGAACTTCCGGCTTACTATGCAAAACGTACGTTATTAAACGAAATCATATTGCCAGATGATATTGCCAACGCTTGTTATGCTTTTGTTGGAGGTTTACTAGGTAAATCTACAGGAAACGCATTAAACGTAGATGGTGGCGTAGGCATGGGCTTTTATAGATAAAGATTGTTTAGGTTTTTTATATAAGTTTGTTTAAGCAAAAGTGGTTTTTTGTGGTCTAGCGTTCGAATTCTTTCGAACGTTAGATTTTTTTAGACATAACGCTTTCAGCTTTATAAAAAGCAAAAAAAAAGTGAAGTAAAACAAGAGTTTAGATTGTATAAGTTCTAATTTTTAGTGATTTTTTTTAGCCACAGATTGGAAGGATTAAAATGATTTTTTGTTTCACGCAGATTTAAAAAGATTTAAGCTGATCTGACAGATTATTGATTTTTTTTTAATCAAAATGATTCAAAAATAATCTGCGCTTTCTACTCAAATCTTTTTAAATCTGCGTGAAACCAGAAAATAAAAAATCAGCGTCTTATTTGAGAGCATGTGTTAAAAAACTATACTAAAAATATAAAATTATATATCTTGTAAACTCTATTAAAATATCAATAACTATGTTAATCGGATCAAACCACATCGAATCTCATAACGAGGATTTATTAAAAAAACACCAGAACAAATTAGTTTTTACAGCATCAGAAATTAATGATACAGAAGCGATTATTCAAAAACTGATCGATTTTCAAATTGCCATTCCATCTTGGGCTTTAGGAACAGGAGGAACAAGATTTGGACGTTTTGCTGGCGGAGGAGAACCTCGCTCTTTAGAAGAAAAAATCGAAGATGTTGGTTTGCTTCACAAATTAAACAATGCTTCTGGAGCAATTTCATTACACATTCCGTGGGATATTCCAACAAATTATAATGAAATTAAAACATTAGCAGCACAGCACGGATTAAAATTCGATGCCATGAACTCGAATACTTTTCAAGATCAGGCAAGTGCTGAGCACACTTACAAATACGGTTCTTTACAAAACGTAAACAAAGCAGTTCGCAAACAAGCAATTGCTCATAATATAGAAGTAATTAAGCACGGAATCGAATTAGGATCTGAATCTTTAACCGTTTGGTTAGCGGATGGTTCTAATTTTCCTGGACAATTAAACTTCAGAAAAGCGTACCAAAATACATTAGAAAGTTTAGAAGAAATCTACGATGCATTGCCTTCAAACTGGAAATTATTTTTAGAATACAAATGTGCTGAGCCTAACTTTTATTCTACGACTGTAGCAGATTGGGGGCAGTCTTATTCGTATGTTAAAAAGTTAGGTGACAAAGCGCAGACGTTAGTAGATTTAGGACATCATCTTCCAAATGCTAATATCGAGCAGATTGTTTCTATTTTATTAATGGAAAACAAATTGGGAGGTTTCCACTTCAACGATTCAAAATACGGTGATGACGATTTAACGGCTGGAGCATTAAAACCATATCAATTATTCTTGATTTTCAATGAATTGGTAGAAGGAATGGATGCAAGAGGGATGAATCACGCTAAAGATTTAGGCTGGATGATCGATGCTTCTCACAACATCAAAGATCCGTTAGAAGATTTATTGCAGTCTGTAGAAGCCATTATGATTGCTTATGCTCAGGCACTTTCTGTAGACAGAAAAGCATTAGAACAAGCGCAAGAAGAAAATGATGTGGTAAAAGCACAGGAAATTCTTCAAAATGCTTTCCGTACAGATGTTCGTGCGTTAGTGGCAGAAGCTCGTCTTCGTTCTGGAGCAGCATTAAATCCGGTAGCATTATATCGTTCGCTTCAAGTTAGAGGAACTTTGATTGACGAAAGAGGTTTAAAAACAGTAGCAACGGGATTATAATTATGAGTTATGAGTTATGAATTATGAATTTTCTTCAAATGAAAATTCATAATTTATAGTTTTGGAATTCATAACTAATAATTCATAATTTATAATAAAAAAAAATGAATGTAGTTGCGATTTTTGATATTGGTAAAACAAACAAAAAGGTTTTTTTATTTAACGAAAATTATAAAATTGTCTGGGAGAAATCGGTAAATCTGGATGAAACCACAGATGAAGAAGGATTTCCGTGTGAAGATATCGAAGTACTGAAAAATTGGATTTTAGATCGATTATCTGAAATAAAAGAACTGAAAGAGTATGTTTTAAAAGCCATCAATTTCAGCACTTACGGAGCCAGTTTCGTATACATTGACGAAAACGGAAAAGTTTTAACTCCTCTGTATAATTATTTAAAAGATTATCCAGAGGATTTAAAATCTGAATTCTACGAAAAATACAAAGGAGAAAAGAAGTTTGCTGTAAAAACCGCTTCTCCAGTTTTAGGCAGTTTAAATTCGGGAATGCAGATTTACCGTTTAAAAGAACAAAAGCCTGAAATCTTCGAACAAGTAAAATACTGCCTGCACTTGCCGCAGTTTTTAAGTTTTCTTTTAACGAATGAAGCCTACGCGGATATTACCAGTATTGGCTGTCACACGAATTTGTGGAATTTCAAAAAAATGAGATACCATAAATGGCTGAAAGAAGAAAATATTGCAGAAAAAATACCGTCAATACATTTTGGTAAAGATGTAATTATGACTCGTGAAAACCTTGCAATTGGCGTAGGTTTGCATGATAGCTCATCGGCGATCATACCTTATACAATCAACTTTACAGAACCATTTGTATTGTTGTCTACAGGAACTTGGAGTATTTCTTTAAATCCGTTCAATAACAAACCGCTGACTTTTGACGAACTGCAAAACGACTGTCTTTGTTACATGCAGTATACCGAGAAACCAGTAAAAGCTGCTCGATTGTTTGCAGGAAACGAACACGAAGTGCAGACCAAACGTTTGGCGCAGCATTTTAATGTTCCGGTTGATACGTACAAAGAGGTTTATTTTGATAAAAAAATTGTAGCCAATTTAAGAGCGCTTAATTTTCAAATTATCTATCCTAAAAAATACAATTTTGATATTCTGAAAGAATGCCCTTTTCAAAAAAGGGATCTTTCCAATTATAAAGATTACGAAACAGCTTACCATCAATTAATGCTGGATTTGGTAGAACAGCAGGTTTTTTCGACCAATTTGGTGATTCATAACAGTCCAGTAAAAAAGATTTTTGTGGATGGAGGTTTCAGTAAAAATTCGATTTATATGAATTTATTGGCAGAAGCTTTTCCAGATGTTGAGGTTTACGCGGCTTCGATGGCGCAGGCGAGTGCTTTGGGTGCTGCATTGGCCATTCACGATAACTGGAATCCAAAACCAATTCAGAATGATTTAATTGATTTGAAATTCTATAAACATTAGGTAAAAACGGTCTGTATGTTGTAAATTTGCGGTATAAACGTATTTTTTACATTTTTACAGTACACGCCTAATGAACAACACACTAAATACTACAATATGAAAATTGGACTTTTTATACCTTGTTATGTCGACCAATTTTATCCAAAAGTAGGAATCGCAACCTACGAATTACTACAAAAATTAGGCTGTGAGGTTGAGTTCCCAATGGGACAAACCTGCTGCGGACAGCCAATGGCAAATAGTGGTTATGCGCACTTGACAAAAGGATGCGACGCCAATTTTATCGCCAATTTTTCTGGATTTGATTATATCGTCTGTCCTTCTGGAAGTTGTGTTTTGCATGTAAAAGACCATTTGCATGACGAAAAACAGGAAGAGAAGGCAACAGCAATTCGAAATACGGTTTATGAACTTACAGAGTTTATCACAGATGTTTTAAAAATCGACCACATTGATGGAAGATTTCCGTTTAAAGTCGGAATGCACGTTAGCTGTCACGGTCAGCGAGGATTGCATCTTTCGCAAATGTCAGAACTGAATGCGCCATTTTTTTCTAAACCTGGGCAGTTATTAAATAGTATAAAAGATCTTAATTTAGTTGAATTGACTAGAAAAGACGAATGCTGTGGCTTTGGAGGTACGTTTTGCGTTACCGAAGAAGCTGTTTCTGTAAAAATGGGTCAGGATCGTATTAAAGATCACGAAAGTCATGATGTGGATTATATTACCGGTGGAGATATGTCTTGCTTAATGCACTTGGACGGAATTCTGAAAAGACAAAAAAGCAGAATTAAAACCATTCACATTGCTGAAATATTAAATTCACTGGAAAATTAAGAAAATTATTGAGTGAAATTTAACCGCAAAGCACGCAAAGATTTTTACGCAAAGCACGCAAAGCTTTTTTGAGAATCATTAAAATGAAAAGTTCGCAAAGCTTTATTTGCACAAAGCTTTGCGAACTTAATATCTAGGTTTTGCTTACTCTCGCAATTAAAATAATCTTAGCGGACTTTGCGTAAAAAATTACAGCAAAACACGCAAAGAAAAACCGTAAAGCACGCTAAGATAAATTAGCTTTGGGAACCTTGTGTAAAACCTTGCGACCTTAGCGGTTAAATAAAGATAGCAATAACAAACATTTGAAAAATTGACTTTTAAATAATTAAAAATGTCATCAGAAAAAGTAATACCGCATAGCGACGCCGCAGCAAAGTTCAATAAAGACGTTGAGCGTGTCAATTGGCATGATGAAACGCTCTGGTTTGTTCGCGCTAAAAGAGACAGATCTGCACATCAAATTGAAGATTGGGAACTGCTTCGCGAAACCGCATCTCAAATAAAATTTAATGTTCTTTCTAATATTCACGATTATTTAGTCGAATTCGAAGCTAATGCGCAGCGAAACGGAATAATCGTGCATTGGGCAGCCGATGCTAAAGAACACAACGAAATCGTGCATTCGATCATGGCAAAACATGATGTTAAGCAAATGGTGAAATCCAAATCAATGCTTACAGAAGAATGCCATTTAAATGATTATTTAGCCGAAAAAGGAATAGAAGTAATCGATTCTGATTTAGGAGAATATATTGTACAGCTTCGAAAAGAACCGCCAAGTCATATTGTACTTCCCGCGATTCACCTAAAAAAAGAAGATGTAAGCGAAACTTTCCATGAACATTTAGGAACAGAAAAAGGAAACTTCAATCCGCAGTATTTGACAGAATCTGCACGTCAGAGTTTGAGGAATACGTTCTTAACTAGAAAAGTAGCTTTAACAGGAGTTAATTTTGCTGTTGCAGAAACGGGCGAATTTGTGGTTTGCACCAACGAAGGAAATGCCGATATGGGCGCGCACTTAGCAGACGTTCACATTGCCTGTATGGGATTTGAGAAACTAATTCCGAAAAGAGAACATTTAGGTGTTTTCTTGAGATTATTGGCAAGAAGCGCAACAGGTCAGCCAATTACCACCTTTTCGAGTCATTTCAAGAAGCCAAGAGACGGGAAAGAAATGCACATCGTAATTGTTGACAACGGAAGAAGTACACAATTAGGAAGAGAAGATTTTAGAAATTCGCTAAAATGTATTCGTTGTGGAGCGTGTATGAATACTTGTCCAGTGTACAGACGAAGCGGCGGACACAGTTATCACAATGCGGTTGCGGGACCAATTGGTTCTATTTTGGCACCAAATTTAGATATGAGCAAAAATGCCGATTTACCTTTTGCTAGTACGCTTTGCGGTTCATGCACGAATGTTTGTCCTGTAAAAATTGATATTCACGACCAATTGTACAAATGGCGTCAGGTTTTGGTTAAAGAAGGGCATACGCCGACTGCAAAAACGGTAGCAATGAAAACCATGGCAACAGTTTTGGCAAATCCGACGGTATTTAATATTGCTGGAAAATCAGGACGATTTGTAATGAAGAATATTCCAGGAATGGTGAATAATAAGATGAACAAATGGTACGATCAGCGCGAAATGCCTGATGTTCCTGAGGAATCTTTTAGAGAATGGTACAAGAAAAATTCGAGAGAATCTAAAGAGAATAAGAATGAGTAGTAAAGGCGAAATTTTAAAAAGAATAAAACTGAATCAACCCGATTTGGTTTCAGAATTGCCGGATCTAAATCTTTTAGGTTCAGAACAATTTGATGTATTAGAAACGTATAAAACCGTTTTAAAAGGAATTGGTGGCGATCCAGTTGAAGTGGCCGATTATAACGAAATCATCAATTACATCAAATCCAATTATAATCTGGAGAAAAGAGTAATTACGACGCTTTCAGAGCTTTCAGAAATTGCTTCTTTAGACTGGAAAAACGTAGATCCGCATTCGCTGCAAGATGTAGAATTAACGGTTGTAAAAGCTCATTTTGGAGTTGCAGAAAACAGCGGACTTTGGGTAACCGATGATATTTTAGGACAGCGCGTCGCGCCATTTATTGCACAATATTTAGCTATTATTGTTCATAAAAGTGATCTTGTTCCAACAATGCAGCAAGCGTATCAAAGAATTGGAAACATGGAATACGGTTTCGGAACTTTCATCGCTGGTCCATCGAAAACGGCTGATATTGAGCAATCTTTGGTTCTTGGAGCACACGGAGCAAGAGGATTAATTGTCTTTTTATTGGATTAAAAATTCTAAAAAATAAAATTATATGAAATGCAGAAAGGGTAACTTTTCTGCATTTTTTGTTTTCATCAAAATGGTTTTGATTATACCAAAGAATAAAAAAAGCGACATCGTACATTTTTTTTATTACTTTTAAAGTGTATAACTTACACTTAAACCACACTTGCAATGAAAATTACAAACTTATTTACAATGGCGATAGGAGTCTTTTTCCTGTCAGCATTAGCAAATGCTCAAACCAAAGCATTTCAAAAAGAAGAATTTAAACAATGGGCTCAGACACCGCCAATGGGCTGGAATAGCTGGGATTGTTACGGACCAACGGTTGAAGAACACGAAGTAAAAGCCAACGCCGATTATATGGCAAAAGAGCTAAAGAAATTTGGCTGGGAATATATCGTAGTCGACATTCGATGGTTTGTAGAAAATGACAAAGCAGGAGGCTACAACCAAACCGATCCGCGGTATGTAATGGATCAGTACGGTAGATATTTGCCTGCGGTTAACCGATTTCCTTCAGCAAAAGACGGTCAAGGTTTCAAGCCTTTAGCTGATTATATTCATAAAAAAGGACTCAAATTCGGAATCCATATCATGCGTGGTATTCCTAAAAAAGCCGTTGAAGATAAACTGCCCATAAAAGGAACAAACGGAATAACGGCAGATCAGGTGTATTCTACCGCCTTACAATGTGAATGGCTGAGAGACAATTATACTGTTGTGGCAGACAAACCTGGAGCACAGGAATATTACAATTCTATTTTGGAATTGTATGCGCAATGGGGAGTAGATTTTATTAAAATTGATGATTTGTCAAGACCTTATCACGAAGGCGAAATCAACCTAATTAGAAATGCGATTGACAAATGCGGACGTAAAATTGTTTTAAGCACTTCGCCAGGAGAAACGCCAATTTCAGCAGCTGCGCACGTGAGCACGCACGCAAACATGTGGCGTATGGTTGACGATGTTTGGGATACGTGGCCTCATATTACACATTTGATGGAGGTGGCGCAAAAATGGTATCCGTACATTGCACCGGGAACTTGGCCAGACTGCGATATGATTCCGTTAGGACGCATTTCCATAAGAGGAGAAAGAGGCGAGGATAGAATGACGCGTTTGACAAAAGACGAACAATATACTTTGATTACCTTTTTTAATATCTTCAAATCGCCATTGTTTTTTGGAGGAGATTTGCCAAGTAATGATGCTTTCACTTTATCATTATTGACGAATAAAGAGGTGGTAAAAATGCACAACGAAAGCAGTGATGTAAAACAGCTTTTTCAGAAAGACGGGAAAATTGCCGTAACATCAAAAAATGCAAAAGACGGCAGCGTTTATCTGGCTTTATTCAATATTTCGGATAATACTTCGCAAAAGGTTTCGGTAAATCTTTCTGATTTAGGAATATCTAGTTCAGCTGAAGTTTTAAATATGTGGACGGGCGAGAAATCAAAAGTAACTTCAAAAGAAATAACAGCCGATTTAAAACCTCATAGTTCTGTTTTGTATCAGTTAAAAGGTAAAAAATAAATAGAAGTATATTTAAATAAAAAAGCTGTTTCTAAATCAATAGAAACAGCTTTTTTTATAATTATAAATAGGCAATTAAGCCGTTTGATCATCTACACTTGCATCAGGAGCATTTTTCTTTACCGATTCAATTCCGTTTTCTCTAGCCGATGTACTTTCATACATTTCGCTTGAACCAATAATTTGTCCGTTTCCAGCTTTTAAATTGAAATATGGTTTCCCGCTTTTAGATTCTAATCTATCATAACGGTCATCGTCTGGTGCATTTTTTTTAACAGATTCAATTCCGTTACTGCAGGCTGCTTTTGTTGTATAACCTTCACTTGTTAGAATGGTCTGGCCATTACCAGCTTTTAAATTGAATTGAAACTCTCCATTAGCTCTGGTGGTAATTACAAATTTTCCCATGTAGTTTATTTTTAAAGTTAGGTAATAATATTATTTTGCTATTGATAAAAATACAAAACTTAGTAATATAAATCATACATCGGTTTAAAAAAATGATTAACTAAAGTTTAAATTCCAAATCTTGAAATTCCAAATTCCAAAAAGAGCGTAGCGATTTTTAGAAAATCTAAAATCTAAAATCTAAAATCTAAAATCTAAAATCTAAAATCTAAAATCTAAAATCTAAAATCTAAAATCATTTAAATTCCTAAACGAAAATCGGCAACACTTTTATCTTCTAAACTGATTTCTTCAAAAATACTTTGCGTACCTTTTTCTACAGGACATTGAGTGCTAATTCCCATCCAGATTTCTTTTGGATAATTGTTTTTATACAAACGAACCATTTGCCAATTCTTTTTGTCTAACGAATAATAACTTGCAACTGTTTTAGTATCTGAAGAGATTTTCATGTAAACAGTAGGTTCTTTCACCACATCGTGATTATTATCGTCAGAAGTTCCCATTGTACGAACAGTTACAATTCTATGATTGCCTCTTTCGTCTTGTTCAAAACAAAACTTCTGATAAAAACTATCGTTCACATAAATGTATAAAACACCCGCATTGTACAAACCTGTTTTTGTAAATTCAGGCGTAACTTTCGCGGTAAGCGTAAAAGGTTTGGTATTATCTACTTTAGACAAAAGCATTGGTGCAGTAGTATTGGATAATTTTCCGTCAGGATCAGAAAAGTAATCTGATTTCTCGCCCGCTTTAAAAACGATTTTTTCATTTGCTTCGGTTTTTATCAGCGTGTCGGCACCGTTAACTGCTTTTGTAAAATGGATAGAAGATAATTTGATGTCGCAAGGCGAACCATTTACAAAGGCAGAATCTGTTTTTGTTTCTTCTTTCATTGTCGTTTTTGCAGTTTCGTTTTTATTATTGCAGCTCGTCAAAGCAGAAAGACTAAGAATAATAATGGTGTTGTAAAAAAATGTTTTCATAGATTATTTTATTGGGATAGAAAGTAATATTTTTAGTTTTTCAAAATTAAAATTGCTTTTCAAAAAGGGCAATACGTAAAATTAACCAATTGCACTTTTAAATGCCACAGAATTCTTCCGTCGAAAACCAATTAATGACTACCTTTTTAGAACAAAAATTTGAGATTGGAGAATCAAATGATATCGAAATGTACAAGCAGTTTGTGCGCAATTATGTCAAAATAGAACAATGTGTAGCTGTTTTATCCGATTATCAGCTGGACAAAAGTTACATTTATTCAGGCAACTTCGGTGCTGTTTTCGGACTTCCAGATGAAAATTCAGAAATTGATTCTGCTTTTGAAGAATGTATATTTACTAAAATCAATTCAGACGATTTGGTCGAAAGACATGTTTTGGAACTTAATTTCTATCAGTTTTTAAAAGAAATTCCGAAAGAAGAATACAGCAACTACAGCACCTTCAGCCGACTTAGAATGAAGGATTCTAATAATAAAATTAATTATATCAATCACCGAACGATTTATTTGAATACGTTTACTAACGGAAGCATTTCTCTGGCTTTATGTTTGTATCTGCCATCAACAGATTTACAGTCTCGAACTGGAATTGATGGAAAGATTTTTAATATAAAAACTGGCGAAGTAATCGGACCTGAAAAATATAAAAACAATACCCAAAATATACTTTCGAAAAGAGAAATAGAAGTTCTGACTAGCGTTGCAAAAGGAAGGAAAAGTGAACAGATTGCGTTAGAAATGCATATTTCTGTTTATACAGTAAGACGCCACAGACAGAATATTATAGAAAAATTAAAAGTGACCAATACTGCCGAAGCTGTACAGACGGCTTTTGTTATGGGAATTATTTCCCTTTAAAAGAATTCCTTATTTTTGTTAGGAAGATATTTATATGAAAGAAATCAGCGAAATTCTAAAAGCATATTCTGAGGCCAAGAAAGCAGGAAAAAAAACATCTTTGGCTACAGTAGTTAAAGTCGAAGGCTCGTCGTACAGACAGCCGGGCGCGCGTATGCTCGTTACAGAAGACGGATTGCTGACAGGTGCTATAAGCGGAGGATGTCTTGAAGGAGATGCACTTCGAAAAGCACTTCTTTCAATCAATCAGCAACAAAATAAATTGGTAACCTACAATACTAGTAATGAAGATGATGCCGAAGTGGGTTTGCAGCTCGGATGCAACGGAATTGTCCATATTCTTTTTGAATACATAAACGACGAAATAGAAAATAATCCCATTCAGCTTTTACAGCAATTGGAGTTAGAAAGGAAAGAAGCTGTAATCGTAACGGTTTTCTCTTTAAAAAGAAATGCTTTTCAGATTGGAACCACTTTATTCTTTAGAAAAGACAGTCCGATTTTAAATCATAGCAACGAAGCTTTAAGTTTAATTTCTGATGTAAAAGAAGTGCTGAAAAGCAAAACGTCAATAGTCAAAAAACTTCAAGAAGAGAACGACAGTGAAGCTTTAATTGAGTTTATAAAACCATCCATTTCGCTCGTAATTGCGGGAGCAGGAAACGATATTCAGCCACTCGTAAAAATGGCTTCCGTTTTAGGATGGAAAATCAGCATTGGCGAAGGCCGTGCAACACATGCAACAGTCAAACGTTTTCCTAAAGCCAGTCAGGTTTCAGTTTTAAAACCCGAACATTTTCTCGATAATATAGCAATCGATGATCAGACTTATTTTGTTTTGATGACGCACAATTACAAATACGATCTGGCGGTTTTAAAATCGTTACTGCAGACCAATTGCCATTACATTGGAATTTTGGGTCCAAAGTCAAAATTTAGCCGAATGCTCGATGATCTTTCGTTAGAAGGAATTACCCTAAACGAAGAACAATTAAGCCGAATTCACAGTCCTGTTGGTTTGGACATTGGAGCTGAAACGTCAGAAGAAATTGCATTGTCTATTATTTCTGAAATTAAAGCGGTCGCATCTGCCCGAACAGGAACATCTTTAAAATACAAATCGGGTAAAATACACGATGAAGTTTATTATGGAGAATAAATTTCGACATAAAACAGGCATTATCATTTTAGCCGCAGGAAATTCTTCCAGATTAGGCAGACCCAAACAATTGTTGGAATTTAAAGAAACGACTCTTTTGAAAAACACCATTTCCGAAGCTCTAAAGGTTGAAAAATCGTTTGTAATAGTCGTAACAGGTTCCAATCATGATTTAATCGAAAAAGAGCTTCAGTCGCTTGAAATAACAATTTCTTTCAATCCAGAATGGGAAACCGGAATGTCTTCTTCCATTATAAAAGGCATTAGCCAATTATTATCTCTAAATTCTGATTGCGAACAATGTATTCTGACAGTTTGCGATCAGCCTTTTGTAACAAATTCTATTTTTGAAAATTTAATCAGCGAATCCCAGAAAACCCAAAAAGGAATTGCCGCTTCAGCTTACGCCGAAACTTTAGGAACGCCAGTTTTATTTCGTCAAAAATACTTCCAAGAATTCCAAGAATTAAAAGGGCAGGAAGGAGCCAAAAAACTCCTAAAAAAATATACTGAAGATGTAGTTTCTGTTCCTTTCGAAAAGGGAAATATTGATATCGATACCAAAGAAGATTATTTGAAGTTTCTTTTTGAGAGTGACAAAGGGGCAGAGTGACAAAGGGGCAAAGGGGTTTTGCCACGAAGACACTAAGGCGCAAAGATTATTTTTAAAAACTTTGCGACTTCGCGACTTTGCGCGATTAAAAAAACTTAGTGCCTTAGTGCCTTTGTGGCAAAAAAAGAAAAACTTTGTGAGATTAAAAAATTTTGTGTCTTAGCGCCTTCGTGGCAAAATCAAATAGCGCCTTAGAAAAAAAAACTTACACACATAACCGTCGAGCCAATTCCAAAACCCGTTCAATAGCAATATCAATTTCTTCGGCAGTAGTAAATCTTCCCAGACTAAAGCGAATCGAACTCAAAGCCTCTTCATCTGACAATCCCATAGCTTTTAAAACATGCGAGGGTTCAGAAGTTACAGCCGAACAAGAAGCGCCATTCGAAACAGAAATATTCCCCAAACCCAAAATAAGCTGTTCTGAATTGACGCCCGGAAAACAAATATTGGAAGTATTGTAAATTCTGTTTTCGATGTTTCCATTTACGAACGAACCTTCAAATTGCAACAAGCCATTTTCTAATTTGTCTCGCAATAGTTTTATTCTATTCTGATTTTCATCTAATTCATTTGCAGCTATTTCACAAGCTTTACCTAAACCAATAATTCCCGGAACATTAAGCGTACCGCTGCGTAATTTTCGTTGCTGTCCGCCTCCAAGAATTTGAGATTCCAATTTGATTTTGGCCTTCGTCGAAATGTACAAAGCCCCAATACCTTTCGGGCCATAAAATTTATGAGCCGATAAAGTTAAAAGATCAATTCCGAGTTCTTTTACATCAATCGGAATTTTCCCAACCGCCTGTGTAGCATCACATAGAAAAAGCACATTTTTAGCTTTTAAAATTGTAGAAATAGCATTAATGTTTTGTATGACTCCTGTCTCATTGTTAGAAAACATTCCGATGAAAACCAGAGTTTTATCAGTAATTATATCTTCTAAAAGTTGAAGGTTCAAAAGTCCATCTGATTTAGTCGGAAGATAAGTAACCTCAAAGCCAATGCTTTCCATAAAACGACAGGTTTCTAGAACCGCTTTATGTTCTGTTTGAATTGTTACAATATGTTTACGATTTTGATGAGCCAGACCTTTTATCGCCAGATTAATAGCTTCGGTCGCACCCGAAGTAAAAATGATTTCATCAGCATCAGCATTAATCAAATCAGCCGTATGCCATGTAGCATTTTCCACCGCTTCTTGAACCGTTAAACCCGAAATATGCGAAGCAGTTGAATTAGCATAAAAATCAGTAAAATAAGGAAGCATGGCATCTAATACCCTTTCATCAACACGGGTTGTGGCATTATTATCCAAATAAATAATTTGCTGTTGCGACATACACTTTTGCTTAAAAAGTAAAAATACAATTTTATAATCTCGCAAAGTCGCAGAGGCGCAAAGTTTTTAAACCATATAAGTGATATAAGTTTATGTAAGGGATAATTTGTTTCTCGCAGATTCAGCAGATTCAGCAGATTTCTTTAGTATATTTTAAAAATCTGCAAAATCTTTTAACGCAACAATAATCTGCTTTATCTGCCAAATCTGCGAGAAAAAAACTTTGCATAATAAATCTCAAAAAGAAGAGGCGCAAAGTTTTTAAACCATATAAGTGATATAAGTTTATGTAAGGGATAATTTGTTTCTCGCAGATTCAGCAGATTCAGCAGATTTCTTTAGTATATTTTAAAAATCTGCAAAATCTTTTAACGCAACAATAATCTGCTTTATCTGCCAAATCTGCGAGAAAAAAACTTTGCATAATAAATCTCATAAAGAAGAGGCGCAAAGTTTTTTAAACCATATAAGTGATATAAGTTTAATTAAGAAGAGAACTTAAAATGCTTATATTACTTATATGGTTATTTTTTGCATTAAACTTTGCGTCTCTGCGACTTTGCGAGATTTTTTTTCATTTAATCTTTGCGCTTTTCGCGTTTTTGTAAAGATTAAGTAGAATATCTTAGCGCTCTTTGAGTTTAAAAAAGATTGGAATTTTAATTAAACTTATATTACTTATATGGTTTTAAAAAAACAGAAATTGTAATTATTCTAAATAAGAGTAATGTTTGAATTTTATAATTTTTTCTTACAGAAGATCGCTAAATTTGTTAGAATAACAAAAGTGAATTGGCTAATTTAACAAATAGACTGAATGGCTTCTAAAAAAACAAACCAGAATAAAGTAACGCCTGAGGATGCTAATTCCCGCCGTGACTTTATAAAGAAATCGGGACTTTTTACCGCTTTGGCGCTGACGCCGCCTTCATTGGTAATGGCATCAGAAAAGAAATGGGACGAAAAAATAGCGGAGTATTTAGAAACCGTACCGCTTTCTATTGAAGTAAATGGCACAAAACACAATCTGAATATCGAGCCAAGAACCACTTTGCTCGATTTGCTTCGCGAACAGTTACAGCTTACAGGAACCAAGAAAGGTTGCGACCACGGACAATGCGGTGCGTGTACCGTTCACGTAAACGGAACCCGAATTTTGTCTTGTCTTTCTCTAGCTACGATGCAGCAAAATGCTCAGGTAACTACAATTGAAGGACTTTCAAAAGGTAAAAAACTGCACCCAATGCAGGAAGCTTTCATAAAACACGATGGTTTTCAGTGTGGTTATTGCACGCCAGGACAAATTATGTCGGGAATTGCTTGCATCAAAGAAGGTCATGCCAACAGCAGAGAAGAAATAAGCGAGTACATGAGCGGTAATATTTGCCGTTGCGGTGCTTATCATAATATTGTTGATGCTATAACTGAAGTGAAGGAAGGAGGGAAGGAGCTATGAAAAACTTTCAGATAATTAAAGCACTGTCGTCTTCTTCGGCAATAACAGGAAAAGCCAAAGACAATTCGTCCATGTTTATTGCGGGAGGAACAAATTTGGTCGATTTGATGAAGAAGAATATTGTCGCACCAGACAAATTGGTCGACATCAACGGATTGGATTTAAAGAAAATAGAATTTTTAAAAGGAAAAGTTTCAATCGGTGCATTGGCAAAAAATAGTCAGGTTGCCGAAGATGCTTCTATAAAAGAAAAATATCCTCTGCTCGCTCAGGCTTTGGCTGCAGGAGCATCACAGCAGATTCGTCATATGGCAACTGTGGGAGGAAATATGCTGCAAAAAACACGCTGTTCGTATTATTACAATAACGATATGCCTTGTAACAAACGTGTTCCTAAAAGCGGATGCGGCGCTATTGGCGGCTCTAATCGAATGCATGCTATTTTTGGCGCTTCTGATAGCTGTATAGCCGTTCATCCGAGTGATATGTGCGTGGCATTGGCGGCGCTTGACGCGAAAGTTTTAGTGGAAGGGCCAAAAGGAAAACGAGAAATTAATTTTATAGATTTTCACAGACTTCCAGGAAATACGCCTGAAAAAGACAATAAACTGGATGAAAGAGAATTGATTACTTCAGTTGAAATTCCAGATAATAATTTTACTAAAAATGTTCATTATCTAAAAGTCCGTGACAGAACAAGTTATGCTTTTGCATTGGTTTCAGTTGCTGTAGCTTTAGATATAAAAAATAACAAGATAAATGATGTCAGACTCGCTATGGGCGGTGTGGCACATAAACCTTGGCGATTAACAGAAACTGAAGAATTTTTGAAAGGAAAAATAATATCAGAAGAGGTTTTTAAACAAGCAGGAAATCTGTCTATGAAAGGCGCAAGAGGATACGGCGGCAATGACTTTAAATTGACGTTGGGAGGAAATGCAGTAACGGAAGCACTTACAATAGCAGCATCAAAATAATTCAATTATGAGCAAAACAAGTAATATTAATAGAGTTGACGGATTTGCTAAAGTAACAGGTTCTGCAACGTATTCGGCTGAATATAAAACGTCAGGAGTTGTTTACGCCTGCCTTGTTGGAAGTACAATCGCAAAAGGCAGAATTAAAACTATCGATACTAAAAAAGCAGAATGGGCACCAGGCGTTCTGGCTGTAATTACACATTTAAATGTGGACAAACCTTCTGGATATCAAAAAGCGAAAGACAAACATAATTTTGGCCAGCCGCTGCAGATTTTCAAAGACGATTCGATTTTGTATTACGATCAGCCGATTGCTTTGGTGATTGCCGATACTTTTGAGCGTATGCGCTATGCAGCAAGCTTAATTAAAGCGGATTATTTTAAAGAAGAGCATTCAACCGAACTTCAAAAAGCTGCTGATAAAGAGAAAAAAGTCGAAACCGATAAAGGAAACGACTATCATCGTGGCGAGCATGACGGTTATAAAAATGGCGAAGTTGTTTTGGAAACAGAATATACGATTCCGACCGAAGTTCATAACCCAATGGAATTGGCGAATATCATTGCGAAATGGGATGGAAATAAACCCATTTTATATACAAAAAGCCAAGGCGTAGAAGGAACAAGAAAAAGTGTAGCCGGAGTTTTTGGCGTGCCTGTAGAAGATGTTGAGGTGCATGCAGAATACATTGGAGGCGCTTTCGGAATGGGATTGCATACCTGGCCTTATGAGATTGCAGCTTTAATTGGGGCAAAAAAATTAAATCGTCCGGTGAAACTGGTTTTGCATCGGGAGCAGATGTTTACCAATGTTGGTTTTAGACCGTACACCATTCAGAAAATGGGATTGGGATCAACCAAAGACGGAAAACTAACAGGATTAACTCATGAAGCCGTTGCGATGACTTCGAGTTATGAAGATTTTATGGAAGGAACGGTAAATATGTCACGCTTTATTTATGATTGTGCGAACGTTTCTACTCGTTATAGAATTGTGCCTTTGGATACCTGCACGCCAATCTGGATGCGCGGACCGGGAGAAGCAACCGGTTCTTTTGCCTTAGAATCTGCCATGGATGAAATGGCTTATAAATTAAATTTAGATCCGATTGAATTTCGCAAACGCAATTATGCAGAAAAAGATCAGGAACAAAATAAACCATGGAGCAGTAAGTTTCTCTTAGAATGCTACGAAGCGGGAATGGATAAAATTGGCTGGAAAAACCGTAAAAATGAACCAGGCTCGGTGAAAGAAGGAAACTGGCTTGTAGGTTACGGAATGGGAACGGGAACTTTTGGTTGCTACAGAAGTCCGACTTCGGTAAAAGCAAAATTTCTTGCGAATGGTGATTTAGTATTACAGTGCAGTGTGAATGATATGGGACCTGGAACGGCAACCATGATGACAGCAATTGGAGCTGAAATTACAGGTCTTCCATCTGAAAATGTAATCATCGAAATGGGAAAAAGCGGTTTGCCAAAAGGTCCAACGCAAGGTGGTTCGGCAACGACTTCTTCTGTAGGTTCGGCAGTGCATGATTCTTGTAATCTTTTGGTAAGTAAAGTACTGGAATTAGCAGGAACAAATGCGACTTTTAAAGGAATTCCAATTACGGATCTGACTTTCGAAAACGGATTGATTTCTTCTAAAAAAGACAAATCAAAATCGATTGCTCTGACTGCGCTTTTAAGCGCTAATAAATTAGAAAACCTAGAAGTAGAGAATCTTTCTAAAGCTGCTGAAGAAGCTAAGAAATATTCGATTTATTCGTTCTCTGTTCATTTTGTGAAAGTATTAGTGAATCCGAATCTGGGTAAAATTAGATTGGCGCATGTGGTTTCTTGCGCGGATATCGGAACGGTTATCAGTCAGAAAACCTCTGCGGGACAAATGTTCGGCGGGGCTGTTGGCGGAATCGGAATGGGATTAATGGAAGCTCTGGAAATCGATCATCGTTTTGGGCGTCCAATCAATAACAATTTTGCAGATTATCATGTTCCCGTAAACGCCGATATTGAGAAGCAGGAAGTGTTTTTTGTTAATAAAAAAGACCCTATCAGTAATCCGATGGGGACAAAAGGTTTGGGAGAAACAGCTTTAGTTGGAATGGCGCCTGCAATTGCAAATGCTGTTTTCAACGCTACAGGAAAGCGTGTTCGCGATTTACCAATTACTTTGGATAAAATTATAGAAACTGTGAAGGTTTAAAGCCACAGATTATTTCGATTGAAAAAAAAATAGCCACGAATTCACAAATTTTTTTTCTGCTAAATCGAAAATCTCTGCAAAAGTTAAAACCACAAATTACACAAATTTTCGCAAATTTCTTTTTAATATAATTTGTGGAAATTTGTGTAATTTGTGGTTATATTTTTTAATAAAAAAAATAATTCGCGAATTCGTGGCTAAAAAAAAATCGCAAAGCTTAAAAAAAACTTTGCGACTTTGTGCCTTTGTGGCCTATATCATTAAAAATTACTTCACTGTAATTGGCAATTCAACCGTAGTTTTATCCCAACCAATAACTAAATTAGCTACATTTCCTTGAGTTGTAAAAGCAATAGATAAAGCTTCGATTACATCAGAAACATTTTTAACAGGAACAGAAACTCTTACTACGTCTTTCTTCTCGTCGTAAGCATAACCACCCCATAAATCCAATTCTTTATTGATAATGATGGTCCATTTATCTTTTTCAGGAATAGCAAATAAACTGTAGTATCCAGCAGGAACTTTTTTACCGCCAATAGTTACATCTTTGTAGAATTTAATTTCTGTGTTCTCGTTAGCACCAACTCTCCAGATTTCGCCAAACTTAACAACGTCTCCAAAAATAGTTCTTCCTTTTGCAGAAGGTCTTGCGTAAGTCACTTTGATAACTGGGTTTGGAGTATCCGTTTTTTTGAATTTTACGGCTTTGTTTGGGAAATAAGAAATATCAACAGGGCTATTGTCAAGCGGAGCAAATTTTACCACATCTTGAGCCTGAACTGTAAAAGCAGCAAACAACGTAACTGCCAATAAACATAATTTTTTCATAGGATTACAATTTTTTTAGATTATCACAAAGTAAGTTAATAATGAAGAAAAATCATATAAATTCAAGTCGGTTTTTTGTTAATGAATTGGTAACAGTTTTCTTTTTTCGTCATTTTTTACTGTAGAGACGCACCGCAGTGCGTCTAACGTATTGTAGATATGCGTTGCGTAGACGCACTGCTGTGCGCCTCTACATTTAATATTCACTTTTCTTTTTAGCATACCAATCCTGCATGATATAAAAGGCTTTCTTTTTCTCTCCGTCATTAGAAATTAAACCTTTACGATTATATCCATCCTGAATACCTGGAAGCAATCTTTTCGGAGATCTGAAATCAACTAGAATCCATGGACTTAATCCGCTTAGATGAGGAATTTTCTCAATCATTTTTAAATTCTGAATGTATAAATATTCCTGATATTCTTCTGTCCAGCGTTCGTTTTTCTCTCCATGAAAACCAGCTTTAGCATCGCCTCCAAATTCAGAAACAACAATTGGTTTGTTGTATTTCGATTTCCAGACTTTTTTTTCAGCATCTTCCAGATTTCCGCCGTACCAGCCTAGATATTGATTAAAAGCCACAACATCTAAAACTTCACCAATTGGATCATCTATAGTTTCATTTTTTGTTAATAAAGCCGCGCTGATTAATCTTGTATTGTCTAATGATCTCGTATGTGATGCTAGATTTTTAATGAAAGTATTTCGTGCTTCAGAAATTGGAGTTTCATTGGCCATTGACCAGATAATAATACTGGCTCTATTTTTATCTCTTATTATTGAAGCCGTTAACTGATCTTCGGCATTTTGATAGGTATTTTTGTTTGTGAATTCCACTGTCCAATACACCGGAATTTCTTCCCAAACCATGATTCCCATTTTATCAGCTTCACGAATAATGTTTTCGTTATGCGGATAATGTGCCAAACGTACATAATTACAGCCCATTTCTTTTGCCCAATTCAACAAGCGCAAAGCATCTTCAACAGAATTAGCACGCCCGCCTTTGGCATTTTCTTCGTGAATAGAAATACCACGTAAAAAGATCTGTTTCCCGTTAAGCAAGATTTTATCTTCTTTGGTTTCGATAGTTCTAAAACCAATTTTATCGCTTAATTTTTTTCCATTAAAATCAATTGTAACATCATATAATTTTGGATTTTCCGGCGACCAGTATGAAACTTTCTTCGCAGGAATTTCAAAATTCAGATTTCCGTCAGCTCCAATTTTTCCTTTGTAATTGATTTTCAATTCTGGAATCGAAATAGAAACCGAATTTTGAGTCGAATTTAGATTGTTGATTTTTACAAAACCTGAAATTATCGCAACATTTCCTTTTTTAAGCTGAATCGTGTAATCTTCTACAAAAGAATCTTCTTCTTCAATTAAAGTCACATCGCGCGTGATTCCTCCGTAATTCCACCAATCGGTATTTACTGTCGGAACATCTTCTTTGTGGCGCGTGTTATCAACTTTAATAACCAGATAATTGTCTTTTGGTTTTACAATCGAAGTTACTTCATAATTAAATGGTGTAAATCCGCCTTCGTGCGTACCTAGTTTTTTCCCATTCAAATAAACATCAGCTTTGTAATTGATAGCTCCCAAATATACAAACAGACGTTTTTTAGGTGCTAAATTATAATCAAACGACTTTTTGAACCATACATTTCCTTCGTAATATTTTAATTCAGGAACCTGCGAA
This sequence comes from Flavobacterium erigeronis, assembly GCF_054075165.1. Lineage (NCBI taxonomy): Bacteria > Pseudomonadati > Bacteroidota > Flavobacteriia > Flavobacteriales > Flavobacteriaceae > Flavobacterium > Flavobacterium erigeronis. The sequence continues at coordinate 208,518 of NZ_JBSKGP010000008.1, read as the reverse complement.
TTCCAATCGCCCGGAATTGTAATTGTTGGAGATTTATCAAAATCGTATTCTACTAATTCTTGTTTATTTTGAGCATGATAATTGCTGAAAAAAGCTCCTTTTGGCGCTTTTTCATTTTTATCATATTGATCCAAGTGAAAACTGTAAAATCCCGTTTGATAGGGATCGACGATATAATTCCATACTCCGTTTAACGAAGTGGTATTGCGGTTGGGTACGTTTGAGATTAGATTTTGTGCAGACGCCAAAACGGAAGAGATTAGGAGTAATGCGGTTAATAGTTTTTTCATTTTATAATTTGTTTTTTGGTATTTGTGTTTTTGTTTTGCCACGAAGGCGCTAAGGCACTAAGTTTTTTTGTTTTTGCTTCTTGCAATCCCGATAGTTATCGGGAGCTAAGACGCAAAGTTTTCTCATTTTTTGTCTTCCTGAGCGGAGTCGAAGGAACGTAAGAAACTCTACAAAGATTGGCGATTTTGTTTGTCGAGCTACTTGTGTGTCCTTCGACTCCGCTCAGGATGACAAGCTGTATCTAAAATAAATCTGAATTCTGTATAAAAAATTTTCTCCCGCAGATTAAGCAGATTGAGCAGATTTTTTTGTCTCACGCAGATTTTAAAAGATTTAAGCAGATTAAAATTAATCTTTTAATTAAATCAAATCTGCTCAATCTGCCAGATCTGCGAGAAAATTAAATCTGCGATCTCTGCCAAAATCCATTAAGATCTGCGTGAAACAAAAAACTTAGAACCTTAGCAGCTCAGAACCTCAGAACCTTCTATCGAACAGGAACAATCAAATATTCCCCTTTAAAACTCTGATTCAAAGCCGTCATTTCTATCGGATTTCCAGAACCATCTGGAATTACTTCAATCGAAGCTTTTCCGTTTGCCATTCTAATCGATTCGCTTCCTGTTGGTGTTCCTTGGCTTTTCAATGTTTTTCCTCCTTTTAGACATTGAAAATACACGCTTGCTTCATAATCCAGACAGCGTAAATTATTATTATCAATTGCAATTGCGGTAACCAAATAATTGCCATTTTTTAATTTTTCTGATGACAATTGTAATGAAACTGCCGTATCATTTTTATTGAAACGATAATTCACTTTTAAGGTATCAGAAACTGTTTTACCTTCTTTTGTTTTTCCAACAGCTAATAAAACATTTTCCCCTTTTTTGAAATTGACATCCCAAGTTAATCCATTTGCAGGATAAAGGGAAAGATTTCGTTGTTTATCTCCCAATGATTTTCCGTCATGGAACAAAGTTACTTTCTCGCAATTACTAAAAACGCTGATAGTTCTTGGTGTGTTTTCAGGGCCTTGGCGTTCCGTCCACGTATGCGATTCGATATACGCAAAAGGTGTTGTCGCCCAATAACTTTTAAAAACATAATACGCATCTTTTGGAACTCCGTTTCTGTCCGTCAAACCTTTTTGATTCATGTACGGAATATCATCTTCTGGTCGTAACGGCGTTGCAAAATCCTTGAAAGCCCACTGAATATTTCCCACAAACGTTGGATCATTCTCGGATATATGCAAATGCCAGTCAAACAAATCAACTATATAATTTTCGCTCCAATCGCCAATTTGAGCAATGTTAGCCACTTTGGTTTGAACGATGGCTTCTTCCCAACCTTCAGATTTTATTACATTTTCGCCCGTTATTGGCTTTTCGCTGTGACGACCAACGTGACTGTCGCCACCATATTCAGCATGAATAAAATGTTTGTATTCTTTTTTGTAAACATCAATTGCTTTTTGGTAGCTTTTGTAACTTCCAGAATACCAGCCCGACCAGATCGAAGGCGAGAATACATCTACAATATGTGAACCTTCATAATATTTTCTAATGGCTGTTTTTCTTGTCGGATCTAGCTTATGCGAAATGTCATTTAATTCCGTTAAAAAAGCATTCATTTTATCAGCATTATCTCCGTCTGGAAAGTCAGGAAGCCAGTTCATTTCGTTTCCTAAAGACCAGATTATAATACTCGGATGATTGTAATTTTGATTGATGATTTCCGCCAGCATATTTTTGGTATTGGTTTTCCAAACCTCATTTCCGATTCCGCCTCGACACCACGGCAATTCATCCCAAACCAATAATCCTAGTTCATCACAAGCTTTGTAAATTTCAGGATCTTGCGGATAATGCGCTAAACGGACAAAGTTTGCGCCCATTTCTTTTATCGATTTCATATCTGCCCAATGCTGTTCGTTGCTCATGGCTGCCCCAACACCAGCTTGTTCTTCATGACGATGTGTGCCGCGAATTAACAGACGTTTTCCGTTGAGGTAAAAAGGCCCATGATCTTTAAACTCAAACCATCTAAAACCAACTTTCTCAGTAATACTATCTTTGATTTGATTTTTTTCAGATAAAGAAGCCGTCAGTTTGTATAAATTCGGTTTTTCAGTATCCCAAAGTTCTGGGTTTTTGATGTTTTCGAAAGTGATTGTCGAAACTTTATCCGAAACTGGAATCGTTTTGCTCGTAACTTTTTTTCCTTTTGGAGTTTTTAAAGTTACAGTCAACGATAAATCTTTTGAATTCTCTGGATTTATAATGGACGAAACAATTTGAACAGAAGCTTTTTTAGCTGAAACTTCAGGTGTTGTAATTTTTATATTTTCGATATGGCTTTTGTATTTCGAAACCAGCCAAACATCGCGTGTTATTCCTCCATAAATAAAGAAATCACTTTTTTGAGACGGAATAATTTCAATATCATAACTATTATCGACACGAACAAAAATGTCGTTGTTTCCTTCTTTAATGAATTTAGTAATATCGATAGAAAAACCAATATAACCGCCAATATGCGATCCAGCTTCTTTCCCGTTTACGTAAACATTCGTAGTAACATTCGATCCTTCAAAATAAAGCGAATAAACCTGATTTTGATCAATTTTAGAAATATTGAGATTCTTCTGGTACCAGCTCGCATCACGTCGATAGCCCGGATTTAAATCGGTCGCATCTTCGGCATTCCAAGTGTGTGGCAAGTTGAGAGAAACCCAGTTAGAAGCTTTTTGAGCTTCGCTGAGGTTGGCAGTATGATTTTCCAAATACAGCCAATTGTCGTTAATGTTTGTTTTTGTCTGAGCAAAACTGCTGCTCAGACAAATTTGAACAAAAACAAGGGTAATAAAAATGTAAAATGTATTATAATGGTACAGTGGTTTTTTCATAGGTTATATAGCATTTTAGGTTCAGAGGGACAAAGTGACAAAGGCTCAAAGGCAAAAAACTTTGTTACTTTGTAACTCTGCATCTTTGTTACTTTCTGCGAAGCAAAGCTTCGAGAAAATAATAATCGGCATAAATAATTGGTTCGTCGATTTCGTCGTGTTTGGGCCAGTTTCCTGTGCTGTGATCGAGTAGGAAAGGGGCTTTGATTTCTGTACTTAAAATATACTTTTCAGATTGTACGGAAGCCATTAATTTATCCGCGAAAGCGAGATAGCTTTTATCTTTGGTGTAAGAATACAATTCGTATAGTCCAGAAGCCATCACCATTGCGGCAGATACATCACGAGCCGAATTCGGAATACTCGGATCTTTAAAATCCCAATATGGAATTCCGTCTTCTGGCAGATTTTTATTGGTCATAAAAAACTTTGCCGTTCCTTCAGCTTGTTTCAAATAAGCGGGATCTTTGGTATATCGGTACGACATTGTAAATCCGTAAACTGCCCAAGCTTGGCCACGCGCCCAAACCGAATCATCATTATAACCTTGTAAAGTCGTTTTCTTTCTAACTTCTCCCGTATTCGGATTATAATCAATTACGTGATAACACGAATTGTCTGCTCTAAACTGATTTTTTAAAGTCTTTTTGGCGTGTTGAATCGCAACGTCACGGTATTTTGGATTTCCAGATATTTTAGAAGCTTCAAAAAGCAGTTCCAAATTCATCATATTATCGATGATTACGGGATAATCCCAGATTTCTTTGTTGAAATCCCAAGAACGAATGGAACCCACTTTTGGATTAAACCTTGTGCATAAAGTTTCGGCGCCTTTTACAATTACAGCTTCGTATTCTTTCTTGTTTTCCACTTTCAGCGCTTCTCCAAAACTGCAAAACACTTTAAAACCTACGTCATGCGAATTACTATTGACACTTTCTTTTTTGCTAAAAGGAGTCCATTTTTGAGCTTGTTCTTTGTATCGGGAATCGCCTGTTAGACGGTACAATTGCCAGAGATTTCCAGCGAAAAATCCGCTTGTCCAATCTCTTGACGGTACTTTTCGAATTTCCATTGTTTTAATGTTCATGCTTCTCGGCATCGACATCGAATCGACTGGATAATCGAGCAGCATTTGGTAACGGGTTTTCAATAATTTTTCTGTAGCAACAGAAGTTGTTGTTTGAGGATTAACCCCAGGTTTGCACGCTGTTGCCAGCGATGCAAAACCCAGAATTAGAAAAACAAAATTGACATTCTTCATATTTAAAATATATATTTTTTTGGACGCGGATTTTCGCTAGTTTTTGTTTCACGCAGATTTCTGCAGATTAAAGCAGATTTGAATAGATTTTTTATTTACTCCCGCAGATTTTGCAGATTAAGCTGATTTTTTTGTTTCATGCAGATTTTTAAAGATTTTTTGAAATAAATCTGCTCAATCTGCCCAATCTGCGAGAACTTTAAATCTGCGCTCTCTGCCAAAATCATTTTTAAATATGCGTGAAACAATGACAACCAAAAAGAAAGAAATCCGTTAAAATCAGCGCTTTCGCGAAAGCGAATCTGTGTCATCCGCGTACCATAATCAACAATTAGTAACCAGGATTATTTGGTTGTAAATTCGGATTAATAGCCAATTCTGTTCCTGGCAATGGCCACAGATAATCTCTGTTTGGATCGAAATTAGCATGCGGTTCTAAACCGTTTGGTCCAAAAACTTCTGGTCCGATTTTAAGCCTTTTGATATCATACCATCTCACATATTCAAAAGCCAGTTCCAATCTTCTTTCGTCAATAACCATTTTTCTAAAATCAGTTTGAGAAAGTCCTGGAGTTACGTTGGCAGGAAAAGAAACTAGTTTTCCAGCTTTATTTCTTGCTCTTGCGCGAACGCGGTTTACATAACCATCAGCTTCTGTAGTTCCCGGATTGATTTCGTTAAGAGCTTCTGCAGCGGTTAACAAAACTTCTGCAAAACGCATCGTAATGTAGTTGTGCTGTGAAGTTCTTCCGTTAGCCCCAGCTTTTCCCGGAAAACGGAAATATTTAGCAATATGCGGACGAGGCGCTTTTTCGTTATCGCTTGACGGATACACCTGCAGCGATCCGCCTGGACCTGTTTTCTTTCTGATAATCGTATCAAAACTTACCGCTCTTCTGTAATCTCTTTGATCCCAAGTATTGAATACTTTTAAAGAAGGAACAGCAACAGAGAATCCTTGTCCGTAGCTGTAGCTATCGTCTTTTAAAGATCCAGTAAAAAACGCCGTATAATCCTGGCCGTAATTTCCTGAAGTTAAGTTGTTAAAGTCAATTGTAAAAAGAGGTTCTTTTAACGAAGCTGTTTTCGTGGCATTAAACAAATCCTGAAAATCTGCATCAAGTCCCAAACCAAATTTAGCTTCGTTTGTAATTACAAATTTAGCTTCGTCATACGCTTTTTGAAAATTTCCTAAAGTCAAGTAAACAGAAGCCAAATAGCCCGCCGCAGTTCCTTTTCCAGGCACCGCTTTTACTTTTGGTTTGTCATCCAACCATTGTTTGGCAAATTCCAAATCGGCAATGATTTTAGGATAAATTTCAGCCTCTTTTGTTTTACCTATTGAATTAACCTGATTCACATCATTTACAACAAAATCAACATACGGAATATCGCCAAAAAGACGCACTAAATGATAGTAGGCAAATGCTCTCGCAAAATGCGCCTGAGCTACAATAGCGTTGACTTTTGCAGGATCTCCAGGTGTTTTTTTAGCCCCTTCAATGGCTTGATTGGCAGCCGTGATGATAACATAAGACTGAGGCCAAAAATTCGCTACCAATGCGTTGGTATCATTCATACTCATATCGTTTACATCAATACGCGCGGCTTGTGTGGTTCTATCGCCAATGTCAGACATATCGTCACGAAGCATTAAGGCAATTGTAAATTCTCTTCCCCAGTAATTGTTGTGGCCAATGTTGGCAAAAGCTCCGTTTACAGCAGCCTGTAAATCGTCTGTGTTGTTGAAGAAGTTGTCCGGACGAATAATTCCAACCGGTTTTTCTTCCAGATCAGAACAGCTGAAAAAAGCGAGTGTTCCGACAAATAGAAAAGCTATATATTTTTTCATATCTGAATATTTTTTTACTAGAATTTTAAATTAAATCCGAAAGTGAACGTTCTTACGTTTGGATATCCACCGTAATCTAATCCAAGGTTGGTGTTACTTCTTGAATTGGTGTCGTTTAAGTAGTTGGTTTCTGGATCGGTTCCCGGATAATCTGTAATCGTCCAAAGATTTTGCGCACTGATGTAAAAACGAACTTTGCTTAATCCGATTTTCGAAACTACTTTTTCGTCTAAACTGTAACCGATAGAAACGTTTTTCAAACGAATATAACTTCCGTCATAAACAAATCTTGAAGTGATTCTTTTGGTTCTCGCCGCATTTGCAGGAACGTTTGTATCTGTATTGGTCGGTGTCCAAGCATCTAAAACTTCTGTTGTAGCATTATTATTTCCAGAAGCCAATTCCATTAAAGTATAATTCAGAATTTGACCTCCTTGTGAACCTTGGAAAAAGATATTCAAGTCCAGATTTTTATAAGTGAAATCATTATTGAATCCGAAAATGAAATCAGGATTTGGGTTTCCGATAATCGTTTTATCCTGAGAATCTAGTTTTCCATCACCATTATAATCTCTGAATTTTTCACCTCCAGGAGCAGTTTCAAAATTTCCAGGTAAAACTGTTTCACCTTGCTGAATTACACCATCATAAATAAATCCGAAGAAAGAACCAACAGGCTGTCCGACTCTTAAAATCTGAGATTCAGTTGCCAAGAAATGTCCTGGAGCAGAATTGATTAAAAGATCTTTATTATCGGCTAATTTTAATACTTTGTTTTTGTTCGAAGAAATATTAAAGTTCGTTGACCAAGTAAAATCAGCACCAATAAAGTTTCTGGTATTAATTCCTAATTCCCATCCTTTATTTTCCAATTCGCCCACATTTTGAAGCTGAGAAGCAATTCCTGAGATTCCTGGAAGCGGACGGTTAAACAATAAATCTTTCGTAATGGTTTTATAATAATCTGCCGTAATGCTGATTCGGTTATCAAATAAACCCAAATCAATTCCGTAATCCTGCTGATACGAAGTTTCCCATTTCAAGTTCGGATTGTCTAATGAAGTCAACTGTACTGAATTGGTAATCACGTCACCGCTCACATAATAAATTTCAGAAAATCTAGAAAGAGTAGAGTAGGCACCAATTGAAGGGTTTCCTGTTGCTCCATAACTCGCTCTTAATTTTAAGTTAGAAACTGTTTTGTTGTCTTTTAAGAAGTTTTCTTTACTAACATTCCATCCAATTGCTCCAGAAGGGAAAGTTCCGTATTTGTAATTTTTACTAAAGCTTGAAGAACCGTCTCGTCTCGCTGTAAAGGTTAGCAAATATTTGTCGGCATAATCGAAGTTTAAACGTCCGAAAGCAGAAATCAACTCGGTTTCAGATAATCCAGAATCTGGTTTTAAGAAAACAGTTCCAGCGCCTAAATTTCTATAAGAATTGGTATTCGTTAAAAAACCTCTTGAACCAGCATACGAATTTTCGTTTTTGTTTTTCTGATACGAATAACCGCCCAAAACCGTCAGCATACCTCTGTCGATAATTTCACGTTTGAAAGTCAAATAATTCTCTGTCAAGAAAGAAGAAAATCTAGTGTTGTTTACAGAAGCTTCTCCTTTAATATTTTTTCCTGCAATTAAAGTCGATGGAATAAATCTTCCTGTTTGCGAATTATTATCGGTTAAACCTAAAGTCGTTTTAAAATCAAGATCTTTTGTAATTTGATATTGCCCAAAGAAATTGCTTCTGTTTACGATAGAAACCGTTTCTAGAATATTTTCCATTGCTGTCGCATACGGGTTGTCAATATCGTCTCCAATTGGCGCTGTAGTCGTATAAGATCCGTCGGCATTATAAATACCTTTATCTGGCATAAAACGGTAAGCAGAAGCAATTACACCCGCAGCACCCGTTCCTCCGGCGCCCGTCTGACTCACAATTCCTTCTTTGTTTTGTTTGCTGGTGAAAGTGTTTAAACCTACTTTAAACTTTGGAGATAAATCAGCTTCCAAATTGCTTACAATTGTATATTTATCGATTCCAGAATTGATTACAACACCATTCTGGTTGAAATACGTTCCAGAAACATAATATCTTACGTTTTCAGAACCTCCAGAAAATGACAATTGCGTATTCGAAATCATTCCGTCACGATAAATTACATCTTGCCAATCTGTATTTGCTGGCCCTTGTGTGTGCGTAGTAAAACTTTTTCTGTAAGCCGCAAATTGATCGGCATTTAATAAATGCAGTTTATTATTTACTGATTGAACAGAAGTTGAATTGCTAAACTCAATTACTGGTTTTCCAGGTTTACCTTTTTTCGTTGTCACCATGATAACCCCGTTTGAACCTCGAGATCCGTAAATTGCCGTTGCCGAAGCATCTTTTAAAACTTCAATAGATGCGATATCCTGAGGCGCTGGCATAGAAACGCCCGCAAATCCGTCAACAACGATCAAAGCATCTCCACTCGCATTAATAGAAGTTCCTCCACGAACCCTGATTTTTACTGGCGCGCCTGGTTCTCCTCCGTTATTCGTCATAACAGAAACCCCTGCAGCACGTCCTTGCAAGGCTTGTTCTGCGTTTAAAAGCGGAAAAGCCGTCAGTTCTTTTGCCGTAACTGAAGAAACAGATCCTGTAATGTCGCTCTTTTTACGCGTTCCGTATCCTACTACCACAACCTCGTCTAGCGCTTTGGTATCTGGTTTTAAGCTTACGTTGATTACGCTTTTAGTGCCAACGGGAACTTCAACACTTTGAAATCCGACAAAATTGAAAACTAAAACAGCATTTTTTTCATTAACAATTACAGAGTAATTTCCGTCCATATCGGCAGAAGCGCCCACAGAGGAATTTTTAATATAAACATTGGCACCAGGAAGTCCGAGAAGATCCTCGCTGGAAGTAATTTTTCCGGTGACTTTTTTGTCCTGTGCATTCACAATGAAATTTACCAGTAAAAAAGACACCAGTAAACACCATTTAAACGGTTTGTTTTTGTGATTTGTAAACATTCATTTTTTGGTTTTAAGGTTAAAAGTTAGCTGTAGTAAAAAATCAATAAGCTCATTCCGATGATGATTACGACAAATAAAATCTGTAGCAATGAGAAGTAGTTTTTCTTGATTTTCATATCGCAAATGTAGATGCCGAAAACGATATAGAAGTACAAAAAAGGGTATCTAAAAATACAGATACCCTTTTTTAAGTCCCTAAAACAATAGGTTTGTTAAATTATAGCAGAAGATTTATAAAATTTGTCTGCATATTGCGACGGAGTTTCGCCATACTTTTTCTGAAAGCATTTGCTAAAGTATTTCGGATTGTTGAAGCCAACTTTATAGCTGACTTCTGAAACGGTTAATTTATTTTGTTCTAATAATTGAGCGGCGCGTTTTAATCTTATTTCGTGAATAAATTCGTTTGGCGTGCAATTCGTCCAAGCTTTAATTTTTAGAAATAACATGGTTCGGCTAACACCCAATTCTGAACAGAAAAATGGAATATCAAATTGTTCGTTCGAAATATTCTCTTCTACAATTTTGAATGCTTTTTTTAATAATTCCTCGTCAAGCGAAGAAACCGTAATTTCTGACGGAATAAAACTGTCTTCGCTAGAAAACTTCATTTTTAAACGTTCTGTCATGTTCAGAAGGTTTTTTACACGAAGCCTGAATTCAATTAAATTAAATGGTTTGCTGATGTAATCGTCGGCACCACTTTCCAATCCTTCAAATTTGTATACTAATGAAGATCTGGAAGTCAGCAGAATAACCGGAATATGACTGGTTTTGATGTTTTCTTTGATTTTCGAACACAATTCTGTTCCCACCATTTCGGGCATAATTACGTCACTGATAATCAAGTTTGGAACAAATTTTAAGGCTTTTTCTAAAGCGATTTTTCCATTTTCGGCTTCAATAATGTTGTAATCTTTTTTGAGCAGGTTCTTCATGAACTTTCTCAAAACCTTATGATCTTCAACCAATAAAATGGTCTGTTTTTCTTCGTTTACAATTAAATCTTCCAGATCTTCATTTTCAATAACTTCCGAAGGTTCCAATTGTGCCTGATACTGTGCAATATCGTCGCTGATTTTAAAATCCGGAATAATTTCGCTGTCAAGCAGATGTTCGCTCCCAAGCGGTAAAGTCACTGTGAAAATAACGCCGCCAGAAGGTTTATTGGTAACATCAATTTTTCCTTTATGAAGTTCGACAATGTTTTTTACGATCGAAAGTCCGATTCCGGTTCCTTTGTTATAGTTTTTCTGAACCTGATTGTGTGTCGGAACTTCAAAAAACAAATCGAAAATTTTGTCAATATGTTCTTCAGAAATACCCACACCCGAATCTTCAACCGCTATAAAAAGATTCTGTTGATCATGATTGATTTTAATGTTGATCGAACCGCCTTTTGGAGTATATCTGAAAGCATTCGAAATCAAATTATAAAATACGCGTTCGAGTTTGTATCGGTCAAAATACACCAGAATTTCTTCATTTTCAGTTTCAAATGTATAATCGTAACCGCCGTCTTTGGCATATTCAATAAATGACAAAAAGATTTCTTTGGTGAATTTCACAATATTTCCGTTTGCCGATTCCAGCGTAACCTGATGGTTTTCGAGTTTTCTAAAATCCATTAAACGATTAATCAAACTTAACAGATGATTCGCACTTCCTTCAATTACCAAAAGCTTTTTGTACATTTCGTTGGTTCCGTTATAATCGGCCAAAATCTGCTGTAACGGACCTAAAATCAAAGTCAATGGCGTTCTGAATTCGTGCGAAATATTCGTAAAGAAATCCAGTTTCAATTTGTTGTTCTCTTCAATTCTTTGCGTTTCCAGATACTCCAGTTCGAGTTTCTGTTTCAATCTGGCTTTCGATTTCATAATCCAGATCAAACCGTAAAGGCCCAAACCAATTACAATTCCATACAATAAAAACGCCCAGATACTGCGCCACGGAGCCGGATTTACCACAACGGTCAAAGTAGTCGGAGTCTGATTCCAAACCCCGTCGTTATTGGCACCGCGAACTTCAAACGTATACGTTCCTGGATTCTGAATGGCAAAATTGGCTTCGCTATTTTTAGTCGTCGTCCAGTTATTTTCCAATCCAATTAAGCGATAGCTGTATTGATTATTTTTAGATCGAATATAATTCGGAATCGCAAAACCAATCGAGAAATTTGCCTTATCGTAATCCAAAATAATGGTTTTAGTAAAACCGATACTTCTTTCTAGAATACCGTCTTTATCATGCGCATTGACAGTTTCGTTTTTAATTTTCAAATCGGTAATTAAAACCTGCGGAGCATATTGGTTTAAGGAAATTTTACCCGCATCAAAATAAGTTGCTCCAGACGGACTTCCGAAATAAAACTGATTCGCGCCCACTTTTAAAGCCGAATTATCATTAAATTCATTACTCGCCAAACCGTCTTTCTGATCATAAATTGCAATCGTTCTTTTAATCGTATTGTACTTGATAATTCCCTGATTGGTGCTGATCCAAAGGTTTTTATTGTTATCTTCTAGAATCGAATGAATGGACGTAATAAATGTATTTCCAATTTTTAAATTGATTCGGCTGAATTTTTTTCCATCAAAATAATGCAATCCTTTTGCTTTTGTGCCAATCCAGATTTTGTTTTGAGAATCTTCAAACAAAGTCAGAATATCATCGCCAGACAACGAAGAATGATCATAAAAGTAATGGTCTATTGTATATTTTTTCGGATTGAAATTTCGAAGCGAAATGCGATTTAAACCATTTTGAGTGCCAAGCCAGATATAGTTCTGTTTGTCGATTAAAATGCTGCGAACCATGTTGTTGGTCAGAAAAACTGGTTTTGTATTATCATTTCCAATAATCTGAAAAGTTTTATCCAAAGTATCGTAACGAATCAAACCTTTACCAAAAGTTCCGATCCATAAAATTTTATTTTCCGCTTTAAGCGAATAAACACCGCTTTCTTTTAATAATTCAGCTAAATCAGAAGCGATTCTATTATCTTCAATTCGTTTTGAAATGGTATTGTAAGCTGATAATCCCTTCGAAAAAGTTCCAATCCATAAAATATGATCGTCAGAAAGGCACATCGCTTTAATATCGTTTTTATTCGATTGTCCCGTTTTACTGTTGATGTAGCTTACAGCTTCGTTATTTTTATTGAAAATAGTAATTCCGCCGCCTTCAGTTCCAAAATAAATATTCTGATTTTTATCCGCAATAATAGAACTCACGACATCAAAACTCATCGGAATCTTTTTCGAATTCTGATTGTAATTCGAGAAATTGACATTCGAGACATCCCAAAGATTCACGCCTTTGTAATAACAGCCAATCCAAATGGAACCTTTTCGATCTTTAAAAACCGATTTCACTTTGTCGATTCCGTTATTATTATTGCTGTTATTGATTTTCTGAAGACTTTTATCTTGTCCCAGAATATAAATTCCGTCGTACGCGCCCACCCATAAAGCACCTTGATTGTCAATTAGTAAAGAACGAATGTCAGTATTAATTTCGCGGTATTTTTCAGCCGAAAGAAAAGAAACAAAAGCATTCGTTTTCAGATCAAATTTTAAAAGCCCTTTATTTTTTGTTCCGACCCATAAACTGCCGTCTTTGTTCTCAATTACTGACTGAACATTTAATAAATCGGTTGCGTTTAAAGGATAATTTTTAAAGCTGAATTTTCCATTTTGTCTATTAGTCAACTGGCACAAACCTTTTGTAGTTCCAATCCAGATTTCGCCTTTTTTGGTTTTTAAAATACTCAGAATATTATTGCTCGGAAGGGTAGAAGCATCATCATCGGAATGAAAAACCGAAGTAAAACGCTCTGTTTTTTTGTTGTAAATCGTTAATCCTTTTGAAGTTCCAAACCACATTTCGCCGCCAATTTCGCGAATGCTCCAAACTGCATTATTGCTAATGGTATGATTGGCTTTGGTATGCAAATATCTCGTAAAACGGTTGGAAACAGGATCGTAACAGTTTAAACCATTGTAAGTTCCCACCCAGATTTTTCCTGAAGTATCTTCGTCAATCGCTAAAATATCATTGTTGCTGATCGAATATTTATCAGCAGCATCGTTTCTGAAAATGGTAAAACGGCTTCCATCATATTTATTCAATCCATCGCGGGTTCCAAACCACATCTGCCCAAATTTATCTTGATGAATAGCAATGACAGAACTCTGCGAAAGTCCATCGGTCGTAGAAATATTTTTAAGGCGGTATTTATTTTGGGAAAATAGATTTCCGAAAATAAATAGAATTGTGAGAAAAGCTATTTTGTATTTCATAGCGGGTTATTTTTTTTAGTCGCAAAGGCGCTAAGACACTAAGATTTTTGTTTCACGCAGATTCGGCAGATTGTAGCAGATTAATTAAGATTTTTAAATAAATCTGTAAAATCTGATTGAATCATTTTAAATCTGCGTGAAACAAAAATGAAGGACTTTGTGACTTCGTGCCTTTGTGGCAATTTTAAACTTACCTTAATCGTCTTTGCAATTGATAATCATACAACGAAGGCACTTTATCAACTGATTGATTCAAAAACTCAATATAAGGATCAACATCATATTTGATTTCAAATTTCGTATTTCCGTGAACGCCAATGATTCTGGCTAAAGCGCCGTCTTTCATTCCGTACAGTAAAACAGGTTTTGAAGCGTCTGGATTTTCAACTTGAACATTCAGATTCCAAAAAGTACTGAAAGGGCCGTGAGAAGGTTTCCAGTAATCAGCGCCACCACCGCCAAATAAAAGGTAACTATTGTTTTTGTCGGCTTTAAAATGAACGGTAATATTGTCAAACAGATTTTGATGATTGGCTCCCGAATGCTGATCTAAAAGCGGGTCTGTAAAAATTTCGCAGTTTTGATACACATTTTTAGTAGCAAAAGTGTTGAAACTTAACGGATGAACAGCCGAATTATAAATTTTCAGATTCTTGACCAAAATATTGTGCACACCACCTAAAGTTACGGTGTAATGTGCCAGATGTGGGCCGTCGGTTATAATATCTTGAATGGTGGTATTGGCCACTTCTTCGGCTAAAATACCGCTGTCGGCATTGGTGATTTTGACATCTTTAACCCAAGAATTAAATAAACGGGTTAAGAAAATGCCATTATTTCCAGGTTCAACATGATGCGCCACTCTCGGAATATCTGGAAAAGTAAAGCGAAGATGTTCGATTCCGACTTCATTTAAATGTTTCCATTCCACCAATTGTGCCTGATAACTGGGTTTTATCGAAATGGTTAAAGGCGTTTTTAAAGTAATTTTGGAGCCTGAAATTTTAGTGATTTCAACCTGCTGTCTCACAATAGGAAGTTTTGGAAACTTCCAGTGATGCGATCCCGGTTTTACTTTCGCGCCTTGATATAAATCTTTGATGATTTCGCCGTTTTCACCGTCTTTATTGAATAATTGCAATTCGACAACGTCACCGACTTTTAGATTTTTAATTTCAGAAACTGTAATAACATGTTCGCCCATTTTCCCCGAACTCACTTTTGCCAGCGCATTCGATTCGGGTTCGTATTTATCCAAATAAGATTTTACACGTTCGCCTGGAACCTGCGTCCAGATAAAACCGCCCGACCAAGCATATTGCGAAAACGGAAGATCGATGTTATTTTCGGGTTCACGCTGACGTTTGTCAAAAGTGGTTAAATACTCGCGGAGTTCAGCCAAAACCTCAGAATCTTTAAGATACATCATCGGTCTTGGGCAGTAAATTTCGGTTCCGTTTTCAGCAGAACCCGCACCGCGAAGCACAAAATTACTTCTTTCGATATAGAGAATTTCACTAAGGATAATTTTTCCCGCAGGAAGTTGTAAAACAACATTTCCTTCAACAGCATTTGCGGCTTTAAAAGCTTTTAAAAGCGCTTTAGAGTCATCTAATTGATCGTTGGCTTTAACGCCAAAATCTGTTGCATTAATAATTTTTCCGTTAGATTCAGGAAGCGGTTTTTCGCCAAAATGGTAACCCGCATAACTGAAATCGGGAAGGTAATTTGTTTTTTGAGATAGGATTTTAGGTAATTCCTGCGCCAATATCACATTCGCAAATAAAGAGCAGGAGATAAGAATGGTTTGGCGAATCATGGTTTGTGGTTTTTGTGGTTAGTTAGTTTTTTTGGTTTTGCCGCGAAGGCACGAAGGCTCTAAGTTTTTTCTGGTTCTCGCAATCCCGATAGCTATCGGGAGCGGAGGCGCAAAGATTTTTAAGTCTAGTTTGTCATCCTGAGCGAAGTCGAAGGACGCGTAAGTAACTCCGCAAACAAAATCGACAATCTTTGTCGAGCTTCTAGCGTGTCCTTCGACTTCGCTCAGGAAGACAAAAATGAGAATAAAAAATCTCCTTAATCTGCCAAATCTGCGAAAAAAAAATCCTTTTAATCACTTTAATCAGTGGCAAAAAAAACTTTGCGTCTCTGCGACTTTGCGAGATTAAAAAAAAATATAAACTTTGTGCCTTAGCGCCTTCGTGGCAAAACCCTTATAAAGATCGCTTGATTCCCAATTCCAATCCACGCAGTTCTGCAAGACCTCTTAAACGTCCAATTGCAGAATAACCCGGATTAGTCTTTTTCTTCAAATCATCCAGCATTTGGTGTCCGTGATCAGGACGCATTGGCAATTGGCTGTTGTTTCTTTTTTCTACTTCTAGAATTGCTTTCACCACTTCATACATGTCAACATCGCCTTCAAGGTGATTCGCTTCGTAAAAACTTCCTTCTTCGTCGCGTTGCGTGCTTCTTAAGTGAATAAAATTCATTTTATCGCCATGACGTCTTACAATTCCTGGCAAATCATTATCAGCACGAACACCGTACGAACCTGTACACATCGTAAATCCGTTTGATGGAGAAGGAGCAGCGTTCATTAATTCTATTAAATCTTCTTCCGTACTTACCACTCTTGGCAAACCTAGAATCGGGTAAGGCGGATCGTCTGGGTGAATCGCCATCAAAACGCCTTTACTCTCAGCAACTGGAATAATTTCTTTTAGAAAATGAAATAAATTATTCTTTAAAGCCTGTCTGTCAATATGATTGTAAGCACTTAATGTCACCAAGAAATCCTCAACCGTATACGCTTCTTCAGCTCCTGGAAGTCCAGCTAAAATATTGCGTTGCAATTTTATTTTATCCTCCTCATTCATCGCATCAAAATAATCTCTTGCTTTCTGAATTTGTTCCAGCGAGTATTCTTTTTGCGCGTCAGGTCTTTTCAAAATAAACAATTCAAAAGCCGCAAAAGCATTAATATCAAAACGTAAAGCTTTCGAACCGTCTTCAACCGTATACGATAAATCCGTTCTTGACCAATCTAAAACCGGCATAAAGTTGTAGCAAACACATTTAATACCGCACAAAGCCAAATTGCGAATGCTTTCTTTGTAATTTTCAATGTATTCCAGATAATTTCCAGTCTGTTTTTTAATGTCTTCATGAACCGGAATACTTTCAACAACCGACCAAATCAACCCAGAAGCACCTTTTTTCGGATCGCCGTCTTCATGTTCGATTTCTACTTTTCGTTTAATGATTTCTTCAATTGTCCAAACCTGTCCGTTCGGAATATGGTGTAAAGCCGTTACAATTCCCGTTGCGCCGGTTTGTTTGATATCTTGTAAAGAAACAGGATCATTTGGTCCGAACCATCTTAGTGTTTGTTCCATTTTTTATGTTTTTATTTCCTGCAAGGTTTTCAAAGCCTTGTAGGTCTGATTTTTAGTTAGTTTATCAATTCCTGCAAGGTTTACGAAACCTTGTAGGTATTTAGAGTTATTTATAATTTTTTTGAGGAGCTATTTCCCGCTATACGTTTCAATCTTTTTTATCTCGTTAAAGAAACGAGATAAAAAAGGATTTCCACTTCTATCGGGGCTATGGCACTCCTTTTCATAAGAATCATTTATTATTTTCGGATCTTAAAACGATTACCTACAAGGTTTCGAAAATCTCGCAGTATTACAAATGATAATTAGTGAAATTCGTGTTTAAATTTAAACCTGCAAGGTTTCGAAAACCTTGCAGGAGAGCACGCTAATTAAATACTAGTTGCTGCAAATCCGCCGTCTACTTTTAATATAGTTCCTGTAACGAATTTGGACATGTCACTGCATAAAAATAAAAGCGCACCGTCAATGTCTTCTGGAGTTCCGAATCTTCCCATTGGCGTGTGATCGATGATTTTTTCTCCTCTTGGCGTTAATTTTCCTTCTGAAGTCAATAATAAAGCACGGTTTTGTTCGCCAATGAAAAAACCTGGAGAAATAGCGTTTACACGAATTCCTTCGCCGTATTTCTGCGCCAGTTCCACCGCCATCCATTGTGTGAAATTATCAATCGCTGCCTTTGAAGCCGAATATCCCACCACTCTCGTTAAAGGTCTTTGTGCCGATGCCGACGAAATGTTGATGATATTTCCTGATTTCTGTTTTGCAAAAAGCTCCGCAAAAACCTGAGTTGGAAGCATCGTTCCAATAATATTCAAATCGATTACTTTTTGCAGATCATCGCTTTTCATATCGTAAACGGCTTGATCGGGTTGGATCGTTGCGCCAGGCATATTTCCGCCCGCGGCATTAATCAAAATATCAAGACGGCCGTATTTTTCAACGATAAAATCTCTTGCTTTTTCTACTTCTTCTTTGTTTAAAACATTCGCCTGAACAGCAAAACCTTTTCCGCCGTTTGCTTCAATGTCTTTTACGGTATTTTCTGCTTTTTCAAGTGACTGCGAAACGATTCCGACAATTACGCCTTGCTGTGCCAAAACGTTAGCGAAACGGCTCCCTAAAACTCCTGCGCCACCTGTTATTAAAGCTATTTTTCCTTTTAAATTAAATATTGAATCCATTAAATTTTTAAAATTTCAAATACTTTAAAATTCCAAATTCCAATCTGGAAAATAAAGTATGTTTATATTAATTTTTTTGTTTCGTTTTATTGGAATTTGGAATTTAAAATTTGGAATTTATCCCTTTCTCAGGTTTTCAATAATTTCCAAAACATTTCTAGTTTCCTTTTCGATAGTATCGTATTCTTCGTATTCCATCACTTTTTTGCTGATAAGTTTGCTGCCCATTCCAACTGCTGAAACTCCAGCAGTGAACCAGCTTTGAATACTCGTTTTGGTTGTGTCGACTCCGCCAGTTGGCATAAAAGTTAGATTTGGAAAAACATCTTTAATACCGCTCATAAAATCCGGACCTAAAATATTTCCAGGGAAAAGCTTAATGAATTTCACTCCTGCATTTTCTGCCGCAATAATTTCTGTTGGCGTCATGCATCCCGGAGCATATAGAACTTCTTTAGAAATTAAAAAAGAAGCCACTTCAGGAACAAATCCTGGACTAATGAAAAAGTCGGCTCCAGCTAAATAATACGTTTCTGCCTGCGCTAAATTTTTGATAGTTCCAATGCCTAAAAGCATTCCAGGCATTTCAGCATTTCGAACTTCAATCATTTTTTTGAAGTTTGAAAGTGCTTCTGGACCACGGCTCGTATATTCAACCGCTCTAATTCCGACATTGTATAATGTTTTTAAAACAGCAATACTTTTACCTTCGTCAGCATTGAAATACAAAGGAAGCATGCCCTGTTTTACGATTACTTCGATCGAGTTTTGAATTGTACTCATAATTATATTTTTACTTTAATAACCACTTTTCGCAGTAAACCTCCGCCAATCATTGCCGTATGTACATCTTCTGGAAATAAGATCGCAAATTGGTTTTCTTGAAGTTCGAAGAAAGTATCTGGAGCGTCGTGAAAAAATCTTACATCTCTTTCGTCACTATATTCTCCATTTGGATTTACACATTTTTCTCTAGGTTTCCATGCAAAAGTCTCAGGACCTTTTAATGAAATCTGAATGTCGATGTTTTGGTCGTGGCATTCAAAACCTTTTACAGCTTCTTCGCGTGTATTTCCTTGACCAGAAATGGCGATTAATTTTAAGCCTTCACCAATTTCTATTGCACCGTCAGGCAAGTTGCTAATGTCGTTTTGATTTACATAATCGAATGCCTTTTTAAAATTGGGATGAAGCCCAAAGTATTTGGAAGCATTTTGCAGTGAGTCAATAATCATTTTTAGTTGTATTTAGTTAGTTTTTAACCGATTCAAATTCTTTTTTTAGAAAGCGAATTGCTCTGAAAATCATTTAGTTTAATAAAATTTTTACCAAAAGTTATGATTTTTTAGAAACATATGTGTATGTTTGCGTGTACGCACACGGTCTGTTTACAAATGTAGAGAAAAAGTTAACTAAAACAACTTTTCTAAATAAAAAAACGAATAAAGTGTATGTTTAGTAAGAATTTAACTTAAAACGAATTAGTATCATAACAATTAAGAAAATAGCCGAACTCGCCAATACTTCTCCTGGAACGGTAGATAGAATTTTGCATAACCGCGGACAAGTGGCACAGGAAACTGTCGATAAAGTCAATGCAATAATTGAACAGTTTGGTTATAAACGGAATATTCTGGCGAGTAATTTGGCTTTAAACAAAAAATTTCGTTTTGCTGTTTTTCTTCCAAAATCTGAAAAGTTGGAATATTGGAAAAGTCAGGTCGATGGAATAGAAAAAGCGGCTCAAGAGTTTAGCAAATTCGGAATTGTTTTGGATTATTTTTTCTACGATTATAATCTGGCCTCTTTTAAAGAAACCGTTAAAAAAGTAATGCAGTTCACTTGCGACGGTTTGCTTTTTGCTCCTATTTTTTATGAAGATTCTGTTTTGTTTTTAAAGGAATACCAGCAAAAAAGGATCCCCGTTGTCATGATCGATTCGAATATTTCCGAAGAAAACGAACATGCTTATGTGGGGCAGGATGCTTTTCAAAGTGGCTATTTGGCTGGAAGGTTAATCAGTTTTGCGGTTAAAAATGAAAGGCACGTTTTGATTTTTAAAATTGCAAGAGAAATCGAAAGCACTTCGGTTTACTTACAACGCATCAACGGATTTTATTCTTATTTTAAAGATCATGATGAATTGACCAATTTCAAGTTTTCTGAAGTCACAATTAAGGACTCTGGAATTGATCAATTGAGTTTGGAAATGTTTTCTGGTGTAAATAGTGTTTTTGTACCCAATTCACGTGCTTATATTGTAGCCCGATTTTTAGATGAAAATAATATAAAAGGTGTGCGAATTATCGGTTACGATTTATTAAATGAAAACATCGAATATCTCAACAAAGGCGTAATTGATTTCCTGATCAATCAAAGACCAGAACAGCAAGGATATTTTGGAATTAATTATTTATATAAAAAACTGGTTCTTCAGGAATCTGTGGAGAAAACGCAATATATCCCGCTGGAGATTATTTTAAAGGAGAATTATTTTCCTGCTAAGCGATAGTTTTTTTTTCGCCACAAAGGCGCTAAGGCACAAAGTTTTATTTTTAATCGCGTAATCCCGATAGTTATCGGTAGTAGAGGCGCGAAGGTTTATTTTTAAGTTTAGTTTGTCATCCTGACGAAGGAAGGGTCACACTAGAAATTCCTCAAACAAAATTACCAATGTTGGTAGAGTTTACCATTGAGATTCCTCGTTCCTAAATGACAAAAAACTGTTACTTTTTATTGCATATAGCTTATAAAATAGCCCACGGTTTCAACCGTGGCTACGCTACGAATATCCGCAATCGATGATTATTAATAACTGCTTTAATTACAAAACGTTTCCCACGGTTGAAACCGTGGGCTATGTTTGAAATAGCTGATTTTTATTTTTTTTAATGACACCTGACAGGTTTTAAAAACCTGTCAGGTGTAAATGTGTACAGTTCTTTGTAGAGCTACTTGCGTGTCCTTCGACTCCGCTCAGGATGACAAAAAATGAGATCATCAAATCAGCAAAAACTTAAAATAAAACTTTGCGCCTTTGCACGAAATAAAAAACAAAAAACCTTCGTGCCTTAGCGCCTTAGTGGCAAAAAAAAAAAACTTACTTAACCTTCACAACCAAAGGATTATTAATCTTCGTAGCAAAGTCACTCAAATATTTTTCCCATTCCTGCTTAGTCTGAAACGGACTTCCTTTTTTCCATCCAAAACCGACATAATAAATAGCTTTGTTATTTTTAACCGAAATATTTCCGTAAAGATTGCTTAGATCTTTTTCGTCTGTAGCATGATTGTCAAAACTAAGTAAAGAACCTTTTGGAGCAACCAGTCCAGTTCCAATTTCAGAATCGTCGATAGGTTCCCAATAACTCAACCAGCCTTCTTTTAGATTGGTGCCGATAGCTCCTTTTTTCTCATGAAGCGTTAATCCCGCAGCGATTTCTTTTGTTCCTGTGATATTAATTTCAAAACGGGAAAGTTGGCTTCCGTAATCTAAACTAATCAATTTAGATTCTGTTATTTTATTTCCTTTAGCATCCCAATCCGCATACGTTAAAATAAAACTCGTTCTGATTGGACCTGTAGTAATAGTTTTCCAGCTGATGAAATTTTTAGAAAAATAGTATTTTCCATCCACTTTTACTGCAATTCCGCCCACGCCGCGGCTGTCACCTACGTGAAAATTATCCAAACCTTCGCCTGTATCTTTATGATACGTTCCCGTTCCGTTAGTGGCTTTTTCATACCATTTATTAATGATCGGATAATCTACTCTTTTCAGCCAAGCATCAATTCCACTCGTTAAAGTACCACCTGGAATTTTGTCTTCAACCATTTTTTGTGCCACAGGACCGTAAGTTCTAAAAGCCACTTTATTGTTTTCCCATGCATAATCGTCTGTTCGTTCTGGAACGAAACGAGAATAACAGCTAATTACTTTTGATGCAGAAGGATTTGTCCCAACAAAAACTTCAAAATCCTGTTTTGAGTAAGCTTTTATTTTAGGTTGAAAAAGAAGTACATCGGCAATTCCGTCGCCGTCATTGTCAACGGTTTGGGTTTCTAAAAAAGAATTGGTTGCAGCTTCTTTTACAGTGTAATCTTCCAGTTTTGCATTAGCACTTAAACCTAGTAATTTTTTGGTCAACTCAACAGTTTCAAATTCTCTATCGACATTTAAATTATTAGAAATAGTAATGATTTTATTCTGAGAAAAAGCAGTAAAATGAACTGCCAGAATGGTTATGATAAAAAGACGTTTTTTCAAAATTTGTGGGTTTAATAGTTTTCATAAAAGTACAAATCAAATAAGAAATTAAAATACAGATTTGGTGTCATTTTGTACAAAGCTTTTTTAATTAGATAATTGAGGTAATTAGATAATTAGTCAATTTGGGTAATTAGACAATTAAAATAAACATTATCTAATTATCTCAATTACCCCATTATCTCATTAACTTTTTTTTGTAAATTGAAATTTATTAAAAATCAACAAAAATGGTTAAATGTATAATTTTCGATTGTGACGGAGTTTTAGTGGATACAGAGAAAATCGGTAACGGAATACTGCTTGCAATGGCACAGGAACATGGATTTGAAATGGAATTGGAAGATGCGTATCGTTATTTTAATGGCAGAAGTTTAAAAGATTGTTTTTGCCACATTGAAGAAGCCATTGGACAAAATCTCCCAGAAACATTTGAAAACGAATATCGTCAAAAGAGTTTTGAAGCCTTTAGAACTCAGGTAAAACCAATGGAAGGCGTTGAAGATTTTATCAATAACCTAAAAATTCCGTATTGTGTGGCTTCGAGCGGACCCGTAGAAAAGATTCGTTTAAATCTTGAAGTTGCGGGATTGCTAGATAAATTCGAAAATAAAATATATAGCTCGTACCAAATAGACAGTTGGAAACCAGAACCAGGCATATTTCTGCATGCCGCAAAAGAAATGGGATTTGAGGTAAAAGATTGCATTGTGGTCGAAGATAGTAAATCTGGTGTAAAAGCAGGAATTAGCGGCGGATTTAAAGTCTACGGCTTAGTAAATGGTTTTAATAATGAAGATTTAGAAGAAGAAGGAGCAGAGCTTTTTTCTTCTTATGAAGAATTGGGCAGATTGCTGAAAATGTTTTGAACCATATAAGTGATATAAGTTTATTTAAAGAAAGGGTTAGTTTTAGTAATGAAATTTGGAACGGGACTTCTCCCGAAATTTCGGGACGCTCAGCCTGACAGTTTGTTTGTCTTCCTGAGCGAAGTCGAAGGATATGCGCAAAGCTTTGACTAAGTTTATTGATTGGAATTTGGAGTTTTTAAATCTGGAATGGGCTTCGACTCCGCTCAGCCTGACATTTGGTTGTCCTCCTGAGCGAAGGCAAAGGATATGCGCAATTTAGTAGACAGCTTTGTCAAAGTTTAAAACTTTGACAAAGCTTCACGACATTAAAAAAATTATCTCATTTTCACATTCTCTAATTGTCTAATTATCTAATTCAAATAGTCAAATTGACCAATTCTTAATTTAAAATGTAATTTGTTGCATTAAAATTAAATTTTATATATTTGAGTTTGTACATTCTTTTTTTTAGTACGCTTTTCATGTTGAATTTGTAATGCTGTACTAAAGAAATAATACGATTTCCTAGGAAATATCTTTTCCCAAAGAGCTATTTTCAAGTTGTGATTTCCCAAAATCACAAAACTAACCTACAGACACAAACAGAATGATGAAATTTAAAATTAGAATTTTACTTCTATCGCTTTTATTTATTTCCCTAAAAATTAATTCCCAAATCAAAAAGATTGGGGTTCCTTTTATAGCCAATTACAATCCGAAAGTTTATAAAGCTGCGTCTGAAAATTGGGATGTTCTGCAAGATTCTAAAGGCATGATGTTTTTTGCCAATCATTTTGGAATTATGCAGTTTGATGGCGTGCGTTGGGCAATTGTGACGCAGCCAGAAAATCGAAGCATGGTGCGCTCGATGGCTATTGATACAAAGGATAAAATATATGTTGGCGCTCAAGGCGATTTCGGATTTGTGATTCAGCTTCCGAATGGACAATATCAATATACTTCTTTGGTTAAACTGCTTCCAAAATCGGTTCGAAATTTTGGTGATGTGTTGCACACCGTTATCCGAAATAATGAAGTTATCTTTTTTTCTTACGAAGGCATATTTATTTATAAAAACAATACAATCAAAGTAGTAGAACCTCAAACAACCTTTGATGATTTCTTCGAAGTGGGAAAAGAAATGTATGTTTCGGATAATGAAAGGGGATTATTAAAACTAAAAGATAATGTGTTAATTCCAATCGAAAGTGGTCAGAAGTTTGCTGGAATGCAGGTAAGAAAGATTTTTAGCACTAAAAATGGCCTTTTATTATTCACCCAAAAAAACGGTCTTTTTATCTTCAGCGAAAATCAAATCAAGCCTTTTGTGACAGAAGTAGATCATTTGCTGAAGCAGAATCAGATTTCGGCTGGAATTGCACTGTCTGATGGATATTTCGGAATCGGAACGCGTCAATCTGGGTTGATAGTTATAGATAGTGCAGGACATTTGATTCAGCATATCGACAAACAAATGGGGCTTCAGAATGAATATGTGACTAATTTTAAAGTAGATAAAGAAGGAAATTTGTGGGTAACGCTCAAAGGCGGAATTTCACTCATTCAGATTTCATCGCCTTTGTCCAAAATTATAGACAGTTCCAATTCTGAAACCAAAATTTATTGCAGTCAGATTTATGAGAATAAATTGTATATCGGCACCGATAATGGGGTATTTGGGCTGGATTGGGGAGCTTATAAAAGCGGAAAAAGAGAAAACATAACTTTTCAGCATATTTCTGGAATGTCTGAAAATGTCTGGAATGTTGGCGTTTTTGGTAATTCGTTATTGGCTTTTGAAAAAAACGGAATTTTCGAAATCAATGGAAATTCCGCGAAAGCGTTGGCCAAAATAGACGGTGCTTGGCAGGGAATTTTAATTCCGAATCATCCAGATTTATTGCTTGTTGGCGGTTATACCGGACTGTATTTACTCAAAAAAATAAACGGTTCTTGGGTTTTTCAGCATCGGATAAAAGGTTTTGATGAAAGCAGCAGAATTATGGAAACGGATCAGCAAGGAAACATTTGGATTGCACATGGATACAAAGGAATTTACAAACTTAAATTTAATGCAGCATTTGATGCGGTTGCTGATATTCAGTTTTATAATGATAAAAATGGTTTTCCGTCGAGTCTGTTTCTGAATACTTTTAAAGTCGATAATCAGATTTTGTTTGGAACTACAAAAGGAGTTTACAGACAGGATTTACCTTCAAAAAAAATGATTCCAGATCCGCTTTTCAAGAAATACCTCGGATTAGAAAATCATATTCGCTTATTAAAACCAGATCAGCAAAATAATATTTGGTACGTTTCTGGCGAAAATACAGGAAAAATGAGCAAGCAGAAAAACGGAAGTTTTAAGATTGA
The DNA here is from genome assembly GCF_054075165.1 of Flavobacterium erigeronis. Classification (NCBI taxonomy): domain Bacteria; kingdom Pseudomonadati; phylum Bacteroidota; class Flavobacteriia; order Flavobacteriales; family Flavobacteriaceae; genus Flavobacterium; species Flavobacterium erigeronis. Next base: position 182,803 of record NZ_JBSKGP010000008.1, on the reverse strand, counting down.
AGAACTTCCTTTTCGAAAGCTTCGCTATATATATGTTCCTGGTTTCGAAAACATTCAGACGACAAAAAGCGGTGATGTTTTTTTCGGTACACAAGAGGGTTTAATTCATTACAGCGCCATTAAAAACAAAAAATATCAAACCAAATATAAAGCAGTTATTTCTGAGGTTAAATGCATTTTTCCAAAAGATAGTTTGCTGTATTCCAGCCGATATGATGTGCTTCCGAACAAAACAGGATCTGTAGGTGATAAATTCTCGACAGTTTTACCGCATACTAATAACGCACTTCATTTTTCTTTTGCTTCGCTTTGTTTTGATGATGCCGATGCCACGAAATATGAATATTGGTTGGAAGGTTTTGAGCCAGGCTGGTCAGATTACAGTCTGCAGACAGAAAAAGAATATACTAATTTGCCTGAAAACGAATATGTTTTTCACGTACGAGCAAAAAATATGTATGATGTAGTGAGCGAAGAAGCTGTTTTTCGCTTTGAAGTTTTGCCGCCTTGGTACAGAACTTTCTGGGCGTATCTATTGTATTTTGCGCTTTACAGTGTGGTTATTTATCTGATTGTCAGATATCAGAAATTGGTTGCTGGGCGTCAGCGTGAACAATTGATAGAAAATCAGGAGAAGGAATTGCTTAGAAGCCGTGCCGAACTTAACGAGCAGAAACTGACTTTGGAACAGGAAAATATGAATATTATGCGCGAAAATCTCGAAGCAACCATAAACCTGAAAAATGCCAAAGTAGCTTCAAACACGGTCAATTTGATTCATTTAAATGAAATTTTGCTTTCGATAAAAGAACTCATCGCACAGATTGATAAGAAAAATGATCCGAATGTAAATTTCAGTCTTCTCTCTAAAATCAATAAAATTATTGACCACGAATTGCAGGGAGACAAGCATTGGAACGAATTTGAAGAAATTTTCAATCAGTTGCATGATAATTTTATGCAAAGGCTAAAAGCAAGCTATCCTGAACTTACGCCTCGCGACATGCGACTATGTGCTTATTTGCGAATGAACTTTAATACAAAAGAAATTGCACCGCTTTTAGGGATTTCTGTTCGAGGTGTTGAAGATACCCGATACCGTATTCGCAAAAAACTACAGCTTCCTTCTGATACTAATATTACCGAATTCATTCTTAATTTTTAAATTTTTATTAAGAAGTAAAATCCTAAGTACTTATACGTGTTTTTAGAGTTGATTTTTAGATGTTTTTTTATAGTACCGTAGTCAAACCGTACTCTAAAATGTAAGTCTAGCCTGATTTTTTAGTTAATATTGCGCTGTTATTGTCGGAAAATACAAACTGTTTTGTAAAGCAGTCTGCATTCAAGAAATGACATTTACTAACTAAAAACCTATTTAAAAATGAATCAAAATGACTCTTTTTTCGGCCGACCACCGAAAAGCAATTCTTATTTTTTTAAACAATTTTGTGTTGCAGTTTTCATCTTACTGTTGCCATTTTTTAAAACTCATGCCCAATGCAATACGCTTGTTTGGTCTGATGAGTTTAACGGCACAACAGTAGATTTAACCAAATGGCAGAGCATATCAGGAAACGGCTGTCCGTCGCTCTGCGGATTCGGAAATGCTGAGGCACAGCGTTACGACCCCAATCAGGCAACAATTGTAAAAGAAGGAGCAAACAGCTATTTAAATATAGAGGCTAAGTATGCGCCAAATGCTCAATTTCCAGATCAGCCGTACGCTTCTTCAAAATTGACTACAGAAGGAAAATATGCTTTAAAATACGGGAGAGTTGAAGCCCGTATGAAACTTTCTAACGGACAGGGCGCTTGGCCTGCTTTCTGGATGCTTCCAGTAAACGGAAACTGGCCATTTACGGGAGAAATTGATATTATGGAAGCCAAACACAGAAACCCAAAATCGGTAGACGGAACCATTCATTATGATGGCGGAGGCTATCAGTTTACGGGTAGAAGTTATAGTTCGCCAATTGATTTATCAGCAGATTTTCATGTGTATGCTGTAGAATGGGGACCAAATATCATTAAATGGTTTGTAGATGATGTACTGTTTCACACGGCAACCCCAAATACAACCGTAAATAGCGGATGGCCTTTTAATGACAGCAATTTTTATATTATTCTGAATCTCGCAGTTGGAAGCTACGGAACGCCTTACACGAGAGTTAACGGTACGGGAGTAGAGCCAATTCCTGCCGATTTCCCAGCAAAATTACAAGTCGATTATGTTCGTGTTTACGATGGGAGTTTTAAATATGCGGTAACAGGCGATAACAAAGTATACCAAAATGAAACTAGTAAAACCTATTCTGTAAATGCAATTGCGGGGGCGACCTACAACTGGACAGTTCCAGCAGGCGCAACAATTGCATCAGGACAGGGAACAAATTCGATTACTGTAAATTGGGGAACTTCTGGAGGAGATGTTTCTGTGGCTGCAACAGTTTCTGGCTGTAATGTCAACAACTACAAACTGGCGGTTACAACCGAACCCGCTTTGCCAGTTGAAAAAATACATGAAGATTTTCAAAGTAATCGAAATGTATTGTACCCTGTAAAAACAGGAGTTTTGACAGAAGCTGTTGCGAATCCTTCTGCAACTGGAATAAACACTTCTGCTTTGGTTGGAAGATATGTTCGAAATTCAAGCGAATTGTATGATGTGTTGAATATCAGAAATGTAACTATCACAAATGCGAACGATTATGTTTACGGAAGGAAAAGACTTTCTTTTGATATTTATACTTCGGCGCCGGTTGGAACCAAAATTTCGATGCAGTTAGAAAACAGCAACGTAACAACGGCAACCAATTATCCGTTAGGAAGACATAGCGGTTTTAAAGCAACGACTACGGTTCAGAACAAATGGGAAACGATTGAATTTGAGTTCGAAAAAGTAATCGATCCTAATACGAGCGCTTTAACCATCAATAATGTGGTGGTTCTTTTTGAATCGAATTCGAATTCAGGAGCGACCTATTATTTTGATAATCTGCTGACAAAAGCGGCACCAGAAAAACCAATTATTGCTACTGACATTCTACAAAACTACGACGGAATCAATAAAATTATAAAAGGAACAACAACAGGAACGTATTCTGTTGTGGCAAATCCTGGAAGTAATTCGGTTAACGCTTCCGCGAATGTGGCAAGGTATGTTAGAAATGTAACAGAGCAATATGACGTTTTGTTTTTCAATACGCAAAGCACGATCGAAGATGCTGGTTTATTAAAAAATCAGACCAATAAAATTATGATCGATGTCTATACTTCTGCACCGATTGGTACCGTGGTAAGTTTGAATTTAGAAAACAGTGCAACATCGCTTCCAGCCAATTATCCGACAGGGAGAAATAGTAACTATGTCGCAATTACAACCAAACAAAATCAATGGGAAACGCTGACTTTCTATTACAATTCGAGTCCAGATGCAGGAACTTCAAATTTGGCAGTAAATCAAATGGTTTTATTGTTTAATTCTGGTTCTTATACCAATGATACGTATTATTTTGATAACATTAGAATTGGTTCTACCAAAGTGCCAGATACTTTTATGCCTGGCGTAGTGTACGAAGATTATCAGACTATTCACACTATCACATTTAGAGACGCTATCGGAACGTATACGCCAAACACGGCAAACCCAAATGCAAGTGGAATCAATACGTCTTCAAATGTTGGAAAATATGTTCGTAAATCGACTGAATTATACGATAACTTCTCTTTCAATACCACTTTAACCAATATTGGAGATTTCAAAGGCGGCGTTAAAAAATTCGCTATGGACGTTTACACTTCTGCGCCAGTTGGATCGGTTATTTCTTGGCAGGCAGAAAGTAGCGCTTCGGTTCCGTCCAATTATCCAGTTGGAAGACATAGTATTTATCAAGGTGTTGTAAAACAAAGCAATGCTTGGCATACGATAACTTTTACATACGCAAGTTCTCCAGACGCGTCGACATCAGACAGCGAAGTAAACCGTTTTGTTTTCTTGTTTGAACCGGGAACCAATTCTGGAAACACCTATTATTTCGATAATTTAAGAGCTTTAAATTTAGTATCGACAGAAAATCCGAATCCGACTGTGAATTTAGCTTTAAATAAAACAGCGACAGCTTCGACATTAGAAAATACAACGTTTACTGCAAACCAAGCAACAGACGGAAATGCTGGTACAAGATGGGCGAGTTCTTTTGCCAACGCAACCGAATGGATTTATGTTGATTTAGGAGCCAATTACAATCTGAACAGAGTTGTTTTAAAATGGGAAGCTGCTTATGCAACTCAATATAAAATTCAGCTTTCTGCAGATAATGTTTTCACTGAAAGCGAAACGATCAATACGCAAACGGCTTCAGATGGAGGGACAGACGATTTAGCGGTAAGCGGATCAGGAAGATATTTGAGAATTTTGGGTAATGCAAAAGCTTTGGCTCCTTACGGATATTCGTTATACGAAATAGAAGCTTACGGCTCATCTTCGACAGCTAGAATGGCTTTGAATGTTTCGGAAGAACCTCAGACAGAAGAAGTTGTTTTTGCAATCTATCCAAATCCGACGACTAATTATGTTCAGGTTTCATCTCCTGAAAATTTAAACAATAAAGTCATTACAATTTATGACAATACAGGAAATTTGATTTTAGAAAATAAACCTCAAGCAAACGAAAGCGTAATTGACGTTAGTAAACTTCGTAGAGGAATCTATATTCTAAATTTCAAATCAGACCAGAAAAGCTGGACAAAAAAGCTGATTAAGAAATAATTTTTAAATCCGTTGGGTGCGATTTCAAGGAGGGCATACCAAATTGCACCTGGCGGATCATTTAGTCATTACTGCGAAAATGACTTTGGTTTAAAATCTCTTTACGTAACCCCAAAATTATTTAGATATGAAAAGAATTAGACTACAAAGATTTTCCATTTTGACGACACTATTTTTAGTGTTTTCAAATCTAATGCACGGACAGGGACCCATCCCGTTCACAATAAGCAATAATTCACCCTTTGCCGACACCGAATTATATGTTGCGATTGTCGGAATCGATTATACCACAGGAAACCACGTTTGGGTGAATGCCAAAACAAGTCAGGTTTTACCAATGAATGCTTCTTACAATACAGTTATAGGACCAACTTACGGCGGAAACACTGGGCCGGGGCAAAACTCCAAATATGCGGCATGTTTTACCAAGCTGAGCGAAATTCCAAACAAAACCTTCACTTTGCCATTAATTGCAGGCTGTCGAGTTTTTATTTCGAAAGGATCACAACTGTATTTCTACTTTTTTGGAGCTAGCGGAGCGCCTTCAGGATATGCATCGCCAAATCCGCAGAATGCAACAGATCCGAATCAGGGAATTTTGTATGAAATGATTGAGCTGACAAATAATCAGCACGGTTTCTTCGGAAATCCAACTCGTGTAGATTCATACAAATATCCAATGGGATTAGAATTATTCGGTGCAAACGGCTATCAGAAAAAAGTGGGAGATTTGAAAAAACACGCAGATATTGTGGCCGCTTTTAAAGCGAATGTTCCTGCAGAATTTCAAGGTTGTGTAAACGATGCAACGGGAGAAATTACAGCGCCTTCTAAAACTCCTGCTTACGCGGAAGGATCTGGACCACACGCCAATTATTTAAAATCGTATATCGATGCGATCTGGAACAAATATAAAAATGAAGATTTGATTTTTTACGCCGGAGACGCTGGAGTTTTTAAAGGAAGAGTTATTGGCGAACAACTAGAAATGGTTGGACAATCTGGAGCTTTTATTGGAAGAACAGGACGCGTGCAAAACCGTCCGAGCACGCAAGAAGCTTTGGAAGGAAAAGGAGTTTTGGACAGAAGATTGGTCGATGGAGATTTGGATCTTGTGATTCAGGCACAATTAACAGCTGCGATAAATCGCCATGTTGTGAATACAACGACTGCAAATCCGGGTCAGCAAAACTGGTACGATGCATCGAAATATTATCAGGTAAATCCAACCAATCATTATTCTAAATTCTGGCATTTACCAGGAATTAATATTGATAATCTAGCCTACGGATTTGCTTATGATGACGTTGCAGATCAGTCGCCATCGCTTCATTCGCCACAGCCAACAAAAGTAATTGCTGTTTTTGGAGGATATTTTGGACTTACAACGCCTTCTGTTCCAGCTTCCACAGATGTAATTACCGTTTACAAAGATTGTAACTACACTGGTTTCTCAGGCGGATTAACAATTGGCGATTACAACTTGGCACGTTTAAATTCTTTAGGAGTTTTAAATGATGATATTTCGTCACTTAAAGTGGCACAAGGCTATAAAGCGATTTTATACATGGATGATAACTTTACAGGAATTTCAACCACAATTACTTCAGATACTTCTTGTTTGAATACGACTTGGAATGACAAAGTAACTTCTATACGAATTCTTCCTAACGGAGTTACCACTTTAGGAAACCAGACTTTCTTCCTTCAAAACAGAAATAGTAATCTGTATATGGATGTTTGGACAGCTAGTATGGCTAACGGAGCAGGAATCAACCAAGGTGCTTTGACTTCTGGAAACAATCAGAAATTTACTTTCACACATTTAGGAGACGGAATGTACAAAATCATTGCGAACCACAGCGGTATGTCTATGGATATCAATAATTTCAATAAAGCCAATGGCGCAAGAGTAGAACAATATCCATACAATGCGACAACCAATCAGCAGTTTATTTTGGTAGATGCAGGAAGCGGATTCTATAAAATTGTTGCCCGCCATAGCGGAAGAATTGTTGAGGTCGCAGGAGCAAGCACAGCTTCGGGCGCAATTGTACAGCAATGGGATAATAACAACCAAACTTGCGGACAATGGAAGTTGGTTCCAGCAACATCTTCACAAACTTCAGTTTTAATTCAGGCAGAAGATTATTCAGCAATGAGCGGTATTCAGGTTGAAGCTACTACAGATACAGGCGGGGGATCAAATGTGGGTTATACTGAAACTGGCGATTGGTTAGCATACAACAGCATCAATTTCCCAACAACAGGCTCTTATTTAATTGAATATAGAGTGGCAAGTGCTTCTGGCGGAGTTCTTTCTTCAGATTTAAATGCAGGTGCTATTGTTTTAGGCAATGTTACGGTTCCAAATACTGGCGGCTGGCAAAACTGGCAAACTGTTTCGCAAACCGTAAACGTAAATGCAGGAACATACAATTTCGGAATCTATATTCAGACTACGGGAATGAATATCAACTGGATTAAAATCACAAAAGTTGGAGCAGGAGCAACAGCAAGAATAGCAGCTGTTGAAACTTTAGAAGAAGAAGCAACTTCAACCGAACTTACAGTATATCCAAGTCCAGCAGAAAGCACACTTTATGTAACTACAGCAGTAAGCGGAGAAAAAGTAAGCATAATAGATCAGACTGGAACTGTTGTGTCTCAGCAAAAAATCAGTAATAATAGTATTGATGTATCAAGATTAAGAACCGGAATTTATTTTGTGGTTTTGGATCAGAATGGTAAAAAAGTGATCAAACGTTTTATTAAAAAATAATTTTAGATTTTAGAATGCAGATTTTAGATTGATTTACTGTTAGTTGTAAAAATTCCGCTTGAATTTGGACGCAGTCCAATTCAAGCGAATCTAAAATCTGCAATCTACCTTTTAAACTCATAAATACCGTCCCAATTATTTACGAATTTATTAATCTATTAAAACAATTATTATGAAAAACAATTACCAAAGGTTGCCGCTAAAATGGACAATCATTTTAGTATTAGGAGTTTTTAATCTGTCGATTGCGCAGAAAAAAGTAATCGCTTATATCCCCAACTGGATCGATTTAAATGCTTTTTCAAGCACTATCCAGTATAGTAAATTGACTCATATTAATATTGCTTTTGAAAATCCAGATGCCAATGGATATCTGACTTTTAATTCAGGGAGTAATGCGATTATTAACACGGCGCATGCTAATAATGTAAAAGTTTTTGTTTCTCTTGGAGGAGGCTCAGTTTCAGAAGGCGGAGCGATTCGCGACAATTATTTCAATCTGATAACACCAGCCAACAGAACCGCTTTTATCCAAAAAATCTACGATTATGTGGTAGCGCATAATTTTGACGGAGTCGATGTAGATTTGGAAGGTCCAGCAATTAATGGAGACTACGGCGGATTTGTAATTGCCTTGGCGAATAAATTGCATGCCAACGGAAAATTGATTTCAGCAGCGCTTTCAGAAGGATATGGTGGTGCAAATGTACCTTCATCTACTTTTGCGGCGTATGACTGGATCAATATCATGGCGTATGATGCAACAGGACCTTGGGCACCAGGAAATCCAGGACAGCATTCTCCTTACAGTATGGCGGTAAATCAGTTTAATTATTGGACAGGCCGCGGATTGCCGGCAAGCAAAGCTGTGATCGGACTTCCGTTTTACGGTTACGGATTTGGAGCTTCTGCCAATCAGGGAATTTCGTATGCGAATATCGTAGCGCAATATCCAGGTGCAGAAAATGTAGATCAAGTTGGAAATACGATTTATTACAACGGAATTCCAACCATCAAACAAAAAACAACTTTTGCAATTCAGAATGCTGCGGGAGTTATGATTTGGGAATTATCTCAAGATGCAACTGGAGCAAAATCATTATTAACAGCTGTTGATCAGGTTGTAAAAGGAAGTAACCCTCCAGGAACAGGAACTTTGATTCAGGCTGAAAATTACAACACGATGAGCGGCGTTCAGACAGAAGCTACAACAGATACTGGCGGTGGATTAAACGTTGGCTATTGCGATACAGGAGATTGGATGGCGTATTACAATATCAATTTTCCAACTTCAGGAAATTATGTAATTGAATATCGCGTATCAAGTGCTGTTACAGGAGGAAGATTGTCATCTGATTTAAATGCAGGAACGATTCAGCTTGGTGCTGTGAATGTTCCTAATACTGGAGGCTGGCAAAACTGGCAGACGATTACACAAACTGTAAACGTAAATGCAGGAACGTACAATTTCGGAATTTATGTTCAAAATACAGGTTTCAATATCAACTGGTTTAGAATTACAAAATCGGCTTCTGCTTTGGCTGCGAAATCAGCATCTTCAGATTCTATTGAAAGTTTGAGTGTTTATCCAAATCCAACAGAAAGCCAGCTTTACTTTTCAGCTGAAGTTACTGGCGGAAATGTCAATATCATCAATACAGAAGGAGGCGCAACGGTTTCTTCTCAAACAGTAAATAACAATAGTATTGATGTCTCAACTTTAAAAACAGGAGTTTATCTGATTTCTGTAGAAAAAAACGGAATCAAAACGGTGAGACGTTTTATTAAGAAATAGATTTTTTTTTAACCGCAAAGGCGCAATCCCGATAGCTATCGGGAACGCAAAGTTCGCAAAGAGTTTTTCTATAAAAGACTCAATAAATTGAAAAAAGTTCACAAAGCTGGGTTTACACACAGCTTTGCGAACTTAATATTTAGATATTGCTTGCGTTCCAAATTGGAAAAAAACTTAGCGTGCTTTGCGTTAAAAAAAAAACTCAGCATCAAAATTTAACAAATCTTATTAACCCCAAATTATATGAAAAACAACTACAAATTTCATTTTAGTATATTACTGTTTCTCGCCGTCGGAAGCTTCGCTTTTGCACAGACTTCCTTAGGATCGAGTAAAACTTTTTTAAATAATTTAAAGAAAGGACTTGCAACTTCCGCAACAGGAAAAAGTGCCGAAAAGACCGTTTTACTTCAGGCTGAAAAAACAAGCTTTAACGGAAAAATAAACTACAAAGAATCCAACGAATCGAGCGAGTTTTTAATAGGTGAAATTAAAAATATAGCTGAATCTTCTTTTTATATCAAAGTAAAAGACAAATCACTAGAAGGGCATATTCTTTTAAAGAAAACCAGAGAAGCCTACAAATATTTTTCTGATGCTCAGGGAAATGCTTTTGTAGAAAAAGTAGACATCAACACTTTGGTTTGTATCGATTATGAAAATGTTCCGACACAAGACAATACCGCAAGCAAAACTGCTGTTGCTACAGAAATTGCACCGGCATTGTTAGATCTGCAAAGTTTACCAGGAGCTGCAGGCTGTATAATGCTTGATTTTGACGGTTATTATATGCCAGCAGGAAATCTTTGGAACAACGGAAATGCAATCAATGCAGCGCCATCTGGAATGAACGATGCAGCGGTACAACAGCATTGGGAAGTAGTTTCAGAAGATTATCGTCCGTTTAATGTAAATGTTACCACAAACGAAGCCGTTTTTAATTCTTATCCAAGAAACAGAAGAATGCGCGTAGTTGTGACAACAACCAATACTGCTGCGCCAGGAGCGGGTGGAGTAGCGTATATCGGTTCTTTTAACTGGGATAACGATGTCCCTTGCTGGGTGTTTATCACTTCTGGAAAATCAGGAGGAGATGCTTCTTCTCACGAAGTGGGACATACTTTTGACTTAGGTCACGACGGACGCACCAATCCTGCAGAAGATTATTTCCTTGGTTTAGACGGAACTTCTTGGGCACCAATTATGGGTGCGGGCTATTACAGACCTGTCGTACAATGGAGTAAAGGGCAGTACAATTATGCTAATAATTTACAAGATGATGTTGCTATAATTGCTAGTGCTAAGTTTGGAGTGGGTTACCGCGGTGACGATTATGGAAATACTACGGCTTCTGCAGCCAATTTAGATTATAACGCAAGCGGTCAGATTAATCAAAGAAATGGAATTATTTCGAGTGAAGCCGATTACGATTTCTTCACTTTTACAACGGGTGGCGGAAATGTTTCGATCAATGCCAATACGGTTTCGAGAGACGGAAATCTACATCTTTTGATTCGATTGTATAATTCTGCTGGTGCGGAGATGGGAACGTACTGGAATTCTGATCCGTTTGCTTTGAATGCTTCTATGAATGTTAATCTTCCGGCGGGAAAATATTTTATAGGAGTTGACGGAAACGGTGCCGGAAATGTTGGAGCAGGAGGTTATTCGGCTTACGGTTCTATCGGAAGTTATTCGATTACGGGAACTATTCCGCCGGGAGGAAATATAGCGTCTTCTACAGATGTAATTACGGTTTACAAAGATTGTAACTACACAGGATTTTCGGGCGGATTAACTATTGGTGATTATAATCTGGCAAGATTAAATTCTTTAGGAGTTTTAAATGATGATATTTCTTCACTTCGAATTACTCAAGGTTATCAGGCGATTTTGTATCAAGACGATAATTTTACAGGAGCTTCAACGGTTATTAATTCTGATAATTCTTGTTTGAATACGACTTGGAATGACAAAGTAAGTTCAATTCGAATTATTGCCAACGGAGTTGCGACTTTAGGAAACCAAACTTTCTTTCTTCAAAATAGAAACAGTGGTTTGTATATGGACGTTTGGTCGGCAAGCATGTCAAATGGAGCGGGAATTAATCAAGGCGGTTTGACTTCTGGAAACAATCAGAAATTTACGTTTACGCATTTAGGAGACGGAATGTATAAAATTATTGCGAATCACAGCGGTCAGTCAATGGACGTGAATGGTTTTAATAAAGTGAATGGTACACGTGTAGAACAATATCCGTATAACGGAACAACGAATCAGCAGTTCATTTTAGTTTCTACAGGAGACGGATTCTATAAAATTGTTGCCCGCCACAGCGGAAGAATTGTTGAGGTGGCTGGAGCAAGCACTGCTTCTGGAGCCATTGTACAGCAATGGGACAACAACAATCAAACCTGCGGACAGTGGAAATTGATTGCAACGACAACTTCTCAAACTTCAACTTTAATTCAGGCCGAAGACTATTCAGCGATGAACGGTATTCAGGTCGAAGCTACAACAGACACCGGCGGAGGCTCTAATGTGGGGTATACCGAAACAGGTGACTGGCTGGCTTACAATAATATTAATTTCCCAACAAGTGGTTCATATTTAATTGAATATAGAGTTGCAAGTGCTTCAGGCGGTGTACTTTCTTCAGATTTAAATGCTGGCGCTATTGTGTTAGGAAATGTAACTGTTCCTAATACTGGAGGATGGCAAAACTGGCAGACGGTGACTCAAAATGTAAACGTAAATGCTGGAACATACAATTTCGGAATCTACATTCAAAATACAGGAATGAATATCAACTGGATTAGAATTACAAAAGTCGGAAATGCTGCGCCAATCGCAACGACTGCTGAAATTGTACAAGCAGAAAATAATGCACTAATTGTATATCCAAACCCTGTTGTAGATTTACTATCGTTTACAACTGATGTAGTCGGTGGAAAAACGACAGTTATCGATGCACAGGGAACTGTTGTGGCCTCTCAAAGTATAAATGAAAATAGTTTGAATGTTAGTCAGTTAAATAGAGGCATTTATTTCCTAATCCTAGAAAAAGACGGCAAAAAAACAATTAAACGATTTATAAAGAAATAAAAATAAACCCATTTGCCATAATGGTTTTAAACACGTTACATTTTTTGGTTTTAATGTAATGAAAGGCTGTCAGAGATGATGGCCTTTTTTATTGCGTGGTAATTTTTAACGCAGAGGGCGCAAAGGTTTTTTACTTCTCTTTGAGCTAAGCAAACGCAAAGATCGCAAAGCTTTGAGGATAAATTTTTAATACAAAGTAGCATTGACAAGACTTTGCGACTCTGCGTCTTTGCGAGATTAAAAAAAACTTAGCGTGCTTTCAATAAACTTTTCTGTCTTCCTGAGCGAAGTCGAAGGATATGTTCAAAGTAACCCCAGAGTATGTCATCCCGAGGAACGAGGGATCTCCGTAAGATGCTCGACAAAGATTGATTATCTGTGCGGAGTTACTTGTGGAGATCCCTCGTTCCTCGGGATGACAAATATTACGTATAAGCTTTGCGAACTTAAATTTTATAAAATCCTACTCAAAAATTCTTTGCGTTCTTTGCGATAATTTTTCAGATTTAAGGAATAACTTTTTTAAGACGAAATTCATCAAAAAGAGCAAAGAACATTTCTTCGGTATCTATGAATTCATGAAAACCAAGACGTCTTGCTTTAGTTCCATCTGAGAAAAAATCATAATCCCAAGAAAAAACAAAATCGCCAAATTCCCAAGCCGCTAATTTATCATAACAGTATTGCTCTAAATTGTATTTTTCCTGCATCTCTTTCCAAAGAACATCTTTATCTGCCATAACCGATTTTAACTGCATTTGAAGCGGTTGATCAACAGGAATTTCAAAATATGCCGCAATTTTTGGCCAAAGTTCTTCCCATCTAAACAAATCTCCATTAGTAATATTAAAGGCTTGATTGGCACATTTAGGATTTGTTGCCGCCCAAACAGTAGCTTTAGCCAATAATCCTGCATCGGTCATGTCCATTAATTTATGGTATGCTCCAGTTTTTCCAGGAAATCTGAGCGGAATATTTAATTCTTTAGAAATTGAAGCATAAACAGCAATTAAAAGAGCTAGATTCATCGGGTTTCCAAGTGCCGTTCCGCCAACTACAGACGGACGAATGGCACTCCAACTCCAATTTTTTCCTTCTTGTTTTTTCTCTAAATAGTGCTGTTGATAAGTATTAAATTCTGGTGGCATATGTCCTGCATCAGTTTCTTTGGCTGGAGTTTTAAAAGGTCCAAGGTGCGCGCCATAAACTTTGTATCCTTGCATGAGACTAATATGCTGAAGATTTTTAGATATGGGTTCAATTGTTTCAACTACATTTTGAAACATTTTCATATTAGGCTCGACAAGTTCAGACCAAGAAGGACGATCTTGATAGGCGGCGTAAAAAATATGCGTAACATTTTTCAGTTCTGATAGCTGTTTTTTACAGTTTTCGATATCAAGTAAATCAACAGAAATGAATTTTAAATTCTCACTATCTGTTCCTCCTTTTCTAGAAAGCCCAATAACAGTCCAATTTTTTGTAGATAAAAGATAATCAATAAGTTTTGTGCCAATTACTCCGTTTGCGCCAACTACTAAAGCGGTGTTTTTATTTGTTTCCATTTTCTTTGTATTTAAATTCTTTACAAAGTTCTGGTGGTTTCAACAGATTAAAAATGAAGTAGATTATATAAAAAGGTTGAAGTAGTTCAACTTTTATTTTTTAATTTTTTGTTTCGTATTTTAGATAAAAACTCAGTTGTCATACCTAGATAAGACGCCAATGTATATTGCGGCACACGCTGTACAACCAAAGGAAATTCGGTATTAAAACTTTCGAAACGTTCTTCTGCAGAAGAAGTAAGATTCATAATAATTCTTCGCTGAAAAGCTGCGGCGGTACGTTCAGCGGTAATGCGAAAAAAGGTTTCAAATTTAGGGTTCGCGTTTTTTAATTTTGTTTCAGCATCAAAATCTAATTGCAAAATAACCGCATCCTCAAGCGCAACAACAAACATCGTGGCGGGCTTTTGATAAATGTAACTATTGTAGTCAGAAATCCACCAATCTTCAATGGCAAACGCAATCGTGTGCTCCTGTCCATCATCGCTTACCACATAAGCCCTTAAAGCGCCTTTTAGAACATAACTTCTATATTTTGCTATAAAATCAGGCTGTACAATAAATTGCCTTTTTTTAATTTTAGTGACTTTAAATTCAGTTATAAATTGATTAAGCTCTTCGTCAGAAAATGCTACACGAGCTTGCAAATGATCTATTAAAGACTGGTATTCTGTCATTTTTTCCAATTTATTTCTAGGTTAGATACGCAATCAAAATTACAAAACATTATTATTCCATAACACTAACATAAACTTAATTCGGCTTTAAAGTGATAAAATTGCTGCTGATTAAAAGCTCCAAAACTTCTAATAAGTGTCCCCAAATTTATTAAAGTCAAAAACCTATGAATTTAAAACTTACTTCACTATTTATAGTGTCATTTTTTGCTGTTTTTAATAGTTCCGTATCGGCGCAAAAAACAAAGAATTTAAACGGAACACAGATTGCCTTTTTATCAGATGTTCACTTGCAAGATTTATTTGGCGGATTCTCAGATTCAGATTATAAAGGTGTTCTGAATCCAAAAACGAATCAATATGCTTTGGTGCGAACAATGTCATCGCAATTGCATTCAACCCGAATTTTCAATGAAAACTATTTTGCTTTTTTAGCCGCTTTAGAAGATATCGCAAAGCGAAAAATCAAATATGTGGCACTTCCAGGAGACTATACAGACGACGGACAGCCGATTCACGTTCGCGGATTAGCTAAAATTTTAGAACAATACACTCAGAAATTCGGAATAGAATTCTTCATTACCACAGGAAATCATGATCCAGTTGGACCTTTTGCACAAGAATCGGGAAAGGAAGATTTTTTAGGAAGAGAAGGTAAAAGTCAACCCATTTATAGCAAAGACGGCATGTATGCGCCAAATCTCACCATCGAACAGCCTGTAGTTGTTACCGCCGATATTGCCAAAATGGGTTATTTAGGAATTACGGATAATTTGAAGGATTTTGGATTTCATCCGAACAAAAAAAACAAATTTTGGGCAACTCCTTTTTCGAATTATTCAAGTGAAAATTATTCGTTTGATAAAGCTTTAGAAAGCGCAAAATTAGCGAACCGAGTTTATGAAGTTGCACCTGGTTATGAAGTTCCAGACGTTAGTTATGTAGTGGAACCCATTGACGGACTTTGGTTAATGGCCATTGATGGAAACGTGTATATTCCGAAAAAAACGGATAGCGATCCTAAAGATTCTAAAAGTTATTCAGAAGCAAGTACGGGATATAATAATGTGCTTTCAAACAAAAAGCATCTCATTAAATGGGTTGAAACTATTTCGGCGGAAGCCAAAAAACGAGGTAAAACTTTGGTTGCTTTTAGCCATTTTCCGATGATTGATTTTAATGATGACGCTTCTGCGGAAATAAAAGAACTGCTTGGCCCAAACAAATGGCAGTTAAATCGAGTTCCGGTTGAAGAAGTGGCTCAGGTTTTTGCCGATGCAGGATTGAAGATTCATTTTGGAGGCCACATGCATATTAACGATACGGGTGTTAGAACTTCACCAAAAGGAAATACTTTGGTAAATGTGCAAACGCCTTCGCTTGCGGCTTATATTCCAGCGTATAAATTGCTGACTTTAAAAAAAGACAATGTTATAGATATTCAGACGATTACAATTGATGATGTCCCGAGATACGATGAACTTTTTGATTTATATAAAATGGAATATCAGTTTTTGGAAAGCCAGAATGCAAAAGATATTTGGAATATTGATATTTTAAAAACTAAAAACTATCACGATTTTACTGATTTTCATTTGAAGGAATTAGTTCGTCTACGTTTCTTAAAAGACGATTGGCCTTCAGATTTTAAGCAATTTATATTGAATGTTTCTGCTCAAGATTTATTGGTTTTGGCGAATATCCAAGATAAGGATTTTGATTTCATTCTGAAAAATAAAGAACAGTTTCAAAAAGAATGGAAAGAAGCAGAAACGAAATCGGAACTGATTTTAGTTAAAAATAAACTCAAAAAAACAGATTTCAATTGGACAGGAAATGATCTTTTAATTGATTTTTACCGTTTTAGAAGCGCAGATGAATTAGCTCTTGCCGATGTTGGAATTGAAAGGGCAAAACAATATAAAGTCTTATCCGATTTGTTTTTAGAAGGTTCTAAAGCTGATCTTTCAAAAAATACACGACTTCAAAAGCAAATGAAGTTGTTCTTAATTATCTTCAATAAATTCATGCACGAAGTTCCAGCAGATCATTTTTCTGTTGATTTGAAAACGGGGGAGATTAACCGCGAAGAACGCTAAGAATTACGCAAAGTTTGGTCATTGCGAGGAACGAAGCAATCACACTACAATAAGACGCAAAGTTTGTTTTTTGTAAGTGAGGTTGCTTCGTTCCTCGCAATGACATTCTTTGTGGTTATTTTGTGTGGATGATTGTTTCAAGTTTCAAGTCCAATAAGAACTTAAAACCTGAAACAAATAAGACTTGAAACAATTATTTAACTCCATTAACAGGATCAACTCTAACATAACTCCCATCATCATATTTAATTTGATAAGGAGAATTGAAGAAAGTGCTTGGCAAGTAATAATCGGTTGTGATGATTTGTGCGCCTGATTTTTTTGCTGCTTCAAAATGCGAATAATCATTGGCGCGTGCTTCTTTGGTGTCAGAATCGGCGCGGGTTCTTATTAGGTAGCCTTTCTTTACTAAATCACTAATTGTTGGGTCTTCAGCATTATTTCTGAATAAAGCCGCAGCTTCTGGTTTTCCTGGCTCGGCGTTAATAAAAACGGCGCGTCCCTTAAGGGACGGATGATTCAATGCATACAAATCTCTTTTTGCGCCGTTATTATCTAATAAGAATAAAAATCTTCCTTTTGCTTCTTTTAAAGTTGGCCAATTATTGTTTAAAACGGCTTCTTCAAGCGTTTTATATTTTCCGCGAACCATATCTGGCGTAATCAGTTTGTCTTTGCCTAATTCTTTTTTAATGACTTTATCCATTTCATCAAAAACAACTGCAGTAAAATCTTCTGGTTTTGTGCCGAAGAAATTAGCATCTCCGTCTTTTGGTTCCAAAGTGATGAAAACGGGTACGTGGTCTGGATTGGCATCAGACCATTTTTTTAATTCCTGAAGGCAGATTTCGAATGTATAGCAAGAAGTTCTAAAATCGATATCAGGCATGTGGAAAACCTTAAAACCAGGTTTTTTCATCAATCCGTCTGGGTCGTATGCTTCTTCAGATTTTGCAATATCCAAACCTTTTGGGTGCGCATATTTTCCGCCTTTCGCGTCGGCGAAAATATCGATTTCCAGATTGCGCAAACCTTTGTTTAATTGTTCGGTAATACTAATATGCGTGTATTGCAAACCTTTAAGAGAACGAGTGGTATCTCTAGCTTGAATAAGATTGTATAAGTCAGTTTCTATCGCATGACGATAGCTGTTATGTGATCCGATAACTTGAATCTGGTTAATTTTCAGATTGTCGTTTTGTGCCTGAGCGTTTAATGCCCCAGCAAATAATAAAGTGAACAAAAGTTGTTTCATAATTCTAAAATGTAATTGATACTGTTTGACTGGGGACGCATCAAAAGAAAATTGCATTTTGAAAGTCACTAAATTAAAATTCGCTATCGATTTCTATGTTAGATAAAAAAAAAGAAATCGCAAAGTGATTACCGTTTCTGCCTTAAAAAAGTAGTATTTCTACAACAAACGTGTTTATTTGTTAATTTAAAGATAACCTTGGCGCAAAAAAGATTGGATTTTCATTTTATTATTTTACGATACCAAAAAGTCTTTAATTGCCCTATGAATAATCCTGAAGTTTTTGAAAAAACGTATAATCAATATTGGAAAAAGCTCAATGCATTTTCTTATACGATGACTCAGGACAAAGACTTGGCACAGAACATTGTTCAGGATGTTTTTGTAGATTTATGGGAACGAAAGGAAGAGCTGAATATTAATGCGATCGAACCTTTTTTGTTTCGAGCGGTCAAAAATCAGGTTTTCAAACATTATCAGAACAATCGTTTCAACAAGACTATTTTAGAAGAAAAATTCGAAGACTACATCATAGAAAATTTTTCGACTATAGATCCAGAAGTTATGGATCTGCTTTATGCTGCATTAGACAAACTTCCAGAGAAAAGAAAAGAGGTTTTATTAATGTATAAATTTCAAGACATGACAATCGATCAGATTGCAGATGAACTTGGCATTTCAAAACAAACCGTAAAAAACCAGATTTCATCAGCTGTAAAACAACTTCGCGAAGGCTTAAAAGACCTTGCTTGGCTGGCTCCCTTTATTATTTTAAACCAAAAATTTTAAAATAACTTTCGCTTGATGTTTTCATAATATTTGGCAATAGTACGATTTCAATTTTCTAGTACTTATCTATAACAATAAGTATTATGATAAAAAGAATTAAACATAGTTTAGAATATTTGCTGGATAAAAGTTCGCGAGGAAAAACTTCATCGGCAGAAGAAAATTTATTACATGATTTTGCTTTTGGCGAATATCAAAATTCAAAATGGGACAATGATCTTATGGGAAATCCAGAAATCGAATCTCAAAATATTTATGACGAAATTCAATTAAGAATAGGAAAAAAGAAGTCTTTCAATCCTTATTTAAAATATATGGCTGCTGCCAGCATTCTTTTTCTGCTTGGTTTAGGATTTTTCTTGAGACCAAATGTTTTAAACCAAAAACAAATCACATTTAAAACGTCATCGATTCCCAAATCTATCCAATTAAGTGACGGTTCGAAAATTTATCTGGCAGCAAACTCATCATTTCAGTATCCTGAAAAATTTGAAGGCGATCAAAGAACGGTTTCTTTACTAAAAGGAAACGCGTTTTTTGAAGTTGCCAAAGACAAGCAGCATCCGTTTATTATTCATTCTGGAGAAATTCAGACGAGAGTTGTCGGAACTTCATTTCACATTCAATTATCAAAATTAAACTGCAAAGTAATTGTCGTAACCGGAAAAGTTAATGTTTCTGGAAAAGGGCAGAGCGTTGATTTAGTGCCCAATCAGGAAGCTTTATTCGAAGCTCAAAAACTAACGAAACAATTGGCAGATAAAGCCTTTTTGGTGAATTGGTACAATGAAGATGTAACGCTGGATCAAACAACTTTAAAACAAGTAATTACCATTTTACAATATAAATACGGAGTTTCATTTGAGTATGATGATAAACAAGTATTAGCAACGCCGTTAACGGTATTCATCAAGAAGGACGCGACATTAGAAAATGTTTTGGAACAAATAAATTATATCACAAACCTAAAATTCAAAGTTTATGGCGAAACAGTAAAAGTGGATTAAAAACAAAAAAGCAGTTGCGGGAACAACTGCTATTAATAACTAAGCATCGTAAAAAAACAATTACTTAAATCATGTATTTTAAACCTTCTTATTTAAATCTAAAGAGTTTTGTCTTTTTAGTTCTAGCTTTACTTGCCTTTCAGAGCGGTTACAGTAAAACTATTATATTAAAAGAGCCAAAAGTAACAAATAAAATAGAAAAAGCTACTTTAGTTTCTATTTTTTCAAAACTAACACAGCAAACCGATTACAAATTCAGTTACGGACAAGCTGTAATTGCTGATAATACAGCGTATACCGTAAATTATAATGACGGATCTATCACAGCAATTTTGAATGATCTTTCTAAAAAAGCCAATTTCAATTATAACATTAGCGGCAAGCTAATTTTAATTCAAAAAACAGTTGCGCCAAAAGCGGTAAGCACTAAAGCTGTTGACAGAATTAAAGTAAAAGGAAAAGTGGTTGACGAATTTAAAGTGCCAATTCCTGGAGCTACAGTGTCAGAAACTAGTTCGTCAAATTCTACAGTTACCAATTTTGACGGAGAATTTGAAATTACGGTTGGAGACGGAAAAACACTTGACATTTCGTATATGGGGTATAAAACCAAAACAGTTGCTGTGCAAAAAGGTTTTATGACGATTCAATTGGAACCGAATACGGCTGAGTTAAATGAAGTTTTGGTTGTTGGTTACGGAAAACAGTCTAAAAAAGATGTTACGGGTGCGGTTACACAATTGGAAGCGGCAAACTTCAAACAAGGTGTAAACGTTTCTGTAGATAATTTAATACAAGGAAAAGTTGCGGGTGTGCGTGTTGTCAATACAAGCGGTGAGCCGGGAGCAGGAGTAAACGTTACGATTAGAGGAGTTGGATCTATTAGAAGCGGAAGTACGCCTTTATTCGTAGTGGATGGTGTGCCGTTGTCTAATGATGATGTGAGTCCGTCTGGAAGCAACGTCGGATTTGGATCTTCTTCGGCTAAAAATCCATTGAATTTTTTGAATACAAGCGATATCGAATCGATTACGGTTTTGAAGGATGCATCGGCTTCTGCGATTTATGGAGCGAGAGGATCTAACGGTGTGGTTTTGGTAACAACTAAAAAAGGTTCTAAAGGTGAAGGAACTTTGACTTTTGATACGTACACGGGAGTTGCAACTGTAGCAAATAAACTAGATGTTTTAAGCGCTGGCGAATATAGAAATGCGATTAAAGACAAAGCATTTGATCACGGCGGAAATACAGATTGGCAAGATGTAATTTACAGAACGGCTATTACCACAAACAATTCGCTTTCTTTTTCTAAACAGACAGAATCTGGAAACTATTATGCTTCGATCGCACAAATGGATCAGGAAGGTGTGGTTCGTAACAGTAACTTCAAACGTCTTTCTGGAAGAATTAACGCAGCAGAATCATTTTTAGACAACAAACGTTTGAAAGTAAAAATGAATCTTACGGCAAGTGAAACTAAAGATGACGGAGTTCCAACTTCTGACGATGGAGGTTCTAACGGACAATTGATCGTTCATACTTTGATGGCAAATCCAACGCGTTCTGTTTTTGATGCTAACGGAAATTACACCAATTTCAATATGAATGCGCATTACAATCCAGCGTATTTGTTGAGCATTTACCAAGATCAAACAAGAACGTTGAGAGTTTTAGGAAACTTAGAAGCTTCTTTAAGAATTATTGACGGATTGGAATATAAACTGAATATTGGTGTTGACCGTTCTATGGCAGAAAGAAACACGACTATTTTTCCAAACTTAACCGATTTGAATCCGAAGGGGAAATATGTTCAGAATAATTTAGATTCTAAAAACTCTTTGGTAGAGCATTATTTGACTTATAATTTAAATTTAAATAAACATAAAATCGAAGCTTTAGGCGGTTTCTCTTATCAGAAATTTGAAAGATCAGGAACAAGTTTCAGCATTGACGGAATTGCGAATCAAGGCGAAGGTGTTCCACCATCAATAAATCCTGGATTTAAAGGAACGCAATCGGGAACTACGGGTTATGCGCAAGAAAACGAATTGCAGTCTTATTTCGGAAGATTAAATTATGGCTTTGATAACAGATATTTACTTACCGCTTCTATGAGAGGTGACGGATCGACTCGTTTTGGTAAAAACAACAAGTACGGTTATTTCCCATCTTTTGCTTTAGGTTGGAATATTGCTAACGAAAGTTTCTTAAAAGATTCTTCGACTTTAAATAATTTAAAATTAAGAGCGAGCTGGGGACAAACCGGAAATCAGGAAGTTGAAAATAAAATTACTCAAGCAAGTTATTCTTTAGCTGGAGCTGATGGATATTATTTATACGATGATTTGAATCTGGTAAACGGAGTTTCGGTAAACAGAACACCAAATCCTGATTTGAAATGGGAAGTTGTAACGCAGTATAACGTAGGTTTAGATTTTAATTTATGGAATGATAAATTGTACGGAACATTAGATTATTTCAATAAAACCACTACAGATGCTATTTTGAATGTTCCTTCTCAAGCTTTGAGTCCGACAACTACAATCTGGACCAATATAGACGGAAAAATCATCAATAAAGGTATCGAGTTTATGTTAGGTTCTAAAATCGTTGATACTAAAAACTTTTCGTGGAATATCGACATGAACGGTGCGACTCTGAATAATAAAATTGAAGATCTTCCGGTTTCAGAAATCTTAACAGGAACAATTTCAGGACCTGGACAATCGGGTGTAAACGCAAATATTTACAAAAGCGGTTATGCAGCTGGATCTTTCTATTTATTGGAGCACATTGGTTTTGATGCCAATGGAGCAAACATCTTTAAAGATCAAAACGGAGACGGCGTAATTGATAACAGCGATAGAATTATTATCGAAGGTGCGCTTCCAACTTTCTATTACGGATTTAACAGTGATATGAGATACAAAAACTTTACGTTCTCGTTCTCTATCATCGGACAAACTGGCGGTTATTTATTGAATAACACAGGTTTGAATGCTTTAAATATAAACAATTTAGCATCTGACCGTAACGTGGCAACAGGTTATTACGAGTCTGGAGCAAATGCAACAAATTCTCCAATCTTGTCTACGCTATTTTTAGAAAAATCAGATTTCATCCGATTAAATACGGCTCGTATTGGTTACAATTTTGACTTAAAAGGATTAAACTGGATCAACGGATTAACGCTCTATGTAACAGGTCAGAACTTAATTACGATTACAAATTACACAGGTTACGATCCGTTAATTAATAGTCCGAAATCAAACGGAGGAAACCAATCTATCGGTATCGATTATGCAAGTTATCCAACTTCTAGAACATTCAGTTTTGGAGCAACTTTAAAACTATAATTATTATGAAGACAAATACAATTTTTACTATAAAAACATTTGCGATATTTTCTTTTATATGGCTTTTTGCAAGCTGTACCAATCTTGACGAAGTTGTTTTGGATGAGGTTTTAGGAGAAGATGCTTCCAATCCAGCTGGAGCTCTTGCAGCGGCTTATGACCGTTTGGGAGATGGAACTTTTGTAGATCACGGGGGAGTTTTCTCTTTACAGGAATATACTACAGATGAAGCGATCCTGCCGACTCGAGGAAGCGACTGGGGAGATGGTGGAAAATGGAGAGACATGCACGAGTTTACATGGAAATCGGATAATGCGATTGTAGTGGATAACTGGAATAAATTGACAAACGGAATTACGCGTTCGTTAACCGCAATTCAGTCGGTTGAAGAAAGTTCAATTCCAGAGAAGAAATTATTTTTAGCGGAAGCGAAAGGACTTTTAGCATATTATTTATACACAACTTTAGATTTGTACGGACAAGCGCCATATAGAGATCCGATGAATCCAAATGCACCATTGCAGATTTTAAAAGCCGATACGCAAATTGATCAATTAATTAAAGATGTTGAAGCTTTGATTCCAGATTTAGCAGAGATGGGAACACAGCAAACACACCACGGAAGATTTACAAAAGAAGCCGCTTACGGATTCTTGGCAACGATGTACTTGAACCGCGCTGTTTTTAAAGATCGTCTTAATGCTACATCAAACTTTAATTTTACTGAAGCTGCAGCAACTGGCACAGGATCAGATATGGATCGTGTAATTTATTATACTTCATTGCTTATAAATTCAGGAAAATATTCTTTAGAAAGCGATTATTTCAAGAATTTTGCAAGAGATAATGACAAAGGGAAAGAATTGATTTTTGCTATTTCTCAGAAAATAGATTACATCAGAAATGGTTCAAACAGTTTTGCTTATGTGTGTGTAGAGCGTAACCAGAGAGCTTCTGCAGCAAATAGAGGAACAAATGCAGCTTGTACAACTCCTGAGTTTTTTGCAACATGGGATGGAAATCATGATGACCCGAGATTCCAGCAGAAATACCAGTATGGAGACGGAACTTGGTTTATGAACGACGGAACTGACGTAAGCGTTCCAGCAACAGATATTGTACCGAAAAGTGCTAATTTGCCTTGGTTCCACTTTAACAGAGGAATTCAGTACGGACCACAATACGGACCAATATTATTGTCTTCTGGTTCACTAGAAATGGTTAACGGACGTATTAAAGTTTCGCCATTAGTTATGGAAAAAAGTACTACAACCAAAATGGATTTTACGCCTTCTTTAACTTTCAAAAATCCAGCTCAGGCTGTTTTTGCTCAAAACGAAATCAATCAGGGAGCTCGTATTTTTAAGTATGAATTTGATCCAGAAGGAGGAAATGGAAACAGTAATGTTGATATTCCGTTGTTTCGTTTAGGAGGAATTTATACGATGAGAGCTGAAGCTTATTTCAGAAAAGGAAATACAGCTCAAGCAATGGAAGATTTGAACATTTTACGCACCAGCAGAAAAAGAGAATCTTTATACGGAAGTGTAGCAGGTAAGCCTTTAACTTCAATCGATCAAACTGTTTTATATAACGAAATTGGTTTCGAATTATACTGGGAATTGTACAGAAGACCACAAATGATCCGTTTCGGAAAATTTGATCTTCCAGGAACAGCAAAACCAGCTTCGGAACCTTACAGAAGAGTATTCCCGATTCCGCAGTCCACAATCGACGTGACTAAGGAATTCAAACAAAATCAAGGATACAACTAAGTTTGTGTGTTAGTTTATTTTTTATTTTTTTTCAAAAAGCCTATTTCGAAAGAGATAGGCTTTTTTTTTAGCTTCTGAGCTTGTAAGATGCAGAGGTTCAAAGTGACAAAGAGACAAAGTTTAGGATTGTAGAGATGCATTGCAGTGCATCTAACGCTTCTAAGCTTCTGAGGTGCTGAGCTTCTAAGATGCAGAGGTTCAAAGTGACAAAGAGACAAAGTTTAGGAATGTAGAGACGCACTGCAGTGCATCTAACGCAAGGGATATCTGTTTTGATTTTCCTTTGTTTTAATAAAAACGTTAGACGCACAGCAGTGCGTGTCTACAGAAAACCTTGTGGATAAATTTTACACAGAAATATACAGATACACAATGTATCCGCAATCAAAATAAACCTTTGCAACTCTGTCACTTTGCAACTTAAAACCTTAGAAGCTCAGCACCTCAGAACCTTAAAAAAATATAATAAACGAATAGTTAAATGTAATTTTTATCTGACTGATAATGAGTATATTTGAGTAGATATTGAACATTCTGAAAATGTTTAAATAAAACTTCATTAAATAACTCAAAATGTGTAAAAATCATGATACATCAAATCGATACGACAGATAATATTGTTGCCTTTAGAGCATTGGCAGAAGTAACAAAAGAAGATTTTTTAACTACTGTAACTCCAGCGGTTGAGCATTTGGTAAAACAAATCAATGAAATTAACTTTTTACTGGTTTTAGATACTGATATTAAAAATTTTACGGCAGGAGCTTGGCTAGAAGACGGACTTTTGGGACTTAAACATTTAGGAAAATGGAACAGAGCTGCAATTGTTACCGATACAGACGAAATTATCTCTTTTACAAACGGATTCAGTTATATTGTTCCAGGTGAGTTTCGTGGTTATAAAAAAATAGATTTTAATAAAGCTTTAAACTGGGTCGAAGGCAATATAAATTGATCTCTTTAAAAAATTAAAAGAGCGCTTATTTAATTATAAGCGCTCTTTTTTTATGGTAGTTTTTTTTTTAACCGATTAATGATTGTATTCGATACCACTGCTAGAAATGGCATCGTTTTTTTCTTTTTTTATTTCGCAGTATTTTTTATAACCTGCTGATGCTAATATTGGTAATGCTAAACCACCTACAACTGCTCCAATTTTTGGATTTCCGGTTTTCTTTAAAATTGCTGCAGCCAAAAGAGCACCAACTCCTGCGCATGCTAATTGCTTTACCGATAGATTTTTATTGTTTAAAGTTTCAGGGGTAATTCCGTGTAATAATGGGTCTATAAAATTCAAATTCTCCATGACGTCAATTTATTTAATTATACTTCTTTTTTAATATTGTTTTCATTTTTAGCGCTATCGCTGTCAGTTTCGCTTTCGATTTTCTCGATTTCGACTTTTTCTTTTTTAATAGCTTGACGTAAAAGAGCAAAAAGGCTCATATATACGTTTGCCATAAAAACCAGAGAAAACCCTGCCAAAATGTAACCTCTCCAGTCATTTAACAAAAGTTTATAATCGCAAAGGATCAGAAAGGCAATGGTAACGTAGTGACTGAAGCAGTATTCACAAGTAAGAAGATAAAAGAACTTTCTGGATAGTATATATCTGTCATTTTTAGAATGTCTGACACACCATTCATGAGGCTCTCTAAAAATTTCTTCGTGTGTTACAGTCCAACTAATACAGGCAATAGGAATTGCGAGTAAAAAGAGCCAGACAATCTGAGCAGCTAAAGTCATAACTAATTAATGCTTTACAATTTACGATTATTTTGCTTATTCTCTAGGATGATTCTCCGGATAATGTTCTGCGTCAAAATCATTTAAATTCTCAGGCGCATCATTGTTTTTTTCAACAGTGTCTTCATGATCAGAATTGTACTGATCTTTCAAATCCTCTTCTGTATCATCATTTGTAATGGCGTCATCTTCGTTAACAACCCGTTCTTCATTCGGAATGTTTTCTGATCGGATATTCGTGTTTGGTTCAAAATCTCCCTTAGGATGCGAAGGATCTTCAATAAATTCTTCTTGATATTGATACGGATCTTCGTCACGAGCATAATTATCATTATCAACTAATGTATTTTGCTCGTAATAATCAGGATCGCTTTCGCCAAATTCGCGATTCTCGTCTTTCTTTAAAACTTGTTTAAACTCATCTTCGTTAGAATATGTTCCATCTACAAGCGTATTTTGGTCGATATAATCAGGATCAAATTGACCATAATCATGGTTGTGCTGCTTTTCCATAATAGTGTTTTTTTGATTTGTTATTTTCTAATTTAATTTCTTCTAATTATTTGGCTTTTATAAATCTAATGGCATGTACTATTGCTTCACTAAAAAGCTATTTTTACAAATTTAGCACGTAAATAGAAGGGAGGTCTTATAAAAAATTAAATTATAATTGCATAATTAACAGTTACTTATAATGTAAATAATGTAAGAAATTATGTAAGTTTATAATGAGGTTACACTTATACATTTGGTATGAAATAATTGTGTAATTAAATTTAATCGATATGGCGTCAGAGAAGGTCACCGCTTGCTGTAAGGCTTTAATTGAAAAAAACAAGACAATAGCATTTGCAGAAAGTGCTTCAGCAGGAAAAATGTGCTATGAATTTTCTACCGTAATAAACTCAGGAAGAATTCTCATAGGAGGGATAGTTTGTTATCACACTTCTATGAAAGAAGATTTATTGCACATACCATGGGGAACAATTGAACAGTACAGTGCCGAATCTGCAGAAGTGACGAAGCTAATGGCACAGAATTTTTATCGTTATATCAATTCAGACATTTGTGTTGCACTAACAGGTTTAACAACGCCGGGTGGAAGTGAAAGCGAATCAAAACCTGTCGGGACAATTTTTATACATCTAATTTTAGGAGAAAAGCAAATTGCCAAACGTTTCGAATTTAAAGGAACTCCAGAAAGTATTATCGATCAGGCAATAGATGTTATAGCCGATTTAATTTTGAAAGAGATTTAGATATCAAAAAAGCAAAAGCCGTAAAGAAATTCAACTTTACGGCTTTTGTTATTTACAATCAAAATTTATTTTTTACTATAAAGAGAACCGTTTTTGATGGTCTTTTTATCCAACAAACCTTGCTGATGTAATTTCTCTAAAATAGCTTTAGATTCAGAAGTTGATTTTTCTAAAATGACAGCGTACTCTTTAGGAGCCAATGTAGGATAAATCTCGAACAAATCCATCGGATTCTCATTTTTAATACTTTTCTTCTTTGCTTCAGGAAACAATGCCAATAGCGTATTTTCGTACCAAGAATAAGGTTTAGAACCATAAACCATCAGTTGGCTATTGGTAGCATCTGCAAAAAATAGTGTTGGAAAACCTCTTACTCCAAGACTTTTGCCTAAATTTAAATCTTGATGAAAAAGTTCTTCGGCATCATCATAATCGGCTTTTAGTTTTTTTATATTTAAATCTGCGATTTTGGCAGCTTCAGCAATGTTTTCCCATTTTGCGATATTTTTTTTATCCAAATAAAGCTTTTCGCGAAGAATACGCATAAAAGAAACCGCTTTCTCCTTACTCTGCATTTGCGCTGCTTTCATGGCAATGCAAGAAGGATAAGAAGAATCTAGCGGATCTTCGATCCAAACATTTCCGTCAATTGGCATTTCGTAATGCAGACTAGCTTCGTCCCAATGATGCGCTACATCAGAAGGTTTGCTAATTCCGCCACTGTTGTAACTCCAATCGGGTAATAATCCGCCCATTCGGTAATCAATCTCAAAATAGTCGCCGTATTCTAGTTTTAATTTTCGAAGCTGAGGTTCAATTCCCCAGCAAGAAGAGCAAATAGGATCGGTGTAATAAACTATTTTAACGGGTTTATTTTCTGTAGAAATAGCTGTTTTTCCATTCGATTGTTCGCCAACAGGCATTTCACACATTCCGCTTACAGGATCACACAATAGCGGATTTGTTTTGTCTTCACTCATTTTAGAATTCGTTTGCGACTGACAGCTTGCACTGCAAATCAAGATTAATAGTAGCGACAGTATTTTCATATTTTTTTGTACTCTCGGATTTTCTGAAATTACTACAAAGTTGAATGGAATATCATTGCGAGTCAATTAGTCAAAAAAAGATGACTATTTATCAGAAGTTTAATATGATAAAAAAAAGTAATTATAATCTTACAAAACATTATATTTGTTGCTGAAAATAATTAACATCACAATCCCACAGGGATTAACAAAAAATGTTCCGCTAGGAACATCTCATCGGTAGAAAAATTAAAATGATAATTATGGCAAACACATACACGCAGGTGCATATACAATTTGTTTTCGCAGTAAAATACAGAAAAGCATTAATAGCAAAAGAATGGAAAGATAAATTGCATCAGTACATAACAGGAATAATTCAATCCAATCAGCACAAAATGTTATGCATAAACAGTATGCCAGATCATATTCATATTTTTATAGGAATGCGTCCAACACAATCTATGTCGTCTCTGATCCAAAACGTAAAAACAGAAAGCTCAAAATGGATTAAGGAACAAAAATTATGTTCAGATTTTGCTTGGCAAGAAGGCTATGGAGCTTTTTCGTATTCAAAAAGTCATGTTTCAAATGTAATTCGTTATATAGAAAAGCAAGAGCAACATCATAGCAAAAAAGCATTTTTAGATGAATATCTCGAAATGTTGAAAGCATTTGAAGTAGAATATGATCCGAGGTATATTTTTATAGAGCCAATATTGTGATGTTCAAACGTCCCTACGGGACGATATACTCAGATAGACTTGTTACCGATGAGATGTTCCTAGCGGAACATAGCTAATTGAGCACATTCTAGAACTTACCGACGAGACGTCCCTAGCGGAACATTAACCAATTTAGCATATGATGGTTGTTACCGATGAAATGTTCCTAGCGGAACATAGCTAATTGAGCACATTCTAGAACTTACCGATGAGATGTTCCTAGCGGAACATAGCTAATTGAACACATTCTAGCACTTACCGACGAGATGTTCCTAGCGGAACATAGCTAATTGAGCACATTCTAGAGCTTACCGACGAGATGTTCCTAGCGGAACAAAACCAATTGTGCATATGATGGTTGTTACCAATTAGATGTTCCGCTAGGAACATCTAATTCAAGTTCGATTAAGAATGCTCCGTTAGGAACATTTCATCGGTAGCCCAATAGCATGTTCGATTGGTTAATGTTCCGCTAGGAACATCTCATTGGTAACATAATGCGTTCCCATGATTATAATGTTCCGCTAGAAACATTTCGTCGGTACCTTAGCATCTTAGCGACTTAGAGGCTTAGTAGCTTGCAATTAAACTTTCATTAACAAAATCTAATTAAGCATTAGTTTATATTTGTAGGAAACAAATTAATTTTAAGGTCAAAAGGTCTATGAAAAATAAACTTTTAAAAATCTCCTTTTTTCTGTTTTTGCTTTTTTGTGTAAAAGGATACAATCAGAATGTGAAGCTTTTAACTATAAATCAGCTGAATGAAAGAATCAAGAACGGAAAAGACAGCACTTATGTAGTGAATTTTTGGGCGACATGGTGCGCTCCTTGCATCAAAGAACTGCCGCATTTTGAAAAACTAAGCGCTGAGCATAAATCAGAAAAACTGGCTGTTTTGTTGGTGAGTTTAGATTTTAAATCGAAATTAGCTTCTAATGTGGTTCCGTTTGTGAAAAGGAAAAATTTGAAGAATGAAGTTTTTCTGTTGAATGAAAGCAGTCCGCAGGAGTTTATTGACAGAATAGATCCGAGCTGGTCAGGAAGTATTCCGGCAACGCTCTTCATCAAAAATGACAAAAGAAAATTTGTCGAAAGCGAATTTACGTACGAACAATTATTAACTGAATATAAAAAACTTTA
The DNA here is from genome assembly GCF_054075165.1 of Flavobacterium erigeronis. NCBI lineage: Bacteria > Pseudomonadati > Bacteroidota > Flavobacteriia > Flavobacteriales > Flavobacteriaceae > Flavobacterium > Flavobacterium erigeronis. The sequence goes on along the minus strand of NZ_JBSKGP010000008.1, from coordinate 151,926 downwards.
AACCATTATGAAGAAAATAATCTTATTACTAGCATTAGCATTTTCTGCTTTTCTATCTCATGCACAAAATGCTGTAACTCTTAAAGCAGGCGACGCGGCTCCAGATTTCAAACTGAAAAATGTAGACAACAAAGACGTTTCTTTCGGAACTTTTAAAGATGCAAAAGGATATATCGTAGTTTTTACCTGCAACACTTGTCCGTATGCAATTGGATATGAGCAGCGAATTATCGATTTGGATAAAAAATTCAAACCGCAAGGATATCCAGTTATTGCTATAAATCCAAACGATCCAGAAGCTTCTACAGCAGATACATTCGCAAAAATGCAGGATTTAGCAAAAGAGAAAAAATATTCTTTCCCATACTTATTTGATCCGGGACAAAAAATTACTGATGAGTATGGTGCAAAACGCACGCCTCATATTTTCATTGTTTCTAAAACTGCAAAAGGAAATGTGGTAGAATATGTTGGAGCAATTGATAATGATCCAGAAGGAAATAATCCTCAAAAAATCAAGTATGCAGAAGATGTGATTGCGTCTCTAAAAAGCGGTCAGAAACCAGCTGTTACACAAACTAAAGAAATTGGGTGTACGGTAAAAAGAAAAGCAAAAGCGTAGTTTTTTTTAACCGCAAAGAACGCAAGGTTTTTGATTTAAAAGATTTTGTAAACGCAAAGTTCGCAAAGCTATATAGATATAGCTTTGCGAACTTTGCGTTTGTATTAGATTTAGTATATCAAAACCTTGCGCCCATTGCGGTTAAATAAACACTTCAGTACCAAAACATAAACGCCCCAATTTGGGGCGTTTTTTGGCATGTATTATGAACAAGTTTGCTTTTTTCTATTTTTTATCAATTTTATAAAGTCTTCCTTGATCGGTAACGGCGTATAATGCTTCATCTTTTCCTTGAGTAATATCTCTAAATCGTTGTCCTTCGCTGGCCAATAATCTTTCTTCGCCTGCTACTTTATTGTCTTTAAAGGCTAAACGAACAATATGCGTAGCGCTTAATGAACCTATAAACAAATTGTTTTGCCATTCTGGAACTCGTTTTCCTGCATAGAAGGTCATACCGCTTGGCGATACCACTGGATCCCAATAATATACTGGCTGTTCTAAACCTTCTTTCTGTGTTATTCCATCTCCAATTTTCGTACCACTGTATTCAATTCCGTACGTAATTGTTGGCCAACCATAATTTTTTCCTGGATTAATTCGGTTAATTTCGTCACCGCCTCTAGGGCCATGTTCGCTTTCCCATAATTCACCCGTTGTTGGATGTATAGCCAATCCTTGAGGATTTCTATGTCCCATAGTATAAAGTTCTGATAGAGCCCCTGTAGCAGTAAAAGCCGGGTTTCCAGAAGCAGCTTGTCCATTTGTCGTAATACGGACAATTTTACCCAGACTGCTAGTGGCTGATTGTGCTAACGGACGCGCATCTATATCAGATCTTTCGCCAATGCTTACCAATAAATTTCCAGTTTTGTCAAACAAAATACGGCTTCCGTAATGTTTCGCGCTTGGATGAGGTGTATTCGAACGATAAATAACCGTTGCATTTTCAATCGCAGAATAGTTGTCTGAAATTCTGCCTTTCGCTACAGCGGTAATATTTCCGCCAGCTACAATTTCAGAAAACGTCCAGTAAATCATTCGGTTTGTGGCAAATGCAGGATCTAGACAAATTCCTAATAAACCACCTTGCTCAGCAGGATTAACAGCAGGAACACCAGTTAAGGCATTGCTAATGACACCTTCTTGGGTAACGATTTTAATTTTACCTGCTTTTTCAGTTACTAAAAGACGTCCGTCAGGAAGATAGGCAACTCCCCAAGGAGCGCTTAAACCGTTGGTGATAATTTTAGATTCGATTTCAGTTGTAGTCTGAATGCTTCCTGCGCGTGTTTGTCCGGAAAATGCTGGCTGATAACTTGTGTTAGGCGTACCGGTTTCTACGGGAGGTCCAGTTGGTCCTGCATCGGTATCTCCATCAACGTTATCATTGTTAGAACAGCTGCCTAAAGCCAAAATTCCGGCAAGAAGAAAAATACTTTTTTGAATTATCATAATGCTTTCATTTTAATGGTTAATAAAATAATTTTTGCATTATCGAACATTTCCAAAGAGAAGTGGAGATTCGTTAACTATGAAATGGTCAGTTTCGAACGAGGTTCTCCGTTTTATTTTCAATTAAGAATGCCTAAATGCTTTTCAAAAGCAAAAGAATTTCAACTAGAAATTAAACTTCTTTTAAGGAAAGCATTTAGTGGGACATGCCTAATTGAAACGGATAATTGTTTTAAAATATTGCCAGTAAGAATTGTATTATGTTTTTCTTAGCAGAAATTTAACATTTAAAATCTGAAGGGAAATAAGGCTGAAGTCTTATTTTTAAAGGAGATTTTAAAGACTTTTTAATTTTTTCATAAAGACAGGAAAAACTTCATTCAGTTCTTCAAAAAGTGGATTTTTGCGATTTTTTAATTTGATTTCACTAAATAATTTTAGCCCTAAAGCAAATTGAACAGCTTCAGAATCGTCTTTAAATATATTCTTAGATTTAATTCTTTCAATGATTCCGAAGATTTCGTCGTGATTATCAAATTGAATTCCGAGTTCTTTTGCTGGTTCGGTTTCACCATTTGCATATTCCTTAAGGCTTAAAGTAAGGTAATATTTGTTTGATCTTTTTTCCATTTTATTAATCATTATTTTTTCTATCACATAGCAATTCTCTGTGCTTTCTTCTAAGTGAAACGCCTTTTGAGATTACAACACTATGTTTCTATGTGTTTAATTTTATTGTTTTATTTCAGCCACTTATCGACCATAGTTTTAAAGGCTTCTTTGTATTGTTCGCCGACTGTGATTTCTATTTTATCGATAAAGATGGAGTTTTTACTGATGGCGCTTATTTTGTCTAACGAAACTATAAACGAACGATGAACACGCATAAATTTTGAAGAAGGGAGTTTTTCTTCTAATGCCTTTAGCGAAATCAAAGACATTAATGCTTTTTGCGAATCTTCGAGATGTACTTTTACATAATCTTTCAGACTTTCGATATACGTAATATCTTTTAAAGAAATTCTAACCCATTGGTACTCGACTTTCAAAAAGATAAATTCGTCGTCTGCGGCAATTGGAGTAAAGTTATTGCTGGCTTCTTCAGACAATTGTAAAACTTTGCTGGAAGCTCGAAGAAATTCTTCGTAACTGAAAGGTTTTAGAAGATAATCTACCGCATTTACACGATAACCTTCAATTGCATAATGATTGTAAGCTGTTGTAAAAACGATTTTGGGCAGCGGTCCGGCTTGATCTTGTAAAAGTCTCGCCAATTCCATTCCGCTTAAATTGGGCATATTGATGTCTAAGAAAACCAAATCAGGTTTAGTTTCCCGAATAATCCCCATTGCATCTACAGCATTGTCGCAAGTAGTTATTAACTCCAAAAATGGAGTCTGGTGAATAAACGTTTCTACCAGTTTTAAAGCCAATGGTTCATCATCTACTGCTATACATTTTAATACCGTCATTGCTCTAGATTTATTTTCAATTTAATTTTATATGTTCCGTGATCGGTAACTCCAAAAGAAATGAAATGCTGATTTGGATAAATCAATTGCAGTCTTCTTTTGGTGTTTGTTAAACCAATTCCGCCTTCATCTGAAGTTGTTGTTTTTTCAAAAAAAGTATTTTCTACTTCAAATTCCAGATTGCTTTCATTTTGCGTAAGCTTAATGTAAATTTCGCTTTTATCGGTGGCGTGAATACCATGTTTAAAAGCATTTTCTACTAAAGGTAGTAATAACATTGGAACAATAGGGTAATCGTGTATTTTTTCAGGTATATCTGTTGTAATGGTAAGTTTGCTATTGGCACGAAGTTTCATTAAAGCAATAAAATCACGCATAAATTCGGCTTCTTTCAGCAGCGTTGTTTTTTCTTCCGTACTATAAAGCAAATAACGCATCATACGGCTTAAAGTATGCAATGCATTTCTAGAATCTTCAATATCGGTATAAGTTAAAGAATAAATGCTGTTCAATGAATTAAAGAAAAAATGCGGATTGATCTGTGCTTTTAACATGGCCAGTTCTGCCATTGTTTTATCCTGCTCTAATTTTTGTTTGTGCTGCGCCGCTTTCTGCCAATGCGTTAACATGGCCCAGCTGGTGCTTATTCCTAAAACCAATAAAGTCAGCGTAAAAACGTAATTATCGAAATACGGATTTTTGTATTTCTTAAATCCGATAGCCCTACTAATCTGCTCGTGTAGATCGGTTTGCGAGGTATAAAAATAAGCAATTAACTGCATAGCAATAATTGCCGCAAATGCCCAAAGCAAGAAAGGCGAAGTATTGTCTTTAATAATGGTTTTTGGAACTACGATTTTTGCAGTATAATAAAATAGATTGATTAGTAAAAACAATATAATACTTTGCCAAAGCCAGAATGCCTGCGGAAGCACGACATTCCAAGTCAGCGGAATATAAAATAGCATAAGATACCCTAACAAAAACCAGCCAAGTATGTGAAGTCCAGTAAATAAGTAAGGTCTGAAAATGTTTGGTGTCATTAGAATTCGTAATTTAGAGACAATATTACATTTTATTTGAACATGAAAATTTAGCAATCGCCAAAACCCGATTTAGAGTCTCTAAAAAGCAATTTAGAGCCGATGGGATAAAAATTAAACAGTTGTTTAATATTTTAAAAAAATCCATCGGCTGTCATCCGACCTTTATCGATTGTTTGTCGCTCTTCGTCTATTTGAAAATTTTTGTGTGTTATAATTTGTTTCTTTTGCTAGGATATAATCGATAATTACACATTTTTGACAATGAATAAGCAATCATTTTTAAGCATTCTTGCAGCTTCACTTATTATCGCTTCATGCGGTAAAAATGATAAATCGGCACAGGCCGGAGGAGCACCGCAGATTAAAGAATATAAGACTGTAACCTTACAGCCAAAATCGGCTACTTTAAACAGCGATTTTCCAGCTAGTATACAAGGACAGCAAAATATAGAAATCCGTCCAAGAGTTGAAGGTTATATCGATAAGATTTTTGTTGATGAAGGTGCGGTTGTAAAAGCAGGACAGCCCTTATTTAAAATCAGTGCTCCAGAATATGAGCAGGAAGTTCGTACAGCAACAGCAAGTATTAAAAGTGCTCAGGCAGATGTAAGTTCGGCAAAATTGGCTGTAAATAAAGTGAAGCCATTGGTTGAAAAAGGAATTATCAGTAAATACGATTTAGAATCGGCTCAGTATACGTATGAGTCGGCTTTGGCTTCTTTGGCTCAGGCAAATGCAGCTTTAGTAAATGCTAAAGTTAATTTAGGCTATACAACCGTTACAAGTCCTGTAAATGGAGTTGTAGGTTCAATTCCGTTTCGTTTAGGAAGTTTGGTCAGTTCAAATACGGCCGATCCGCTAACAACCGTTTCTAGTATTGGAAATGTGTACGCGTACTTCGCTATAAACGAAAAAATGCTGTTGAATTTTACACAAAACAATACAACGGGCGCTTCTTTAGCTCAGAAAATTAAAAACATGCCAGCAGTTTCTTTATTGCTTTCAGATGGATCAATTTACGATCAGAAAGGGCATATTGAAACGGTAAACGGATTAATTAATACAGAAACGGGTACTGTAAATGTAAGAGCGCGTTTTCCAAATCCAAAAGGAATTATCAGAAGTGGAAGCAGCACAACAGTTAGAATTCCGAATGAAGTTAAAAATTCAATTATAGTTCCACAAAGCGCAACATTTGAATTACAGGATAAGATTTTTGCTGTAGTTGTTGGTAAAGACGGAAAAACTAAAAATGCCAATATCACAGTATTAGACAATTCTGCAGGCAATTATTATGTAGTAACAAGCGGATTAAATCCTGGCGATCAGATTGTATTAGAAGGAGTAGCCTCTTTAAAAGAAGGAACTGAAATAAAAGCCCAAAATCAAAGCCCAGAAACAGTTTACGCCGATTTAAAATAAAAAAAATGTTTAAAAAATTTATACAAAGACCCGTACTCTCAACGGTAATATCTGTTATTATCGTTATTTTAGGTGTTTTAGGCCTAATTGAGTTGCCGATATCGCAATACCCAGATATTGCGCCTCCAACTGTAAATGTGGCGGCAAGTTATACTGGTGCCAATGCCGACGTGGTACTGAAAAGTATCGTAATTCCGTTGGAAGAGCAAATTAATGGTGTAGAAAACATGACGTACATGACTTCTACAGCAACCAACGACGGAAATGCCTCAATTAAGATTTTCTTTAAAGTAGGAACCAATCCAGATTTAGCAGCGGTAAACGTGCAGAACAGGGTTTCTAGAGCAACAAGTTTACTGCCAGTAGAGGTAACTCAGGCTGGGGTAACGGTTACGAAAAGTCAGAGTAGTAACTTATTGATTTTCTCTTTATACAGTGATGACAAAGCTTACGACCAGACGTTTCTTCAAAACTATGCGAAAATCAACCTTGTACCGCAAATCCAGCGTGTAGTTGGGGTGGGAGATGTAACCGTTTTTGGTGCCAAAGATTACTCGATGAGAATCTGGCTGAAACCAGACGTGATGCAGCAGTACAAACTGATTCCAAGCGATATTTCGGCTGCTTTGGCAGAACAAAATATCGAAGCGGCGCCAGGTAAATTTGGTGAAAACGGAAATCAGGCTTTTCAATATGTAATTAAATACAAAGGGCGTTTAACAACAGCTCAAGAATTTGAAGATATTGTTATCAAATCTGTCGGAAACGGACAAATGCTTCGACTGAAAGATGTTGCAAAAGTTGAGTTAGGATCTTTAAGTTATGCTTCGACTATTAAAACCAACGGTGTAGAATCTGCAGCGATGGCGATTAGCCAGACTCCAGGATCTAACGCGCGTGACGTAATCAACAATTCTAAAAAACTGATTGAAGAAGCAGCAAAGAATTTTCCGAAAGGAGTTAAATACACCACTTTGGTTGACGTTAACGAAAACTTGGATGCTTCTATTGAAAAAGTAATCCATACATTGGTAGAAGCCTTTATTCTGGTTTTTATCGTGGTGTTTATTTTCCTTCAGGATTTTAGATCGACTTTAATTCCAGCAATTGCAGTTCCGGTTGCGATTGTGGGTACGTTTTTCTTCCTGAATTTATTCGGATTTACCATTAACTTATTGACGCTTTTTGCAATGGTACTCGCCATTGGTATTGTGGTCGATGATGCGATTGTGGTCGTGGAGGCCGTTCACGCCAAACTGGATCACGGCTATAAATCGGCTAAAAAAGCAACAATTCATGCCATGGACGAAATTTCGGGAGCGATTATTTCGATTACCTTGGTAATGGCTGCGGTATTTATTCCGGTAACTTTTATTGGAGGATCTACAGGGGTTTTCTACAAACAGTTTGGTATTACACTGGCAGTTGCGATTATACTTTCTGCGGTAAACGCCTTGACTTTGAGTCCGGCTTTATGTGCACTTTTATTGAAACCGCATGCTGACGATCATAAACATAAAAGCTATTTACAGCGTTTTTATACTTCGTTTAACGTTGCTTTTGATAATGTTACGGCAAGATACAAACGTTCGGTAAGTTTCCTTTCTGTAAAAAAATGGATTGCATTAGCTTCTATCGTTATTGCAGGTATTGCATTAGTTTATATGATGAAAACGACGCCTTCAGCTTTCGTGCCTTCAGAAGATCAAGGAACTGTTTTTGCCAATATTAGTTTGCCGCCATCAGCTTCTATGGAACGTTCTGATGTGATTGCAAAAAGAGTTGATAGTATTGCCAAAACAATTCCAGGAGTTAAAAATACACTTCGTATTGTGGGGCAGAACTTCACGGCAGGTGCGGGTAGTGCCTACAGTATGGTTATTGTAAAATTAAAACCTTGGGACGAGCGTGATCTAAGTGTTGACGATGTAATCGGACAGCTTTTTGCAAAAACAAGCGGAATTCGTGAAGCTAATATTTTCTTTATTTCGCCACCGACTATTCAAGGTTTTGGACAAAGTGGTGGATTCGAATTTCAGTTACAAGATAAAGGAGGTCATACAACGGCTGAATTTTATAAAGTGAATCAGGAATTCTTAGCTAAACTATCGGAACGTCCAGAAATTCAATATGCGACAACGCCATTTAACCCTGGTTTCCCTCAGTATATGATGGATATTAATTTAGCGAAAGCGAAAGATGCAGGAGTTTCGGTAAATTCGATTTTATCTACGATGCAAGGTTATTACGGTGGTTTGTATGCTTCAAATTTCAACAAATTCGGAAAACAATATCGTGTAATGATTCAGGCTTCTCCAGAATTTAGAACCAATACACAAGGATTAAATAAAATCTTTGTTCGAAACAGTGCTGGAAATATGGCGCCAATTACCGAGTTTGTAAAAATGACTAGAGTATTTGGTCCAGAATCGATTTCAAGATTTAACTTATTTACTTCTATTTCGATTACAGGAGCGCCAAAACCAGGCTTCAGTTCGGGAGATGCTATTAAAGCAATTCAAGAGGTGGCAGCAGAAAATCTTCCAGCAGGTTATGGTTACGAATTCTCAGGTTTAACACGTGAGGAATTAGCATCAGGAAGTGAGACGATTTTCATTTTTATTCTGTGTCTGGTATTCGTTTACTTCTTGTTAAGTGCGCAGTACGAAAGTTATATTCTGCCATTCGCAGTATTATTCTCAATTCCGTTTGGATTGGCTGGAGCGTATTTATTCTCGATTATTTTCAAATTGAACAGTAATATCTACTTGCAGATTTCCTTAATCATGCTTATTGGACTTCTCGCGAAGAACGGTATTTTGATTGTCGAGTTTGCTTTGGATAGAAGAAGAAAAGGTCTTCCGATTGTGCAGGCTGCAATTGACGGAGCTGTGGCACGTTTAAGACCAATTTTGATGACTTCGTTTGCTTTTATTTTAGGATTGGTACCGCTGATGTTTGCTACTGGAGCGGGTGCGGTTGGTAACAGATCGATTGGTACTGGAGCCGTAGGAGGAATGTTAATCGGAACAATTTTAGGGGTTTTCGTAATTCCAGTATTGTTTATCATTTTCCAGACTTTACAGGAAAAAGTTAGCGGACCGGCAAAAGACGGTTATGACGATGACGATGATGATGAAGACGAAATTCATTTAATAGAAGCTCACAAAGAGTAAATTTTAATTACAAGAAAGATGACGAATAGTTCAAATAAATATATTCTACTGGTAATGACAGCCGCACTGATTAGTGCGTGCTCTGTTACTAAGAAATACGAACGTCCCACTACTTTAAAAACCGATCAATTGTATCGCGATCAGAATTCTTCAGATTCGACAACAATTGCCGATATGCCTTGGAATACCGTTTTTAAAGATGAAAAACTGAATGCATTAATTCAAAAAGGATTAGATCAAAATCTGAATTTGAAAAATGCGATTGAAAATATTGTTCAGGCGAGAGCTACTTTGCGTCAGAGCAAATTGGCGTATTATCCATCATTGCAATTGGATGCCAATGTAACGCATAATAAGCAATCTCAAGCGGGATTAAACTTTCCGGCGGGAATCAATATCAATACTTTAACGACAACTTATAAATTGGGCGTAAGTACTTCTTGGGAAATTGATGTTTGGGGAAAACTAAGCAGTTCTAAAAGAGCCGCTTTAGCGACATATCTTGCTACAGATGCTGCAAAACAAGCGGTTCAAACACAATTGATTGCAGATATTGCCAATAATTATTTCCTGCTTTTGTCGTATGATAAACAGTTGGAAATTACACAAGAAACTTTAAAAACCCGTATTGAAAATGTCGAAACAATCAAAGCCTTAAAAGAAGGCGCAATTGTAACAGGTGCAGCGGTTGTACAAAGTGAAGCTAACCAGCACGCAGCAGAAGTTTTGATTCCAGATTTGAAACAATATATTCGTGAAACAGAAAACGCTTTAAATATCTTGCTAGGACAAGCTCCCGGACCAATTGATAGAGGCGTTTTAGGGACACAGATTATTCCAGAACAAATTTCTATCGGTATGCCTGCTCAATTGCTAAATAATCGTCCAGATGTCCGTCAAGCGGAATTTAACTTCAGAGTTGCTTTCGAATCAACAAATTTGGCGAAGACTTATTTCTACCCAAGTTTGACACTTACGGCAAGCACAGGATTCTCAAATTTAGAGTTGAATGATTTCTTTAGCCATTCGATTTTTTATTCGATTATTGGAGGATTAACACAGCCTATATTCAATAACGGATTAAACAAAATGAGATTGACAACGGCGCAGTCGCAACAATTGCAAGCATACAATAATTTCCAGCAAAGTCTTTTAGTGGCGGGTCAGGAGGTTTCGAATGCTTTGTATTCGTACCAAATGGCCGTTGAAAAAGAAGATTCAAGAGCCAAGCAGATTGCAGCTTTAGAAAAAGCAGTAGATTTTACCGAAGAACTTTTAGAATACAGTTCAGCAACTAATTATACAGATGTATTAACATCGCAGCAAAATCTTTTAGCAGCGCAGTTAAGCGGAGTAGCAGATAATCTGCAAAAACTGCAAGCTGTTATTAATTTGTACAGAGCGTTAGGTGGTGGTTGGAAATAATTGTTTATAATGAAAAAACGTCTCAATTTTTGAGACGTTTTTTTGAAAAGTACATCGTTTAAAAAGCACTATCCGTCGATCAGTTTGGTGATTTTGTATAATGAATACTTGAACAGCAGCTTTTTGGCATTACTTTCGATTAATATCTAATAAGATTAACAATTAAATTCTAAAGACATGAAAAAGTTAGTATTCGCCTCAGTGCTTTTTATGAGTGTATTTTTTGCTCAAGCGCAAGTATCAGTAAATGTAAATATTGGTACTCCTCCAAATTGGGGACCACAAGGTTACGACAACAGCCGTTATTATTACCTGCCGGATATCGATGTATATTATGATGTAAATCAGAGCGTATTTATCTACGATAACAGCGGAAAATGGATTCGCGAAAAAAGACTTCCGTCAAGATATAGAAATTATGATTTGTACTCTGGCTACAAAGTAGTTTTGACCGATTATAGAGGAGACTCTCCTTATAGTTACCATACAAAACACAGAGCCAGCTATCCAAAAGGCTATGTAGGTAAACCTCAAAAAAACAGAGGAGAAAAACCAGTAAAAAGCAATAACGGAAATCACAACGGAAACAAAAAAGGAAATAACTCCAAACAACAGTCAGACAAGAACCACGATCACGGTAACGGCAAACACCGTTAATTTTAAACATGACTAAAGAAAGACGCCTCCAATTTGGAGGCGTTTTTTATTGTGTTTTTTGCCACGAATTCACGAATTTTTATTTTTTTACGATTGTAATTAATGCTAATTCTTGGCTGAAAAAATATAAAATGAATTGCCTCCAGCTTAATTAGGAAGCAATTTTGATAAAATAAATTTGCGCTAATTTGTGTAATTTGTGGTTAGAAAATAATCTTTTTTTAATTCAAATAAGCTCCAGTTAAGGCAGTCTTGATAAAATAAAAATTCGTGAATTCGTGTCAAAAAAAAACTTTTTAATCCAAATAATCTGTGACAAAAAAGTTTGGCTAAATCCCTCGACAAGCTTAAATAAAAAACCTCCAGCTAAAGCTGGAGGCAATTGATATTTTAGAAATAAAATTTGCGAAAATTTGTGTAATTTGTGGTTAGAAAATAATCTTTTTTAATTCAAGTAAGCTTCAGTTAAGGCAGTCTTGATAAAATAAAAATTCGTGAATTCGTGGCTATAAAAATCCTTTTTAATCCAAATAATCTGTGGCAAAAAAGTTTGGCTAAAGCCCTTCAAGAAGCTTAAATAAAAACCTCCAGCTAAAGCTGGAGGCAATTAATATTTCGATAAAATAAAAATTCGAGAAATTTGTGTAATTCGTGGCTATAAAAAAGAATCTGTGGCTATAAAAACTATTCTGTAACAGTTTTCACTTTATGCCCAATAGCACCAAACGAAAGAATAATCAAGAAACAAACCAGTGGAATAATATATCCAGACTGAATATCATCATGATTCATATCGATTAAAGTTCCCATTCCGTACGGAATAATAGCCCCGCCGACAATAGACATAACTAACCAAGAAGAACCCGTTTCAGTATTTGATTTTAAGCCTTTAATTCCCAAAGAAAAAATTGTCGGGAACATAATAGACATAAAGAATCCAATTCCACCAAGAGCGTAGATTACTACGATTCCAGAGCCATAAATTGCCACTAAGCAAAGTAAAACGCTCATTACACAATAAATAGAAAGCAATACATAATCTTTTACAAAACGTAAAAAGAAAGTTCCGATAAAACGCCCAGCCATAAAAAGGAAACCATAAATACCTAAGTAATATCCAGCCGTTTTTTCGTCTAATCCTGCGCCTTGTTGTGCGATACGAATAAAGAAACTCGTAATACAAACCTGTGCACCCACATAGAAAAATTGCGCTACAACTCCCCAGCTTAAATGTCTAAATTTTAAAACAGAAAAAAATCCAGGTTTAATTTCAGCTTCTGTGTGAGTCGCTTTCATAGAAGGCAATTGTACGAAGTAAAATATAATCGCAACCAAAACTAAAATGCTTCCTAAAACAATATAAGGCATTTTTACAGAAGCCGCTTCACCTAATAAATAAGCAGATCTTTCAGCATCTGGCATCGCAGCCATTTGTTCTGGCGTATGATTAGTTCCAGAAAGGATAAATAGCGAACCCACAATAGGAGCCACCATAGCCGCTAAGCCGTTGAAAGAAGCCGCTAAATTCAATCTCTTAGAAGAAGATTCAGCTGGTCCTAAAATCGCCGCATACGGATTCGCGCTCGTTTCTAAAATTGTTAATCCGCATCCGATTACGAACAAAGCAAATAAGAACAATTCATAAGTACGAGTATTGGCTGCAGGAACGAATAAAAAAGCTCCAATAGCAAACACTAATAAGCCTGTAATAATACTGTTTTTATACCCAAACCTTTTAATAAGCATTCCAGCAGGAATCGCCATAATAAAATAAGCAAAGAAAACCGAAGTATCAATAAGAGTCGATTGGCGGTTATTTAATTCACACGCTTTTTTCAAGTGCGGAATCAATACAGAGTCAAGATTGTGGGCCATTCCCCACAGAAAAAATAGGCATGTAACTAGAATAAAAGGCAGCAGATATTGTTTTCCGTTTCCACCTTCCGTTGGCACTTCGTGTTGATCGCCAGTTTGGTTTGTAATTTGCATTCGTTTGATAGTTTTTAAGTTGTTTATTTTTTGGAGGTTCTAAGGTTCTGAGATGCTAAGATTCTAAGTTTAGTTTCTAAGCTTTTGAGTTGTTAAAGTTCTAAAGAAGGAAAGTATATAAAAACTTAGCATCTCAGAAGCTTAGTAGCTTAGCACCTTAGGATTTTCTATTCACAAACAAAAGGTGATCGCAGACAAGCACAACCTCACCACGCTGATTTATAATTTCAACATGTTCAGTTACAGCGCCCATTTCTGGCTTTTTAGCATCTCCTTTTTCAGAGATTGTAATTTCAGAGTGAATCGTGTCACCAATATGAACTGGCTTTACGAAACGCATTTTATCATAACCTCTTGAAAAAGCTTCGGGATTAATTTCAGAAGCTGTCAAACCGATTCCAATGCTAAAAACCATTGTTCCGTGTGCAATTCTTTGACCGAATGGCTGTGTTTTGCACCATTCTTCGTCCATGTGGTGCGGAAAGAAATCTCCAGTGTGTCCGGCATGAACCACAAAATCAGTTTCTGTTATGGTTCTTCCGATAGTTATTCGTTTATCGTCGATTTTATAATCTTCGAAAAAAGTTGATTTAAAAAACATAATATTATTTTTTTGTGTTTTTCACCATATAAATTATATAAGTTTATTTAATCTCAGATTGCGCAAAGCATTCGAAAGCAAATATAAGGCTGCAAAATTTTAATTGCCTTATATAACTTATATGGTTTAAATTTTCGTTTTTACCATATAAGTTCATTTAATCTGCTTTGTTTAAAACTTTTATGAGCTTAAAAAAGCATCCAGCTTAAATTACCTTATATAGCTTTTATGGTTTAATTTTTGGTTTCACCATATAAGTTCATTTAATCTGCTTTGTCTAAAACTTTTATGAGCTTAAAAAAGCATTCAGCTTAAATTATCTTATATAACTTATATGGTTTGGAAATATAGTGTTTTAATTACACTTCATCAAAAGAAATTCCGCCGTTTTTACTGCTGATATAACAAGCTTCGACCACTTTCATTGTGCCTAAAACATCTTGCACGCTGGCAGATAATTTTTCGTCAGAACCTTCTTTGTAGCGCATCAGATTAGACATTGCGCCAATGAAAGCTTCAGGAAACCAAGAACCTTCCAGTTTCACTTCCGTCCATTCGTATTCATTTTCATTGTCTTTTTTCGGAAGTGCGTACTCAAAAACGTCAGGCAAACCATCAGGATAGTTCATCAGCAAGCCCATTTTAGCTTTGATGGCACCTTTTGTTCCTTCCCATTTGATGTAGCTTTCTTCGTGTTTCGGACCAAAATGATGATCGTGATTCGTATTAATTACGACATGCTTATCTTCGCCATAATCCAAAATAATGGTTGAACGGCTTGAAGATAATTTTTTCAGCGGATGTTTAGCTGTTTTTGCATAAACACCTTTCGGATTTCCTAAGAAAGAGCGAATACAGTCGATATAATGAACAGAATGAAAAAGAATTTCCAATCTCGGATGCTCTTTAATTAAAGGGAATAATTCCCAAGGCGTATTTACGGTTACTTTAAATTCGAAATCATAAAGTTCACCAATTATTCCTTCATTAATTAAATATCTTGCAGCGCTTACGAATGACGAAAAACGAAGCTGAAAGTTAATCGCAGCAACAAGATTTTTTCTTTCGCAGACTTCTACAATTTCGCGTGCCTGAGCCAGATCATTTCCCATTGGTTTCTGAATCAGAACCGCCGCACCGTCTGGCAATTGTTCTAAAATTTCGATGTATTGATCGGGCAGAACCGTAATATCGTAAACTGCGTTTGAAGGCGCATTTTTCACCGCTTCGGCAACATTTTCAAAAACATGATCGATTTTAAATTGTTTCTGCAAATCGTATGCCTTTGAAATCGTTCTGTTGGTAATACCAAAAACTTTAAAACCAGCCATTTGATAAGCCGGAAGATGCGCATCTTTTACAATGCCGCTCGCTCCGATAATAATAATCGGCTGTTCTGTTTCGGGTAATAAAGGTTTATAAGGAATATTCATTTTGTAAATATTTTTATGTTAGTTTCGACTTTGTCAAAGTTTTAAACTTTGACAAAGTTTTCTATTCTATTTTTTGAATATTAATTTGTGTTTCTTCTAATAATTGTGCCGACGGAATATCACTTTTAATTGCTTTTAAAACCATATGATCGATAAATTCACACACTTTTGGCCAGATTGGCGTTTGTGGCAATGTCAGCGCATTCTCGTGAAGCATTTCCAGTTTATGATAAAACGGAATTAAAGCATTAATTTCCTCATCTTTCCAAGTTGATTTTCTACAACCGATTCCGCCTTCAGTAGTCAATAATTTATCGCTTTCAGCAGTTGTGGCAAATCGTAAAAAGTCATAAGCCAGTTTTTTGTGTTTGCTTCCTGTACCAATAGTATATAACCAATATACATTTAGTGAAGCCGTTTTATGTCTCGGATCAGACGGGAGGGAAGTAATATCAATTTTTCCTTTTACTTTCGATTCTTCGATCACTTCTGCCATCGAAGCAAATCCAAACCAGTTGATCGCCATTGCCGCTTGCCCTTCGGCGAAAGCCAAACCTGCTTCAACAGAACCAAAATCTTTTGATTTGGGATGAACAGCATTTTTGTCATTCACAATTTTTCGGTAATAATCTAAAGCTTCAATTGCCGCTTTACTATTAATGGAAATCTGATTTTTGTTATTGATTAAAGAACCGCCGCGCGTCCATAATTGCAGGCAGAAGTCAAAAACCATATTGTGTCCGTCTGGATAATTGGCAAAAATACAGCCGTAAAGATTTTCTTCTGGGCGATTAAAAAAAGTTGCAATTTCTTGAAATTCTTGCCAAGTTTTTGGCGTCGAAAGTTCGTAACCAAATTGCTTTTTAAAATTCTCTTTTTCGGTTTCATTTTCGAATAAATCCTTTCTGTAAATCAGACATTCTGGCCCATCATGAAATGGAAGTCCGTACGTTCCATTATCAATTTTTTGTAAATGCAAAAGCGATTTGTGCCAGCCGTGCGGATAATTTTCAGGCGGATTTTGTGAAATAAAGGAATATAAATCTAGAACCGCTTTTTCGTGTACAGCATCAAAAATCCAATCGGTATTGAGGTGCGCAATATCCCATTTTCCTTCTTTTAAACCCTTTTTGGTAATAGTGGTTTCATATAAATCATGAAGTTCCATCGGAATCATTTCGGCTTCAATTTTTATATTGTTTTGAAGACAAAACGCATCCCAAAGCTTTTGAAGTGTACTTTCGAAAGGATCGAATTTTCGAACGGCGATTCTAATTTTTTCCATCAGCAGTCTATAAATTCTTTAATAATTCGTTCGTTGTCCTGACCTAGTTTCGGCGAACCTTTTCCAGAAGTCAGATATTCGCCGTCAATTTTTATCGGACAGCGTGTAGTTTTATAAGTATAACCATCAAGCATTTCTACTTGTTGAGTGAAATTCAGAACTTTAAATCCGTCTTCGGCAAAAAGTTGCAGATAGTTTAAAACTCCCGCACACCAAATGTCTGCTGGTTCTAAAATATCCAGCCAAAATTGTGTTTCCTGAGTTTGTAAATGATCGGCAAGAATATTTTTGATTTCGTCTCTTAGCGTAAATTTATTCTCTGGGAAAGCCAGTAAAGCATCACATTTTAAAAGTGAAGCCAAAACAGGAATCGAACCCATTGCAAGAGCTAAATAACCGTTTTTAGTTTTGTAAATTCCGTATGGCGCACCTAAATAGGCATGCGCATTATTGGTTTTGGTACGAACAGGCAATTCACCTCCGTCATTAAAAAACGTAGTGATGGTCTCAAACTGAAAGTCAAAAGCAGATTCTAGCATACTTACCTGAACTTGCGCTCCAATATTGTGAGTTGCTTTTCGGTATAAAGCCGCTAAAATTCCCTGTGCCAAATGAGCTCCAGCGAGCATATCAACAATCGACAATCCCATAGGTACAGGACCGTCTTCCTGATTGCCGCTCAGCCATGTTAAAGCCGTTAAAGACTGCAAAAGCAAATCTTGTCCCGGTAAATCTTTCAAATCGGGATGTTCTCCAAAACCAGAAATCGATCCGTAAATTACATTAGGATTTATAGTTCTCACTTCTTCATAACTTAAGCCAATGCGTTCCATAACGCCCGGTCTGAAATTATGCATGACAACATCAGCTTTTGCTAATAATTTTTTTAATTTTTGAAGTTCCTCGGGCTGTTTAAAATCAATGGCAAACGATTCTTTATTTCTGTTGATCGTATGAAAAACAGACGATTCGCCATTCATAATCAAGTCAGAAGTATATAAGGTTCGGCAGATGTCTCCCGTTCCCGGTTTTTCAATTTTTATCACGCGAGCACCCAAATCGGCAAGACGCAAACTCGCTGACGGCCCTGAAAGAAACTGACTGAAATCTACAATTAAATAATCTTCTAATGGTTTCATTTTTTGTTAACCGTTTTATCTGTTTAATCGTTTTTAATTAACATTTAAAATTTAATTTGATCTGCCTAAATCTTTTAAAATCTGCGTGAAATACTTTTTTTTGCCAAAGATTTTTTCACGCAGATTTACACAGATTAAAGCAGATATGCGCAAATTTTAATTTCTATTTTGATTATAATTAAAAAATAATTTTAACCGAATTATTGAATAAAGGCTGCATGTATTGCTAAATTGTCCTGACCCACTTTTGGCGCCGCTTTTTCGCTAAGTAAAATTTCACCGTCCAACTGAATCGGACTTCTCGTGGTAACTAAAGTTTCGCCTTCTGCATTTTTTACAGTTTGTTTCAGCTGCAATTCATTTACAAACGGCTGATTATCCAATTCTTCGTAGTTGAAAACTTTCCCGCACCATATGCCTTCTTTCTGCAAAATTTCAATCCAATAATCAGAAGTTTGGGTTTGAATTTTTTTGCTTAAAATCGTTCTGATTTCATCGCGTTTTTCAAACCATAAGTGTTTATCAGCAAAGGGACTTAAATCCAAACCGAGTGTTTTTCCAATAAAAATCAAATCGCCCATGGCAAGAGACAAAAAACCATCTTGAGTTTGATAAACTCCGTATGGCGCGCTTAAAAAAGCATGCGCGCTTCCTTTAATATCGCCTCTTTCAGGCAATTGACCGCCGTCGTTTAAAAAAGAAGTAATCGCTTCAAACTGAACGTCTAGAATAGATTCTAATAAACTCACTTCGACCAAAACACCTTTTTTAGTTTTGGCTCTTTTTAAAAGTGCTGCTAAAATTCCCTGTACAAAATGATTGCCGCACATTAAATCAGCAACCGCCAATCCAAACGGAACTGGGCCTTGACTTTTGCGTCCGCTCAACCAGCTTAAACCCGAAAGCGATTGCAATAATAAATCCTGTCCCGGTTTTTTTGCCCACGGACCTTCATTTCCGTAACCCGTAATAGTTCCGTAAATAATCTGCGGATTAATGGCTAATGTATTTTCGAAATCTAAACCGATTTTTTCCATCACACCCGGTCTGAAATTATGTGTCATAATATCAGCCTTTTCGATTAGTTTTTTTATTAAAACCAAATCATCAGGATTTTTTAAATCGGCTGCAAAAGATTCTTTATTTCTATTAATCGTATGAAAAAGCAGACTGCTGTCGTCTACAAATAAGTCTTTGATGCTCAATTGCCTGCAGGCTTCCCCTTTTACAGGACGTTCGATTTTGATCACGCGTGCGCCCAAATCAGCCAGTTTTAATCCGGCTGAAGGTCCCGCCAAAAACTGGCAGAATTCCAGAACAATTAATCCTTCTAAAGGTCTCATATCGTCTGAATTTTTAGAGATTCTGCATAAAGTCCGTTCATTTCTTCTAGAACTTTATCTTCATCTCCGCCGTACATTAAATAATTGCGGACAACATCTCCGGCGTGATCTTGAAAATACATGTGGCCGTAATATCTCGGACGTAAAAACGCGCGTTGTAAAGTTGGCAATGTGTTTTTGAAATAATCGTGTGTCAAATCGTTCAATCGGTCGCTTTTCCAAGCTTCCAAATGCCCTGGCTGACCGCCGTTGTCGGTATATAAATTCTGCTGAACCTCAGAAGATCCTGTAAAATCAGCATAACGAATCGCTTCGCCAATATGCTGACTGAAAGATGAAACCGCTAAACCAGTTCCGCCAAGCGAAGAAATCATTGGCTTGTCATTTAAACTCACCAAATCAAAAAAGTGCAATAGATTTTTGCTGTAGCCAACTCTAGAATAATTAGAATATCCGTAGGCAAAAGGGCAGTAAGCGATTTCGTCTGAATTCACCATGGCTTCATAAACCTGAATTGGATTTCTGTTAAAGTTTTTAGGATCAATAAACTGCGCTAATTCTCTAAACATTTGAAGCGCTTTTTTTCCTGTAGTTTCAGAAATAACTTTTTCTTCAGAAAGAAAAGGAGCTTCTCCCAAACTGCAGCAAAACATGTAGAAACTCATCAAAACATCAACTGGAATTCCAGCAAAAGCTACTAAGCCTTTTTTCGCCAAAGCCAATAAATCTTCATAAGTTTTTGGCACTTCTAGATTGTTCTTTTCTAAAATATCCAATCTTGCAGATGCTACAGGAGTTGCAGCATCAATAGGCAATGCCCATAATTTATTGTGAAAAACGTAACTACCGTAAGACTTTCCAACGGTATTGCGTTCTTGATCTTTAATATAATCTGCTGATAAATAATCGGATAACGGAAGAATTGCTTTAGTTTGTGCTCCAAATCCAGTCCAAGGATGGTCGATTACCAATAAATCAAATCTTTTAGCAAGATCTTCAATCGAAGCATCCGCAAATTCTTGTAAACTTCTTTTCTCCCAAGAAATTTCAATTTCTGGATGTAACTCTGTAAAACGCTGCGATGTGGCAACCATTGGAAGCAAACCTCTTGTATGGTTCCAAGTTATGCCTTTTAATTTTATCATTTTATAGGGATTTTGGGTAGTGAATGTTAGTTGGAAATAATAAATGTAAAAAATACAATTACAAAAGTAGAAATAAGATTGAAATGAGCAAGAAATCCCGTGTTTATTAACTATTCTTTTTTGCTGAAAAGGTTATTTAGGCTGTTAATTTTTACAAACCGTATAAAAAATGTTATAAAATTTTGAACGATGACTATTTTAAGAGCAGAAAAATAAAATAGATCGCGGTTATTAATTTAGAAAAAGTATTTTTGTAATTGTATTTTTTACATTTATTATTTTTGATTCCATTCTTTAGAGAATTTAAACTGGTAAATGCTGGAAGATT
The DNA here is from genome assembly GCF_054075165.1 of Flavobacterium erigeronis. Classification (NCBI taxonomy): domain Bacteria; kingdom Pseudomonadati; phylum Bacteroidota; class Flavobacteriia; order Flavobacteriales; family Flavobacteriaceae; genus Flavobacterium; species Flavobacterium erigeronis. Next base: position 131,388 of record NZ_JBSKGP010000008.1, on the reverse strand, counting down.
CAAGAAAAATAAAAGATTTGATGGTTTTTAATCCTCAAAAAATATAAACTAACAACTAAAAATATACGATTATGAAATTAATACGTTTTGGAGAAATCGGAAAAGAAAAACCGGGTGTTATTATCGGAGAAAAAAGATATGATGTTTCTTCGATTGTAACCGATTTTAACGAAAGTTTCTTTGAAGAGAATGGATTGGAAAAATTACAAAAAGCATTAGAAAATAATCCGTCTCTGCCAGAAGTAGACGCTTCGGTACGTTTGGGATCGCCTGTTGCAAGACCTTCAAAAATTATCTGTATTGGTTTAAATTACATTGATCACTGTAAAGAAACCAATGCGCCGATTCCTACCGAACCGATAATCTTTTTTAAATCGACAACTTCTTTGTGCGGTCCAGACGACGATTTGGTCATTCCTAAAAACAGTGAAAAAACCGATTGGGAAGTAGAATTGGCTTTTGTAGTAGGCAAAAAGGCAAGTTATGTAGAAGAAGCTGAAGCTTTAGATTATGTTGCGGGTTATGCTTTGTTGAATGATTATAGCGAAAGAGCTTTTCAGTTGGAGCGTGGCGGGCAATGGGCAAAAGGAAAAGGGAGCGACACTTTTGCGCCTCTTGGACCATTTTTGGCAACCAAAGAAGAAGTTGCCGATGTCGACAATTTAAAAATGTGGCTGACAGTAAACGGTAAAAAATACCAAGACAGCAACACGCTAAATTTAGTTTTTAAAATTCCTTATTTGGTGCATTATTTAAGCCAGTTTATGACTTTGCTTCCAGGCGATATTATTAGTACGGGAACGCCTCCGGGAGTTGGTTTAGGAATCAAACCAGATCCAGTTTATATTAAAGCGGGAGATGTTATCGAACTGGGAATTGAAGGTTTAGGAACGAGCAAACAGAAAGCTGTTGCATATACAAAATAATTATAAACGTCTCAGACATAATAAATTTTAGCACATAAACTATGTTTATTAATGCAAAGTGAAACGCCTTGTGCGCAATCAAGAACTATGTTTCTATGTGTTAAATAAAATTTACAAATTACGCCAAAGGAATTAACTAAAAATCAACAAATGAAATATATTGTTTGCGAAAAACCGCAGGAATTTCTACTAAAAGAAACAGCTATTCCAGAACCAAAAGAAGGTGAGGTTTTATTGAAAATTAAAAGAATCGGAATCTGCGGAACTGATATTCACGCTTTTGGCGGAACTCAACCGTATTTTGAATATCCTAGAATTTTAGGCCACGAATTGGCTGCTGAATATGTAAAAGGAAATGCAGAAGGTTTTAAACCAGGTGATAAAGTCACTTTTATTCCGTATTTTAACTGTGGAAAATGTGTGGCATGCCGTAACGGATTGACAAATTGCTGTGTGAATATCAAAGTTTTTGGAGTACACATTGACGGCGGAATGGCCGAATATGTTTCGATTCCAGAACAATATTTACTGCACGGACAAGGTTTGGATTATGATGAACTGGCATTGGTAGAACCTTTAGCAATTGCAGCGCACGGAGTTAGAAGAGCGGCTGTAAAATCTACAGATACGGTTTTGGTAATGGGAGCAGGACCAATCGGAATTGGTTTGATTCAGTTTGCTAAAATCGCCGGAGCAAAAGTGATCGTAATGGATATTAATGACTATCGTTTGAATTTCTGTAAAACAGAATTAAATGCTGATGAAACGATTAATCCGTTAAACGATGATGTTGCTGCGAAATTGGCTGAATTGACAAACGGAGATATGGCAAATGTGGTTATTGATGCGACTGGAAATCAGAAAGTAATGAACAGCGCTTTCAATTATATTTCGCATGGCGGAAGATTTGTTTTAGTCGGACTTCAAAAAGGAGAATTGAGTTTCAGTCATCCTGATTTCCACAAAAGAGAATCGACTTTAATGAGCAGCCGTAACGCAACAATCGAAGATTTTGAATATGTAATGAAATGCCTGAAAGAAGGAAAAATCGATCCGAAAAAATACATTACACACAGAACGAGTTTTGACGAAATGATTACTGATTTTGCGAACTTAGTTGATCCAAAAAATAATGTAATCAAGGCGTTGATCGAAATAGAATAATTGTTTTCAAAGAAACCTGACAGGTTTTTAAAACCTGTCAGGTTTAAATGAGGGTAAAAATTAAACACATAGAAACATAGATTTTCTACTTTATAAAAGGAAGCTAAAAGAAACTAGTTTCTCACACATAGCTAGTTTTCGTCAATAGTTTGTCATTTCGACGAAGGAGAAATCTCCGCAAGAAACTCTACAAAGATTGGCGAATTTCTTGGTGGAGCAACTCGCGGAGATTTCTCCTTCGTCGAAATGACAAAAATGAGGAAAACTTTAACTTTAAATAACCACAAAAATGAATTTAAACTTAAAAGATAAAATAGTCGTTGTTTCTGGATCAGCTGGAAAAGAAGGCAGTATCGGAGAAACGATTATCAACCGCCTAGCAGACGAAGGCGCGATTCCAGTTTTGGTAGATCGAAATACAAGAGGTTTCGCTTACGCTGAAATACTTCAAAATAGAGGCGTTAATTCGTTATTTGTTCAAACCGATGTGACAGATCCTGTTGCAATGGAAAATGCTGTGAAAGTAATCGCTGCAAAATACGGAAGAATCGATGCTATAATCAATAATGTTGGCGTAAATGACGGTGCGGGATTAGATTCAAGTTATGAGGATTTTATGAATTCTTTGAAGCTGAATGTGGTTAGTTATTTTCTTTTAGCTAAATATTCACTTCCGTATTTAAAAGAATCAAAAGGAAACATTTTAAATATTGGTTCAAAAGTGGCTTTAACGGGGCAGGGTGGCACTTCTGGTTACGCTGCTGCGAAAGGTGGCGTTTTAGGTCTAACAAGAGAATGGGCAGTAGATTTGATTCAGTTTGGAATCCGTTCGAATGCTATTATTATTGCTGAAAGTTATACGCCAGCCTATGAAGACTGGATTAAAACATTGGAAGATGGAGAAAACGTTTTGAAGAAAATCAATAAAAGTATTCCGTTTGAAGGCAGAATGACTAAAACCGAAGAAATTGCAGATACGGCGCTTTTCATTATTTCAGAAAAATCATCGCACACTACAGGACAATTTGTTTTTGTTGATGGAGGTTACGTACATTTAGACCGCGCATTAATTAGCGATGTTAACTAAGAAATTATGAGTAAAAGAATAGATTCACATCAGCATTTTTGGAAGTTTGATCCCGTTCGAGACAGCTGGATTGACGAAACGATGGCTGTAATTCAGAGAGATTTTCTGCCAAATGATCTTTTGACCGAACTTCAGAATAATCAGTTTGAAGGTTGTGTTGCCGTACAAGCAAGTCAATCAGAGGAAGAAACCAATTTTTTATTGGATTTGGCTTCCAAAAATGATTTTATAAAAGGCGTTGTCGGCTGGATCGATTTACGAGCTGAAAATATTCAAGACCGTCTAAGTTTTTATTCGAATTATAAAACCCTGAAAGGTTTCAGACATGTCGTTCAGGGCGAACCAGATGATTTCATGTACGGAACTGAATTCCGTAACGGAATTGCAGCTTTAAAAGCATTCGATTATACTTACGATATATTAATTTTCCATCGTCAATTGCCAGCGGCGATAAGCCTTGTAAAAGATTTTCCGAACCAAAGATTTGTGATCGATCATATTGCAAAACCAGATATCAAATCAGCCGATATTGATTCGTGGAAAAAAGGAATAGAAGAAATTGCAAAATATGATAATGTCTGGTGTAAAATCTCTGGAATGGTCACTGAAGCCGACTGGAAAAACTGGAAACCAGAAGATTTAAAACCTTATCTGGATGTTATTTTTGATAATTTTTCTGTAGACAAATTAATGTACGGTTCAGACTGGCCGGTCTTGAATGTCGCTTCCGATTATAATGAGGTTGTAAAAACATTAGAAGATTATATCTCGAAGTTTTCTGTAGAAGATCAGAATAAGATTTGGTTTGAGAATGCAATTTCATTCTACAATTTAAATGATTAGTAGCTTCGGAGAAGCTAAATATTTATAGCAGGAAATACAGGTTTACAATATAAAGCTCCAGCGGAGCGACATGTTTTTTACAATTATATGTCGCTCCGCTGGAGCTTTTTCCCCATTTTGTTTTATTAATATTCTATAAATATTTTGCTCCGCTGGAGCAATAAATAACTTGCCGAGGTTTCGGGGTATGTTTAAATAAAGATTATCAATAAAAACAAACACGCCAAGTCACAAAGAATAAAAAAACTTTGCGACTAGGCGTCTTTGCGAGAACTATTTAACATCCAGCTAAATTGAACTTAAATAACTTATATGGTTCAAAATTTTAAAACTTAACCGCTTTCTTAGGAACATCTTTTCCAATAGTAGTAGTTTTAGATAAACCACTCAAATCGATATTTTTAGTTGTTGCACCATCAATAGTTATCGCATTCGATGAACCAGGATTAAATTCTACTTTCTTCAAAGAAAGATTTTGAACATTATAAATTTCGAACGCATTTTTACCTTCAATATCCAATTGCGCATTGCTGATTTTAATTCCATTTGCATCAATAATAGAAAAACCTTTTTGAGATTTTGCAATCAGGTTTGAAATCTCAATATTTTCCAAATTCATTTCAGGAAGACCTTGTAAAAATACCGCTTGCTGTGCGCCTTTAATCGTAATATTTTTAATCGAAATATTTTTAAACTGAGGCGTTTCTTCGTTTACAGGAACTAATTTTGTTGTAACTGTATTTCCACCTTCAGCAAGTGTTTCAGCGATCGATTTTCCGCCATAATACAAATCAAACGAAATTGCCTGAGACGGAATATCCGTCATAAAAACATCTGAAATAAAGATATTTTCCACTACACCGCCACGTCCGCGAGTACTTTTGAAACGAAGACCGACGTCAGTTCCCATAAAAGTACAGTTAGAAACATGCAGGTTTTTTACACCGCCCGACATTTCGCTTCCCACCGTTACACCGCCGTGTCCGTGATATACGATATTATTTTTCACAATGATATTTTCGCAAGCAACACCGCGATCACGTCCGTCTTTATCTTTTCCAGATTTAATACAAATTGCATCGTCACCAACATCAAAACTAGAATTTTCAATAATTACGTTTTTGCAGGATTCTACATCCAGTCCGTCACCATTTTGAGAAAACCACGGATTACGAACTGTTACATTTCGAACAATCAAATCCTCAATTAACAACGGATGAAGATTCCACGCAGGAGAATTTTGAAAAACAGGACCATCAAATAGCACTCGTTTACTATTCTGTATACTCACCAAAACCGGACGAAGAAAATCGTGAATCGCTTCAAAATCTTCTTTCGTTTTCAAATCATGACGTACATTTTGATCGGCACCTTTCGCGCCTTTCATATATTGTTCAGAAGGATACCAGCTGTCTTTCTTTTCGTTTAAAACTCCGCCCGAAGCCACAAATTTCTTCCATTGATCTTCTGTCAATTTACTCTTTTTAACCTGTCTCCAAGCTTCTCCAGAACCATCCCAAACTCCATTTCCTGTAAAAGCAACATTTTCTAAATTTTTCCCATAAATAGGAGAGATACAACGCCAAGTATTTAAACCTTCAAAACTCGTTTCTATGATTGGGTATAAAGTTTTGTCTGTAGAAAATTTAATCAAAGCGCCAGTTTGAGCATGCAATTCAATATTACTTTTTAGAATGATTGGACCGGTCAGCCAAATTCCTGGTGGAATAATCAATTTACCGCCTCCTTTTTTCGAAAGTGCTTCAATCGCATCTGCAAAAGCTTTGGTATTCAAAACATAACCGCCGTTCATCGCTCCGAAATCTTTTAGATTTACAACATTAGCAGGAATAACAGGTTCGTTAACTTTCGGCATTTTGAATTCAACATTGGCATAAGTATCGTAAGATGCGTTTTGAGCATTCACATTTTTTGACCCCAGGCAAAGCATAATTGCCATTGCAAGAGAAAAAAGATTTAGTGGGTTGGTTTTCATTGTTAGTAAATTTTTGGTGTTATTTTTATAGATGTGAAAAATTCCTTCTCACATAAATAACAATAGTTAAATGTAATCGATTACACAAATCTATTAAAAAAAGTTTAGAAAATAGAATTGTGGTGAAAGTTTTGAACCATATAAGTCATTTAAGTTCAATTTAAAGTTTTTAATTGTTTTTCTCAGTTCTTAAGTACTGTTTGTCATTTCGACGAAGGAGAAATCTTCGCAAGTAGCTCGACAAGCTGAATCGCCAATCTTTGTAGAGTTTCAAGCGGAGATTTCTCGTTCTTCGAAATGACAAAAAATGAGAATAAGCCTTTGCGTCTTCGCGCCTTTGCGAGACTATTTTAACCACAAACCTTTAAAATAAACTTATATGACTTATATGGTTTAAAAACAACCAAAACAGGAGGGTACAGGATACATATAACTTTATGTTCAAGTAAATTGGACGAATTATTTGGTAAAAGTGTTAAAAATACATTTATTTGTAAATTATATCTACTTAAAATTGACTGCCTAATAATTTTTTACCCAGAAAAAAATCAAAATATTAAATAATGCGTTTGAATTCATTTACTAAAATCCTGACCTTCTGTTTAATCCTCTGCGTTACGTTTTCGATAAATGCGGCCGAAATATGGGTTTCCCCGAAAGGGAATGACAAAAACTCGGGAACAAAAGAAAGTCCGCTGGCAACCGTTCACATGGCGATGCGAAAAGCCAGAGAACTCCGCCGATTAAAAGATCCATCTGTAAAAGACGGGATTAGAATTGTGGTAATGGACGGGACGTATTATTTAAACGAACCTTTATTTGTAAGACCAGAAGATTCTGGAACTGCTGGTAGTCCGACAACAATTGTGGCCGATGCAAATGCAAAACCAATTATTAGCGGTGGAATCGAAATCAAAAACTGGACAAAATCGACTACAGTTATCAACGGACTTAAAAAAGGTGCTGTCTGGGTAGCCGACGCTCCTAAAAAAGCAGGAACTCTACTTGATTACAGACAATTATGGGTTAACGATAAAAAAGCCGTTAGAGCTAAAAATACAGCGGGAACTTCAATGGAACGTATTCTGTCTTGGAATCACGAAGAACAAACCTGCTGGATTCCGTTTAAAGATAAATCGGTAAAGTTTGAACCAGGAATGGAAATGTTTATCGTACAATGGTGGTCGAATGCCAACTTACGTATCAAAAATATCGAAGTGAAGAAAGACAGTGCAAAATTGTCGTTTGAAGAACCAGAAAGCCGTATTCAGAGCGAGCATCCGTGGCCGGCACCGTGGATTTCTAAAAACAACGGAAATTCGGCTTACTTCTTAAACAATGCTTTTTCACTTTTAAACGAGCCTGGAGAATGGTTTTTAGACAAGAAAAATGCTAAAATCTATTATATTCCGAGAGCGGGTGAAGATATTAATTCGGTTAAAGTTACGGTTCCTGTTTTAGAAAGTTTAGTTGAAGTAAAAGGTACGATTGATTCTCCGGTAAGTCATTTTAGATTTAAGGGAATTTCATTTCAATACAGCAACTGGCTTCGTCCTTCACAACAAGGACACGTGCCTTTGCAATGCGGTTTGTATCTTTTAGATGCTTATAAACTGAAACAGCCAGGAACGCCAAATCAGGCGAATTTGGAAAATCAAGCTTGGGTGGGAAGACCTCGTGCAGCTGTCGAAGTAAATTATTCGAATAATATTCAGTTTGAATCCTGCCGTTTTGAGCATTTGGCTTCGACAGGTTTAGATTTAAATAAAGGAACGAATCACAATACGGTAAAAGGGAATTTATTCAAAGACATTGGCGGAAGCGCGATTAATGTTGGCATTTTCTCAGAAGAGCCTTTTGAAGCGCACTTGCCTTTAATCATCAAAGACGAAAGAGAAATGTGTTCGGATGAAGTTATTGCAGATAATTTAATCACCAATGTAACCAATGAAGATTGGGGAACTCTAGGAATTGCGGCAGGTTTTGTGCGAAACCTTACAATTGAACACAATGAGATTTCAGACGTTTCTTATTCTGGAATTTCGATGGGATGGGGCTGGACGCACACGCCAAACGTTATGCAGAACAATAAAATTCTGGCGAATAAAATTCATCATTATGCCAAACATCTTCATGATGTAGCGGGAATTTACACGCTTTCGGCACAGCCTGGAAGCCGAATTGAAGAAAACTATATTGACAAGGTTTACAACAGTCCGTATGCACACGATCCGTTTTTATGGCTATATTTATATACTGATGAAGGTTCTGAAGGTTTTACTATTAAAAACAACTGGATTGCCGAAAAGAAAATCCTGAAAAACCACAACGGTCCAAAAGGGAATATTTGGGAACATAATGATCCTTACGTAAGTTCTAAAATTAAAGAAGCTGCGGGAATTAGAGCACCTTACGCGGCAGCTTTGGAAAAAGAAATTGTAATCGACGAAAAATGGGGATTGCAAGAAATGCCAAAACCGTATGCAATAGAATTAATCGGAAATGATTTCGATATCGAAAAAATCAAATCGACTTTGGTTGGATTTAGAATCGTAGGCCAGGAATTCTACCAATGGAAAAATCATTTGGTGATTTACGGAAAAATGAATCAGCCCGAAAGAACGAAACGAAAACTGGCGGGAGCTTTTCCTTCTTTAGAAATAAAAATCTATGAAGATCTGGTTTACGATTTCCAAAACTTCGAAAGATGTAAAGATTCAAAACCGGCATCTGATTGGGAAAATGTGGTTCTAACTGCTAATCTTCCTGCGGATGAAAAACTGCAGAAAGAATATGTAGACTATCATAAAACGCAATTCGAAAAATGGCCGGAAGTAGCCAAAGGTTTCTGTAATGCTGATTTTCAGCAGTTACAGGTTTTCAAAAAAGACCGACAATTGATCTTGGTAATCAGTATTCCGAAAGGGGAAAATCTGGATAAATTGAATCCGAAAACAACACAAAATAATCCGCGTGTAGACGACTGGAATGCTTTAATGAAAAAATACCAAACCGGAATCGAAGGCGCAAAACCAGACGAAACCTGGATTTTCTTAAACAAAGTAGAAACTAAATAAGAGAAAGATAGCCACGAATTCACGAATTTTCTTTTTAAAATCTTTGCGATTATTTTTTCGAATTAATTCGAATAATAAAAAAGTCAGATTTGAAAAAGAAAATTCGTGAATTCGTGGCGGAAAAAAAACTATCAAAAAACTAAAATAAAACCAATGTTAAAAATAGCCATTCTGGGACTTGGAGAAGGACGAAGCACAATGTCAGCTGCTATCGAAAGTTCAAAACTAGAACTTGTAAAAGTATGCGACCGAAACGAAGAATTGTGCAAACAGCGAGCAAAAGAATTCGATTTTCATTCGTACACCACCAATTACGACGATTTGTTAAATGACGAATCGATTGATATTATTGCGATTTATACACCCGATCACTTACACGCACAGCACGTAAAACAAGCGTTGCTGAACGGAAAACATGTCGTTTGTACTAAACCGTTTATCGATGATCTTTCGGATGCCAAAGAGCTTTTAGAACTAAGCAAATCAACAGGAAAAAAAATTTTTATCGGACAAAGTTCGCGTTTCTTCGAACCAGCAAAACGACAAAGAGCCGATTACGAAGCAGGTTTAATTGGCGATTTAATTACAATCGAAGCTCAATACCACGCTGATCACAGATGGTTTTTAAAGAAAGAATGGTCTTTATTGCAATCTTTTAAATGGCTGTACGGAGGCTTAAGCCATCCTGTAGATTTCATTAGATGGTATCTTCCAAACATTCAAGAAGTAATGGGTTACGGAATGATCAGCAGTAACGGACAATCAGCTGGATTGAAAAATGAAGATACTATGCATTTTATTTTCAAAGCAACCGATGGTAGAATTGCTCGTGTAAGTGGTGTTTATACTTCGCCGACCCAACCTGCGCAACGCGACAGCGGAATGAGTACGATTTTGAGAGCGACAGAAGGCGCAAGTCAGGCGGATTATCATGAATTGCGTTATGCGGTTACCGATAAAACGGGCGAAGAAAAAGTAGTGACTTGGGGCGACAGCACTTTAAAATATTATTTCCGTTTCGAAGGACAGAGCCACCACGGCGGGGAATATCAGAATTATTTAGAATATTTCGTAGACAGTATCGAACAGGATTTTACCGCTTATCCAGATATGGAAGAAGGAATCGGAACCGTGGCTTTACTGCAGGCAATGGATAAAACGTTACAAACAGGAATGCCGGTTAAAATTGCCGATATTCTTAACGAATACGGACTATGAACAGCATCTACGATAAATTAACCACGCTCGATTTTATCATCGTAGCGGTTTATCTGGTAACTTTATTGGTCATTGGATACATTGTAAGCGTAAAACAAAGCAAGAAAAACGAAACGCTTTTTCTGGCGGGAAACTCCTTAAACTGGTACAATATCGGGTTTAATATGTGGGGAACAAATGTTGGGCCTTCGTCATTGCTGGCTTTTGCGAGTATTGGTTACGCAACAGGAATCGTGGCGGGAAATTTCGAATGGTATGCTTTTGTGTTTCTACTGCTTTTAGCGATGGTTTTTGCACCGCGTTATATTGCGAGTAAAGTTAGCACGATGCCGGAATATATGGGAAAACGCTACGGCGACAGCACACAGAACATTCTGGCTTGGTACGCTTTGGTAAAAATCCTCGTAAGCTGGCTTTCTTTAGGATTGTTTAGCGGAGGCGTTTTAGTGCGTCAGATTCTGGGAATTCCGATGTGGCAGAGCGTTACCGTTTTAGTGATTTTCTCTGGAATTTTTACTTTTGCAGGCGGCTTAAAAGCGATTGCAAAAGTCAACGTTTTTCAAATGATTTTATTGATTGTCGTTTCGTTGACGCTTTCCTATTTAGGATTACAGAAAGTAGGCGGAATCGACGTTTTACTTTCCAAAACACCTTCTAATTTTTGGAATTTAGTCCGTCCAGCGGATGATGCTAGTTATCCTTGGCCAGCCATTCTTTTAGGATATCCCGTAGCAGCTGTTGCCTTTTTCTGTACCGATCAATCGATGGTGCAGAGTGTTTTGGGAGCTAAAAACTTAGAACAGGGACAATTGGGGGTAAATTTCATCGGATGGTTGAAAGTAATGGCACTTCCGTTATTTATTCTGCCTGGAATTTTGTGTTATGTTTTATATCCTGAATTGGGCAAAAACTCCGATTTGGCTTATATGACGATGGTTACGAATCTTTTCCCAAGTGGAATGAACGGTTTGGTAATCTGCGTTATGATTGCCGTTTTGGTGGGAACAATTGGATCTTCTCTAAATGCTTTGAGCGCTGTTTTTACCAATGATATTTATGTAAAGAAAATCAATCCAACGGCGACGATACAAGATCAGATTAAAATTGGCCGAATTACGATTGCAGCTGGATGTTTGTTTGCAATTTTAATGGCGGTTGCGATTGATAATATTAAAGGGCAGAATTTGTTCAATATTTTTCAGGCGGTTTTGGGCTTTTTGGCGCCTTCATTGTCTGTGGTATTTTTATTGAGTGTTTTCTGGAAACGCACGACAAAAAAAGCCGTAAACTTTACTTTGTCTTGGGGTTCGGCGTTTAGTTTGTTTGTGGGCGTTTTATACCTGTGGATTTTCCCTGCCGATGAATATCCGGTTTGGCCTCACTTTTTATTGATTTCGTTTTACATTTTTGCTGTTTTAACCGTAACGGCAATCGCTATTTCGTTATTAGACAAAAATCCTGAAACCAATTTTTCTGATGAAACAGATATTCCAAAAACTAGTAAAAAAGTGAAGTTGTTGTTTGGGGTATTAGGACTGACGATTTTAGTTTTGTATTTGGTTTTTAATGGGAATTAAGAAAAATATAATGATATAAAAAAAGCTTTCTGTTGAAGAAAGCTTTTTTTATATCATTATAAAATACTTGCTAATAAAAATCCATTATATTTGAAAAAGTATAATTAAGAAAAATTTTGCAAATTTATTTTTTTGAATGCTCACTTTTTTAATATTAAATTATACAAATAATATGAAAGAATTTAAATTTTGATATAAATGAATGGAATTATATTAGATAAAATTAAAGAAAAAGATAGTACATGTTATCTTTCAAAAATAATCTTGGGCGAATATGTTACAGCTCTATCAGATGGGTATCAGGATTATGAAGTTCAACGAGAAATAGTTAATAATACTTATCTTGATAATCTAGTTGATACTATTTTACATAAAAAACATATTCCTCCGATTGTACTTGTAGTAGATGAAGAAAAATATGTAATTGATAAGGATGTAATAAAAATCAGTGAATTTAAAATTCTAGATGGTTTGCAGAGAACATTTCGTATTAAATTGATATGGGATACCATTCAATATTTTAAAGATCAACTTGATATTTCTGTTGATTTACTTCAAATGAGTAGATTACAATTGTCTAAAAATCATTCGGAAAATTTAAGAAAGATAAATTCTAACTCTAAAATATTAGAATCTATAATTAATTTTTATAAGTTATCGGATGATAAAAAAGAAATTGATAATTGTTTTACAAATTATCAATGGTTTGAAGTTTGGTCTAATTTAACTCCACAAGAAGAAGTAAATAAAATGCTAATTCTTAATGCTGGTCACAAGCCCGTAAAAACACAGCATCAACTTGAAATCTTATTTTTAAATCTTATTCCAATTCTTAAGAAAGCTAATCTAGATAGATTTGAACTTGTTAGGGAAAAAGATGCTAATTCAACAATTTTTAGTAAAAATAGGAAAATAGGACAGTTTCATTTTTCGCATTTGATAACAGGAATTTTATCCCTTAATGCGGGTAAACCAATAACAGCAAATGTTAATTTAGTTCATAAGGCTCAGTCAACAGATTTTGAAATTGATGATTATGAAAAATATTTTAATTTTTCTTTTTTACACAGATTCATTTTTGAGCTTTTAGAATTTGATGATTCATTAACAAAAACATATGGAGCAGAAGGAATTAAATGGCTAGGTCGCGAAGTTTCAATTGTGGGAGTTTTTGCAGCCTTAGGAAGATATGCGCTTATTAATTCCAAATCTCCGATGGAAATTCTTGATGTTTTTAAACTTAAGCTTATTCAAAATTCAGGAGCTTTAAATTTATCAGAATTTGAACAAGTGAGAAATAACCTTGACTTAAGCAAAGTGAATATTGGAACTGTAAATAAGAATGCTATTTATTATGGTATTTACGAGCTTTTGGATGATAGAACAAAATCTCTAGATTGGCCAGTCTATTTTAAAACTACGAAGGTATGAGAAAAATAGATGTTATGTATAACAATTTGTTGGAGCTTTTAACTGTAATAACATATGAGAATGATGCTTTTACAATTTATCACGATTCAAAAACTAGTGTGCAACAAGATGAATTAATCGAAATCGCTGATTCTATTATAAGTGAAAAAACTGAAATTAATAAAGCGAAAATGAGAGTAGAATTTTATACTGATTTTACATCATTATTACAAAGTTTAGATGATTTTAAACAATCGTTTGATGATTTTCCAGATTTTAGAAAAAATGAAATCTACGGAATTATTTCAATCTTACAAAAATTGACTTCAGAATATGGTGGTACAACAATAGACTTGACTGAAAATATTAATGAAGCAGATTTTGGATTACTTGGATTAACTCATCCTATTAGTAAGAAAAATTTCTTTGTTTTTGATAATATTAATGTAAATCATTCTCTTATACTTTTTAGCCTTACGGATAAACAAGATTTTAAAAATTTTATTGATGCAATTAGTTCAGGCGCTCAAATTTTATTTTATTTGTTAGCAAAAATTGGAGAAACAGATCAACCTTTAAATCTTTCAAAATATGTTTTTGTAGATGCAACATTTATATCAAAACCTAAAACCGTTTGGGCTACATTATGTCTCCATATTGTAAAAGCGGGTGAAACAATACATCAAAGTAATGAATACAATTTACCACCAAATTTTTCCCCTCTTTCAAATATTACACTTGGAAATACATATCAACAATTTGAAGATTCGATTGATATAATAAGTGAATATAATTACCAAAAAGATGTTTTAGATAAATATTTACGAATATATCATGTCTTTGAGAATTTTATGTATAAAGCGCCCTTAGTAAATCTAGAACTACAAGCTAATGGAGATGTTTTTTCTGTCCGTGATTTTAAAAGGATGTATGACAAAATTAATGATTCTGAATTGTCAATGTTAAAAAAACTGTTTGAAGGAATTCTAAACCTTAATCATTCAACAGGTTTAAATTACACGACTAAAATTCTTTCTGATTGGACAACAATAATACCAACTCACTTTGTAGATGATGTAAATTTAAATATTTTATTGAAAAAATTAAATGTAGTAACAACTAAAGGTGTGGATATTACCCATAATTATGTAACCAATCAAACTATTTCTTATTTTTTACCTAAATTAATTTATTGTGTAAGAAATTCGATAGTTCACAATAGAGAAACAGAATTTCATTTAACTCATTTAAATTTAATTAGCCATCCAATTTTTGCTGATACAGCTAGAACTTTATTAGAAAAATTTCTAATTCCAACTTTAGAAGAAATCGTTTTTTCGTTGATTACAGTTCAAAACAATATTGTTTGGTATAATAATTCAAAACTAACTCTTTGGAAAGAATTATAAAGTACGATTTTAGTTGATAAAAAAAGATGCATAAAGTTATGTGTCTTTTTTTTTATTTCGTAGAAACCAACAACTCCCGAATATCAACTTTCAAATATTTAGCAATTTCATAAAGCGTCTCAATTGAAGGCTGAGCTTCATTTGTACACCAACGCGAAACAGTCGATACAGTTTTCCCCAAATGATTGGCTAAATCTTTACTTTTCCTATTGTTTTCAATTAAAACAATTTTTATTCTATTTAACTTAAGTTTCGACACAATGTTAATTTATTGCTATTTCATGCAAATATCTTATAATTTAAATATAAGAAAAAGAATATTTTAAATATTCAAAATTGCCATAAAACAACAATTTATAGTCGTAAAAATATTATTTATATTAAAATTCCTACTATATTTGCTTTTTGAAATAAATAATAAAATGAAACAATCAGCAAAAAGACGATTAAAAATTCAGCCAAAATATATGGCAAGATCATATCGTCAATATGTAATATTCCCAGAAATTCGTCTGTGCGGAAAATGGCTTCAGGAAATCGGTTTTAATTGCGGGAATTTCGTAACGGTTGAACATCAGCAAAATAAAATTATTATTACAACCAATAATGAAATTGAAACTATTGGAGGATTAAAAGCTTTAACATTAAAAGAAGAAAAAGCTTTAAATAATTTCGTTAAAGGAAAAAAGTCAGCTAAATAGAATAATTATTACAATCAATAATGAATTCAAGCCAAATAAAATCAGCTATTCAAACATAGCCCAAGGTTTCAACCTTGGGAAACGTATCGTTGAAGATTTGCATTCCACTTCCGTGATTTCAATGCTATAAAAATTATTGTTATGTATTTGGATTGTGTTTCCACGATTTCAATAATAGCAAAAATTATTGTTGTGGATTTTTATTGCGCTCCCACGATTGAAATCGTGGGCTATGTTGTGAAAAAAATATATGAATTGCCTCCAGTTTTAACTGGAGGAATATAGCAAGAATAAAAAAAGGCTTTAGCCAAACTATTTACAATTTGGCTAAAGCCTCATACTATCTTAAATAAAAACCTCCAGCTAAAGCTGGAGGCAATTGACATTAAATAAAAAAACTTTGCGACTTCGCTCCCGATAGTTATCGGGATTGCGAGATTAAAAAATTAAGCCTTTTTACGACCTTCAATATTAGGCAAGAATCCAGTAATTATACCAATCAAAGGCAAAAATGCACAAATTTTAAATACATATTCGATACTCGTTGCATCGGCGATTTTACCTAGAATGGCAGAACCCAATCCTCCCATTCCGAAAGCAAATCCGAAGAAAAGACCGGCTACAAGACCCACTTTACCTGGAAGTAATTCTGTCGCGTAAACCAAAATCGCAGAGAAAGCAGAAGAAAGAATCAATCCGATGATTACAGAAAGAGTTCCAACCCAGAATAAAGAAACGTAAGGCAGCATTAATGTAAACGGCGCAACACCCAAAATAGAAACCCAGATTACGTATTTTCTTCCGAAACGGTCACCAATTGGCCCTCCGATTAAAGTTCCTGCTGCAACGGCACCAGAAAACAAGAATAAATATACTTGCGACTGCTGAATCGAGATATGGAATTTATCAATCAAAAAGAAAGTGTAATAACTCGTAATACTGCTCATGTAGAAGTATTTAGAGAAAATTAGAACCAATAAAATAGCTAAAGATGCAATGACACGGTTTTTAGACAAATGATGCGTTTCGATTTTATGTGCTGATTTGTTAGCCATTCTTTCAGAAAGGTGTTCAGTGTACCAAATCGCAATTTTATACAAAGCAAAAATTCCGACCAAAGCAATTATACAAAACCAAGCCACATAAGATTGTCCGTGTGGAATAATGATAAATGCAGCTAATAACGGTCCGATGGCGCTTCCGGCATTTCCTCCCAATTGGAAAATAGACTGTGCCAATCCTTTTTTTCCGCCCGATGCTAAATGTGCCACGCGAGAAGATTCAGGATGAAAAATAGAAGACCCGATTCCGATTAAACTTACTGATAATAAAAGAAATACAAAACTTGTTGAAATTGAAACCAGAAATAATCCGACCATTGTAAAACACATTCCGATAATTAGCGAATACGGTTTAGAATTTTTATCGGTATACATTCCCACAAACGGCTGAAGGATTGAAGCAACCATTTGATAAGTAAGTGTGATGATTCCGATTTGAGTAAAACTCAAACCAAAATTATCTTTAATGAGCGGATAAATTGAAGGAACTACAGCTTGTAAAAGATCATTAATTAAATGCGAAAAGCTGATTATAAATAAGATTGAATACGTGGTTTTTTTAATGACTTCTGGTTGTACTTTAACGGTTTCCATGAGTTATTTTTAGATTAATATTTGTTTGGAAAATAATAGTGGCACTAATTTTTTACAAAATTGAAATAAATAATAATGTCAAAATTGCTATATTTGGACAATGAATAATCAGATTCGGACATTTAGGGTAGCGCAAGATTACGGATTCCAAATAGATCCGTCAATTCCTGTTTTAGGATACACAGAAACAGTGAATTATGAAACTTGTATTTCGCATGCTCATCCACGCGGGCAGTTGATATACGCAACTCGCGGTGTAATGAATGTTGTCGTAGGCAATAATATTTGGGTGGTGAATCCGTTGCAAGGTTTGTGGATTCCGGGTGGAGTAGAACATCAGGTTACGTTTCAGAAAGACGTAAATTATTACAGCGTTTTTATTGATCCGTCGGTTACTAAAGGATTGCCAATCAATAGTTTTTCTTTTGATATTCCGATGTTTCTGAAACAATTGGTTTTTAAAATCATCACTTTTGGAACAGAAGGAAAACTTGAAGATTCTCAAAGAAGAGTGATAGATGTTTTTCTTGATGAATTGGCTTTAATTGTACCAAGTGCGACATTTCTTCCAACAACAAACGACGAAAGACTTCAAAAAGTAGTTGAACTTTTAATGAATGACGTCGCAAGCAAACAAACCATAGATTATTATGCTGAACTCTCTTTTATGAGCACGAGAACTTTATCTCGTTTGTTTATCAAAGAATTAGGAATGAATTTCAGCGATTGGCGTACTCGTTTGAAGTTGCTTGAAGCCATTAAAAGATTGGGCGAAAAACAATCCATTAAAGAAATTGCACTCAATTTAGGCTACGAAACTCCAAGTGCCTTTATTTTTATGTTCAAAAAACATCTAGGAAAAACACCTTCTAATTATATTTTGGAAGATGAAAACGAGGATAAAATTTCTGCATAATATGGGACGCGGATGACACGGATTCGCTATCGCGAAGACGCTGATTGACGCGGATTTTTCCTTTTATTACTCTACAATAGCTTTGTCAAAGTTTTAAACTTTGACAAAGCTTGCTGCATTGAGATAAAATTTTGGTTTTAATTTTTAAACACATAGATACATAGATTTTATTTGCTTTATGAAATAGAAAATATTTAAAATGACTAGTCATTAACACATAGTCCCGAAGCTTCGGGATGCATTAAAATAAGTGAAACGCCTTTTTAGACATAGATAAGTCTATGATTCTATGTGTTTAAAAAAATAAAAAAATCCGTTTTTATCCGTGCTTTCGCGAAAGCGAATCCGTTTCATCCGTGTACCTCATAAAAATCGCAACATCATTTTTTTTAATACTAAAAAAGTGATAACTCGTAATTTTTCCCTTAAAAAATTATCAAAGATTACTGTTTTTTATGAAATAACAGGATAGTGCAGGTTGTGAAATGTGATAATAACACTTATCTTTAGTCCCAAAATAAACTTACTATGCTAAACCGCCCTTCCATTTTTAAGATTATATTTCTTTTTGCCGTTCTTTTTTCTTGTTCGCTAGTATTGGCGCAGGAAAAACAAAAAAAAGCGACATGGATCTGGTATCCAGGTGATTTTGAAGTTTGGTTGAGCAATAAAATGCAGGTAAGACGTACAGAACGTGAAGCAGTTTTTCCTCCGCTTTGGCAATATTATAGTCCTTATGCTTTGGTCACTTTTCAGACAGAAGTAGATATTCCAAAACCAGACGAAGTAAAAATCTTTTCAGAAGGACCTTTTCAATTACTTTTAGATGGCGTTCAAATTTATGGACAGCCAAAATCAATAACAGTTCCACCTGGAAAACATAAAATTTCATTTAAAGTTTACAATCAAGAAGTATTGCCTGCAATCTATATTGAAGGTAACTATGTTAAATCTGATGCTTCATGGAAAGTGACCAACGAAGACAAGCTTTGGATTGACGAAGCTGGAAAAGCACAGCAATCTGGTACGCCTTGGGTTCCTGTTGGTTCTTGGAATTTTGATTCTCCAAAAACTAAACCTTCTGAATTTAAGTTGACAACCAAACCTTTATTCGCAAAAAAAACAGAGAAAAATGGAAATGGTGATTTGGTAGATTTTGGAAAAGAAACTTTCGGTTACATCAAAATTCACGGCTTAAAAGGCAAAGGAAAAGTAGCGCTTTATTATGGAGAATCTCGCGAAGAAGCCTTAGATACTGCCAAATGCGAAACCTTAGATCATTTATCTTTTGACGGAAAACAACCAGAAACTTACACGCACGACGGATCGAAAGCTTTCCGCTATGTTCAAGTACAGGCAGATGCAGGCGTAAAATACGATTCAATTTCGATGCTTTACGAATATCTGCCATTAGATTATCGAGGTGCATTCAAATCTTCAGACGAACAATTGAATAAAATTTGGGATGTGTCGGCTTACACGATGCATTTAACTTCACGCGAATTTTTTATAGACGGAATCAAACGTGACCGTTGGGTTTGGTCTGGTGATGCGTATCAAAGTTATTTAATGAATTATTATTTGTTCTTTGATTCAGCTTCGGTGGAAAGAACGATGGTGGCGCTTCGTGGAAAAGACCCTGTAACGGCGCACGTAAATATTATAATGGATTATTCGCTGTATTGGTTTGTAGGAGTTTACGATTACTACTTGCATACAGGCGATACGAAATTCATTAAAACTTTTTATCCAAGAATGAAATCGCTGATGGATTTCTGTTTAGAAAGAAGAAATAAAAACGGTTTCCTCGAACCATTAGAAGGCGACTGGGTTTTCATTGATTGGGCAGACGGACTACCAAAAACAGGTGAAGTGAGTTTTGAACAAATGCTTTTGGCAAGAAGTTTAGAAGCGATGGCGGTCAGTGCTAAAATTGCAAATGAGAATGAAGATCAAAAACAGTATGAAAAATTATCAGCTGATTTGAAAGCAAAATTATTTGATGTGTTTTGGGATAAAAAAGAAAACGTCATGAAACACCAGCGTATCGACGGAAAAATGCAAAATATTGTAACCCGATATGCGAATATGTTCGGTATTTTCTTCAATTATTTTACTGAGGAACAAAAACAGAGTGTAAAAAATAAAGTGTTGCTGAATAAAGATGTTCTTCAAATCACAACCCCATATATGCGTTTTTACGAGTTGGAAGCTTTGTGCGCTATGGACGAACAGGATTATGTTTTAAAAGAAATGAAAGACTATTGGGGAGGCATGTTGAATGAAGGCGCGACATCTTTCTGGGAAGAATACAATCCGAAGAAAAAAGGAGCAGAGCACTTAACGATGTATGGACGTCCTTATGGAAAAAGCCTTTGCCACGCTTGGGGAGCTAGTCCGATTTACTTATTAGGAAAATATTATTTAGGTGTAAAGCCAACCGCTCCAGGATATTCAGAATATGAAATCAAACCAAATTTGGGAGGTTTACAATGGATGGAAGGAAAAGTCCCAACACCAAACGGAGAAGTTGCCGTGTATTGCAGTACTAAAGAAATTAAGATAAAAGCAGGCGAAGGTGAAGGAAAATTAGTTTTTAAAAGTGCCAGCAAACCCAAAACAAACTCAGGAACGATTACAGAATTGGCAAAGAATAAATATCAGTTGATTGTAAAACCGAATGTAGAGTATAAGGTGAGTTATAAAGCACTGTAGTCCTTAGTCCCTAGTTATTAGTCCTTAGTTTTAACGTCCAGTTTGTCATTGCGAGGAACGAAGCAACCTCGCTAATAATTACACAAAGTACTTTTGCAAATGTGATTGCTTCGTTCCTCGCAATGACAATCAAAAAAATAAAAAACCAATGTTTTCAAAAAATACAAAATACAATTTCAATCTAAAAACCGCTTTCCTAGCGCTGTTTTTCCTATGCGTACAAGCCAACGCTCAAACAGCATGGAAACCAGCTTCATTCGAAATTGTAAAATCCAATTACAAAACGTTCAAAACGGCTCAATATGCACATGTATTTTCAGGAAGTAAACATAATATTGTTCGTTTAGCCCCGGAATTACAAGATTTAAAAGGAATCGAACTTCCTTTAGATAAATATAAAAATGGTACAAATGCTCCTTTGCAATTAAAATTTAAAGAAGCTGTAACGGTTTTAGTTGGTGTTTTTCAAGAGAAAAATGCAGAATATCTTCAATCGGAAAATATTAAAAATAGCAAGTTAATTTTAGAAAACGGAGTAACGATTACAGGTTTACCTCCAGTAAATATTTATGCTGTTTCTTATTCAAAAGGAACTCAAACCATCAATTTTGGAAAAGGTTTATTCGCCATTTTGGGAGTTGTAAAAGCTTCTGATAAATTAGAACCAAGAGACGCCAAACTTCCAGATGGAAAATTGTGGAACCCGACTTTTATTGTTGAAGGATTTTCAGATGAAAAACCACTTTTTGAAGTTATAGGCGGAGAAAACAAACCCGTTATCGACGAAGGAATGTCTGGAACAGAAGATATTCAGGGAGGTTTCGAAGGCGGACGCGTGGTGAAAGTCGGCGATATCTATCATATGTTTCCAACGGAAAGAGCAGGAGAAAAAGGTGTTGATTACTATTATGATAGAGTAAAAACCAAAATCGGACATTGGACCAGTAAAGATGCGATTCATTGGAAAAGAGAATCGACAATTTACCAAGCAAGTGGAACATATGCCGTTACCGAAGATGATAACCCAATGAATGATCGTCGTGCAGCTATTTGGTCTTATATGCCAGTTTTTAACGAAAAGGCAAACAAATGGTACGGCTATTATTTGGCGTATACAGTTAGTAAAGAAATAGAACCAAACCATTCTTTCGGAAGAATCTGGCGTTGTGAATCAATGGTAGAAGGCATCAACGGAATCGGTGGCCCTTATAAAGATATGGGAATTATCATGGAACCAGGATTGGATTCTCAGCCTTGGGAAGGACGCCAGGGAGTTGCATCCTTTTTTCCGTACCAAGTGGGTGACAAATATTTCGGATTTTACAGTGGAGCATATCCGTTTAATTCATGGGCAGATTATCCAAAGAAATCAGGAAAAGGCTGGTTTGTGGCTTTAGCCGAATCAAAAAGTTTAGAAGGGCCTTGGTTACGAATGAACAAAGGTTTGGAACCAATTAAAACCATGCATCCGCTTTTTGTTGAAAATCCAATTGTGAGTCAGTTACCAAATGGAATGTACATCGCGATTTTCGACGGAGGTCCAGACGGTTGGGGACACCATTTGCCAAATATGATTGCGTATTCATTATCCGCAGACGGTGTAAATTGGGCAGAAGCGCATTATCTCCCAATTGAAACCAAAGTAGATAAATGGTGGGATATTATGAGAACACCGCTTTGCTTAATCCCTGAAGGAAATGACGTTTATACTATCGTTTACAATGCCATCGATTTAAAAAGAAGATTTCATCCAACAGGAATGGTAAAAGTAAAACTGAACAAAGATGTAATGGAGTCTAAATTGAAAGAATTAAAAAAATAATTTAGCACAAATAGAACGCGGATTAAACGGATTTACTTCGTAAAAACGCTGATTTACACAGATTTTATTTTAATGAATATGAGGATAGTTTAAAATTCCCGCAGATTTTGCAGATCAAGCAGATAAAAAATCAGCTAAATCTGCAAAATCTGCGAGAGAAGAATAAAAAAAACTTTGTGCCTTAGCGACTTTGCGAGAGCTAAAAATAAAGCTTAGAATTAATCTCGCAAAGACACAAAGTAGCAAAGAAAAAATAAACTTAGAGTCTTAGTGCCTTCGTGGCAAAAGCAAACAAAACATAACCAAAAAATGAAAATTAAGTATCTAATCCTAACCATTTCAACACTTGTCCTAACAAGCTGTGCAACCAAATACAAGAAGCGTGAAATTACCGACAGCGTAATGCAGGAAATTTACGAAGAAGTAAAAACACCTTATAAGTACGGTTTGGTAATGGTGCCAACAGACAACTCTTATAAAATGGATTGTCCAAGTGTTTTCAGAAAAGATGGCAAGTGGTACATGACGTATTTAATTTACGACGGAAGAGGCTATGAAACCTGGTTGGCTGAAAGTGATAATCTTTTAGATTGGAAACATTTAGGAAAAGTAATGTCTTTTTCAGAAAATGAAAAACACTGGGATGTCAACCAAAAAGCAGGGTATATTTCGTTGCAAGATATGACCTGGGGCGGAAGCTACGAATGGGAAAAATACGATGATAAATACTGGATGAGTTATTTTGGTGGAGACAGCAAAGGCTACGAAGCAGGCGTTTTGTCAATCGGAATGGCGTATACAAAAGAAGCGCCGACAAAACCGCATGAATTTCAAAGATTAGAAAATCCGGTTTTAACACCAAAAGATAAAGATGCCAAATGGTGGGATAATAGTACGATGTACAAAAACAGCGTGATTCGTGATAAAGATAAAGTAACGGGACATAATTTTATCATGTATTATAATGCCCGAGGCGATAGTATAAATCCCGCTAAAGGCGCTGAGCGTATTGCAATGGCAGTATCAAACGATATGAAAACTTGGAAGCGTTATGGCAATAAACCTTTAATTAATCATCATAAAGGAATTTCGGGAGATTCTTACATTCAGCGTATTAATGATACTTGGGTGATGTTTTATTTTGGAGCTTTCTGGACGGGTTGGAATCAAGGTGCCTTTAATCGTTTTGCCGTTTCCAATGATTTAGTAAACTGGACAGACTGGAAAGGCGACGATTTAGTTAAATCTTCTGAACCTTATGATGATATGTTCGCTCATAAATCTTTTGTGGTAAAACATGATGGCGTAGTGTTTCATTTTTACTGCGCGGTTAACAAAGCAGAACAAAGAGGTATTGCAATCGCGACTTCGAAGGATTTAGGAAAAAGCAAATTGAATTTTGTAGCGCCGCCGGAGAAAAAGAAAAAGAATTAAGTATTTAGAATTAAGTATTAAGACACAGTTTTGTCATTTCGACCGAAGGGAGAAATCACACTCGTAACCACAAAGATTGTCGATTATAGTGGTGGAATTCCTAGTGCGATTCCTCGTTCCTCGGAATGACAAAAAACTAAAAATAAAATAATGTTTCAACCAATTCAAAATAATCACTTTTCAAGGTTTCGATTTTCGATACCAAAATCAGTATTCACATTTTTCATTTTACTTTTAACATTTTACACTAATGGACAATCCGTAACAGGAGAACCCGCAGGCGTACCAGAACTGAATAAAAAATACGAATTTGCTCCTTGGGAAGACCCAAAAATTACAAGCATCAACAGACAGCCATCCAGAGCAACTGCTTATTCGTACACAAGTGTCGAAGACGCTTTAAAAGGTGACAGAACCAAAAGCCGAATGCAAATGCTGACTGGTGATTGGGATTTTAAATATGCTGTAAATTTAAAAGAAGCTTCCAAAGATTTTTACCTAAGCAAAGTTTCTGGTTGGGATAAAATTGAAGTGCCTTCCAACTGGGAAATGAAAGGGTATGATAACCCGATTTACAAAAGTGCTGTTTATCCGTTTCGACCAATAAATCCGCCTTTTATTCCGAAAGATTACAATGGAGTAGGTTCGTACCAAAGAAGTTTTACCGTTCCAGAAAACTGGAAAGATATGACCGTGACTTTGCATTTTGGAGCCGTAAGTTCAGGTTTTGAAGTGTGGCTAAACGGAGAATTTTTAGGTTATGGAGAAGACAGTTTTCTGCCTTCAGAATTTGATATTAGCCCTTATTTAAAAGCAGGAGAAAATGTAGTCTCAGTTCGCGTAATTCGTTGGACAGATGGTTCTTATTTAGAAGATCAGGATCATTGGCGTATGAGCGGAATCCAGCGTGAAGTTTTCATTATGGCTGAACCAAAATTGCGTATTCAGGATTTCTTTGTTCAGACGAAATTAGATAAACAATATACTGATGCTATATTTAAACTGCGTCCGAAAGTAGAGAATCTGACTGGAGAAAGAGTTCAAGCTAAAGATTATACAATGAATGTTCAGTTGTATGATGCGAATAATGCACCAATGTTCAAAGAACCGCTTCAAAGACCTGTACTCGATTTAATCAATGAAAGTTATCCTCGTCTGGATAATGTTCGTTTTGGATTCTTCCAAGAAAACATCAAAAATCCGAAAAAATGGAGTTCAGAAGAACCGAATTTATACACAATGGTGATTTCTATAAAAGATAAAAACGGAAATGTTACCGATGCTAAAAGCTGTAAAGTTGGTTTCCGTTCGATTGAATTCTCGAAAGAAAACGGAAAAATGCTCATTAATGGAAAAGAAACCTATGTGTATGGCGTAAACCGTCATGATCATCATCCGACAAGAGGAAAAGCAGTTACGAGAGAAGACATCAAGCAAGATATAACTACAATTAAAAAGTTTAATTTCAACTTTATACGTACGAGTCATTACCCAAACGATCCTTATTTTTACGAATTATGTGATCAATACGGAATTATGGTGATGGACGAAGCCAACCAAGAAACACACGGAATCGGAGGTAAATTAGCTAACGACCCACTTTGGACAAACGCTTACATGGAGCGTATGATCAGAATGGTTGAACGTGATAAAAACCATCCGTCTGTGGTCATGTGGAGTTTGGGTAATGAAGGCGGAAAAGGTCCAAATCATGCTGCAATGTCGGGTTGGGTTCACGATTTTGACATGACTCGTCCGGTGCATTATGAACCAGCACAGGGGAATGCAAAATTAGACGGCTATATTGATCCGCTTGATCCGAGATATCCGAAAACAATTGATCACGCGTATCGTTTTGAAAATCCACAGGATGATTCGTATGTGGATATGGTCAGCCGTTTTTATCCAGGTGTTTTCACTCCGAAATTTTTGGTTGATCAAAAGAAAGATACACGTCCGATTATTTTCGTTGAATATTCTCATGCGATGGGGAATTCAGTTGGTAATTTAAAAGAATTATGGGATGAATTCCGTTCGCTTCCGAGAGTTATCGGAGGTTGTATTTGGGAATTTAAAGATCAGGGAATCGTGAAATTTGATTCAAGATCAGGACAAAATTATTTTGCACACGGAGGTGATTTTGGCGAAAAATACCACGACGGAAATTTTAATACCAAAGGAATTGTAGATTCTAACGGAAAACCAAAAGGTTCTCTTTTTGAAAATAAATGGGTCTATCAGCCAGCGATTTCGACTTTAAATGGAAATCAGTTAGAAATTAAAAATCGCAGTGCGGTTAAATCTTTAGAAAGTTATATTCCGGTTTTAAAAATTTTAGAAAACGGAAACGTTATTAAAACTCAGATTTTAAAACCATTTAAAGTTGAAGCAGGACAATCGACGACTTTAAATATTAGTTCATATCTGCCAAAGATGAAAGCCGATGCCGAATATATTTTAAATATAGAATTCCAGCTTTCAGCAGATGAACTTTGGGCTTCTAAAGGTTACGCTGTCGCGGAAGATCAATTCGTGATTCAGAAGAGAAGCGAAGTTAATCCAGCTGCTAAAGGAACAGTAAATGTTTCGGAATCAGATTCGGATTATTCTATTAAAGGAAAATCATTTGATATTAAAATCAATAAAACAAATGGAGCTTTAAGTTCGTATATTTTTAACGGAGAAGAACAAGTTTTTGCACCTTTGATGCCTAACTTCGTAAGACCGCTTACAGACAACGACAAACGCGGATGGAAATCGCAAAAACTGTTGAAACAATGGTACAAAGCAAAACCAAAATTGATGAATGTGAAAATCGATAAATCGGCTTCTGAGATTAAAATAATAAGCGATTATGAAATTATAAAAGATAGCGCAAGCGTAAATGTTGTTTACAATATCAGTCCAGATGGCGTAATAAAAGTAGATTACAGTTTAAAAGCTTCAGATAAATTGCCAAATATTCCAAAAATCGGAATGCAGATGGGCGTTCAAAGAAAATTCGATCAGATTTCGTGGTACGGAAAAGGAGAATTGGAAAATTACAGCGACAGAAGTTTCGGTTCATTTGTCGGGAAATATTCACTGCCAATTAATGATTTTATCGAACATTATCCAAAACCACAGGAAAACGGGAATCGTTGTGATGTAAGATGGATGGCATTATCAACTCCACAGAAAAATCAAGGTTTTGTAGTGGTCAATGACAATAAGCTTTTGAGCATGAGTGCGTGGCCTTATACACAAGAAAACCTAAGTGCTTCAGGTCATACGTACGATTTAAAAGACCCAGGATTCTTGACGCTAAACATCGATTTAATCCAAATGGGAGTAGGAGGAAACGACAGTTGGACGATTGTAGCACAGCCAATTGAACAATATCAAATCAAATCAGGAAATTATCAATATAGTTTTTATTTAACGCCTTTCAGCGGTTCGAAGAATCAGTTGGAGAGTAGTTTGAAGAAGTTTAAGTATTAATGCGGTCATTGCGAGGAACGAAGCAATCACACTTAGTTGCTCTCGGTATGAGATTGCTTCGTTCCTCGCAATGACAAAACAACATAAAAATGCCCAACAAAAAACACCTCTTTTTTATCCTCCTATTCGCAAGCTTCGTCTCTGCGCAGGAAGTCCATAAAAAAGAAAACTCTTTTCAGCCAACATTAGAATCCTCCAAAACCTGGGTGTATTGGTATTGGATGAAATCGGCCTATTCTAAAGCGGGAATCACAGCCGATTTAGAAGCCATGAAACAAAACGGAATTGCTGGTGCGTATTTAATGACTATAAAAGGCCCAGCCAATCCGCCATTGATTGATCCGCCAGTTTTACAGCTGAGTCCAGAGTTTTGGGATATGATTCACTGGGCATTTCAAGAAGCTGGTCGTTTAGGATTGAAGCTCGCTTTTCACGGAGCAGACGGATTTGCCGTTGCAGGCGGTCCGTGGATTACACCAGAAATGTCGATGCAGAAAGTAGTCTGGTCAACGACTGAAATTGTAGGTGGAAAAAAAATAGTTTCAAAACTGCCAGTTCCAGAACATTATAAAGACTATTATAAAGACATTGCGGTTTTTGCAATTCCAATAAAAGAATACGAAACTACCTCGCATAATCCATTACCAAAAGTAACGACCTCCAATAATACCGATGCTTCGTTTTTGGCAGATCCTAAAAAAGACGAAAATTTCAAATTTGCCGATGCAGGATGGATTCAATACGAATTTGAAAAGCCATTTACCTGCAAATCCATTGTAATTGAAACTAAAGGAAGAGATTATCAGGCACAGCGTTTAATCGTTGAAGTGAGTGACGACGGCGTTCATTTTAAATTCCACGAAAGACTGATTGCACCGCGACACGGCTGGCAGGACATGGATTTTCCGAATACCCATACCGTTAAGCCTGTTACCGCAAAATATTTCCGATTTGTTTACGATCCGAAAGGAACAGAACCAGGTGCTGAAGATTTGGATTTTGCAAAATGGAAACAGAATTTGAAAGTGAGTAAAATTACACTTTCAAATCAGTCTTTAATTAATAATTACGAAGGAAAATCGGGGGCAATCTGGCGTTTGACTCCACAGACTACTGAAAAAGAAATTCCAAATTCTGATGCATTTAAAAAATCAGAAATTATAAATATATCCGGCTTTGTGGATGCTGACGGAAATCTAAACTGGAAAGCGCCAAAAGGAAAATGGAAAATCATCCGAATGGGACACACTTCTACAGGTCATGAAAATGCAACGGGTGGAGCAGGAAAAGGTTTGGAAGTAGACAAATTTAATCCCGAATTAATTCGTTTTCAATTGGATCATTGGTTTGGAGAAGCCGTTCGTTCTGCGGGTCCAGAACTGGCTTCAAAAGTGCTGGAAATCCTGCATTTTGATAGTTGGGAATGCGGAAGCCAAAACTGGTCTTCGGTTTTTAGAGATGAATTCAAAAAAAGACGTGGTTATGATTTGGTAGAATATCTGCCGGTTATGGCGGGAATTCCGATTGAAAGCGCTGACTTTTCAGAGAAAATTTTATATGATGTACGTAAAACTATTGCCGATTTGGTTGCCGATAATTTCTACGCAACGATAGCGCAAATTGCAAAAGAATACAACGTAAAATTAAGTTCTGAAAACGTGGCGCCAACCATGATGAGCGATGCTTTATTGCATTATAAATATGTCGATTATCCGGGCGGTGAATTTTGGCTGAAAAGTCCAACGCACGACAAACCTTTTGATATGGTCGATGCCATTTCGGGCGGACATATTTACGGAAAAGACATTATTCAGGCAGAATCTTTTACGGCTTTGAGAATGGATTGGGATGAACATCCCGGAAACTTGAAAACTACGGCAGACCGCAATTATGCTTTAGGAATCAACCGATTATTTTTCCATGTTTTTGTGCATAACCCTTGGACGGACAGAAAACCAGGAATGACTCTGGACGATATCGGAACTTTTTTTCAAAGAGACCAAACTTGGTGGAAACCCGGACAAGCATGGTTTGATTATTGTCAGCGCGTTCAGTTTCAATTGCAAAAAGGAAAACCAGTAATTGATCTGGCGATTTTTATTGGTGAAGATTTTCCTTCTCGCTCTTTTGTACCGGATCGTTTGGTGCCTTTTATTCCGAATGTGTTTGGAAAAGAAAGATTAGAGAGCGAGAAAATCCGTTTGGAAAATGAAGGTCAGCCGACAGCCAAAATGCCAAAAGAAGTAACGTATTCGAAAAATATCACCGATTTATCGCAATGGATTAATCCGTTAAACGGTTATCAATACGATTCTTTTAATGCTGATGTTTTAATTAATAGAGCAAAAGTTATAAACGGAAAAGTAACTTTTGAAAATGGAATCGAATATGGTGCTTTATTGTTTCCAGGAAGTCATAAAATGGCGCCAAATAAGATTTTATCTTTGGCTTCCGCCGAAAAAATCCTGCAGTTGCTAAAAGATGGCGCAACGATTTTTGTAGAGTATAAACCAACGATTCAGCCGGGAATTCAATCCGAAGAAAATCAAAAGAAATGGCAAAATGTAATTAATGAAATCTGGAATAATGCTAATTCAAGTTCATGGAAAATTGGAAAAGGAACAGTTGTAAAATTACCTTATTTAGGAAATGATTTTGCTTCCATCGGAATTGCACAAGACGTTTATTTTCCGAATTTAAACAGAGCCGATTCAGAAACGATTGCTTGGGCTCATAGAAAAGCAGAAAATGAAGAAGTTTATTTTCTTTCAAATCAAAAATCAGAAAAAAGAACGTTTGAAGCTTCTTTCAGAATTGCAGGAAAAGTTCCACAATGGTACAATCCAGTTACGGATAGAACTTCGGCTTTAGCCAATTGGAAAATAGAAAATGAGAGAACAATTGTTTCAGTGACTTTAGAAGCTAACGAATCTGGTTTTGTGATTTTTAAAGAAGAATCAAAAGAAGTTTTAGCGAAAGCAAAAGCTGCTGAATTTGAAAAAATTCAAGTTTTAGACGAAAATTGGGAATTGCAATTTGATCCAGAATTTAAAGGTCCGAAAGAAGTAATAAAAACTAATAAACTTTTTGATTGGAGTACTTCTGCAAACGATCAGATTAAGTATTATTCTGGAACTGTGGTTTATAAAAAAGAGTTTATCTGGAAAGGAAAAGATACTGATAAGATCTGGCTGGATTTAGGTGAAGTTGCTAATATCGCCGAAGTTTTCATCAACGGAAAAGATTGTGGAACGCTTTGGACTTTTCCATTTAAAACAGACATTTCAAAGGTATTACAAAAAGGAAAAAATACAATTGTAATAAAAGTTACCAATACGTGGGCAAACCGCTTAATTGGTGATCAAAAATTGCCAAAGGAAGAAAGATTAACGTGGACAACAGCAGCATTTAGATTGGAAGGTAATCCGTTGTTGAAAGCTGGATTGTTGGGACCAGTAAGTATTGTAAAAGAAAAATAATTTTTTTCGCCACGAATTCACGAATTAATCTCAAATCAGATTTTAAAAAATTCGTGAATTCGTGGCTAATAAAACACAAATAAAAATGAAAAAATCAATCATTGCAATTTTAACGGTTTTTCTAAGCCTTCAAATCAATGCAAAAATCAAACTGCCTGCATTGTTTTCGGACAATATGATGTTACAGCAAAAATCAAATGCACCAATTTGGGGCTGGGCAGAAAACAATGCCAATGTTACAATCAAAACATCATGGGATTCTAAAATTTATAAAACTAAAGCCGATGCTTCTGGAAAATGGAAAAACCAATTGCAAACGCCAACCGCAGGCGGACCTTTTACAATTGAAGTAAATGAAGGAACAGAAAAAGTAACCATCAAAAATATTTTAATCGGCGAAGTCTGGCTTTGTTCAGGACAATCCAATATGGAAATGCCTTTGAAAGGATTTCAAGGACAGCCAGTTAAAAACGGAAACGAAATCATTGTAAGATCAGCCAATAAAAACATTCGTTTAATTACTGTTCCGCGTGCGACGGTTTTAGAACCAAAAGAAGATTTTGAAGGAAAATGGGAAGAAGCTTCTCCAAAATCAACTTCCAATTTTAGTGCAACGGCTTGGTATTTCGGATCGCTTTTGCAGGAAGTTTTAAATGTTCCCGTGGGGTTGATTCATGTTTCGTACGGCGGTTCAAGCATGGAAGCATGGATGAACAAGGAAATGCTGAAAGATTTCGCTAGTGCTAAAATTCCGACTACAAAAGAAGAATTGGTAAAAGATCCAAATCGTGTTCCAACGACTTTGTTTAACGGAATGCTTTCGCCAGTAATTGGTTACGGAATCAAAGGCTGTATATGGTATCAGGGCGAATCGAATTATGAAAGAGCAAATGAATATACCGCTTTGATGAAGAAAATGGTAAGCAGTTGGAGAAAGATGTGGAATCAAGGCGATTTTCCATTTTATTTTGCTCAGATTGCACCGTTTAATTATGCTTCATTTCATCCAAAAGATTATTTAGAGAAATACAATTCGGCTTATTTGAGAGAAGCGCAGTTTAAAGCTTCGAAGGAAATTTCGAATTCGGCAATGGCGGTTTTAATGGACGTTGGAGAGGAGAATAATATTCATCCAATGGACAAAGAAAAGGGCGGGAATAGATTGGCTTTTCAGGCTTTGGCACGAACGTACGGAATTGAAGGTTTCGAATTTGAAAGTCCGAAATACAAATCTATGGAGATAAAAGATGGCGCTGTAACGGTTTCTTTTGATGATGTGGCGAACGGAATTACGTCTTATGACAAGGAAGTTTTAGGTTTTGAAATTGCAGGCGAAGACAAAGTTTTTTATCCTGCCAAAACGGTTGTGAGAAGAAAATCAGTGGTTTTGACCTCAGATAAAGTTAAAAAGCCAGTTGCAATTAGATATCTATGGAAAGATTTCGCGAAAGCGGAATTATTCAGTGCAGGCGGTCTGCCGGTTTCTTCGTTTAGAACGGATGAATGGTAGGTCTTTTTTTAAACCATGTAAGTTATATAAGACAATTTAAGCTTTGTGTTTGGATTGTGTTTTAAGGAAATGTAAGTCAAAATTTAAAGCTTCGCTTAAATTTATCTTTTATGTTCTTTTTTAAACCTTACAAGTTTCAATTTTAGGTAGCAACTTAAATTATCTTATATAACTTATATGGTTTAAAAACAGTATTCTATATAAAAATTAGTATGTTGAAAAATTTAATATTTCTATTTTCTCTTTTTACCACGCTTTGTCTTAAAGCGCAAATTCCTGTACTCGATACTTACAATCAGGTTTGGACAACGCAAAGCCAGAATTCGTCAGAATCTATGCCTTTGGGAGGTGGTGATATCGGTATGAATGTCTGGGTAGAGAAAGGCGATTTGTATTTTTATTTTTCACGAAGTGGGACTTTTGATGAACATAATACTTTATTGAAATTAGGTCGTGTAAAAATTACTTTAAGTCCAAATCCGTTTGAAGGGAAAGACGGTTTTCGTCAGGAATTGAAACTCAGAGACGGCTACGTTTTGGTTGGGCAGAATGATACCAAAATCAAACTTTGGGTAGATGTTTTTAAACCGATTATTCATGTTGATTTAGAAAGTAAAAATCCGTTGAAAATGACGGCTTCTTATGAAAGCTGGCGTTATCAGAATCATCAATCAAAAGGAAAAGAAAACAATGCCAATTCTTATAAATGGGCGACTCAGGGCGATCTATTTATTTTTAAAGATTCGATTGCTTTTGAAAATAACGGACTTAAATTTTATCATAGAAATCGTGAACAGACCGTTTTTGATGTTGCCGTAAAACAGCAGAAAATGGAATCGGTTAAAGACGAAATGATGAACCCGATTGCCAATCTGACTTTCGGCGGGTTCATAAAAGGCGATAACTTAAAACCAGACGGAACCTATCTAGGAAAATATCAGGACACCGATTTCAAAGGTTTTAATTTAACAAGTGTAAAACCTTCGAGAAAACATTCATTAGAAATTTATTTAAACACCGCTCAAACTGACTTTTCGACTTGGAATAATGGACTGAAAAGTTTGATTAATGCAAATAAAAACACAACGAAACAAGCAGAAAAAAACACCATAAAATGGTGGAATAATTTCTGGAACCGCAGTTTTATTTTTACGCAGAAAAACCAATCGGCCGCTAAAGATTCGGTTTATCAGATTGGACAGAATTATCAGTTGTTTCGATACATGTTGGGATGCAATGCGTACGGAAAATATCCAACGAAATTCAATGGCGGACTTTTTACGGTTGATCCTGTTTACACGAATAAGGATCTGAATTTCACACCCGATTTTAGAAATTGGGGCGGAGGAACGATGACGGCTCAAAACCAGCGATTGGTTTATTTTCCGATGGTAAAAAGCGGTGATTTTGATATGATGAAATCGCAATTGAATTATTATTTAACGATTCAGAAAAATGCCGAATTACGCAGTAAAGTGTATTGGAAACACAACGGCGCTTCTTTCACAGAACAATTAGAAAACTTTGGACTTCCGAATCCTGCTGAATACGAATGGAAACGTCCAGCTGATTACGATCCAGGAATGGAATATAACGCTTGGTTGGAATACGAATGGGACACGGTTTTTGAATTCTGCCAAATGATGCTTCAGCAAAAAGAATATGCTAAAGAAGACATTCAGAAATACAATCAGTTTATTATTAGCTGTCTTCGTTTTTTCGATGAACATTATCAATATTTAGCGAAACAAAGAGGCAGAAAAGCTTTGGACGGAAACGGAAAATTAATTCTTTATCCGGGTTCGGGGGCTGAAACCTATAAGATGACGAATAATTCAAACAGTACGATTTCGGCTTTGCAAGTAATTACGGAACAGCTTTTAAACCTTTCGCAGAAAGAATTATCAAAAGAAGAAGTCGATTATCTAAAAGCATTTCAAAACAGAATTCCGCCTTTAAATTTTGGTCAGATTGAGAATCATAAAGTTTTAGTTCCTGCTAAAACTTGGGAACGAGTAAATAATACAGAGGTTCCGCAATTGTATCCTGTTTATCCATGGGGAATTTACGGCGTCGGAAAACCAGATTTAGAAATGGCTTTAAATACATGGAAATACGATCCAGATGCTTTAAAATTTAGAAGTCATGTGGGTTGGAAACAAGACAATATTTTCTCAGCAAGATTAGGTTTGACCGAAGAAGCCAAAAAATACAATCTGCTGAAAATGGCGAATTCAGAAAGAAGATTCCCAGCATTTTGGGGACCGGGATTTGACTGGGTTCCAGATCATAATTGGGGAGGCTCGGGAATGATAGG
This sequence comes from Flavobacterium erigeronis, assembly GCF_054075165.1. Taxonomy (NCBI): domain Bacteria; kingdom Pseudomonadati; phylum Bacteroidota; class Flavobacteriia; order Flavobacteriales; family Flavobacteriaceae; genus Flavobacterium; species Flavobacterium erigeronis. Next base: position 96,652 of record NZ_JBSKGP010000008.1, on the reverse strand, counting down.
CATGCAGGAAATGTTATTGCAGGAAGCAGACGGGAAAATCTATCTTTTTCCGGCATGGCCAAAAGATTGGAATGTTCATTTTAAATTACATGCCAAACAAAACACTACTATTGAAGCTGAGCTCATTAACGGAGAATTAAAGGTTTTAAAAGTGATTCCAGAAGAAAGAAAAAAAGACATTATAAACCTGATTGGAAAATCAGAAACAGAAAAAACTAACTTGAAATGATTAAAAAATTAATAAGTTCATTTGCTTTAACCACGCTTTTAGCAGTAAATGGACAGGCACAAAATGCCGACAAACAGATTGTAAAAGTCGATTTTGACTTTTTCCAAAGAAGATTAGAAGAAGTTCATGATCCAAGTTATGAAGCTTGGGTAATCAATGAAAACAAAGAAGACCAGAAGACTTTTAACGGAGTAACTTTTCAATTAAAAGGAAACTTCAGTTCAAAATGGTACAAGGTTGGAATGAGCGCACCATTTTATAATAAATTAGGAAGCGATGGATTGATTACGGCTGAAAAATTACAATTAAAAATCAGTGGTTTAACGGCAGGAAAGCATACGCTTTTGACGTTTCATAATGCGTTTGATATCATTACAGGAAAAACTTTTTCTCCGATAAAAATCTTCGTCAACGGTAAACTTCAAGAAACGGTAAATGCCAGTCAGCGAGCGAATGCGAAAGTTGATGCTTCAATGGCTTATATCACTTTCAATGCCGAAAAAGGAAAGGATGTGATTGTTCGTTTTGAAATTGATGCGACAAACAATCCTGATATTGTAAAACAAATCGTGATTAACGGTTTTGAATTGGATACGCCAAACTTGATGAATCAGGCTCGTTCTCCAGAACCAAAAAACAGAGACGAGCATGTTGAAGTAACCAAAAATGTGATTTTAAAATGGGAGGCTTCAAAAAATGGTTCAGCTCATAAATTATATTTTGGTTTGGATAAAGACGCTGTTGCCAATGCAACCGAATCTTCTAAAGAATTTAAAGGAAAATTAGTAGATAATAATTATTCAGTTTCTGATTTGTACAGCGGTTCAACCTATTATTGGAGAGTGGATGAAGTGGATAATAAGGGTCAGGAAACTTTAGGAAATATATGGTCGTTTAAACCTGCTCAACTGGCTTTTCCGGGAGCGGAAGGTTACGGGCGTTATGCGGTAGGAGGACGTGGCGGAAAAGTTATCGAAGTAACGAATTTAAATGATGACGGTCCGGGAAGTTTGCGCGACGCGGTGAATCAGGAAATCGGGCCAAGAACGATTGTTTTTAATGTTTCGGGAAATATTAAACTGGCTTCAAGATTGGTTGTCAATCAGCCTTATATTACGATTGCAGGACAAACGGCTCCAGGCGAAGGAATCACGGTAACCAGAGCTCCAATTGGTCTGACAGGAAATGACGGTGTGATCCGCTTTTTGAAAGTGAGAATCGGAGGAGGGAAAACGTTTGACGGCATGGGATTAACTGGTGCCGATTACAGTATTATCGATCATTGTTCGATTAGCTGGACGATTGATGAATCGTTTAGTTCGCGTGGTGCGCATCATATTACGTTGCAGCGAACTTTAATTTCCGAGGCTTTAAATGTGGCAGGACACGATAAATACGAAGCTGGAAAAATGCATGGATATGCGGCTACAATTGGCGGAGATATCGGAAGTTTTCACCATAATTTATTAGCGCACAACCAAGGCCGTAACTGGAGTATTGGAGGTGGTTTAAGCGGTGACGGATTTTATACAGGAAGACTTGATATTAGAAATAATGTCGTGTACAACTGGGGAAAACGTGCAACAGATGGCGGCGCCAATGAAGTAAATTTCGTTAATAACTATTACAAACCAGGCGCTTCAACTGGAATTTTTGTTGCTTTGAATGCACAGCACGAAGGTGTTGGAAAAGGAATGCAACGCTATTTCTTTGACGGAAACGTTATGCCGGGTTATTTCGACGAAAAAACGCAGGATAAAGGAAGAAAAATGACGATTACCAATAAAGAAATGGTAGAATACGAAACGTTTGTAAATAAGCCATTTTTTGATTCTTTCGTGCAAACGCAATCGGCAAATGGAGCTTATAAAAATGTTCTTTCGGATGTTGGAGCAAATCAGCCGTTTTTTGACAAACACGATAACCGAATTATTGAGGAAACTAAAAAAGGAACTTTTACTTATAAAGGCAGTAAAAGCGGTTTAGGCGGAATGATTGACAATGAAGCAGATGCGGGAGGATGGCCTAATTTTCCGTCAGAAACTCGTCCGACAGATTGGGATACGGATCATGACGGACTACCAAACTGGTGGGAAAAAGCTTTTGGTTTAAATGAAAATTCACCAGCAGGAGATTTCTCAGATGCGAATTCTGATACCGATAAAGACGGATTTACGCAATTGGATAATTATTTAGATTGGTTGGCGCAGCCTCATTATTTTATCAATTTAAAAGATAAAAAAGTTTTAGCTGTTGCAGATTTTTTTAAAGGTTATGACAACAAACCAGTCTACACTTTCTCTGAAGTTAAAAACGGAAAAGTGAGTTTAAAAGGAAAGGAAATTCAGTTCACTGCTTCAGATAAAGGATTTGCGTCGTTTGTCATTATTGTAAAAGATGCAGATGGAGATTCTATGAGCCGAACGATCAATTTCTTTGTAAAATAATTTTAACCATATAAGTTATGTAAGAAAATTTAAGTTGGCTCGAATTTAATTTTTTAAGTTTAAAAAAGTGGCTTGAATGAACTTATATCACTTATATGGTTTCAAAAAAGTTTAGTTTAAATGAACTTATATAGCTTATAAGGTTCAAAAAAAATACAAAATGAAAAATTTATTAAATGTTTCCCTTAGCTTGTTTTTTGTTAGTGCTGGTGTAGTGGCGCAAAATAAGGGTTTGGTAGCAAATTCACAAAGTCCGTATTCGAAATTGCAAAGCGTTGGACTTCAAGACGTAAAATGGACTAACGGATTTTGGAAAGAACAATTTGATGTGGAGACCAAAAATACGCTTCCGTACATGTGGGATTTGTACCATAGTGAGACTTCACACGCTTACAAAAACTTCGAAATTGCTGCAGGATTAAGCAAAGGCACTTTTAAAGGGCCTTCTTTTCATGATGGTGATTTCTACAAGATTTTTGAAGGAATGGCAGCAACATACGCCATTACAAAAGACAAAAAACTCGATGCTGAAATGGATAAGGCGATTGCGCTTTTCGCGAAAGTACAGCGCAAAGACGGTTATATTCACACGCCCGTTTTAATTGATGAACGCTGGGGAACTTTAGGTCCAGAAGAAGTGAAAAAACAATTGGGTTTTGAGAAATACAATATGGGACATTTAATGACTGCAGCTTGTATTCATTATCGTGCGACTGGGAAAGATAATTTTCTTATTATCGCCAAAGGTGTTGCCGATTTCTTATATGATTTCTACAAAAAAGCTTCGCCTGAATTAGCGCGAAATGCCATTTGTCCGTCACATTATATGGGAATTGTCGAAATGTATCGTACAACCAAAAATCCTAAGTATCTGGAATTAGCCAATAATTTGATCGACATTAAAGGAACAACAAGTGACGGAACTGATGATAATCAGGACAGAGTTCCATTTAGACAGCAGACTACGGCGATGGGACACGCTGTAAGAGCGAATTATTTATACGCAGGAGTGGCCGATTTATATGCTGAAACCGGAGAAAAGAAATTGCTAGATAATTTAGAATCAATTTGGGATGATGTAACCTATCGTAAAATGTACATTACTGGAGGCTGTGGTTCGTTGTATGACGGCGTTTCGCCAGACGGAACTTCCTATGACCCGACTGTGGTGCAGAAGATTCATCAGGCTTACGGAAGACCTTTTCAATTGCCAAATGCAACGGCTCACACGGAAACTTGTGCCAATATTGGAAATGTATTATGGAACTGGAGAATGCTTCAGATTACTGGAGATGCCAAATATGCGGATATTGTGGAATTAGCACTTTATAACAGCGTACTTTCTGGAATGGATTTAGAAGGAGAAAAATTCCTTTACAACAATCCGCTGAATGTTTCTTTAGATCTGCCTTTTCACCAAAGATGGGGAAATGTGCGTGAAGGTTATATTGCTTTGTCAAATTGTTGTGCACCAAACGTAACGAGAACAATTGCAGAAGTTGGAAATTACGCTTACAATCTTTCGAAAGAAGGTTTGTATGTGAATTTATATGGAAGTAACACTTTGAATACAAAATCGTTAAACGGAGAAGCTTTAGAAATCGAACAACAGACGAATTATCCGTGGGATGGAAAAATCACTTTAAAAATCGTAAAAGCACCAAAAGATTTACAGGCTTTCTTTTTAAGAATTCCAGGTTGGAGTCAGAATGCGGAAATTTCAGTTAATAATTCAAAAATTACGGATCAAATCGTTTCTGGAACTTATTTGAAATTAAATCAAAAATGGAAAAAAGGAGATGTAATTGAATTGAATCTTCCAATGCCAGTTGAGTTGATGGAAGCGAATCCGTTAGTGGAAGAAGTTAAAAATCAGGTTGCTGTAAAAAGAGGGCCTTTGGTATATTGTTTAGAATCAGATCAGTTGCCGGCGAAAACAAGCGTAAACGATGTGGCTTTAAAACTGAATTCGAAATTTACAACGAACAACTTTACTTTAAACAATAGAAATTTAGTGAGCATTGAGGCAGAAGCAGTAATTAATCCAAATAATTCTTGGAATAAGACTTTATACAAACCTCTTTCTTCTAAAGATGCTGTTTCTGTTCCTGTAAAATTGGTTCCCTATTTTGCATGGGGAAATAAAGGGCAAGGAGAAATGACGGTTTGGATGTCGCACTAGTTTGCTAGGACGCGGATTTTACGGATTCGCTATCGCGAAAACGCAGATTAAAACGGATTTTAATCATGTATTTTGTCATTTCGACGAAGGAGAAATCTTCGCAAGTAGCTCGGCAAAGATTTACCACAAAGATTGTCCTCCTGAGCGGAGTCGAAGGACACACAAGTAGCTCCTCACAGTGAATCGCTAATCTTTGTAGATATGCACTGCAGTCCGTCTACGCCATGTGTCAAACATTGTGGTTACGTTGGGCTAGAAGCACTGCGGTGCGTCTCTACAGATAAACTTTATCTAAAACCTTAAACTGAAAATTTATGAAATACATTCTAACTTTATTCTTAATAACACTTTCTCTATCAGCTCAAACGCTTGATAATAAATTAACTTTAACGGTTGCACAAGATGGCTCGGGAGATTTTAAAACGATTCAGGAAGCAGTAAATAATGTAAAAGACAATTCAGAAAAGCGTGTTGTAATTACGATAAAACCTGGAGTTTATAAAGAAAAGTTAGAAATTCCAGTTTCTAAAACATTCATTACTTTAAAAGGAACAGATAGAAACAAAACGATAATTTCATTTGATGATTATTCGGGGAAACCGCTTCGCGAGAAAGATCCGTCAGGAAAAACCGCTTTTGGAACGGGAACTTCGTATTCATTTCAAATTAAAGCGAACGATTGTACGCTAGAAAATCTTACGGTTGAAAATACAGCAGGCAGAGTAGGACAGGCGGTGGCGCTTCATATTAAAGGTGATAGAGTTATTGTGAAGAATTGCAATCTTTTAGGCAATCAGGATACACTTTATTTATCTGAAGAAAAAACACGCATTTATTTCGAAAACTGTTTCATCAACGGAACAACCGATTTTATTTTTGGAGCAGCTACGGCTTATTTTTACAAATGTACGATCGAAAGTCTAGTAAACTCTTATATTACTGCGGCTTCAACTCCGCAAGGACAGCCGTATGGATATGTTTTTGTCGATTGTAAGCTAACTGCCAAAGACAAAACGGTAGATCAAGTATTTTTAGGAAGACCTTGGAGGCCTTACGCTCAAACGGTTTTTATCAATACAGATATTGGTTCGCATATTATTCCTGAAGGTTGGAATGCATGGCCTGACACTCGTTTTCCTGATAAAGATAAAACGGCGTATTATGCAGAATTCGGAAGTAAAGGTTCCAGTGCGAAATATATTTCTCAAAGAGTTTCATGGTCGCACCAGTTAAAGAAAGAAGAGATTAAAAAATACGATAGAGATTTAGTTTTAAATGGATGGAATCCACAAAAATGACAATAACAACGATTTATTTAGTTGACGATTTGAGAGTTGCTGACTATTGTAAAACAATCAAGAGCATATATCTTTAAAACGAAATAAGTAAGCCCGCTAATCATAGGATTTAGCGGGCTTTTTTTATTTGTATTTTGAAATAAAAATTTTCAAAAAAAGCTATTTACAATTTGTTGGTCAGAATTTACGTTTAAAAATCTTATCTTTTATTAAAAAAATATTAAGGTTTTTTTTGGAGTGTCCTGCAGGTGTCCTGTTGGTCTTTTTGTAAGTTTTTTAACGTCAAAAAAATATACTCAGAGTATTTATCTCTATCGTTTTCGTAAAAAACGGTATTTTATAAGCTCTTATTTATCAGATGAGATAGTATTAAGTTTTGCAGAATATATACTATATGTTTATTTTTGATATAAATCTTATTGTTTTTTAGTCAAAATAGGTTTCTAAATTTTGTTTTAAGCAAACAATTGTCTTAAATATTTGGGTTCATTTATTTTTTCTATTCGTTTTTTATTAATATTGTTTTTTTTGACTGTTTTTTTTTGAAATAACATGATTAAAACAGGATAGAGCAGGACGGTTCTAATATGTCATCGTCATATTTTTGGAATATTAAAATAAATGTGTTTTAAACATTTAATAAAATTAATTTAAGATTCCATTAAGAAAAATTTTGTTAATAGATAGGCACATTAAACATGACTAACTAACAATTAATAACCTAACCAAAAAAAAACATTTATGAAACAAGCACTTATAAAAAGATGTAGCTTTCTTTTGTTTGCACTGATGAGTGTATTGAGTTATGCTCAAAACTCAGGTAATCAAGTTACGGTAACAGGAGCTGTTACTGATAATGTATCAGGCCTTCTTCCTGGTGTAAATGTAACTGAGAAATCTACAAAGAATACGGTTACAACAGATTTCAATGGTAAGTATCAAATTAAAGTAAAACCGGGAGCTACTTTAGTGTTTTCATTTATCGGAATGAAAAAATTAGAAATTCCAGTTAACGGACGTGCAATTGTAGATGCTAAATTATCTGAAGATTCTAATGTATTGGATGATATTGTAGTAGTTGCATACGGTTCTCAGAAAAAGAATAATGTTACTGGAGCTATTGTATCTTTAAAACCAGACGATATTCAAGATTTACCTGTGTCAAATTTAGCAGAATCTTTGAGAGGTTTAACTCCAGGTTTAAATGTTGAAGGTGGTGCTGGCCGTCCTGGAGATGGAGCAACACTTGCAATTCGTCAAACTTTTGGATTCTCAAAAGATGGTAATTCATCTATTCCATTGGTAGTTATTGATGATATGGTTCAAGTTGATCCTCAAAACGGTAAACCTACTTTAGAGACTTTTAACCAATTGGATCCTTCAGAAATTGAAAGTATGACTGTTTTAAAAGACGGTTCTGCGGCGATTTACGGATCTAGAGCTTCACAAGGAGCTATTATCGTAAAGACTAAAAGAGGAAAAGCTGGAAAACCAAAGTTTACTTATTATAGTCAATACTCTTTCAATGATGCGGTAAGTCATGGTAAAACTATGAGCGCTTATGAGCATGGAATTTGGAAAAACAGATTTTTAAATTCAAATTTAGATCCTGTTACTTCTAAATATTTTTCTCCTGCAGAGCTTGAGCAAATGAAAAGTCTGGATTATGACTGGCTTAAAAAAGCTTGGAAACCAGCTACACAACAAAGACAATCTCTTTCTGCAAGTGGAGGAACTGAAAAAGCTACTTATTTTGCAGGTATCACGTACTTTGATCAAGGTCCTAACTTAGGAGAGCAAGATTATAAAAAATGGAATTTCAGAACAGGAACTAATATCAAAATCTCTCAAGATTTAGAATTCTCTGCTTCCGTTTCTGCTATTACAACAGATGTTGTTAAATCATATACTAAATCTTCGGCAAACTTAAACGATAGCAGTTTTGGTTCTGCAGCTGGAGGTGAACAAGCAGATTATGCTTATTTATTGCACATGCCAAAGTATGTTCCTTGGGAAACTACAATAGGTGATCAAACGTATTGGATGTCTCCGTTTCCACGTTCAGATCGTAACTTAGGAAGTGCAAATGCGAATACAACTATTGCAGGATGGAACTATTTTGCAGCTCTAGATGCTGGAAAACAAACTGAAGAACAGTTTTCTTATAATGTGAATTTGTCTTTGGAGTATAAATTGCCATTTTTGAAAGGTTTGAGTGTTAAAGGAAGTTTTGCAAGAAGCCAGTCAAGCAGTTATACAGAGCAGTTTCAATTACCTTATGATTTACTAAGAATTGTGAATCATGAAAAACAAGATAATCACCTCTTAAATCCAAATTCAGAGTTTGCGAATGGTGGAAAACCAGAAACGAATATTCGTGGTTCAAGAGCTTACTATACAACAGATTTGGATAAATTGATGCAGGCTAACTTTTTTGCATCATACGCAAGAACGTTTGGCAATCATAATGTATCTGCAATGTTCGGTTATGAGCAATCAGAAGCTTGGAATAAGCGTGTTCGTTTAGCTTACGAAGGAACTTCAAAAGACTTTTTAGGAAATAGTACTACTGCTGGGCCTATTAGTACAAACTCTGAAGCTGTAAAAGTAGAGTCTGGAACACAATCTTACTTAGGACGTTTAAACTATAACTTTAAAGACAAATATCTTGTGGAGTTTATCTTTAGAAGTGATGCTTCTACTAAGTTTGCACCAGAAAATTATTGGGGCTTTTTCCCAGGTGCTCAATTAGGATGGGTAGTATCTAGAGAAGATTGGTTTACTGACAATGTTTCTTGGATCAATAATTTGAAATTACGCTACTCAATTGGTAAAACTGGTAAAGATAATATTGATTACTGGAGATGGTTACAATTTTACGAGCCGATTGCTGACAAAGGAGCACAATTTGGTGGAAATGGAGGTCTTTTAGGAGGAGGAATTACACCACGTCCAAATCCAAATCAAAATGTACACTGGGATAAAACAATCAAAAATAATATTGGTATTGATGTAGCTTTCCTTAAAAATAGATTATCACTTTCAGTAGATTACTACTATGATAAAACAACAGATGCCTTAATTGGATTGGCAGCAGAAGCAGGTACTCCGATTACAGTAGGAGGTGGTTTTGCAGAGGTTAATTATGCTGCGATAGATAGCTGGGGAACTGAATTTGCTATAAACTGGAATGATAAAATTAAAGAAAACTTTAGTTATAATGTTGGGATAAACTTCGCGTTTAATGATAATGAAGTGAAACAATACCCTACGCTTCCAAGACCAAATGCAAACATGAATGTAACAGAAGTCGGTTCTTCTACATTTTTCCCACAATGGGGATTCAAAACTTGGAAAGGCACTTCAACAGGAGATGGTATTTTAAGAACAGACGAGGATATTGCTAATTACTGGAATTATTTAACAGAAAGAGCTACAGCGGTAGGTGGAGTTCCAAATTACTTGACTATCAATAATGTAACTCAAATGAGAAAAGGAATGTTAGCTTATGAAGATACAGCGGGTGTTTATGATGCATCATCAAAAACTCAGGCTGGTGCTGATGGTAGAATTATGGCAAATGAAGATTATGTTAAACTAGCAAAAAACAACAGAACGTACGGTTTTACAAGTAATTTAGGATTCAAATACAAATCTGTTTATTTTAGAACACAGATTCAAACTTCTTGGGGAGGTTACAGATCTATTGACTTAGTAAAACAAGGTGTAGGATCTGCTCACAACGACTGGTCTCACGAATCTTTCTGGACAGATATGTATGATGCTACTGATAATCCTAATGGTAAATATCCTAATATGGCACAAGAAAGTGCTCTTGTACCATCAGATTTCTGGCAATTGGATACTTTTAGATGTGTAATTAGAAATATGACTTTCGGATTTGAACTTCCAAAAGAAGCAATGAAACAATTAAATATTCAAAAAGCTACTTTAGGTATTACAGGTAATAACCTTTGGGACTTATATAATCCTTATCCAAATCATTATAGAAATATGTATGATGATTCAGTTTCAAGATATCCAACTCTTAGAACTTGGTCACTTAATTTGAATGTATCATTCTAATTTTAATTAAAACACAATTATGAAAGCAAAATTTTGTACATATATAGCAATGACTCTTTTAATGATATTAGGAGTTTCATGCAGTGATGACTTTTTGGAAGACAAAAAGCAATATAAGTATTATGACGCAGAGTTCTTTAAAAGTGAAGAACGTGTAAATTGGTACGTAAATAACTTATATTTTGATTTTTACGATGCTTATAAAGCGCCTACAGCTACACTTGTTGGATCATTTACAACTACTCAAACTTCTTATACGGAAGAAGTAGGCGGTATCTCTGCAATGATTAATCCAAATATAACTTTGGAAAATGCCGCTGATGGATCAGGTTATTTTGGAAAAACATTAGTTGAAAACCCTTCTAATGATCCTTACAATAGAATTAGAGACATTAATGTGATGTTGGAAAGAATTGATGTTGACGGAGCTAATTTGCCTCAAACATTTCGTGATCAGATAAAAGGGCAAATGTATTATTTACGTGCTACTCAATATTTTGATTTAATGCGTACTTACGGTGGTGTTCCAATTGTTACAACAGTTCAGACTCCATCTAAAGATGATCCTTCAATCAAAATACCAAGGGCTACAGTAACGGAATTAGTGAACCAAATTACTGCCGATTTTGATCTAGCAGCAAGTTTATTGCCTGGCAAATGGCCAGCTAGTGATTATGGCCGTTTTACAAAAGGAGCAGCAATGGCTCAAAAAGCTCGTGTATTGTTAACGTATGCAAGTCCGTTATTCAATAAAAATTGGGATTCATCTACAGAGCGTTGGGATGCAGCTTTAGCAGCTGGATTAGCAGCAGAAACAGAATTAACTTCTCAAGGACACGGCTTATATGGAGCAACAGCAAGAGATTGGGAAAGAATGTTTTATGTTAATGATAATGCATTCATTTCAGAGGCAATTGTTGTTAAACTTTTAGCAAGCAGTACTACAGTTACTCCTTCTTTACAATCAAATAACTCTTGGGAAAGATCAATTCGTTTGACGAGCCAAGGTGGACAAGGAAGTGGTGGAGTTGATGCTCCAAAAAGTATGATTGACTTATTTCCTATGGCTAATGGAAAAAGACCAACTGCAGCTAATAGTTATGATCCGTTCTTATTTTTTAAAGATCGTGACCCACGTTTTTATAGAACATTTGGTTTCTCAGGAAGTTATTGGCCTTACAACAATAGTTTGGCGACAGCAGCAGTACCTACTGTTTGGGCATATCGTTGGAGTACAACTTCAACTGCTTTCGGTTTCAGTATGGGTAACGATGTAGCAAGTCCTGCTTTCATTCGTAAAATGTCAAGCCCTACTGTAAGTAATGCTTCAAACTTCCAGATTTCTGGAACAGATATTTTTGAATATCGTTTTGCAGAGTTAGTATTAAACATTGCAGAATGTTATGCTGCAAAAGGAGATATTGGAAATGCTACTACTTATTTAGGAAGAATTCGTAAACGTGTTGGAATTGCTGCTACAGATAATTACGGAATAGGTGCATTGGGAGACAAATACGCTGCCCTTGAAGCTTGTCTTTATGAGCGCAGAGTTGAGTTAGCTTATGAAGGAAAACGTTTTTGGGATATTCAAAGATGGATGCTTTACAGTGATGATGCTTCAATCAATGATCAGACAAATGCTAAACTTGGTATTCCAGTAATCAACGGAACTCAGCGTGTTGGAAACTATTTACATTATAAAAATGGAACTAGTGCTGCTAACACAGATCCTTTAGCTTCTCAACGTGCTTCTATTTCTGTTGATCCAGATGCTGCAAACTTCCAAACTCAAATTAATGCATTGGCGACTTTTTATACTAATAATTTTGAGTTACGTTCTCCTCCAACACCAATGGATCAAGTAGGTAACGTTGCAACTCCTATTTCTTGGAGATCAAATTATTACATTATGGGTCTTAATCAGACTGCTTTGGTTGCTAATCCATGGCTAACACAAACTGTTGGATGGAAAGATGGTAACGGAGCGGCTGGAACATACATTTACCAAGAATAAATTTTACCACTAAACAAAAAACATACAAAGCTTTTCACCTGTATTCGTCAAAAGATACAGGTGATTTGTTTAAAAAGAATTACCACAATTAAAAATTAACATGAAAAATTCCGCATTATTTATCGCATCATCGCTACTTTTTTTAGGAAGTGCAAAATGTTTTGCTCAATATCCTAAAATTAGTCCAGAAGTTCAGGCGCAGGAAAAAGCAATTAAAGAAGAAGCTCAAAGACTTTCAGACGAAGCTTGGCAGAAAGCTTTAGTTGTTATTGAAGAAGAAGCAAAACATGGAAAACCTTATATTCCGTGGGCAGCAAGACCAACCGATTTACCACAGGCAAGTATTCCTGCTTTTCCAGGAGCTGAAGGAGGAGGAATGTATTCTTTTGGAGGTCGTGGTGGAAATGTCTACACTGTAACAAGTCTTGAAGACCGCGGACCTGGATCTTTACGTGAAGCTTGCGAAAAAGGTGGAGCGAGAATAATAGTTTTTAATGTTGCGGGAATTATCAAATTAAAAAGCCCATTAATTATCCGTGCACCTTACGTTACAATTGCAGGACAAACTGCTCCTGGAGATGGAATTTGTGTGGCAGGAGAATCGATTTGGGTAGATACGCATGATGTAGTAATTAGACATATGCGTTTCCGTAGAGGAGAAACTTTTGTTGGAAGAAGAGATGATGCAATCGGAGGAAATCCAGTTGGAAACATCATCATTGACCACGTTTCTGCAACCTGGGGATTAGATGAAAACATGTCTTTTTACAGACATATGTATAATGATGGAACACCAAATTCTGCAGATAAAAAATTGCCAACTGTAAATGTTACGATTCAAAATAGTTTGTTTGCAGAAGGTTTAGATACTTATAACCACGCTTTTGGAAGTACCTTAGGAGGAGAAAATTGCTCATTCTTAAGAAATATGTGGTCTAGTAATACAGGTAGAAATCCATCAATTGGATGGAACGGAATTTTCAATTTCGTAAACAACGTTGTGTTTAACTGGGTAAATCGTTCTATTGATGGCGGAGATTATACAGCAAAATACAACATTATCAATAACTACTTTAAGCCAGGGCCAGCTACCAATAAAAATGAGCCAATCAGCTACCGAATCTTGAAACCAGAAGCAGGACGAAGCAAATTGGATTACATGGAGTTCGGAAGAGCTTATGTAAATGGAAACGTAGTTGAAGGAAACGAAAAAGTTTCTAAAGATAACTGGGATGGTGGAGTACAAATGGAAACTAAAAAAGGAGAATTAATGACTTTTGCAGAAGCATCAGTATATTTCCCGAAAATGAGAGTAAATGAGCCAATGCCAATGCCGTGGTTTGACAAAATTATGACGGCTCAGGAGACTTATGATTATGTTCTTAAAAATGCTGGAGCTACATTACCACTTAGAGATAAAGTTGACGAAAGAATCGTAAGAACGGTAAAAACTGGAGTTCCAGAATATGCAAAAGGTTTAGAGAAAAAGACTTTCTATCAATTCGAACACAGACGTCTTCCAATGGATTCTTATAAGCTAGGAATCATTACAGATATTTCTCAAGTTGGAGGATATCCTGAATACAAAGGAAAACCTTATGTAGATACAGACAAAGATGGTCTTCCAGATGCTTGGGAGAAAAAATATGGCTTGAATCCGAATGATCCATCTGATGCAAAAGGAGACTTAAACGGAGACGGATATTCTAATATCGAAGATTATATCAACGGTGTAAATCCAGCGATAAAAGTAAACTGGAAAGATTTAGCTAACAATAAAGAAACTTTGGTAAGACCTTTGTTAGATTTAAAATAAGAGTTTAGATAAAAAAAATTCTCGCAAAGACGCAAAGTCGCAAAGTTTTATTTTAAGACTTAAGAAAAATAGCTTATCGACTTAGCGCCTTTGCGAGATTAAAACATAAAGACGATGTTAATAAAAAAACTAAATATCAGCTTATTATCGTTTCTTTTCGCATTTTCGGCTTTAAATGCACAACAGCATGTAGATCCAGAATACGTTAAAGTTACCAACGAGAGAGCGGCTAAAATCGTTGTGAAATTAGACTTGAAAAACGAAGCTAAAGAAAAAGTTGTTTCAAATATAATCGCACAGCAGTTCAGAGATTTAACTGAAATTCATGATGGAAGAGATGCTGAAATCAAAAAAGTAAAAGAAGACACTTCGTTAGCTAAAGAAAAACAAAACGAAAAAATTGATAAGCTGAAAGCAAAAGCAGACGAATCAATTGAAAAACTGCATAAATCTTACATCAAAAAATTAAGTAAAGAATTATCAGAAGACAAAATCACAGAAGTAAAAGACGGAATGACTTATGGCGTGCTTCCAATCACGGTTGCAGGTTACAACGACATGCTTCCTAATTTAACTGCTGAGCAGAAAGACTATATCTACAAAGCTTTGGTTGAAGCTAGAGAACATGCCATGGACGCTGGCTCATCTAAAGAAAAACACGGCTGGTTTGGTAAATACAAAGGAAGAATCAACAACTATTTATCCAAACAAGGTTACGATCTAAATAAAGAAAGTAAAGACTGGCACGAGCGCGTTGAAGCAAGAGAGAAAGCGAAGAAAGAAGGCCAAAAAGAATAGTCCTTAGTCCTTAGATTTTAGTCCATAGTCAATTTTTTAACTAAAAACTAAGGACTAACCACTAGGGACTAATTACTAAAAAAAACTAAGGACTAACCAACTAACTACTAACGACTAAAAAAATGCAAAATATTTCTCCAAACCGTACTCTAAAAAAAGCATTATTTGCATTCTCATTTTGTTCACTTGTTTCTTCGACATACGCCCAATATCCCGTAATTCCAAAAGATGTTCAAGCAAAAGCAGACGCTGTTTTAGCTGACGAAGAAAAAAGACTAGCCGAAATTTGGAATGCTAATTATCATATTATTAAAGAAGAAGCTAAACAAGGAAAACCTTATTTGCCTTGGGCTTCTTATCCAAAAGATTTTGTACAAGCTGATATTCCTGCTTTCCCAGGTGCTGAAGGCGGAGGAGCTTATACACAAGGCGGACGTGGCGGAAAAATATTTGTAGTGACTAGTTTAGCGGATAGCGGAAAAGGAACTTTTCGTGAAGCCTGCGAAGCTGTTGGAGCGAGAACAATCGTTTTTAATGTTTCAGGAATAATTAAACTCGAAAAAAGAATCAGCATGCGTGCGCCTTATGTGACGATTGCAGGACAAACAGCTCCAGGTGACGGAATCTGTATTGCGGGAGAAACATTAGAAATTGACACACATGACGTTATTATCAGACACATGCGTTTTAGACGTGGTGCAACTGAGGTAACCAGAAGAGACGATGCTTTAGGTGGAAACCCAATGGGAAATATCATTATTGATCACTGTTCTGTAAGCTGGGGATTAGACGAAAATATTTCATTGTACAGACACCAGTTTGCTGCAAATGAAAAATCTAAATTAGAGAAACTACCAGCTTGTAATATCACGATTCAAAACACTATTTCGTCAGAAGGTTTAGATACTTATAATCACGCGTTTGGAAGTACAATCGGCGGATTAAATAGTACTTTTATGCGTAATCTTTGGGCCGACAACATTTCTAGAAATGCTTCTATCGGAATGTATGGCGACTTTAATTTTGTGAATAACGTAGTATTTAATTGGTGGAATCGTACGCTTGACGGAGGTGATTATCGTTCGATGTTAAATATCATCAACAATTATTTTAAACCAGGACCAATTACGCCAGTAAATGAGCCTATTTCGCATAGAATCGTAAAACCAGAATCAGGATATATTCAGCCAAAACAATACGGAAGAGCTTACGTTTCAGGTAACTTTATCGTAGGATCTCCAGAAGTTACGGCAGACAATTGGAATGGCGGAGTGCAATTGGAAAACCTTCCAGAAGCGGAAACCAAAGAATTTTTAGCAGCCATCAAACAGCCAAAACCTTTTTCAATGCCTTCATTTAAAATCATGAGTGCAGAAGAAGCGTATGATTTTGTTTTAACGAATGTGGGAGCGACAATCCCGAAAAGAGATGCTGTTGATGAAAGAGTTCTGAAACAAGTTCGCACTGGAAAAATCGAAGTGAAAGACGGTTTAGAAAATGCGATTGGAAAAGAATTTGTAAAAAGAAGACTTCCTGCCGATTCATACAAAAGAGGAATTATAACGCATCCAGATCAAGTTGGCGGATATCCAACTTACAAAGGAAAAGCGTACAAAGATTCGGATAACGACGGAATTCCAGATGCATGGGAGAAGAAATTTGGTTTAAATCCAAAAGACGCTTCAGATGCCAATAAAGATTCAAACGGAGACGGTTACACGAATATCGAAAAGTATTTCAACAACATCGATCCAAATCAAAAAGTAGACTGGACGAAATTGGAGAATAATACCGATACATTGGCTAAAGTAAAATCTTTGGTTCAATAGTTAAAAGTAATTTTTGCGAATAGAAACCTGAAAGGTTTTAAAACCTGTCAGGTTTAATAACATGAAGTAATAACGCACAGTTTGTCATTTCGACGAAGGAGAAATCTTCGTAAGTTGCTCGACAATCTAAATCAAACTTTGCGGAGCTTCTTGCGAAGATTTTTCCTTCGTCGAAATGACAAAACTGAGGAAATACTTAACTTTAGAAAATCTAAAAACAATTAAAAGTGAACTTCATTCATTTTAAAAATATAATTTCTTTCAAAAACACATTAGTAATAATGTGTTTTGCTATGTCAATAAGTACCACAGCCCAAACTGCTTTCCCAGATATTGTAAAGACGAAAGAAGGAAAACTGACCTTCACGACAGACAATCAAGGAAACCAAATTGTGGATTTTTCTTTTGCGGGCTATATGGCATCAGAAAAAGCAATTCCGAATCTGGAAAACAAGATTTTTGTTTCGAAGCAGGAAGAAGACGCGACGCAGAAAATCCAAAATGCGATTGATTATGTAAGCGGTTTAAAACCAGATAAAAATGGTTTTCGCGGAGCTGTTCTTTTAGACAAAGGAACTTTCAAAGTAAGCGGCACTTTATACATCAGAAAATCGGGAGTTGTCCTTCGCGGAAGCGGAAATACAGAAAACGGAACCGTACTTCTAGGAACAGGTTTAGAAAGGGAAGCATTGATTAGAATTTTGGGTGTAAACGATAAGGTGTATAAAGATACTTTCGAATTTAACAATGCTTACACACCGCTTGGAACACAGAAAATCCAATTAAAAAATACGTCAAAATTAAAAGTTGGTGACGAAATCGAAATCAGCAAACCTTTAACGGATAATTTCATTAAAGAACTAAACATGCAAGATTTCGGCGGAGAAACTTCATGGATTGGCTGGAAAAAAGGAGATTGGATTACAACTTGGAATCGTATTGTAACTAAAATCAACGGAAACGAAGTAACGGTAAACGCGCCAATAACCATGTCTTTAGACGACGTTTTCGGAACTTCAAAAGTTACCGTTTATTCATGGGCAGGAAGAATTGAACATATCGGCGTTGAAAACATGCTGATGAAATCAACTTTTAATCCTTCAAATGCAAAAGACGAAGAACATAGATGGCAGGCGGTAAGTATAGAAAACACTACAAATGCTTGGGTAAAACAAGTTAATTTCAAACACTTTGCAGGAGGTGCCGTTACGATTTTAAAAACAAGTCAGCAGATTACGGTAGAAGATTGCATCGCGACAGAACCCGTTTCTGAAATTGCTTCATTCAGAAGACATACTTTTTATACCGAAGGTCAGCAGACCCTTTTCCAGCGTTGTTATTCTGAATTTGGCTATCATGATTTTGCCGTGGGTGGATTTGGAACAACAGGTCCAAATGCTTTCGTTCAGTGCGAATCGCATCTTCCGTTTGATAACAGTGGTGCAATCGGAAGCTGGGCAACTGGAGTTTTATTTGACATTGCTAATATTGACGGAAAAGCACTAAGCTACAATAACAGAGAACAGGCAGGAAGAGGCGCAGGATGGACAGCAGCAAATTCTGTTATCTGGGAATCATCTGCTTCAAAAGTAGAATGTTATAGTCCGCCAACAGCACAAAACTGGGCTTTTGGAGTTTGGGGACAATTTGGAGGAAACGGACACTGGAAAGACGTAAACGGACATATCAGTCCAAGAAGTTTGTTCTACACACAATTAGAAAACAGATTAGGAAAACTGCCTTCACCGGCATTTATCTATGATTTAGGATCAGAACCTTCTTCAAGTCCAACAATCGAAGTAGCGCAGGAACTGACAAAAAACTCAGCAACAACAGCAAAAAGTTTGCAGGAATGGATTACAGAAGTTTCCAAACAAAATCCAATAGACACAAACAATTCCAAACTTAAAAATGCCAACGATTTAAAAGTTGCTTCAGAAAATAAAGCGAAAACATCAACTTCAAAAGTAATTGTTGAAAACGGTTTATTGACTTTTGAAGGAAAACTAATTGCAGGAAAAGAAACGAATGTAGCCTGGTGGAGAGGAGATCTTACGGATGATTTCGTAAAAAAATCGACACCGCATTTAACCCGTTTTGTACCCGGAAGAACAGGAAACGGACTGACAGATAAAGTTCAGGAAACGGTAGATTATTTGACAAAAAATAACATCGTTGCCTTAGAACACAATTACGGTTTATGGTATGAGCGCCGTATGGACGATCACGAACGCGTACGCCGATTTGATGCTGATGTTTGGCCTCCGTTTTACGAACAGCCTTTCGCGAGAAGCGGACAGGATTTGGCTTGGGATCATTTAAGTAAATACGATTTAACGAAATTCAACGATTGGTACTGGAACCGTTTAGCGCAGTTTGCAACATTGTCAGAACCAAACGGACAATTGTTAATCAATCAGCAATATTTTCAGCACAATATTTTAGAGGCTGGAGCGCATTGGGCAAGTTCGCCTTGGCGTTCGGCAAACAATATTAATAATTCAGGATTTCCAGAGCCGCCGCCGTACGCAGGAGACAAACGTATTTTTATGGCGGAACAGTTTTACGATATTACGAATGAGCAAAGAAGAAAATTGCACGAAGGTTTTATTAGAAAATCATTCGAAAACTTTCAAGAAAACAGCAACGTAATTCAGTTAACAAGTGCGGAATATACAGGTCCGCTTCACTTCATGGAATTCTGGATTGACCAGGCCCAAAAATGGAAAGACGAAACAGGTAAAAAAGGTTTAATCGGATTAAGCGCTACGAAAGACGTTCAGGATGCTATTCTGAATGATGCCAAAAGAAACAAAACGGTTGATGTAATCGACATCAGATATTGGTATTACAAAGAAGACGGTTCAGCTTACGCTCCACAAGGAGGCGTGAATTTAGCACCAAGACAGCACGCCAGAAAACTGAAAACCGGAAAAGAAACGGATAATCAGGTATATCGAGCCGTTAGAGAATACCGCGAAAAATATCCTGAAAAAGTAGTTTTATATTCAACAGACGGTTCATCAAGATTCGGTTGGCCAGCATTAATGGCAGGAGCTTCTTTGCCAAACATTCCAAAAATTGAACTGCCTCAGTTTTATACCGCTTTAAGCGAAATGAAACCAGCAGAAGGAAATACATTTTCGGACAATCTTTGGAAATTAGAAAATAAAGGGAAAAGCTATTTATTTTACCTGAAAAACGATCAGGATATCACAATCGATTTAGCAAACGAAAAAGGAACATTTGAAGTATTCGCAATCAATGCTTCAACAGGAAATACAACCAAAAAAGCCAATATTAGCGGAGGAAAACAAATCACAATTCCACAAGCCGAGATAAAAGAAAAAGTGCTTTTCGTAGTGAAGAAATAAAAAGTTTTGATAGCCACGAATTCACGAATTATTTTTAATCTGCATGGTTAAAAATATTTCACGCTCCCGATAGCTATCGGGATTAAAAAGATTAAAGCAGATCGTACAGTTTTTTTTTAAATAAAATCTGCGCAAATCAGCCAAAATCAGCAAAATCTGCGTGAAATAAAAAACACAAAGATTATAAAAGAAAAATTCGTGAATTCGTGGCTATCAAAACACCAAAAAACATAAATTCAAAAACAACCCAAAATGAATCTGAAAATTAAATCCTTATACGCCCTTTGCATTCCCTTTATGCTCACAGCACAAAGCGGATTCTCGCAAGCCAAAACAAAAGGCGCACTGCCTCAAATCAAAGTATCTAAAAATCAGCATTATTTTGTAACCGAAAACGAAAAACCATTTTTCTGGCTTGGTGATACAGGTTGGCTCGCATTCGGAAAACTGGACAGAGCAGGAGTGGAGAAATACTTCAAAGACAGAAAAGACAAAGGATTCAATGTAGTTCAGGTTATGGTTTTGCATAATATCAATGCCGTAAATGTTTATGGTGATCCAGCATTAATCAACGAAGACGTTTCAAAACCGTTGATTACGGCTGGAAATGATTTCAAAGATGCAAAACAGTATGACTACTGGGATCATGTAGATTACACGTTAGACGTAGCTCAGAAAAACGGAATTTACGTAGCCATGGTTCCGGTTTGGGGAACCAACGTTTCAAAAGGAAATAAAGTAAGCAAAGAACAGGCAACAGAATATGCTCAATTCTTGGCTAATAGATATAAAAACAGAACCAACGTAATCTGGTTAAATGGAGGAGATACGCACGGAAACGAATTTCAGGATATCTGGAATGCTATCGGAAGTACTTTAAAAACCAGTAATCCAGACCAGTTAGTGACTTTCCATCCATTTGGAAGAACCGATTCTTCAGAGAATTTTCATAATGTAAAATGGCTGGATTTCAATATGTTTCAGTCAGGACACAGAAGATACGATCAGGATTCTAGTAAAACGAATTTCAAAGAGGACAATTACAAATTCGTTCTTAGAGATTTCGATTTAAAACCTATAAAACCAACGCTTGACGGAGAACCTTCATATGAAAATATTCCACACGGACTCCACGATACATTACAGCCAAAATGGACCGCAAGCGACGTACGCCGTTACGGATATTGGTCGGTTCTGTCAGGCGGAGCAGGTTACACGTATGGACACAACGCGGTAATGCAAATGTTCAGAAAAGGCGATAAACCAGCTTACGGAAACAAAGAATTATGGACATCAGCAATCAATGCGCCAGGAGCCAAACAAATGGTTTACATTAAAAAGCTGATGGAAGAATTTCCATTTTTAGAAGGAACACCAGACGTTTCTTTAGTGGTTAACCAAGGAGAAAAATACGATTACATTCCAGCCATAAGAGGAGAAAAGTATGCATTATTATACACTTACAACGGAAGAATAATAGAAGTAAAACTAGGCAAAATTGCTGGAGATAAATTCGAAGCAACTTGGTACAATCCAAGAAACGGCAAGAAAACAATAATCGGAACATTTGATAATAAAGGAACTCAAAACTTCCAGCCAGCAGGAAATAAAGAAGATGGCAATGACTGGGTTTTGATTTTAACCTCAAAGTAACCATATAGATTGGTCATTGCGAGGAACGAAGCAACCTCACTACCATAAAAATGCAAAGTTTTATTTTGTAAATGTGGTTGCTTCGTTCCTCGCAATGACAAAAAATAAGAATAAAATATTTCACGCAGATTTTGCAGATTTTAGCTGATCTGCACAGATTAAATTTTAAAAATCTGCTCGATTTGCTTTAATCTTTTTAAATCTGCGTGAAACCAAAAAACAACAAAACAATGAAAAACATACTAATCATACTCTGCTTCATCACCAGCCTAACAACATTTGCACAAGATGGCTGGATAAACATCCTAAAAGAAGGCGGAAACAACAAAGGTCAAAAATGCACTCAAGCCATCCAAAACGCAATCGAAAAAGCATCTAAAAATGGCGGAGGAACCATCTTTTTTCCTGCCGGAGAATATTTGACAGGCGCTTTAACATTAAAAAGCAACATTACCATTCACTTAGATTCTGGAGCGGTTTTGAAGTTCTCAGAAAACTTTGATGACTACTTGCCTTACGTAGAAATGCGTTACGAAGGAATTGTCATGAAATCTTTCCAGCCTTTATTTTACGCAAAAGATCAGCAAAACATTACCATTACAGGAAGAGGCGTAATCGACGGACAAGGGAAAGCGTGGTGGAATGAAGTGTACCGAATCGAAACTGCCAAAGAACCTTTGCCTCCAACCAAATACCAAACCATGTGGGAAGAGCAAAACAAAGGCCTTTACACGGAACCGTATTACAAAAGAACGGTTGACAAGAAATTCTTCAGACCATCATTCTTTCAGGCTTACAACTGTAAAAACATTTTGATCGAAGGCGTTACTTTTCAAAATTCACCTTTCTGGACGATTAATCCAGAATTTTGCGATAACGTAACCGTAACTGGAATCTCTATTTTTAATCCGCATTCGCCAAATACAGACGGAATTAATCCTTCTTCTTGTACCAATGTACATATTTCAAACTGCCATATCAGCGTTGGAGACGATTGTATTACCATCAAATCGGGAAGAGACGGCGACGGACGTAAATATGGTAAAGCAACTGAAAATGTTACCATTACAAACTGTACCATGTTAAGCGGTCACGGTGGAGTGGTCATTGGAAGCGAAATGTCGGGCGGAATCAAAAAAATCACCATTTCAAATTGCGTTTTTGATGGAACCGATAGAGGAATCCGTATCAAATCGGCTCGCGGAAGAGGCGGAGTGGTAGAAGATATTCGTGTGAATAATATCGTCATGAAAAACATCAAAGAAGAAGCCATCGTATTGAGCCTTTTCTACGACAAAGGCACTACAGTTGAGCCAGTAACCGAGAAAACGCCAATTTTCAGAAACATTCACATGAGCAACATCACAGCTTCCAACGTAAACAAAGCAGGACAGATTTTAGGAATCACCGAAATGCCGATTCAAAACATTACTTTCTCCAACATCAACATGGACGGAAAAGAAGGTTTTACGGTAAACACCGCAACAGATGTTGAATTTCACGATGTAAAAGTAAACGCGACAATTGGTTCTTCTTTCAAAATTTCAGATTCAAAAAATGTTATTTTAGACAACGTTGGTTCGTCAACAGCGATAAAAGGAGTTCCGGTTATTAAACTAGACAACGTTTCAAATACATTGATCAACAACAATTTTCCATTCAATGAAACCGATATTTTTATCGAAGCCGATGGAAAAGAAACCAAAAATGTTTTCCTGAAAAACAATGTTTTGAATAATGTGAAAATAGCGATTAAAAAAGGCGCTTCTTTAGATAAAAAAGCAATTATAGAATAAATAACACAACACGAATTTCACAGATTTTCACCAATTAAATTTGTGCTAATTAGTGAAATCTGTGTTTAATTTAATAACATGAAAAAATTATTCATCATATTAACCCTTTCACTTTTCGCGGTTAGTTATTCGCAAAAAAAGAAAGAACTCTATCTTTTTACGTCGTTTAGAGAACCAGCGACAGAAGGTTTATATCTGGCGTACAGCGAAGACGGGTACAACTGGAAAGGCTTAGAAGGATCATTTCTAAAACCAGAAATCGGAGCCAGTAAAATCATGCGTGACCCGTCAATCACAAAAGGCGCAGACGGAACGTACCACATGGTTTGGACAACCGACTGGAAAGGCGGAAACGGTTTCGGTTACGCAAGTTCAAAAGACTTAATTCACTGGTCAGAACAACAATATATTCCCGTAATGAAAAACGAGCCGGATGTAGTAAACGTTTGGGCGCCAGAGATTTTTTATGATGATGTTAAAAAAGAATACATTATAATCTGGGCATCGACCATTCCGTTCCGATTTGAAAAAGGTGTGGAAGACGAGAAAAACAATCACAGAATGTATTATGTAACGACAAAAGATTTCAAAACCTTTTCAGATACCAAATTATATTACGATCCGGGTTTCAGTGTAATTGACTGTGTGATCGTTAAAAAAGCAAAAAAGGATTATGTTTTGGTTTTGAAAGACAATACAAGACCAATGCGAAACATAAAGGTAGCTTTCGGAAAATCGCCATTAGGTCCGTTTGAAAAAAGTTCAGAGCCTTTAACAGAATATTTATCAGAAGGTCCGACGGTAGTAAAAGTTGGCAAAAATTGGCTGTTGTATTATGACAATTACGGTTCCAAAAATTATAAAGCGTTAAGCACTTCAGATTTTGTTCATTTTGAAGATGTTTCATCCAAAATAAGTCTTCCGGAAGGACACAAACACGGAACGATTACGACAATTTCAAGCGAAGTTTTAAAAGGATTAATTGATAGGAAATAAAAGTTAATGCCACAGATTACACAGATTAGCACAGATTTTAAAAATCATTTTAATTCGTTTAATCTGTGGCAAAAAAATAAAAATCTCCAGAATCTGCTAAATCTGCGGGAGAAAATTTACTCTCGCAGATTTGGCAGATTGAGCAGATTTAAAATATTAAAATTTACGATCGCAAACCTGACAGGTTTTTAAAACCTGTCAGGTTTAATAACGATAAAAATAATACCATGAATACTTTCAAAAATATTAAAACCAACATCATCACCGCTTCTGCAATTCTTCTGACTTGCACAGGTGTAAATGCACAAAACGATACCGTGCGTTATGTTGGCAAAACACTTTCAAATGTAGATTACCATCACGGACAGTTAAGTCCAGCGGTTGGAGTTCACGCCACACAGATCATGCGTGCAAGCCGTGAACATCCCGAAAAAGCAGATGGATTCGGATGGACATACAACCACCAGCCGATGATGGCGTATTGGAATAATACTTTTTATCTGCATTATTTGAGCGACCCTTCAGGCGAACATATTCCGCCGAGCCAGACTTTATTAATGACTTCTAAAGATGGTCAAACTTGGACAAAACCAGAAGTAATTTTTCCTATTTACAGAATTCCAGACGGATGGAAAAAAGAAGGCGTTGAAGGTGTTGCCAAAAATCTCGATGCGATTATGCACCAAAGAATGGGCTTTTATACGTCAAAAGATAAACGCCTTTTTGCCTTGGCGTATTACGGAATCGCAATGGATGAAAAAGACGACCCAAATGACGGAAAAGGAATCGGTCGTGTGATTCGCGAAATTAAAAAAGACGGAAGTTTTGGCGAAATTTATTTCATCAGATACAATAAAACTTGGGACAAATCGAAATCGAAATTCCCTTTTTATACTAAATCAAAAGACAAAGGATTGATCAAAGCCTGTGAAGAAATTCTGTCTGAGCCATTAGTTTTACAGCAATGGGTAGAAGAAGCTGATCGTGATGATGAATTAATTCCGCTTCAAAAACCTTATAAAGCTTTCAGCTATTACCATTTACCAAACGGAAATGTAGTAGGTTTATGGAAACACGCTTTAACGTCAATCAGCCGTGACGGTGGAAAATCATGGGATTATATGCCGTTGCGTGCGCCTGGATTTGTAAACAGCAATGCTAAAATCTGGGGACAAAAAACATCTGACAATCGTTATGCGACACTTTACAATCCGTCAGAATACCGTTGGCCATTGGCAATTTCGACTAGTGATGACGGATTAAATTATAAAGATTTATTACTGGTTCACGGAGAAGTAAGTCCGATGCGATATGGCGGAAACTACAAATCAGCCGGTCCGCAATATGTTCGCGGAATCACTGAGAAAAACGGAACTCCGCCAGACGGAAAAATCTGGGTGGGTTACAGCGTAAACAAAGAAGATATTTGGGTAGCTTCGATTCCTGTTCCTGTGACTTCTGTGGTCACAAATGATGTAAACGATGTTTTCAATAATTTACCTGACGGAGAAGAATTGAAGTTCTGGAATACGTACGATCTTTCTTGGGCATCCACAAAAATCGAAAAGAAAGCTGACGGTAAAAAATGGCTGACTTTAAGAGATCAGGATTATTTTGATTATTCAAGAGCAGAACGTGTTATTCCATTTGCTTCAAAAATGGAGGCTGTTTTCACGGTTAAACCAGAGCAGAACAATCATGGTTTATTGCAGGTTGAATTCCAAAACAAACAAGGTCTGCCTTCAGTACGATTGACGTTTGATTCGGATGGTCAGATTAAAGTGAAAACTGGAGCGCGTTTCAATGGGATTGGAAAATATGAAGCCAACAAAACGTATAAAATAACGGTTAAATTAGATGCTAAAAACCGTTCGTATACGATAAAAGTAAACGATGAAAAAGAATCAACAAAGATATTCTACGCGCCAATAGACGGATTTGAAAGAATTATGTTCCGAACAGGAGAACAGAGATTTACACCAAATGCAGACACAGCGCCAGACACAGACGATTACGACGACCTGCCTCAAACCGGAAAATTAATCCCAGAAGCAGTTTTTAATATCGAATCTTTGATTACTAAAAAATTAAATTAGCCACGAATTCACTAATTATTTTTATCATCAGTGCGTAATTTATTTAACAATGATTAAAATATTTCACGAATAAATCAAATTAATATTTTGGTATAAATTCGAAAAATTAAACACAAAGAAAAATTAGAGAAAATTCGTGAATTCGTGGCGAAAAAAAAATCAGCTCAATCTGCAAAATCTGCGAGAAACAAAATTAGCAGACAAACAAGTAAAGATGAAAAATTTTAAAAACATAGTATTAGCGATTTGCCTTTTAGTAACCCTAGTTTCTAAAGGACAAATTCTTCCTGTACATCTTACCACAGAAATGGCTGAAAACCCTTTAGCAGTCGTTCAGAATCAGCCGAGATTCGGTTGGAAATTAGTTTCAAAAGAATCTGATGCTTCGCAAATTGCTTATTTGATTTTAGTAGCTTCTTCCGAAGAAAAATTAAATAATGACGATGGAGATATTTGGAATACTGGAAGAGTAAACTCAGATAAAAACCTGCGTATTGTTTACAACGGAAAACCATTAAAAAACGAAACCAAATATTTCTGGAAAGTCAAAGTTTGGAATCAGGAAGGAAAACTTTCTAAATGGAGCAAAACTGCTGCTTTTAGAACGGCACCTTTAGAATCAGAACTAAATCCCGTTTGGATTGGAGCGATTACCAAAGCAGACAGTCATTTGCCAGAAGGCCGAAACTTTCATAGTGCCACTTATAAAAGAGAAAAGAAAGATGCGATAATAAATGCTTCCGATTCTTTGTCAAGAAGAAGTATTATGCTTCGTAAACCTTTCGATGTAAAAAAAGAAATTAAAGAAGCAGTCGTTTATATTTCGGGTTTAGGACATTACGAATTGACGATCAACGGTAAAAAAGTTGGCAACAGTCAGTTTGCACCTTTATGGACAGATTACGATAAAACGGTGAATTACAATGTTTATGAATTAAGCGCCAAGCAACTTCAAAAAGGCGAAAATGTTATCGGCGTTTTATTAGGAAATGGAATGTACAATACACTGGCTGAACGATATACCAAATTTTTCGTGAGTTTTGGGCCGCCTACTTTATTCTTCAAAATGAAAATCAAATACAATGATAATTCAGAAGAAATCATAAAGTCAGATGAAACGTGGAAATACAGCAAAAGTCCGATTACGTATAACAGCATTTTTGGTGGAGAAGATTACAACGCCAATTTAGAGCAAAAAGGCTGGAATACCAAACATTTCAAAGATTCAGATTGGAAAAAAGTAGTGGTTCAAGAAGCTCCAAAAGGAGTTTTGAGACCTCAGACTACAACACCAATTACAATTCAGAAACAGTACGAAGTTAAAACAGCAAAAGAGCTGAAACCGAATTTCTTTGTTTTTGATATGGGACAAAATCTTTCTGGATTTCCAACTATAAAAGTAAAAGGAAAAAAAGGACAAACCGTTCGCGTTTGGGTTGGAGAAAGTTTAAACGAAGACGGGACGGTTGGACAAGGAAAATCGGGAAAACCGTATTATTATGACTATACTCTAAAAAGTAAAGATACCGAAGAATGGACGCCGAAATTTAGTTTTTACGGATTTCAATTTGTTCAGATTGAAAACATTAATTACAAAGAAACAAAAGATAAAAGTTTGCCGACTCTTGTGGATTTAAAATCGAATTTCATTTACAATTCAGCTGGAGAAGCAGGAAGTTTTGCATGTTCGAATGAGCTTTTTAATAAAACACATGAGATTATAAATTATGCTATAAAAAGTAATTTCCAGAGTGTTTTTACCGATTGTCCGCAACGCGAAAAATTAGGCTGGTTGGAAGAAATTCACTTAAACGGTCCAGGTTTGCTTTTCAATTATAATCTGCAAACTTTCGCTCCTGCTACGATGCAGAATATTTCAGATTCGCAAAGAGAAAACGGACTTATTCCGTCGATTGTGCCTGAATATATCATTTTTGGAGGCGATTTTACCGATTCTCCAGAATGGGGCGTAACAGGCGTGATTCTGCCTTGGATGTATTATGAATATTACGGCGATGCGTCTTTAATTGAAAAATATTATTCGGTTATGAAAAACTATGTCGATTATTTAGAATCAAAATCTAAAAATCACATTGTTTCGCACGGTTTGGGCGACTGGTACGATTACGGAGCGCATCCAGCAGGATATTCAAAAAACAGTCCGATTGCGCTTTCGGCGACTTCGCATTTTTATTACGGAGCAAGTTTGGTGGCTAAATCAGCTAAATTATTAGGTAAAACGGAAGATATCGAGAAATACGAAACATTAACTTCTGAAATAAAAACAGCTTTTAACAACGAATTTTTCAACTCAGGAACCAAACAATACGGAACGGGAAGCCAGTTTAGCAATGCCGTTCCAATTTTTATGAATATTGTAGAGCCACAATATAAAGAAGCGGTAATGCAAAACTTATTAGCAGACATTGCAGCAAAAGGAGATCGTTTAACAACGGGAGATGTTGGAAATCGTTATTTATTTCAAGCTTTAGCACAAAATGGCGAAAACGAAACGATGTTTAAAATGAACAATCATTACGATGCTCCGGGTTATGGTTTTCAGGTTAAATACGGTGTAACAACTTTAACGGAGCAATGGGATCCGAGAAAAGGAAATTCGTATAACCATTTTATGATGGGACAAATTGAAGAATGGTTTTACCAAAGTTTAGCCGGAATTAAATCGGATCCTGAAAAACCAGGATTCAAACATTTCTTCATTCAGCCAGAAGTTGTGGGCGACATGACTTTCGCGAAAGCGGACTATCAATCGGTTTATGGAAAAATTGTTTCTTCTTGGGAAAAGAAAGACGGAAAGTTTATTCTAAATGTTGAAATTCCGGTAAATACAACAGCGACAATAAAATTGCCAGTTCCTAAAAATTCAGAAATAAAAATTGATGATAAAAAGGTTAGAGCGGGTAATGATGGAATAAAACCAGTTTTAGAATTAGGTTCTGGAAAATATATAATTGAATGCACAATATAGAACGCAGATGACACAGATTTACTTCGTAAAGACGCGGATAAAAACGGATTTTTTATTTAGAAAGATGAAAAAATCCGCAAAAATCAGCGTCTTCGCGATAGCGAATCCGTATCATCCGCGTACAAACTCACAACAATGAAAAAAATAAAATACATCTTCTTAGTTTCCATTTTTGCTTTGACAATTGCCAAAGCACAGACTTCTGATACCAATTTTAGAAAACCAGTATCAGAAACTATAAAGAAAATTGAAACTTTATTTAATGTAACGATCAACGATGACAGAGGTTTATTGAAAGGAAAAGAACTTGACTACGCCGACTGGAGAATTGAACCGGGAAACCTGCCGTTGTCGCTGACTAATATTTTAGCACCGTTTGAATTGATGTATTTCAAACAACCTGACGGAACTTACATCATACGCAAGTATGAAAACCATAAAGTCTCTGTTGATAAAGGAAAAGAACGTTTGTTTTATTTAGAAAGCCTTTATTCGACTAAAGAACAATGGGAAAAACGCAAAATGGAGTTAAAAGCTTGTATGATTTCATCATTTGGTTTGGATAAGGCGCCCCCTACACCTAAGTCTAAGCCACTTTTAACTCCAAAGAGAATCTATAAAGACTACAGTGTCGAGAATATCGCACTGGAGATTTTGCCAGGTGTTTATGCAACGGGATCGATTTACAAACCGTATCCGTTGAACAAAAAAGCAGCTGTTATTATAACTCCAGACGGGCATTTCGGCGACGGAAGATATAGAAAAGACGAACAATACAGATGTGCAATGATGGCTAAAATGGGAGCTATTGTTGTGGGTTACGATTTATTTGCTTGGGGAGAATCGCTATTGCAGTTTCCAGAAGAAACGCACAGAAACAGTATTGCATCGACAGTTCAGTTATTGACAGGAATTCGCATGCTGGATTATTTAGCAACGGTTAAAAATGCTGATATGACAAGAGTCGGCGTTACAGGAGGTTCAGGCGGAGGATCGCATACGATGTTTTTAGCAGCGATTGATGATCGTGTAAAAGTTTCGGCTCCAGTGGTAATGGTTTCGTCTCACTTTTCTGGCGGATGTCCGTGCGAAAGCGGGCGCGGCATTCACTTATGTGGAAACGGAACAAACAACGCTGAAATCTCTGCTATGATGGCTCCAAAACCGCAATTGATCGTTTCAGATGGAAAAGATTGGACATTGGCAGTTCCAGAATTGGAATTTCCTTTTATTCAGCGAACTTATGATTTGTACGGTAAAAAAGATTTGGTAGAAAATGCTCATTTTGCAAAAGAAGGTCACGATTTCGGAATCTCGAAACGAATGGCATTGTATCCGTTTATGGCGAAATATTTAAATTTAGATTTGAATAAAGTGAAGAACGATAAAGGCGAAATCGACGAATCAACTTGTGTGATTGAACCAAAAGAAAAGTTGTTTGTTTTTGGAGACAAAGGAGAAAAACTGCCTGAAAATGCGCTGAAAGACATCAACAAATTATATGAAATGTTCGGAGAAAAAAATCTGAAAGTTTACGAGGTCAAAAAATAAAGAGAGATAGCCACGAATTCACGAATTTTTTATCTGCTGAATCTGCTAAATCTGCGAGAGTAAATATTTTTCCCGCAGATTTTGCAGATTAGGCAGATTAATTAGTTCGAAATAAATTTGAGAAATTAAGCTCAAAGTAGTATTAGAGCAAATTCGTGAATTCGTGGCAGAAAAAAACATAAGTATGAATCTAAAAATTAAATTAACGGCAATCTGTTTAGGGATTTTTTCCTTTGCATCAGCACAAAGCGATTTAAAATTATGGTACGATAAACCAGCTGCAATCTGGAACGAAGCCCTGCCATTAGGTAACGGACGTTTAGGCGCAATGGTCTTTGGCGATCCAGCTGTTGAGCGTTTACAATTGAATGAAGAAACCATTTGGGCTGGTTCTCCAAACAGTAATGCCCATTCTAAATCTATTGAAGCTTTGCCGATTGTCCGCAAACTAATATTTGAAGGAAAATTTGATGAAGCGCAAGATTTGGCTACAAAAGATATCATGTCGCAGACCAATGACGGAATGCCGTATCAGACTTTTGGGAGCGTTTATATTTCGTTTCCAGGGCATCAAAAATATTCCAATTACTACCGAGATCTAGATATTAGTAACGCTTCCGCGAAAGTGAAATACACCGTTAATGGAGTTGAATTTACACGCGAAATCATAACAGCATTTTCAGATCAAGTTATTGCAGTGAAGCTTTCTGCAAGCAAGCCGGGACAGATTACGTGCAATGTTTTCATGAACAGTCCGATTGATAAAACGGTTCCATCAACAGAAGAAAACCAGATTATACTTTCGGGCGTTGGAACCAATTTTGAAGGCGTAAAAGGAAAAGTAAAATTTCAGGGAAGATTAACGACTAAAAATAAAGGTGGTGAAATCGATGCTAGCAATGGAGTTTTAAGCATCAACAAAGCCGATGAAGTGACTTTGTACATTTCGATTGCAACGAATTTTAAAAACTATCAGGATATTTCGGGAGATGAAATTGCGAAGAGCAAAGATTATTTGGCTAAAGCCGAAATAAAAGATTTTGAAACCATAAAAAAGGCTCACACTGAATATTACCAAAAATTCTTCAATAGAGTTGCTTTAGATTTAGGTTCGAATGAAAACGCGAAGAAACCAACAAACGAAAGAATTAGAGATTTCTCCAAACAATTTGATCCGCAGTTGGCCGCATTATATTTCCAATTTGGACGTTATTTATTGATTTCGAGTTCACAGCCAGGTGGACAGCCAGCGAATTTGCAAGGAATTTGGAACGATATGGTAACTCCGCCTTGGGACAGTAAATACACGACCAACATTAATGCTGAAATGAATTACTGGCCGGCGCAGGTAACGAATTTGCAGGAAATGCACGAACCGTTTTTACAGATGGCAAAAGAATTAAGCGTAACTGGTGCAGAAACAGCCAAAATGATGTACAATGCCAGCGGATGGGTTTTACACCACAATACCGATATTTGGCGTGTAACCGCTCCAGTAGATTCAGCAGCTTCGGGAATGTGGCCGACAGGCGGCGCGTGGGTTTGTCAGGATTTATGGGAAAGATATTTGTACACGGGAGACAAAAAATACTTGGCAGAAATTTATCCGATTATGAAAGGTGCCGCCGATTTCTTTTTGGATTTCATGATTGTAGATCCAAACACGGGATATTTAGTTGTTGTGCCTTCAAGTTCGCCTGAAAACACACATGCAGGTGGAACTGGAAAATCGACGATTGCATCGGGAACGACAATGGATAATCAGTTGATATTTGATTTGTTTACGCATGTGATTGAAGCTTCGGCTTTGGTTTCGCCAGATGCTATTTATGCGAAAAAAGTAAGCGATGCCTTGGCAAAAATGCCTCCAATGAAAGTCGGAAAACATAGTCAGTTGCAGGAATGGCAGGACGATTGGGATAATCCGAAAGACAATCACAGACACGTTTCGCATTTGTACGGTTTGTATCCGAGTAATCAGATTTCGCCAATTAAAACACCTGAATTATTTGAAGCTGCAAAACAATCGCTGATTTACAGAACAGACGAATCTACAGGCTGGTCAATGGGATGGAAAGTGAATTTATGGGCGAGATTATTAGACGGAAATCATGCTTATAAACTGATTCAGGATCAATTGCATTTGGTAACGGCCGACCAAAGAAAAGGTGGCGGAACGTATCCGAATATGTTAGATGCGCATCAGCCATTTCAAATTGATGGGAATTTTGGCTGTACGGCCGGAATCGCAGAAATGTTGATGCAGAGCCAAGAAGATGCGATTCAGTTATTGCCAGCACTACCAACCGTTTGGAAAGACGGAAGCATAAAAAGTTTAGTGGCAAGAGGCGGTTTTGTAATCGACATGACTTGGAAAAATAACAAAGTTTCGACTTTAAAAATCTATTCGAAAATTGGTGGAAACTGTCGTTTAAAAGTAGAAAATACTTTGAAAGGGCCGTCAATAAAAAAAGCAAAAGGTAAAAATTCAAATGTTTTGTTTTATGATGTGGAAGTGAAGAAACCGATTATTTCGAATGAAGCAAAACTAGAAAAAGTAAAACTGCCGAATTACAATGTTTACGATGTGAATATGAAAGCAGGGCAAACATATACTTTTACGGGGTATTGATTTTTTTGAAACCATATAAGTTATATAAGGTAATTTAAGTTTTTCCTGCAAGTTTTTCGAAACCTTGTAGGTATAAATTTCAGGTTCATTTTGTCATTTCGACCTTAGGGAGAAATCGCACGCGTAACCACAAAGATTGTCGAAAATTGTTGCGGAATTTCTAGTGTGATTTCTCCTAACGTCGAAATGACAAAACCATGAGATTAATCTCTTGGAACGAATAAACACCTACAAGGTTTTGGAAACCTTGCAGGAGAATAAAGCTGTTGAAAAAACGTAAACGTCTCTCGCGTGAGTGATGGAAGTGGAGCTCTTTTTTGTGAGGCTTTTTAAGCCGAATAAAAAAAGCGGGAACGGACAGCACGGCCCGGAGGGACACGCCCAAAAAAATATTAAAATAATACAATTAAAATGTTACGAGATTTTAAATACAAAATAATAGCGCTTACAGTTTTAATAGCTTTAAACACAAGCTGTAAATCGAGTGTAAATCATTCTCAGAAAGGAAAATCTGCAGTTTTAAATTCGGCTGATTATAAACATTATGTTGATTATTTCAACACGATGGAAGACGAAAATTTAAAATTTGCGATTCCGAATGACAGTGCTTGGGCTTGGATGGAAAAGAACATTCCGTTGTTTGAATGTCCACAGCAGAATTTTGAGGAAATTTATTATTTCCGCTGGTGGAGTGTTCGTAAACATATTAAACAAACACCACAAGGATTTGCGATTACAGAGTTTTTGGTAGACCGTTCGTATGCCGATAAATACAATATGATTAGTTGTGCTTTGGGGCATCATATTAATGAATTCCGTTGGGTTCATGATCCGAAATATATTGAGCAGGATGTGAAAATTTGGTATAGAGGTAATGATGGAAAACCGATGAATAAATTGTATAAATTCAGCAGTTGGACAGCCGATGCTTTGTACAATCGTTATTTGGTGAATAAGGACGAAAAATTCTTGCTGGATTTGTATCCAGACATGGTTACTGATTATGCGGTTTGGGAAAAAGACCGTCAGCGAAAAGATGGTTTGTTTTGGCAGCATGATGTAAAAGACGGAATGGAAGAATCTTTAAGTGGCGGACGAAAAGTGCAAAATGCAAGACCTACAATTAACAGTTATATGTATGGAAACGCTCTAGCGATTTCTAAAATGGCTGAAATGAAAGGCGATAAAGAAGCGGAAGCAAAATTTAAAGCGAAAGCTGATGTTTTACAGCAATTAGTGGAAACCAAATTGTGGAATTCAAAGAGTGAATTCTTTGAGACTTTGACACAAAAAGATACTTTGGCACAGGTTAGAGAAGCAATCGGATTTATTCCTTGGTATTTTAATCTTCCTGAAAAAGGAAAAGGTTTTGAAAAAGCTTGGGAACAGGTAAAAGATGAAAAAGGGTTTTCGGCACCGTTTGGCTTGACGACAGCTGAAAGAAGAAGTCCGCGTTTTAGAACGCACGGAACTGGAACCTGTGAGTGGGACGGTGCGATTTGGCCTTTCGCAAGTTCGCAGACTTTGACTGCAATGGCAAATGTTTTGAATAATTATGATCAGAATTTTGTTGGAAAACCAGATTATTTCAAGCAAATGGAATTGTATGTTCAATCGCAGTATTACAGAGGAAAACCTTATCTTGGCGAGTATTTGGACGAAACGACTGGTTATTGGCTAATGGGCGACAGAGAAAGAAGCCGTTATTACAATCATTCGACTTTTAACGATTTGATGATTACGGGAATGGTTGGATTACGTCCAAGAGCTGATGAAAAGATTGAGGTGAATCCGTTGATTCCGCAGGAAAAATGGGATTGGTTTTGTCTGGATAATGTTTTGTATCACGGCAATATCATTACTATACTATGGGACAAAACTGGAGAAAAATATAAAAAAGGAAAAGGTTTTAGAATTTATAAAAACGGAAAAGAAATTGCGTTTTCTGAGAAATTGGAGAAAGTGATTTCGGAGTAATTTTTTGCTGAGATTTGGTTTCATGCAGATTCTGCAGATTTTTTTTGATTTTTAAATTCTAATTCTTAAAAAATATTCTAAACCTTATTTGAAATATTATGATTGAGAAGAAAGCGGTTTTTAGGCCTATACATAACTTAGATCAGTTAATAACTCTTGATGAATATTATGATCTTGAATATGAAGAATCTGAGGAAGCTATCAAAGACGTTCAGAAACTAGCTGTAAAAGATTTAGAAGCGGTAAAGCGTTTTTGTGAAAATAATCTTTATGCACAGCCAGATAAAGTTAGGTTTGTCTATTATGCTTTGAGTGAGGATGAAGATTTGGATAAATGGGCAGATTTTCTTTCGGATGAATTCAGCAGGGTTTATCAAATAGGATTGGACCAGAATCGCGTTAAAGAACTTTCTTCTGTTATCAATGAAATTTTAGTCGAAACTCTAGATACGTATCTTGCAGAAAGAGTTAGAGAAAAATTATTGAAAGGATTGGATCATAAAGATGTTGTCATTCGCTTAAATGCTTTAGAATTTTTAGAATATTGGATTGATGAATCCGTTTTGAAAAATAATCCATCTATAGTTTCTAAGTTGAGGCAAAAACTCAAGGACCCTGAGTGGAAAATGCGTTGTGAAACCAGTAAATTGTTAGAACGAAATAAAATTGCATTTGAAAGTTTGAGTACAATGGATAAATTGAGAAGGTTTATTAATCCATGATTTTTTAAAATATTACGTATAGTTTGTCATCCCGAGGAACGAGGGATCTCCACAAGAAGCTCTACAAAGATTATCGATTTTGATTGTGGAATTACAGTGCGTGTCCTTCGACTTCGCTCAGGATGACAAAAAATGAGAATAAAATTTACTCTCGCAGATTTGGTAGATATTGGAGATTTTTTTACCACGGATTACACAGATTAAAATAATTTTTATCTGCTCAATCTGAAAAATCTGCAAAATCTGCGGGAAACAATAAACAATACCATGAAAAAGTTTTTTTTACATCTTACAATAATCATTTCACTTTTCAGTATTTCGGCGAAAGCCCAAAACAAGATTGTGGTGAGTGATTTGAAATGCGAAATGCTGACAAATCCAGAAGGAATTGACGTTTTACAGCCAAGATTAAGCTGGAAGATAAAAGCAGACGTAAATGATGTAAAACAATTTGCATATCAAATTATTGCTTCTTCTAGTTTAGAAAAACTAAATGCAGGAAATGGCGATTTATGGAATAGCGGAAAAGTGCAAAGTGATGCTTCTATAAATGTGATTTATAATGGAAAAAAACTAAAAGACAGACAAGATGTTTACTGGAAATTAACCGTTTTTACCAATAAAGGAGAAATTCATTCTAAAGAAAATGCACATTTCAGTATTGGAATTTTGACTTATGCAGATTGGAAATCAACACGATGGATTGGATATGAAAAAACTTCTTCTGGAGATAGCATTTCGCAGTATTCTCGATTATCGGCACGTTATCTTCGAAAAGAAATCAATCTGAAAAAGAAAGTTAAAAATGCCAAAGTCTATATCATGGGAATGGGCTTATATGAATTGTATATTAACGGAAATAAAATTGGTGATCAGGTTTTAGCGCCTGTTCCGACGGATTATACAAAGAATATAAAATACAATGTTTTTGATGTGACTTCGCAACTTCAGGAAGGTAAAAATATGCTAGGGACGATTTTAGGAAACGGGCGTTTTTTTACGATGCGCCAAGATTATAAACCGTATAAAATTAAAACGTTTGGTTACCCGAAAATGGCCTTGCAGTTATTTGTAGAATATACTGATGGAAGTAAGGATGTTATTCGTACAGATGATACTTGGAAAATTACAACTGATGGACCGATTTTATCCAACAACGAATACGACGGAGAGGAGTACGACGCCCGCAAAGAAATGAAGGGTTGGAATACCATTAATTTTGATGATAAAAAATGGCTTTCAGCAGAATATGTTCAAGAACCAGGCGGATTTTACGAAGCACAGATGTCGGCAAATATGAAGGTGAAACGTGAAGTAAAACCGATTTCGATTAAGCAGACTCTAAAAGGAACTTATATCTTAGATATGGGGCAGAATATGGTGGGCTGGTTACAATTGAAAGTGAAAGGAAAAAGCGGAGATAAAATCACGATGAAGTTTGCAGAATCACTTCAGCCAGACGGTTCGTTATACATCGCCAATTTGCGTGATGCTAAAACAACTGACATTTATACTTTAAAAGGCGAAGGAGAAGAAATTTGGGAACCTCGTTTTATTTTCCACGGATTTCGATTTGTTGAAATTTCGGGTTTTACAACGAAACCAACTTTAGAAAATTTCGTTGGAAAAGTCGTTTATGACGATATCCAAACAACAGGAACTTTCGATTCTTCGAACCCAATTATGAATCAGATTTTTAAGAATGCGTGGTGGGGAATCAGCGGAAATTACAAAGGAATGCCAATTGATTGTCCGCAGAGAAACGAGCGTCAACCTTGGTTGGGAGACAGAACAACGGGCGCTTATGGCGAAAGCTTTTTATTTGATAATCAGACTTTGTATGCAAAATGGTTGGACGATATTAAGTATTCGCAAACTATAGATGGCGGACTCCCGGATGTGGCACCGGCTTTCTGGCGTTATTATGGAGACAACGTAACGTGGCCAGGAACGTATATCACGGTTGCTGATATGTTGTATCAACAATTTGGAGATGCAAAAGTGGTCGAAAAACAATATCCAAACATGAAAAAATGGATGGATTATATGGAAGAAAATTATCTGGTTGATGATATCATGACCAAAGATAAATATGGTGATTGGTGCGTTCCGCCAGAATCTTTAGAATTAATTCGTTCGAAAGATCCAATGCGTTTAACAGATGGCGAATTGATTTCTAGTGCGTTCTATTATCAGTTGTTGAATATCATGAAGAAATTTGCGGTGATTGCAAATGCTGAAAATGATATAAAACATTATGATGAATTAGCTTTAAGAATCAAAAAAGCATTCAATGCTAAATATTTGAACAGCGATAAAAACAGCTACGCGAATAATACCGTAACCGCCAATTTACTGCCTTTAACTTTCGGAATAGTGCCAGATGGACTACAAACTAAAATATTCGAAAATTTAGTACACCAAGTTGAAGTGGTTAAAAATGGTCATATTAGTACAGGTGTTATAGGAACGCAGTTTTTAATGCGAACATTAACCAATTTTGGACGAGGAGATTTGGCTTTCAAATTAGCATCCAACAAAACCTACCCAAGCTGGGGTTATATGGTTGAAAACGGTGCAACCACAATCTGGGAACTTTGGAACGGAAATACGGCAGACCCTGCTATGAATTCGCAAAATCACGTTATGCTTTTAGGCGATTTACTGATTTGGTATTACGAAAATATGGCGGGAATCAAAAGTAATCCTGAAACGCCAGGCTTCAAGCAAATTATTATGAAACCAGATTTCAATGCCGGATTAACGTATGTAAATGCTTCTTATGAATCTGTTTACGGAACTATAAAAAGCGACTGGAAAAAAGATAAAAAATCTTTGATTTGGAATATTACTATTCCAGCTAATACTTCTGCTATTGTGTATCTTCCAACTAGTGATATTTCTACTGTTTCGATTAATAAACAAAGGTTGGATAAGACTTTTAATTCTAAAATAGAAAACAATAATATTGTTTTGACTTTAGAATCAGGTTCGTATGTTTTTAATGTAAAAAGATAAATTTAAGAAGAATTTTCGTATTATTGCATCAGTAAGTTTAAAGCTGTAATTATGGATGCTGTTAAAGTTTTTGAAGATAAAAAAGTACGAAGTCATTTCGATGCTGATAATGAAATATGGTATTTTTCAATTGTCGATATTGTTGAAATTCTCACCAATCAGCCTCATCATCAGGGAGCAAGAAATTATTGGAAAGTATTGAGAAGCAGATTGTTGAAAGAAGGAAATGAAACGGTTACAAATTGTAACCGGTTGAAATTAGTTGCCGAAGATGGTAAAATGAGACTTACTGATGTAGGAAATGTCGAAGATATTTTTAGAATAATTCAATCCATACCATCACCAAAAGCAGAACCCTTTAAACT
Source organism: Flavobacterium erigeronis (assembly GCF_054075165.1). Lineage (NCBI taxonomy): Bacteria > Pseudomonadati > Bacteroidota > Flavobacteriia > Flavobacteriales > Flavobacteriaceae > Flavobacterium > Flavobacterium erigeronis. Next base: position 56,784 of record NZ_JBSKGP010000008.1, on the reverse strand, counting down.
TTGGCTGGCAAAAGTAGGATATGAACGCATACAGGAAATTCAGGATCCGTCAGAAAGTATAGATCGTGCCAGAGAAAACTGGAAACAGCACGGAAGAAGCGAAAAGTGGATTCAGCAGAGAATGATGGGGCAGGAAACCCGCAACAAACTCACTGATTATTGGAAAGAAGCTGGCATCGAAGAGAAAAGTGAATTTGCTTTTCTAACCAACATCATCCATAAGGAATGGACTGGACTATCAGTAAAGAAACACAAAGAAATAAAAGGATTAGAATCGCAGAATCTGCGAGATCATATGAGTGAAGCTGAATTAATTTTTACAGCGTTAGCCGAACTTTCTACAAGACAAATAGCAGAAAACGATGAAGCAAAAGGACTGGAGGAAAATGCTGTAGCCAGTAAAAAAGGCGGTTCAGTTGCTAAGAATGCAAGAATTGAACTCGAACAACAAACAGGCAAAAATGTAGTAACTGGAGAGAATTTTTTGCCTCCAAATCAAAAAGATCTTCCTGAATAAGTATAAATTTCTATCTACAATTTTGTTTTGATGACACTTTCGTCAGGAAATTTTGCGATAAACGTTAAATAACTTACATTTTTAGTATTTCGGGACAGTACAGGATACATTGTTAATTTTTTAGTGTTATTTTTACACTTAATAAATATTTTTACCTAAAAAAATGTTAGGTCTATATTTATAGTCAGAAAAAATAATTCATAATTTAATTAAGAATGAAGATTACAAAATTAGCATTTGTCTTGTTTGGACTTTTCCTTTTAGGAAGTTGTAAGTCGGCTTTAGAAAAGAAAACTTGGAAAGAAGGAATTTTAGTAGATCAGTTTGTTTACGATAAAGCACCTTATCCGTCTTGCCACGCTATTACAATTGTCGAAGCAACAAATGGTGATTTAGTAGCCTCTTGGTTTGGTGGAACTCACGAAAGAAATCCTGATGTCTGCATTTATGTGGCAATCAAACCAAAAGGAAGCGATACTTGGAACGAAGGTGTAAAAGTAGCAGACGGCGTAATGAAAGAAGGGCCAAGATTACCAACTTGGAATCCCGTTTTATATCAAATTCCAGGTGGAGATTTAATGCTTTTCTACAAAATTGGACCAAAACCATCAGAATGGTGGGGCGTAATCAGAACTTCATCTGACGGCGGAAAAACATGGTCTGAGGCTCAAAAAATGCCTGATGGTTTCTTAGGGCCAATCAAAAATAAACCAGTTTTATTAAGCAACGGAACTTTACTTTGTCCGTCAAGTATTGAAGGTGACGGTTGGAGACTTCGCATGGAATCGACTCCAGATTTCGGAAAAACTTGGGTAATGGGTGACACACTTTCGAGAGGAAAACAAAAAATCAATGCGATTCAGCCAAGTATTTTATTTCATAAAGATGGCAGTATTCAGGCTATCGGAAGAACCAGAAACAGAGCGATTTTCAGTACTTTCTCAAAAGATAACGGAAAAACATGGTCGGATGTGGAGTTAATCGGACTTCCAAATAATAACTCAGGAACAGATGCTGTAACTCTTAAAGACGGAAGACATTTGTTAGTTTATAATCACGTTCTGCCTCCAGGAAAAGAAGCAAAAGGACCAAGAACACCATTGAATGTTTCAGTTTCTAAAGACGGAATTCATTGGAACGCAGCTTTGGTTTTAGAAGATTCAAAAATCAGTCAATATTCATATCCATCCATGATTCAGAGTTCAGACGGAATGGTGCATATTGTGTACACTTGGAGAAGAGAAAAACTGAAATATGTAAAAGTAGATCCAAGTAAATTAAAAGCACTTCCAATCAAAAACGGAATCTGGCCGGGCGAAGAAGGAAAAGTAGTCACGGCCGTAAAAGCAGAAGAAGAGTAAAGAAAAGGTCGCCACTAATTTCACGAATTACACTAATTTTTTAAATATAATTCGTGAAAATTGGTGCAATTCGTGGCAGAAAAAAACATACCCAATGATATATAAAAAACATTTATTAGTTGCCATGCTAGTTGTTTTATCAACCACATTCAACAGCTGTGCAACGGCTCAGGCATCAAAAAACAAACAGCAGTATAAAGTTGCGGTTTGCGATTGGATGATTTTAAAAAGACAAAAATTAGGCGCTTTCGGGTTAGCATCTGAAATAAAAGCTGACGGAATTGAACTCGACATGGGCGGTTTAGGAAATCGTCCGACTTTTGACAGCAAATTAGGCGATCCTGTAGAAAGACAAAAATTCTTAGATAAATCGAAAGAATTAAATGTCGGAATCAGCTCAATTGCCATGTCAGGGTTTTACGCACAGTCTTTTGCAAAAAGAGAAACCATCGAACCGATGATTAACGATTGTGTAAAGGCAATGAAAGACATGAAAGTTAAAGTCGCTTTTTTACCATTAGGAACTGAAAGCGACTTAACTAAAAATCCAGAACTGCGTCCGATTGTTATTGAAAGATTAAAATGGGCAGGAAAGCAAGTCGGTAAAATTGGCGGAGTGATTGCTATTGAAACTTCATTAAGCGCCACAGACGAGAAAAAGCTTTTAGAAGAAGTAGATTCAAAATACATTAAAAGTTCTTTCAATTTTGCTAATGCCGTAGATAACGGAAGAGATATAGTATCAGAATTAAAGATTTTAGGGAAAAAACATTTAGCACAGATTCACGCTTCAAATACCGATAAATTTTGGTTAGAAAACGATCCAGCGATCGATATGCCAAAAATCAAACAAACATTAGACGAAATGAAATGGAGTGGATGGCTTATTGTGGAGCGTTCAAGAGACGTGACACAAGTTCATAACGTAAAAGCCAATTACGGAGCGAATGTAGCTTATTTGAAGAAAGTTTTTCAGAAATAAAATAAATTGGTGAAAATATGTAATCGTTAAACAACACAATTTTTCACTTAAAAATCTGCGTGATGTTTTTGCGCAGATTTTACTCTCATTTTTGTCATCCCGAGGAACGAGGGATCTCCGCAAGATGCTCTACAAAGATTGTCGATTTAGTTTGCGGAGATTTCTCCTCCGTTGGAATGACAAAAAGACGAAAACAATCTTATGAAAATGAATGCCCTAGCCCCGATAGAAGTGGAAATCCTTTTTTATTTTTTCTTTAAAAATAAAAAAGATTGTAACGGATAGCGGGATTAGCTCCTGAAAAAAAAATTGATTGCCAAGAATAAAACCAGAACACAATGAAACATTTACAATTACTTCTTTTATTTTTTTACGTCACTTTCGCGCAAGCGCAAAACATCACCATTGTGAGTGATGCCAACGCGCCGAGAGCTAAATACGGTGCAGAGAAATTAGCCGAAACTTTAACTTCAAAAGGTTTTCAGGTTACAGCTTCAGACAAATTCAAAAAATCAAAAGATAAAGTAATTGTTATTGGTGAAAAAGGAACTGATTTTTGGAAAAAAAACGCCAAAAGCTCTAAAATAGACGACAGCAAACTGACTAAAAAAGAAGGTTTTCAGATTCGTACACAAAATAATATCATTTATATCGAAGGAACAGATGCAACTGGAGCGTTGTACGGCGCTTTGGAATTGGTAGACCGAATTAAAGATTCTGGTAAACTTCCATCAGATCTGAATATCGACGATAGTCCAGAAATGGTTTTACGTGGAGCTTGTATCGGAATGCAGAAACCCGTATATCTTCCTGGACGTGACGTTTACGAATATCCGTATACGCCAGAAACTTTTCCATGGTTTTACGATCAAAAATTATGGATTAAGTACTTGGATATGATGGTTGATAACCGCATGAATTCCTTATATTTATGGAACGGACACCCATTTGCTTCTTTGGTAAAACTAAAAGAGTATCCATTTGCAGTAGAAGTAAGTGACGAAGATTTCAAAAAGAACGAGGAAATCTACAAATTTCTAACTGTTGAAGCTAACAAAAGAGGAATCTGGGTGATTCAGATGTTTTACAATATCATTGTTTCTAAACCTTTTGCAGAACATTACAATATTAAAACTCAGGATCGTTCACGACCAATTACGCCTTTGTTATCAGATTATACCAGAAAATCAATTGCAGCTTTCATCGAAAAATATCCAAACGTTGGTTTAATGGTTTGTTTGGGAGAAGCAATCAATACCGTTGATGACGACGTAGAATGGTTTACCAAAACGATTATTCCGGGTGTTCGCGATGGTTTACAGGCTTTAGGAAAAACAGAAGAACCGCCAATTATCTTGCGTTCGCACGATACAGACGGACCTTTGGTAATGGAAAAATCGCTTCCATTATACAAAAACTTATACACAGAAAGTAAATATACAGGAGAATCTTTAACGACTTACACGCCGGGCGGACCTTGGGGTGAAACGCACAAACAGTTGAGTTCTCTAAAATCGATTCATATCGAAAATGTGCATATTTTGGCTAATTTAGAGCCTTTCAGATACGGTTCACCAGATTTTATTCAGAAAACGGTAAAAGCCATGCACAATATTCACGGAGCAAATGCTTTACACTTGTATCCGCAAGCTTCATATTGGGATTGGCCGTATTCTGCCGATAAAACCAAAACAGGCGAACGTTTATTAGAAATGGATCGCGACTGGATTTGGTACAAAGCTTGGGCGAGATATGCTTGGGACAGTAAAAGAGACCGAAATGAAGAAATCAAATATTGGGATAATGACTTAGCTGCAAAATACGGAACGAGTCAGGAAGCTGCTAACAACATTCTAAAAGCATACGAAGAAACAGGAGAAATTGCTCCAAAAACGTTAAGACGTTTCGGAATCACAGAAGGAAACCGCCAAACTTTATTGTTAGGAATGTTCGAAAGTCAGTTGGTAAATCCATCAAAATGGAGAGTATATCCGGGATTCCACGAATCTTGCGGGCCTCCGGGCGAATTATTATTGGAATATGCAAAAAAAGAATGGAACAAAGAACCGCATTCTGGCGAACTTCCAACGCAGATTATTGCTGAAATTACAGAACACGGAAGATTAGCAGTTGAAGCGATCGATAAAGCCGAAGCCAGCGTAACCAAAGATAAAGAAGAATTTTTACGTCTTAAAAATGATGTTCATTGTTATAAAGCTTTCGCTGATTTTTTCTCAGAAAAAGTAAAAGCTGCGATTTTGGTTTTGCGTTACAGCTATTCAAATGATATTACCGATTTAGATAAAGCGCTGCCGCATTTAGAAAAAAGTATCGAATATTACGAACTTTTGGTAAATCTAACAAAAGATCATTATTGGTATGCCAACAGTATGCAGACTGCACAACGTCGAATCCCGATTGGAGGCGACGACGGAAACAACAAAACCTGGGCAGAATTGTTACCGCATTACGAACGTGAATTGGCTAATTTTAAAAGAAATTTAGAAAAGCTGAAATCGTCAAAAGACGGTAAAATCGAAACCAAAGAAGGAAAACCTTGGAAACCTGCTGAAGTAACTTTCATCGACGAAAAACCAGGAACCTATTTAGTTAAAAAAGGAACAAAAGTATACGCAACAGATATTTCTGAATTAACCAAAATTGCTCCAGAACTTCAAAATTTAAAAGGATTCTCATTTGTAGAAAACGACCAAAATGAAAAAGGTACTCATTTGAAGTTTAGAAACACAAAAGCGGTTAAATTAGTAGTCGGTTATTTCAACTCCGATCAGAAAAGATTTTTGTTACCGCCAAGTTTAGAAACCGATGCAGCAGGAAATGCGCATGGTCAGGCTGAAGTGATTTTGGCAAGCGCCATGAATTTGAAAGAATTGCCACGTGTAAATATTCACACCTATACTTTCCAGCCGGGCGAAAACAAACTCGATTTAGGAAAAGGAAAAGTATTGATTTTAGGTTTCATCGACGCAGATCAGACCATTACACCGCGTGATGTCGGGTATATCGATGCAGGAGAAAAAGCAGCAATCGACTGGTTGTTTTATTAATAATTTGGGCGTGTCCCTCCGGGTCGGGCTTTCGGCTATATCTTTTATTCCGCTCCGCTGCATAAAAGGATACCGCCTCAATCCCTCACGCAAACCAAACGTTACGCTAAACCTGACGGGTTTTGAAAAGCCGTAAGGTTTACATCGAAAATGTAATACAATCTTGTTATCTGAGCGAAGTCGAAGGATACGCAAGAAACTCGACAGAAGTTTGTCATTTCGAGGAACGAGAAATCGCACTCGGGATTCGACAAAGATTTGAAATACTGTGCGGAGTTTCTAGTGCGATTCCTCCCTTCGGTCGAAATGACAAAACAACGACCTTTAGGTCAACAACAATTAAAAAACAACCTTATATAACTTATATGGTTTTAAAAATATGAACAGAATAGTTTTTTTTATTTTTTGTTTTTTCTCAAGTTTTTGCACTGTTTGGAGTCAGGGCAAAAGTTCAGTGCGTAAAGAAATTTCGCTGAATCCATCTTGGGAGACCGTAATGCTGGATAATCTTCCGCTGAAAGAAGAAGATTTTGTAGAAAATCCAAAAACTGATTCCAATTGGCAAAAGGTAAGTGTACCTCACAATTGGGATCAGTATTATGGTTTCAGGAGAACAAAACATGGGAATTTACACGGAACTGCTTGGTACAAAAGAACTTTAAAACTGGATAAAATTGCATCCGGACAAAAGTTCTTTTTGTTTTTTGAAGGCGTAAGTTCATACGCTAAAATTTGGGTAAACGGAAAAAAAGCTGGTGAACACAAAGGCGGAAGAACTACTTTTACATTGGATATTTCCAACTTAATTTCCTCAAAGAAAGAAAACCAGATTCTGGTAAAAGCATCGCATCCATCCTTTATTGCCGATCTTCCATGGGTTTGCGGAGGTTGTTCAGGCGAATGGGGATTTTCAGAAGGTTCTCAGCCAATGGGGATTTTCAGACCTGTTTCTTTGGTTATCACAAACGATGTTAGAATCGAACCTTTTGGTATTCATATTTGGAATGACAAATCGGTTTCGAAACAAAAAGCGATCCTGCATACAACTACTGAAATCAAAAATTACGGGACTTCAAGTCGAAATTTAACCGTAGAAAATACTCTTTTTGATGCTTCTGGAAAGAAAATTTCTAGCATTAAGAATCAAATCAAATACAATTCGGGAGAGAAAAAAGAAGTAGCGTTGACGTTGCCGGAAATTCAAAATCCGAAATTATGGTCGCCTTCGAATCCATATTTGTATAAATTGGTTACGACTATTTCTGAAAACGGAAAAATTATCGATCAGTTAACGACACCTTACGGAATCCGTTGGGTGAGCTGGCCGGTTAGCCGTGACGGAAAAGACAATCGTTTTTTCATTAATGACGAATCTGTTTTTATCAATGGAGTTTGCGAATACGAGCATCAGATTGGAAATAGTCACGCGTTTTCAAACGAACAGATTCATGCTAGAATCGAGCAAATAAAAGCCGCTGGATTTAATGCTTTCCGCGAAGCACATCAGCCACATAATTTAAAATATCAGGCAGCATTAGACGAAAACGGAATCTTATTCTGGAGTCAGTTTTCCGCACATATTTGGTACGATACACCAGAATTTAAAGAAAATTTTAAAACGCTTTTACGCGAATGGATTAAGGAACGCAGAAACAGTCCGTCTGTAGTAATGTGGGGCTTGCAGAATGAAAGCACAATTCCGAAAGAATTTGCGGAAGAATGCACGCAGATTATCCGCGAAATGGATCCGTTATCTGAAAAACAAAGAATAGTAACGACTTGCAACGGTGGAGAAGGAACAGATTGGAATGTCGTTCAAAACTGGTCAGGAACTTATGGTGGTGATCCTTTAAAATACCATCTCGAGATGACGACGCAGTTATTAAATGGAGAATACGGCGCATGGCGTTCGGCTGATTTGCATACCGAAGGCGAATTCGATCAAAAAGGAACTTTAAGCGAAAACCGTTTTTCACAATTAATGGAAATCAAAGTCCGCGAAGCCGAATCAGTTCGTGATAAAATTGCGGGACAATTCAACTGGCTTTTTGCTTCACACGAAAATCCGGGACGCGTTCAAAATGGTGAAGGATTTAGAGATATTGACAAAGTAGGCCCCGTAAATTATAAAGGACTTTTTACGATTTGGGGCGAACCTTTAGATGCGTATTATATGTACCGCGCCAATTATGTTTCGAACAAAAGCAATCCAATGGTTTATATCGTTTCGCATACTTGGCCAAGCCGTTGGGAAAAAGCGGGAATCAAAAATGGAATCGATATTTACTCGAATTGTGACGAAGTAGAATTGTTTAATGACGTCAATAAAACTTCATTAGGAAAACTAAAAAATCCGGGAATCGGAAAACATTTTCAGTTTAATAATGTCAATGTTCAGTACAATGTTTTATATGCCGTTGGATACGTAAACGGAAAAGCCGTTGCGAAAGATTATGTTGTTTTAAATAATTTGCCAAAAGCACCAAATTTAGAAACTTTAACGCCAAATAAAACCGATATTTTAAAGGCAAAAAGCGGATTAAATTACATTTACAGAGTAAATTGCGGCGGTTCAGAATTCACAGATTCTAACGGAAACACTTGGTTAACCGATACACACAAAAGCGGAAAAAATACTTGGGGTTCTTTATCATGGACAGATAATTTTGAAAAACTGCCCGATTTTTACGCAAGCCAAAGAAGTAGTTTTGATCCTGTAAATGGAACAAAAGATCAAGCTTTATTTCAAACCTTCAGATACGGGGTTGATAAATTAAGTTATGAATTTCCTGCGCCTGATGGAGAATATGTAATCGAATTATACTTTACAGAACCTTGGTACGGAACTGGAGGCGGAATGGATTGCAAAGGCTGGCGTTTGTTTGATGTCGCAATAAACGATAATGTTGTTTTAAAAGATTTCGATATTTGGACAGAAGCGGGGCATGATAATGCTTTAAAGAAAACATTTAAGGTAAAAAGCACTGGCGGAAAAATTAAAATTTCGTTTCCAAATGTCAAAGTGGGGCAGGCGATTATTTCGGCAATTGCAATCGCAACCAAAGATTATCACGCTAGACCTGTTGAGGAATCAGCTAGAAATATTCAGAATGTAAGTTTAGATTCTAAAGATTTTAAAATCGCTTCTTGGTTGGATATCAATTCAAAACAATATCTAAACTCAGAAGTTGTATTTACAGAATTGCCTTCAGAAGTTTTTGGTGCTGATTTCATTCAGTTTTCGAATAATTCAAAAGTTTCGGGTTCATTTACAGCAAAAGAAGAATCGACGTTTTATGTTTTAGCTGACAATAAAATTAAGACTTTAAATTGGCTTTCAGATTATAAAAAAATAGAAGAAAAAGCGAAAAACAGCGCTGGAATTTCATTTGATGTTTTCACTAAAAAAGTAAAAAAAGGCGAGAAGGTTTCTTTTGATAATTCTGAAACGATTTCAACGATTGTTGTAGTGCCAACTTACGATATGGGCGAAAAAGATGATTCTAGACCAGTTGTAATCATCGAAGCCGAAAAAACAAAAACAACTGGAACTGGAATCGAAAAAGGAAATTTCAAAAAAGCAGATTATATTGAATTTACTAAAAAGACGAATAACAGCATTGAGTTTGAAGTAAAACCAGGTGTTGCGGGAATTTATTTAATGCGTTTCCGTTTTATGAATCGAAATGAAACGCCATTAAAAGTAAAATTCAAAATGGAAGATGCATACGGAATCTTGATGCGAAATGATACGATTGAATTTTTTCCTTCTCCAGAAAAATGGAAGATATTAAATACAACATCAGGAGGTTATATTAACGCAGGAACATATAAAATTACGCTAGAAGGAGATGATTTGAAAGGGTTGCTGTTGGATAATTTCGAGTTTCAATAAAAAGGTATTGCCACGAAGACGCGAAGGTACAAAGGTTTTTAAACCATATAAGTCATATAAGTTCAATTAAGTTTGATCGCGTTAAGATTCCTTTGTCAGGCCGAGCGGAGTCGAAGCCCGAGCAAGAAGCTCGACAAAGATTGGCGATTAACTTTACGGAATTACTTTGCGTGGGCTTCGACTCCGCTCAGCCTGACAAATAAAGAGTATAGATTTAAATTAGAATAAAAAAATAATCGCGCAAAGTCGCAAAGACGCTAAGAAATTAACCATATAAGTGATATAAGAAATTTTAAGTTTTGCTAAAATAAACTTATAGCACTTATATGGTTTCAAAAAAAACTTTGCGAGAGAAAAAATAAAAATATGGTTAAGAAAATTTTACTTGCATTTACAGTTTTGCTTTCAGCATCAATAATGGCACAAAAACAAGCCAGAATTGTAGAAGACTTTAATAAAAACTGGAGCTTTAAATTAGGAGATCATCCAGAAGCGATAAACGCAAACTATAATGCATCAGATTGGAGAGCGCTCCAATTACCGCATGACTGGAGTATTGAAGGAGCTTTTGATAAAGATGCTAAAACCAAACAAGCGCAAGGTTTTTTGCCTGCTGGAAAAGGCTGGTATCGCAAGATTTTTACTATTCCTGCAAGTTGGAAAAGCAAAACAATTTCGATTGAATTTGATGGAGTTTTTAAGAATAGCGAAGTGTTTATAAACGGTAAATCATTAGGAATGCGTCCAAATGGATATATCTCTTTTGGATATGATTTGTCTCTTTATCTGAATTATGGACAAGCCAATATTATCGCTGTTAAAGTTGATAATGATGCGCAACCCAACTCAAGATGGTACACCGGCTCTGGTATTTATAGAAATGTAAGATTGGTGGCTAGCGAAAAACTGCATGTTGGGAAGTGGGGAACTTTTGTAACTACGCCTGAAGTTTCAACAAACAAATCAAAAGTGCATTTAGAAGTTACAATTGATAATGATAATGATACTACTAGAGAATTTACATTGGTGACATCTATTTTAGATGCTAAGAATAAGGAAGTGGCTAATAAAATTTCGATAGAGAAAATTGGGGCTAAGACATTTGAAACCAAAGTGCATAATCTGGATGTTCTAAAACCGCAATTATGGAATACTGAAAATCCCTATTTGTATAAAGTTGTTACTAAAATCTACGAGAAATCTGTACTAGTTGATAATTACGTAACACCGCTTGGATTCCGTTATTTTAATTTTGATGCTGAAAAAGGATTTTCATTGAATGGTGTTCCGACTAAAATTTACGGAGTTTGTCTGCATCATGATAATGGCGCTTTGGGTGCTGTAGAAAATATCCACGCTGTTAGAAGAAAATTGACATTGATGAAAGAAATGGGAGCAAACGCCATCAGAATGTCTCATAATCCGCATTCTTTAGAAATGATGCAATTGTGTGACGAAATGGGATTCATTGTTCAGGACGAAGCTTTTGATGTTTGGAAAAAGAAAAAAGTAACCAACGATTATCACAAAGATTGGGATGCTTGGCACAAACAGGATTTGGAAGATTTTATTAAAAGAGATCGAAATCATCCGTCTGTAATGATGTGGAGTATTGGTAACGAAATCCGTGAACAGTTCGATTCAACTGGAATTGCGATTACACGTGAGTTGGCTAAAATTGTAAAAAATCTAGACACGACTCGCCCTGTAACTTCCGCTTTGACGGAGAATGTAATTGAGAAAAACTTTATTTATCAATCGGGCGCTTTAGATTTATTGGGATTCAATTATAAACACGAAGATTATAAAGATTTCCCCACGAAATTTAAAGGACAGAAAATACTAGCATCAGAAAGTGTTTCGGCTTTAGAAACCCGTGGGCATTATGATTTTCCTGACGGAATAAAAGCTTGGCCAACCAAACACGGCGCTCCATTTGACGGAAATGCAGATTGGACGGTTTCGGCTTACGATCAGGTGAAATCGTATTGGGGCGCAACGCACGAAGAAAACTGGAAAACAATAAAAAGTCAGGATTTCATGGCGGGAACGTTTATTTGGACAGGATTCGATTATATCGGTGAACCAGATCCGTATCCTTTTCCGGCAAGAAGCTCGTATTTCGGAATTGTAGATTTAGCCGGACTTCCAAAAGATGTGTATTATATGTACCAAAGCGAATGGTCGAAGAAAGACGTTCTGTATATTTTTCCGCATTGGAACTGGAAAAAAGATCAGGAAGTTGCTGTTTGGGCATATTATAATAATGCCGATGAAGTGGAGCTTTTCTTAAACGGAAAATCTTTAGGTAAAAAAGCCAAACAAAATGATGATTTGCATATTTCGTGGAATGTGAAGTTCGAACCTGGAACGCTAAAAGCGGTTTCCAGAAAGAATGGAAAAGTAGTTTTAGAAAAAGAAATTCATACCGCTGGTGAAGCTGTTAAAATTGATTTAAAAGCAAATAAAACTTCTATCAAAAATGATACTTACGATTTGGTTTATGTGACGGTTTCTTTAGCCGATAAAGATGGAAACCTTTTGCCAAATGCCATGGACTTAATCAATTTTGAAGTTACTGGTGGAGGAAAATTAGTTGGAGTTGATAATGGCTATCAAGCCAATTTGGATTCGTTTAAAGCCAATTCTTGTAATTTGTTTAACGGAAAATGTATTGCGATTATTCAGTCGAATGGGAAGAAGGATAATATTCGGTTGAAAGCTTCTGCCAATGGATTGTCGTCTTCAGAAATTACGATAAAAGTAAATTAAAAAAATCTCGCAAAGGCGCGAAGTCGCTAAGCTTTTTGAACCATATAAGTTATATGAGTAATTTTAAGTTTTGCCTTAATGATCTTAAATGACTTATATGGTTTTCTTTTTTGTATAATCTTTGCGCCTTCGCGACTTTGCGAGATTTTCATAATATGCTTTTGAAGTATTTTTTCTGTTCTTTGTAGAATTAAACCTATATTAGCTTTATAATATTTAAAAGCCGAAAAATGATTTGTACAATTTATTCGCATCATTTAGGACTGGAAAAAATCAAGCAAATATTTCTTTCTCATGTTCCTAATGGCGTTTTTTCTACTAATGGTGAAAATCTAGAATTTGAAGTAAAAGGCGGAATCTTAAGTCCGTCAAAGAAAATAACACTATTTTACAGAGAAAGAGCTGTTCCTTCTTATCAAATTCCACAAATAGACGATTCTGAATTAACTGCCAATTTAAAAGGACTGTATGGATTTGTAGATTCGTTACCGACTGAAAATGAAAAGGTAAAAGGATTATTTCTTCATAAAATACAAACGCTGAATTCAGAATTTTCGATTCGCGAAGATAAAGGAGAATTAAAAGAGTTAAATGACATTATCGCTGATTTGGCAAAGGAATTTGACGCTGTTCTGTTTGTTCAGCCTAAAACTATTATCAGTAAATCTGAAACGCAGCATTTTCTGGATAAAGATTTAAATCTGATTATTGATACAGACGGAAAATGTGAAATAGAGGATTTAAAAGTTAATATCAATTCGGAATATTTTGATAACGATCAAACCGATTTAGATGAAGATCAAATAGAAAGAAAAGCAAAAAACGAAGCAATTCTGGAAAGCGAAAATATAAAAATCAACAAACATTTACCTTGCATTGAATCGGAAAGAGAAACTACAATTCGATCTGCAAAAGAAATTGCTGAGAGGGCAAGCGTTTTGGCTGTGACGAATTTAGTTGCTTTCAATAGTATTTCTTCTGAAGAAGCGGTTGATTATTTGCAGGAATATAAACTTTGGGAATCTGTAACTGAAGGTGAAAAGGAATTTCTAGCTAATCCAACAGAAGACAAAAAAATGTACGAAACTTGGAAGTGTGAAGGAATTTGGACCTTGATGTGGGCTTTGAAAAAAGTAGATGCAATAGATTTTCCGAATGCGTTTTGTGATCTTGGAAATATTAGTTCGGAAAATTATCCTGTCGGACAAGGCAAAAATCCTTTTGAATTTATAAATGCAGTTCATGAAGTTCGTTCTAAAAAAGAAATTTTAGACGCTGCCGATTTGTATTACAGATACAATTGGGCTTGTGTAGACGAAAGAATTAATGGAAGACAAATAGAAAACATTAATCCAGGAATTGTGTACGAAAGGCAATATGCGCTCAACTGGCTAATTCATTACATGGATCAAGATTGGGATAATGTTACCTGTGACACTTAAACAAAAGCTGTGATTTTTTTTGAACCATATAAGTTATATAAGAATTTTTAAGTTTTTTGCTTAATTAAACTTACATGACTTATATGGTTTAATTTTTTTAATTTTAAACTTTGCGTCTCCGCGACTTTGCGAGATTAAAATTTTAAACAAAATGACACCGACTTTTTTTGCAGATCAAAAAGATTTTAGAAAATGGCTAGAAAAGAACCATCAAAAAGAAAAAGAGCTTTTAGTTGGTTTTTATAAAGTTTCCAGCAAAAAGCCATCAATGAGTTGGTCAGAATCTGTAGATCAAGCGCTTTGTTTTGGCTGGATAGACGGCGTTCGCAGATCGATTGATGAAGAAAGTTACAGCATTCGTTTTACTCCGAGAAGGCCTTCTAGTATTTGGAGTGCCATTAATGTTCAAAAAATGGATGATTTGACTAAAGCAGGTTTAATGACTGAGGCAGGTTTAAAAGCTTTTAGTTTTCTATCAGAAAATAAATCAAAAATATATTCGCACGAAAAGAAAGAACCTATCCCGCTTTTAGAAGCTTACGAAAAGGAATTTAAAAGCAACAAAATAGCTTGGGAATTTTTTGAGAAACAAGCACCATCCTACAAGAAAGTTATGATTCATTGGATTATGAGTGCCAAACAGGAAAAAACACAATTGTCAAGACTTGAAAAAACAATTGTGGAAAGCGAAAAGCATAAACGAGTGATGTAGTAAAATCCAATAAAATTCCTTATATTAGTGGTTTGACTTATAGTATAATATGGAAAAAGAAAATACCATTATAAAAGGAGAGATTTTGTTGGGTATTATTTTTGCCCTCGAATTATATGCTTTACCTGTACAATTTTATTTATTATTAAAAGGGCCTGGTTTTACCTTCTTTAGTGCAGCCGTGCGTTTTTTCAGTTTTTTTACAATTACAACAAATACAATCGTTTTCTTTTGCAGTGCTTTTTTATTATTTAGCGGCAGATGCAGGCTTAATGCGTTTTTCAAAAAATGCACCACAATTACAGCCGTAACCGTTTATATTCTAATTGTCGGAATGGTTTTTAATTTGCTTCTTCGTCACATTGTCGATTTAAAAGGACATCATCTTATTGTAAGCGAAATATTTCATTCGGTAGTGCCAGTTTTATTTTTCTCGTATTGGCTATTTTTTGTGAGTCCACAAAGAATCTCTTTTAAGGTTATTTTGGGATGGCTCGTTTATCCTATTCTCTATATTATTTATACTTTGTTTCACGGGATTACGACCAATTTTTACCCGTATCCGTTTATTGACGCAACTAAATTGGGCTTTAAAACTGCTCTCGTAAATGGATTATTCGTTTTAATTGCTTTTGTGGTTTTGTCGATGATTTTAATTTCTATTTCTAAAATTAGAACCAAAATGCTTTAAAATCTGCTGTTGGTCGAAATTCTATTCACTAGATTTCAATTTGTAGTACATTTATGCTTTATAGACCGTTTTAAAGCAGATTAGCAATGAAAAAAATATTATTTTCCTTATGCCTTTTTGGTGCAATTTCTAGTGCTTCAAGTCAAGAATTACCAAACGCTCCAAAACCTTTTGGACCGCTTCCGACACAGAAACAAATCGATTGGCAGGAAATGGAATTTTATGCTTTTGTGCATTTTTCATTAAATACTTTTACCAATAAAGAATGGGGTTACGGAGACGAATCGCCAGAACTTTTTAATCCGTCACAATTAGATGTTCGCCAATGGGCTCGCATTGCGAAAGAGTCGGGAATGAAAGGAATTATTTTGGTAGCCAAACATCATGACGGTTTCTGTTTATGGCCTTCGGCGTATACAGAACGTTCGGTTAAAAATTCTCCTTGGGAAAACGGAAAAGGTGATTTGGTTAAAGAATTGGCAGCCGCTTGTAAAGAATATGATTTAAAATTAGGATTATATCTTTCGCCTTGGGACAGAAATCATCCGCAATATGGAAAACCTGAGTATATCACGTATTTCAGAAATCAGTTAAAAGAACTATTGACCAATTACGGAGATGTTTTCGAAATGTGGTTTGATGGCGCAAATGGTGGTGATGGCTACTACGGCGGAGCCAATGAAATGAGAAAGATCAATTCGTTAACTTATTACAACTGGGAGGAGACCTATAAATTAATTTATGACATAGCACCAAAAACGTTGGTTTGGGGTGTTGGTCCGTCTGAAGCGAGATGGATTGGAAATGAAGAAGGTAGAGCAGGAAAAACCAATTGGTCACTGCTTCGTCAGAAAGATGAATTGGCTGGCAAAGTGCATTATACCGAATTTATGTCGGGTCATGAAGACGGTGAAAAATGGGTTCCAGGAGAAGCTGATGTTTCGATCAGACCAGGATGGTTTTATCACTCAGTTGAAGACGATAAAGTTCGTTCGCTTGACGAAATGGTCGATATTTATTACGAATCGATTGGGCGAAATGCGACTTTTTTATTGAATCTTCCGGTTGATAAACGCGGTTTGGTTCATGAAAATGATGAAGCGAGATTGAAAGAATTAGTTGCTACAATTAAAGCCGATTTCAAAACAGAATTATTGGCAGATACACAAGTTCAAGCTTCAAATACAAAAGGAGCCGATTCTAATTTTGGCCCTCAAAATGTTATTGACGGAAATAAAAACACGTATTGGGCTACAGACGAAAAAGTAAAAGAAGCCACAATTGAATTTACGTTTAAAAAACCTACAGCAATCAATAGAATTTTGCTTCAGGAATATATTAAGCTAGGACAGAGAGTTAAATCTTTTTCTGTTGAAGCCAAAATTGATGGAAACTGGAAAACTATTGCAACAGAAACTACAATTGGTTACAAAAGGATTTTGCGTTTGGACCGCGTTACAGCTTCGGCTATTCGTGTAAATGTTTTAGATGCGAAAGCTGGATTTGTAATCAGTACAATTGAAGCCTATAATGCTCCGACTTTCGTTAGAGAGCCTCAAATTCTTCGCGATAAAAATGGTTTGGTTACGATTAAATCGGAAGATGGAAATGCTGTTTATTATTCGCTTGACGGAAAAAATCCATCGGAAAAAAGCATTTTGTATAAAGCTCCATTTATATATAATAAAGCGGTAGAAATAAAAGCAATTGCTAGAAATACAAAAGAGAAAATCAACAGTGCGGTAAAAACAGCTAAATATGGGGGTTCTAAAGAAAAATGGAAAGTAGTTTCGGTTTCTAGCGGAGACCTTGCTTCTGCTGAACGTATTATTGACGGAAATGCGAATACAGAATGGGGATTTGGAAATGATGAAAATAAACTGCCTCAAAGTGTTGTGATTGACATGGGAGAATTGGTAAGCATTAAAGGTTTTACTTATACGCCGCAACAGGTTGGCAACAACTTGAATCTGATCTCCAATTATGAATTGTATACGAGTGTAGACAGTTTTTATTGGGACAAACAATCAGAAGGGGAGTTCTCTAATATTAAACATAATCCAATTGAACAAATTAAGAGTTTTACTGCAGTTAAAGCAAGGTTTTTAAAGTTTGTCGCTACAGCTGGCGTTGGAAAATCACAAAGTGTTTCGATTTCTGAAATTGGAGTTGTAGAATAAAAGCTTTTTCGGAAACTTTAGAAATAGCTTAGCATTCTTATTTTGTCTTTTGCCGAAGCGCAGCCGTTATTAGTCGAATTTTTAAGACTAACGAATAATTTAATTCTACTTTTATCTTAGAAATTAAATGGCAAGGCAAATGATTAAAGAAGATATAGGTTTTAGAGAAGCAGGGAAATTTGAAGAAACTCGTTACGAGAAAATTCACAATGTTATTTTCGAATCTTCGCAAGAAGCTTCTTTACTTGTAGCGCAGGAAATTGCCAATTTAATTCAGAGAAAAAATGAGCTGAACGAACCTTGTGTTTTAGGTTTGGCTACAGGTTCTTCGCCAATTAAGGTTTATGAAGAATTGGTAAGAATGCACAAAGAAGAAGGGCTGAGTTTTGAAAACGTAGTGACTTTCAACTTAGATGAATATTATCCGATGGATAAAAATGATATTCAAAGTTATTATCATTTTATGCACGAGCATTTATTCAATCATGTCAATATTCTTCCAAAAAATATAAATATTCCAGACGGGCAGGTGAGTGCCGAGGAATTACAGCAATATTGCATCGATTACGAAATGAAAATCAAGTCGTACGGCGGATTGGATTTTCAGCTGCTCGGAATCGGTAGAACAGGACATATCGGATTTAATGAACCAGGTTCTCACGTTAATTCGGGAACGAGAAGTATTACTTTGGATCATATAACCCGTGTCGATGCGGCTTCTTCTTTTTTAGGAATTGATAATGTTCCGAGAAAAGCCATTACAATGGGAATAGGAACCGTTAGAAATGCAAAAAGAATTGTTTTGCTAGGCTGGGGAATCAGTAAAGCAGGAATTATAAAAAAGACAATCGAAGGACAGGTTTCTTCGCAAGTTCCAGCGACGTATTTACAAGAGCACAACAACACAACATTTGTTCTAGATACGGAAGCTTCGTCTGAATTGACACGAGTTAAAACGCCTTGGCTGGTGAAATCTTGTGTTTGGACAGATGAATTAAAATTAAAAGCGGTGGCTTGGTTAAGTGAGCTGACTAAGAAACCTTTTTTAAAGCTGACAGACAAAGATTATAACGACAACGGAATGTCGAGTCTTTTGACGGAAGAAGGAACTGCATACGATTTGAACATTAAGATGTTTAATAAAATGCAACAGACAATCACTGGCTGGCCGGGCGGAAAACCCAACGCAGATGATACTTATCGACCGGAGCGTTCCACGCCGGAGAGAAAGAGGATCATTATTTTCAGCCCGCACCCAGATGATGATGTGATTTCGATGGGAGGAACTTTTGACCGTTTGGTCGAACAAGGACATGAGGTGCATGTAGCGTATCAGACTTCTGGAAACATTGCCGTTTCGAATGAAGAGGCTTTGAAGTTTGCAGAAATTTCTAAAGCATTGAATCCGAATTCTGAAGTTTCTCAGGAAATTATTGATTTTCTTAAAAACAGAACAGGAACAGAAATTGATTCGCCTGAGGTTAGAAAATTGAAAGGATTAATTAGAAGAAGCGAATCTTTTGGAGCAACACGTTACATTGGTTTGTCAGATTCAAATGTTAACTTTTTAGATCTTCCGTTTTACGAAACAGGAACGGTTAAAAAGAATAATCTTTCGGATGCAGATATCGAGATTATGTGCGATATTATTGAAAGAATAAAACCGCATCAAATTTATGCTGCTGGAGATTTAGCAGATCCGCACGGAACTCATAAAGTGTGTTTAGACAGTTTGTTCGAAGCTTTGAAAAGATTAAAACACAATAGCTTTATGAATGATTGTTGGGTTTGGCTGTACCGAGGCGCTTGGCATGAATGGGAATCGTACCAAATTGACATGGCAGTACCAATGAGTCCTGACCAGGTTATGAAGAAACGACATGCTATTTTTTATCACCAGTCTCAAAAAGACGGCGTTATGTTTCAGGGTGATGACAGCAGGGAGTTTTGGGTGCGAGTTGAAGACAGAAATAGATTGACTGCAGAAAAATATCACAGCTTAGGTTTAGCAGATTATTCGGCTATAGAAGCGTTTAAAAGATATCACTTTTAGTGATTTTTTGCAGCAATAAAGATAATAGACTATTTCATGGTTTATTTTGGTTAGTTACCTATAATTGAGTAAAATGCGGTCGTGGTTGGCCGCATTTTCGTTTTTTATACTTTTTCTGAAGTTTAACCGCAAAGAGCGCAGAGGTTTATGCAAAGTTCGCAAGGTTTTTTATTTCAGAGTTTGATTGTAGAGACGCACAGTAGTGCGTCTAACGTTTGTTATATAATCGCGCAAAGTCGCGAAGTCGCAAAGTTTTATCTCAAAGATTGAATGTAGAGGCGAACAGCAGTGCGTCTAACGTTTTTGTGTAATCGCGCAAAGTCGAAGAGGCGCAAAGTTTTTGTCTTTCAATCAAAAAATAACAATAAAATTCCGTTAGGAATGGAAAATTTTGTAGCAACGTCCCGAGGCTTCGGGATTAATCCGTTGAAATGATAGTTGTCGTTTTGAATTAATTCCGTAGAAACGGAATATATAAAAAACAAAAAAATGCTTCGATCCTACGGATCTAATTTCTATTGGAATTCATCAATCCCGGGATTAAAATTCCGGGCTACAATATGAATCGAGCTTACAGCTCTTTTTTTTATTTTTATCTCTCCATAAAAAAAAATCGCAAAGCTTAAAAAATAAACTTTGCGACCTTTGCGTAATTCTTTGCGCTCTTTGCGGTTAAATCTACTATATCGAAGAATTCAAAATTTTCTGCTTCACTTCGTCAATATAAGATCTTCCGATAACGTAGCGAAGCCCTTCAATTTCAATGCTATTTCCTTCAACGGCGTCAATTTTGTCAATGGCGATCGTGTACGATCTGTGGATTCTGATAAAATCTCTTTCGGGTAATAAACTCGTGAAATCTGATAAAGTGCTGTGTATGATGAACTTTCCAGAAGTAGTGCTTATTTTTAGATAATCTTTTAAGCTTTCGATGACCAAAATTTCGTTCAAGAAAATCTTCTTCATTTTTTTCTTATCGATTTTAACGAAGATAAACGGATTTTCTTTACTGTTTTCTATAGGTGCTTTGGTATTGGCATTAAGACGTTTGCTGATTTTGTTTACCGCTTTCATCAAACGAGGAAACTCAATTGGTTTTACCAAATAATCTAATACATCCAGTTCGTAAGTTTCAATAGCAAACTGGTCATAAGCGCTTGTAATTACCAATAAGGGCGGATTTTCTAAGCTTTTAATAAAATTAATACCGTCCAAAACAGGCATGTTGATGTCTAAGAAAATTACATCAATGGTATTGTTTTTTAAAAAATTAAGGCCTTCAATAGAATTACTGAAAGTGCTTACCAATTCTAATTCTTCAATCTGCTCAATATAATTTTTAATAACGTTTATTGCCAATGGCTCATCATCGATAATTAAACACTTTATTTTCATTTGTACTGTTATTTTGGGCCAATGTGTGGTTATCTTGTAAGTATAATTTTAGTTATATCTAAAAGCAGGGGCTATGTGACTTTTATAACTAGTTTAACGACAAAAATATTCTTTTTATTTTTAAATGAAAGCTTATAGTCACTTTTATTATATCCCAATTCGAGTCTTTTTTTTACGTTTTCGATACCTATACCACTTGACTTGTTAAAATTATCTTTATGTACGGTAAATTCGGGCATTGGGTTTGAAATTGTAAAATGTAAGTAATCTCCTTTTACTTTAAATCTGATGTCAATTAGAACATTTCCAGTGTTTTTATTCACGCCGTGCTTGAATGCATTTTCGACGAAAGTTAAAAGTAAAACAGGCGAAATTTCTTTGTCATGAATATCTCCAGAAATTGACATATCGACTTCTAAGCGTTCTCCGTTGCGAATTCGTTCCAAATCAAGATAATTCTGAATGCACATGATTTCGTTTTCTAAAGTCTGCTTTTTGCCTTTTGTTTCATAAAGCATATAGCGCATTAATTCAGAAAGCTTCAGAACGATTTTTGGAGTTTTGTTAGATTTTTCTACAGAAAGCGAATAGATATTATTTAAGGTGTTAAAGAAAAAATGCGGCGAAATCTGCGACTTCAAAAACAGCAATTCCGTTTCTAGCTGCGATTTCTCAAGATCTGTAACACGTCTCTGTTCTTTTAAAAAATCCAAAGTGATTTTTATTGCAGTTACAAAAGTCATTACATACAATTCGCCCATCATCATATCTATAGTATAATTGAGTGTAAGTGTATTTATGGTTTGCGGACCTTCGGGCCACACATCGTGCGTAATCAGTAAATAAGTCAGATTGAATTTAAGAACGACCATTACAAATATGGCAGAAAGTACACTTATAATATATAGGACATACTTTTTCTTGTAAACCAAATGTGGCATTAGAACCAAAATATTCAGATAACACAGTGCCATGTGAATTGGGAATCCGAGTAAAGTGGTTTTTAAGGAGTAAACGTAGTCGTTAAAATAGCTTCCCCAGCGAAATGTATTGAATACAAAATACGTCAGCCAGAAATAAACATGATAGCGAATAGGTAAGCTGTATGGTTTGTTGGCATTAAAAATCATATGCGGTCTTTAAAGTGTCGTTTGTTACTATTTTTTGATGTTTAGAGCTGTTTAAATGTCGTCCGTCTAAAAATATTTTGGTAAAAGTTGAATTTATCTAAATTTAAAGTTAAATTAATATTGTTTTGATATGAAGAAAATTACTCTGCTTTCTTTAACGGTAATTTTTGCTGCAAGTTGCAAAATAAATGTAGATAAAAACAAAGATCGAAAAAGTTTTGCAACAAATTATGTAGATCCTTTTATAGGTACTGGCGGTCATGGACATACGTATCCGGGCGCAACAGTTCCGTTTGGAATGCTGCAGGTGAGTCCAGATAATGGGATTTCAAGCTGGGACTGGTGTTCTGGCTATCATTATTCTGACTCAATAGTTTCTGGATTTAGTCATTTACACTTAAGCGGAACAGGAATCGGTGATTTGGCAGATATTTTATTTATGCCGACAAACAAAAAGTTAGACTTAACCGCCAAAGCCGCTTCACGCGATTTCCTTCCGTATAAATCAAAATATAGCCATGCTAACGAAAAAGCAACACCGGGTTCTTACCAAGTTTTTCTTGAGGATCCTAAAATCAATGTAGAATTAACTTCTACGCAAAGAACCGCATACCATAAATATACTTATGCTGCTAACGATATACAATCTGTAGTTGTCGATTTAGGTTTTGCAATTAACTGGGACAAAGCGACCAAAACAGCCATTAAAATTGAAGACGAAAACACCATCAGCGGTTTCCGTTACAGTACAGGATGGGCAAAAAATCAGAAAGTATTTTTTGTAGCGAAGTTTTCTAAACCTATTACAGAATCTATTTTAACAGCCGATAAAAAAGTGGTTTCTGGTGGAAATGCTGAAGGAGAAAACACAGCGTTGCAATTGTTCTTTGATGCTAAGAATTCAAATCAGTTAGATGTAAAAGTCGCTCTTTCTTCTGTAAGTATTGAAAATGCAAAATTGAATTTAGATACCGAAAAACAAGATTTTGAAAAAGTAAAATCGAAAGCTGCTGCAGACTGGAATAAAGCGTTAAGCAAAATTACAGTTGAAACTCCAGTGGATTCTTTAAAAACGATTTTCTATACGGCTTTGTATCACGCACAAGTGGCGCCGGTAACGTACAGCGATAAAAACGGACAATTTAGAACGGAAGACGATAAAATTGTAACGGCAAAAGATTACACGGCGTATTCAACTTTATCACTTTGGGATACGTTTAGAGCAGAAAATCCTTTGTTAACTATTTTGGAACCAACAAAAGTTTCTGATTTAGTTAATTCGATGTTAGCGTATTACGAAACAAAAAAAATACTTCCGGTTTGGACGCTTTACGCGAATGAAACCAATACAATGACAGGATATCATTCAATCCCAGTTATTGCAGATGCTTATTTTAAAGGTATAAAAGGTTTTGATGCTGAAAAAGCTTACGAAGCGATGAAAGCAACGATGATGCAAGACGAACGCGGATTGAATTTCTACAAGCAATACGGTTATATTCCGTACAATTTATTAGACGAATCGGTTACGATTACTTTAGAATACGCTTATGACGATTGGTGTGTAGCGCAAATAGCTAAAGCATTGGGGAAACAAGCTGATTATGAGCTTTTCTCTAAACGCTCAAAAGCTTACGAATATTTATTTGATTCGAAATCAGGTTTCATGAGAGGAAAATCGCAAGACGGAAAATCTTGGAACGAACCTTTTGATCCTAAACACTCTAACCACAGAGAACATACAGATTACACAGAAGGAAACGCTTGGCAGCACAGCTGGTTTGTGCCTCATAACGTAGATAATTTCATCAAACTTCACGGAGGAAATGAAAATTTCACCAAACGTTTAGAGCAATTGTTTACAGAAAGTTCTGAGATTACAGGAAGTAATGTTTCTGCTGATATTTCTGGATTGATCGGACAATACGCGCACGGCAACGAGCCAAGTCACCATATTGCTTATATGTTCAATCACGCCAAACAGCCTTGGAGAACGCAATATTGGGTACGTCATATTTTAGACACACAATACAATACGACTGCAAACGGATTAAGCGGTAACGAAGACTGCGGACAAATGTCAGCTTGGTATGTGTTCAGTTCGATGGGATTGTATCCAATGAATCCTGCTTCTGGTGAATACGAAATCGGAAGTCCGATTTTCGAAAAATCAACTTTAAATCTTCCAAACGGAAAAACTTTTGTGATTGAAGCAGAAAATGTTTCCAAACAGAATTTCTATATCCAATCGGCTACCTTAAACGGAAAGCCATTCAATAAAACAGCAATTTCTCATCAAGAAATACTAAACGGTGGCGTGCTTCATTTTGTAATGGGAGCAGAGCCAAACAAAAATTTCGGTCTAAACTAACTAACTCAAAATAAATATATTAATGAATATTATCGACGTATCAATCATTTTAATCTACATCGTCCTCTCGGTCGGTATAGGAATCTGGATTTCAAGAAAAGCATCAAAAGGTCTTGATGATTATTTCTTGGGAGGAAAATCAATCAAATGGTATTTTTTAGGATTGAGCAATGGCTCAGGAATGTTTGATGTTTCGGGAACTTCCTGGATGATTGGCGTGCTGTTTTTATACGGTGTAAAAAGTTTCATGTTTATGTGGCTTTGGCCAATTTGGAATCAGATTTTCGTCATGATGTTCCTCGCAGTCTGGATCAGAAGATCGAAAGTGATGACAGGTTCTGAATGGATTCTAACGCGTTTTGGAAGTGATAAAGCTGGAAAAGCTTCTCATATTATTGTAGCGATTTTTGCGATTATTTCGACTATTGGTTTCATTGCTTATTTTTTCGTTGGAATCGGAAAATTTGTAACGATTATTTTACCTTGGGATTTGACAGTTTACATGAACGGATCGGTTTTCTTAACGTCAGAACAAGCTTATGCGTTGTTAATCATTTTCTTAACTACAATTTATACCGTTAAAGGGGGAATGTTTTCTGTAGTTGCGACAGAGGTTGTACAATACATTATTATGATTGTTGCCGGAGTTTTAATCGCAGGTTATGCCTTCATTAATTATACAGATATTCAGATCAATTCGGTGATTACGCCAGAATGGAAAAATGTTTTCTTTGGATGGGAATTTGAAACACAATGGAGCGATAAATTTGAAACATTCAACAAATTAATTGATACAGAAGGCTACAAAATGTTTGGCGCTTTCATCGGAATGACTTTATTCAAAGGATTTTTTGCCAGCGTTGCAGGACCAACTCCAAGCTATGATTTACAAAGAGTTTTGTCTACAAAATCGGTTAAAGAAGCAGCTTACATGAGCGGTTTTACCAACTTGATTTTATTCATTCCAAGATATTTGTTGATTACAGGAATCGTAGTAATTGCATTGGTGAATTTAGCACCAGAATTAAACGCAAATGTAAATTTAACAGGAGCCGATTTAGAATTATTAATGCCGAAAGTCGTTAATCTTTATATCCCAGTTGGAATTAAAGGAATTCTTCTTGCAGGTCTTTTAGCTGCTTTCATGTCTGGATTCTCGGCTTTCGTAAACGCAGGGCCAGCGTATATTGTAAATGACATTTATAAAAAATATTTCAAGCCAGTTGCTTCAAACAAACATTATATTAAAGTAAGTCAGATTTCGTCTTTCTTAGTAGTTGGACTTGGAGTTTTCATGGGATTCTTTGCAGATTCGATCAACTCGTTAACACTTTGGATTACAAGTGCTTTGTACGGTGGTTACGTTGCAGCCAACTTCTTAAAATGGATTTGGTGGCGTTTTAACGGATGGGGTTATTTCTGGGGAATGGTCGGCGGATTAATTGCAGCTTCTCTTCAGTTTGTTTTAGATCAGAATAAAGGAAATTTAGCAGCGGGAACATTCTTGCATGATCTTTCGCAAGTGCCATCAATTTACTTATTCCCATTAATCTTCGGAATGTCGATTTTAGGTTGTCTTTTAGGAACTTATCTAAGTAAACCAACTGATATGGAAGTATTACGATCTTTTTATAAAAACGTAAGACCTTGGGGATTATGGGGACCAGTTTATAAAACATTAAAAGCTGAAGATCAATCTTTCCAAAAAAATAATGATTTCTATTTAGATATGATGAATTGTATTATCGGTATCGTTTGGCAGTCGAGTATGATTTTGCTTCCGATTTATTTCATTATCAGAGATTATCCAAAAGCTTTAGTGGCGCTGGCAGTTTTCTTAGTTACAACGACAGTGTTGAAGTTTACTTGGTTGGATAGAGTTAGGAAGATTGAAGAATAATTTACGTACAACAACTTTGTCAAAGTTTAAAACTTTGACAAAGTTCTACGTCTAGTTTGTCATCCTGACGAAGGAAGGATCACACACGAAACTCGACAAAGATTGGGATTTAGATTGTAGAGCTACTTGCGGAGATTTCTCCTTCGTCGAAATGACAAAATAAGAAGTGAGTTATAATAATAATTGAAAAAATTAAACACATAGAAACATAGATTTTTCTTTTACTTGAGGGAATAGAAAGAAACTAGTTTTTAACACATAGAGCTTTGAACATAGCCCATAGTTTCAACTATGGGTACGCATCGGGACTCTACAAAGATTGGCGGCAAAGATTGCGGAATTTCTAGTGCGATCCTTCCTTCGTCAGGATGACAAAACTGGACGAAGCAAAACAAAGGAAACACAAAAAGAAACACATAGCTATGTTATTTATTAAAAGTGAAACACCTTTTACACGCTCCAAAAAGCTATGATTCTATGTGTTTAAAAAAAATAAAAACCAAAAACCACAAACAAAGAACAATAAACAATAAAAAGATAAAAAAATGAGTACTATTCCTTGGCAAGACAGACCCGAAAACAGTAAAGATGTAATGTGGAGATATTCTGAGAATCCAATTATCGACAGATATTCGATTCCTTCTTCAAACAGTATATTCAATAGTGCAGTTGTACCTTTTGGAGACGGATATGCTGGGGTTTTTAGATGTGATAACAAAGCAGTTCAGATGAATATTTTTGCTGGTTTCAGTAAAGACGGAATCAATTGGGACATCAATCACGAACCAATCGAGATGAAATCTGGAAACACAGAAATGATCGAATCTGCTTATAAATACGATCCGCGTGTAGTTTGGATCGAAGACCGCTACTGGATTACATGGTGTAACGGTTACAACGGACCAACAATTGGTATTGGTTACACTTTCGATTTTAAAGAATTTTTCCAATGTGAAAATGCCTTTTTACCATTTAACAGAAATGGAGTTTTGTTTCCGCAAAAAATCAACGGAAAATATGCAATGTTAAGCCGTCCAAGTGATAACGGACATACACCTTTTGGAGATATTTGGATCAGCTACAGCCCGGATATGAAATATTGGGGAGAACACAGATTAGTGATGAAACCGTCTCCATTCGAAAAAAGTGCTTGGCAATGTACAAAAGTTGGAGCAGGACCAATCCCGATTTTAACTGACGAAGGCTGGTTAATGATCTACCATGGAGTAATCAATACCTGCAACGGTTTCCGTTATGCAATGGGTTCAGCACTTTTAGATGTTGATTCACCAGATCAAGTAAAATACAGAACACAGCCTTATTTATTAGGACCTGCAGAAACGTATGAAATGGTTGGAGACGTTCCAAACGTAGTTTTCCCATGTGCCGCTTTACACAGTATTGAAGAAGATAAATTGGCAGTTTATTACGGTGCAGCAGATACTCACGTAGCAATTGCTTTCGGAAAATTAAGTGAAGTAATTCAGTTTACAAAAGAAAATAGTTTATAATAAGAAAGATGCATAGTAGAAGTAAATTATTGTCCCTTGCCGTATTTTTTGTTGCGTTGATGGGGTATGCGCAATCTGAAAAAGAGGTTACACCAAAAAGTTATATTGCGTATAAAACATCTAAAGAAATTGTTATTGACGGCGATGAAGCAGATAAAGCTTGGGAAAAAGCATCTTGGACAACGCCTTTTGTCGACATAGAAGGTGTTGAAACTCCAAAATACAAAACTCAGGTCAAAATGCTCTGGGACGATAATTACTACTATATTCTAGCCAAAATGGAGGAGCCTCACGTTTGGGCAAATCTAAAACAGCGCGATACTATTATTTTTTACAATAATGATTTTGAGGTTTTTATCGATCCAGATAATGATACGCACAATTATTATGAATTAGAAATAAATGCTTTAAACACGGCTTGGGATTTATTTATTAATAAACCTTATCGCGAAAAAAACACCGTTCTAAACGACTGGAATATCGACGGATTAAAATCGGCTGTAAAAGTACACGGAACTTTAAATAATCCTTCGGATATTGATAAAGGCTGGACGTTGGAAATTGCCATTCCGTGGTCGGTTTATAAGACGTCTTACTTTGATAATATTGTTCCAAAAGATAAATTTTGGAAAGTCAATTTCTCTCGTGTGAATTGGCAGCATGATATTGTTGACGGAAAATACGAACGTAAAAAAGATAAAGAAGGAAAATTTCTCCCAGAATACAATTGGGTTTGGTCGCCTATGGGAGTCATAAATATGCATGAGCCCGAAAAATGGGCTTATGTATACTTCTCTTCAAAAGAAAGCGAGGATAAATTTACAATTCCGCAGGAAGAAAAAGTAAAATGGGAGTTGTATACATTATACAGAGCTCAAAAAAGATATTTTGACAAGAATAAAACATGGGCTAAATCCCTAAAAGATATCAGTACAAAAAATATAATTGTTGACGGAAAAGTTTTAAAACCGATATTAGAGAATCATTTATCAGGATTTAATATTGCTATAAAAAGTCCTTTTTCAAACAAAACCTTAATAATTAAAGAAGATGGTAAAATTATTACGAACGACTAAGTTACAGCAGCTATCAAAAGTTTTAGTTTTGGCGCTTTCGCTGAGTTTATTCTCTTGCGGACAAAAAGACGCTAAAACAGCAGAAAACGGAAAATTCAATTTTGGAGTTTGGACAACTGCTGATCCTAAAAAATCGGATGCAGATTATACAACAGAATTCAAAAAATACAAAGACGGCGGTATTGATGAAGTTTTAATCAACACCAATACAGATCCGAAACTTTTAGGAAGATTGGTTCCGTTAGCGAAAAAAGAAGGTTTAAAAGTTCACGCTTGGATTATGGCAATAAACCGTCCAAACGATTCAGTTGCATTACAGCATCCAGACTGGTACCAAGTTAGTAAAGAAGGAAAATCTTGTTTTGACAACCGTCCGTATGTAGATTATTACCAATGGCTTTGCCCAACTAAAGAAGAATCGAGAAACCACGTTTTAGGTTTGGTTGAAGGTTTAGCAAAAGTAGAAGGGATTGAAAGTGTTCACTTAGATTACATTCGTTTCCCAGATATCTTTTTGCCAATCAGTTTATTACCAAAATACAATTTAGTTCAAGACGTAGAATTACCACAATTTGATTTCTGTTATTGTGATGCCTGCGTTTCTAAATTCGAAAAAGAACATCATAAAAATCCAAAGAAAAGTCATAACACTTCAATCGATATGGAGTGGAAAAACTTTCGTTTAAATGCAGTAAAAGCAGTAGTTGATGATGCGTATAAAATTGCTCACAAACACAATGTAAAATTAACGGCAGCCGTTTTTCCTTATCCAGAAATGGCAGACCATATGGTACGCCAGCGTTGGGACAAATGGAATATTGACGAAGTATATCCGATGATTTACCATAGTTTTTATGATGAAGAAATTGACTGGGTTGGTTATGCGACTAAACAAGGCGTAGCCGATTTAGAAGGAAAACCTACGAAAGTAAATACAGGAATTTATATTCCAGGATTAAAATCGGATGTTGAATTGAAAGAAGCAATTCTTCAAGCTAAGAAAAATGGCGCAACTGGCGTTTCATTTTTTGACGGAAATGCTTTATCAGAAAGTAATTTAAAGACTATAAAAGCGGTAAAAGCAAGCTTATAAAAGATTTTACTGGGATAAAAATTTTTTACGAAGTAAATTAGCGACATCAAGAATAACTTAATTCTTAATGTTGAACCAAAAACAAAAAACCACATGTCAAATAGAAGAGATTTTATCAAGAAAACAGCTTTAGGCACCTTGGCCGTAAGTTCTGTTTTGGGCGTTAGCGGATTTGCTGCAAATCATGAAAATGAAATTGAAGATGTAAAAGAGAAAAAACAGCAGAAACCGATCATTATTTCGACTTGGAATCATGGTCTGCCTGCCAATAAAGAATCTTGGAAAAATTTAAAAGAAGGAAAATCAGCTTTAGACGCCATCGAAGCAGGAATGAAAATACCTGAAGCAGATCCGACTGTACGCAGTGTGGGTTACGGAGGATATCCTGACCGCGAAGGAAAAGTTACCTTGGATGCCTGTATTATGGATCACAATAGCAATTGCGGTTCAGTTTGTTTTCTTCAAGGAATCAAACACCCAATTTCTGTTGCCAAAAGAGTACTTCAAAATACGCCTCACGTAATGTTAGCGGGACAAGGCGCACTACAATTTGCTTTATCAGAAGGATTTAAAGAAGAAAATTTGCTAACTCCAGAATCTGAAAAAGACTGGAAAAAATGGCTGGAAGATTCTAAATACAAACCAGTTATTAATATAGAAAATCACGATACCATAAGCATGCTAATGTTAGACCAGGATGGCAATCTTTCGGGCGGATGTACCACGAGCGGTGCGGCTTGGAAAATGCACGGACGCGTCGGTGACTCCCCAATAATCGGCGCGGGTCTTTTCCTGGACAACGAGGTGGGAGCAGCTGCAGCAACTGGTTTAGGCGAAGCCGTGATCAGAACTGCAGGAAGCGCAATGGTTGTCGAATTAATGCGTCAGGGGAAATCTCCTTTTGAGGCTTGTAAAGAAATTACAGAACGTATTTACAACAAACATAAAAATCACAAAGACATGGAGTACCTGCAAGTCGGTTTTATCGCTTTGAATAAAAACGGTGAATATGCAGGGTATAGTTTAAGATCTGGTTTCAATTTTGCCGTTTCTGATGACGTAAAAGGCCACAGAATGGAAGACGCGAAATTTAAAATGTCTTGGGATAAATAATATATTAAACGTATTTTTTGTCATCCTGAGGAACGAAGGATCACACAAGAAACTCTACAAAGATTGGTAAGTTACTGTGTGGAGCTACTTGTGAAGATTTCTCGTTCGTCGAAATGACAAACTAAATGTGAAAATTTTTAAACACATCGAAACATAGATTTTATTGTGTTTAAAAGTCGTTTCACTAAGAATAAATAACATAGCAAATAACTTTGCAAAATGGATGGATTAAAATCCATCCCTACAATATGTTTCGAGCCGAAGGCTCTTTCGTAAGAGTTCCGTAGGAACGAACCATATTGTAGCAACGGATTTTAATCCGTTGAAGATGAAAGGTTAAACGCATTTTTGTCATCCTGAGGAACGAAGGATCACACAATAAACTCTGCAAAGATTGGTGAGTTACTGTGAGGAATTACTAGTGTGATCCTTCGTTCCTCAGGATGACAAACTAAAACAAAAAACTATGTCTCTATGTGTTTAAAAATATTAGCCACAAAGAGACAAACCAAAAAACAAAGAATGAAAAAATTATTATTCCTATTAACACTAATCACTTCAGTTTTCTCGGCTCATGCGCAGAAAGTTTACACAGAAAGTGATATAAAGATCATTCCGAAACCGAGTCAGACTCTTATTAAAACAGGTGTTTTTGAGTTTACAAAAGATACAAAGTTTGTCGTAAACGGCGATTTCCAAAAAGATGCAGCGAATGCTTTAGCTTCTAAATTTGAAATTGCTGCAGGATGGAAACCAGAAACAACAACTAAAGCTCCGGTAAGTAATTTTGTTCAGTTTAAAGTAGATCCGAACTTAAAAAATGAAGCTTATGTTTTAGATGTAAATCCAACGAATATTGTGATTTCTGCTAAAGGAAATGTAGGTTTTCTTTATGGATTAGAAAGCGTTCGCCAATTACTTCCTGAAGCAATTGAAAGTAAATTTGCAATTACTTCTGCAAAATGGCAGGTTCCAAGTTTAACAATTACTGATGAACCTCGTTTCAAATGGAGAGGTTTAATGCTAGATTTATCGCGTCATTTCTTTGATAAAAATTATGTTCTGGCAACAATTGATCGTTTAGCGATGCACAAAATGAACGTTTTGCACATGCATTTAGTTGATGATCAAGGCTGGAGAATAGAAATTAAAAAATATCCAAAACTAACTGAAGTTGGAGCGTGGAGAGTAGATCAGGAAAATGTTTCTTGGAATGCCAGATTAACGACAAATCCTGACGAAAAAGGAACATACGGCGGATTCTTCACGCAAGACGAATTAAGAGAAATCGTAAAATACGCGGCTACAAAAGGAATCGAAGTAATTCCTGAAATCGAAATGCCGGCACACGTAAGCAGTGCGATTGCAGCATATCCAGAACTGGCTTGTTTCAATCAGCGAATTGGTGTTCCGTCAGGCGGAGTTTGGCCTTTGACCGATATTTACTGTGCTGGAAAAGAAACCACTTTTGAATTTTTACAAAATGTAATTGACGAAGTAATCACGATTTTCCCTTCAAAATACATTCATATTGGAGGCGATGAAGCGACGAAAACCAATTGGGCAAAATGTCCGCATTGCCAAAAAAGAATCAAAGACGAAAAATTAAAAGATGTCAACGAATTACAAAGCTATTTTGTAAAACGTATGGAAAAATACATCAACTCAAAAGGTAAAAAAGTAATCGGTTGGGATGAGATTTTAGAAGGCGGGTTGGCTCCAGACGCAACGGTTATGAGCTGGAGAGGAATGAAAGGCGGAATCGAAGCAGCAGACCAAGGTCATGATGTAATTATGACTCCAGAATCGCCTTGTTATTTCAACTTTTATCAAGGTCCGCAAAACGAAGAACCTTTAGCTTTTGATGCTTATAATCCATTAAGTGAAGTGTACAAATTTGATCCTGTAGTTTCGACTATGACGCCTCAGGAAGCAGCACACGTTTTAGGCGGACAAGCAAATCTTTGGGCAGAACATTTAGCCTTGCCAAAAGATTCAGAATATATGATTTTTCCAAGATTGGCCGCTTTATCAGAGACTTTATGGAGTCCAAAAGAGAAACGCAATTGGAATGATTTCACAACGAGATTATTCTCTTTATTAAAACGTTACGATTATTTAGGAATCAATTATGCAAAAAGTGCTTATTTGGTAACTGCTTCTTCTACAGCTGATTTAGCAAATAAACAAATTAAAGTTGAGTTGAAAAATGAATTTCCTAATCCAGACATTCGTTATGTTTTAGGAGACAAAAGCATTGATCATCATGCGATAAAATATGTTGCTCCAATTGAAATAAAAGAAACTACTGTTTTAAAAGCTTCTTTATTTCAAGATGACAAACCAGTCGGAAAAACATTTACCGATACGATTGTTTTCCACAAAGGATTCGCTAAAAAAGTAAAATACTTAACTCCTTACAATTCGAATTACAAAGGAGATGCGAATACTATGGTAAACACCATTCGCGGAAGCAAAAATTTCCATGACGGACAATGGCAGGCTTGGTTGGTTAACGATATGGAATTGGTTATCGATCTTGAAAAAGTAGAAAGCATCGAACAAGTATCAGTTGGAGCTTTAGAAAGCCAAGGAGCAGGAGTTAATTTCCCAATTCAAATTAAAGTCTTGATTTCTACAGATGGCGTTAAATATACTCAGGTAGGAAAAATTATGCGTCCTTATGCTGTAAATGCAGTTCCAGAATTGAAAGATTTCAAAATCAATTTCCAAAAACAAAATGCACGTTTTGTAAAAGTAATTGGAGGCAACTTAAAGAAAAGTCCAAAAGGAGAAAGCTCTTGGTTGTTTGTGGATGAAATTGTAATCAATTAATTATTTAGCGATATAAAAGATGAAGAAGATATTATTTAAGCTCGGAATATTATTGATTTGTTTGATGCCGTTTTTTAGCACAGCACAAACCAAAGGATTTTCTATATCTAATGGAGAATTTAAGCAAGACGGAAAAATTGTAAAAATACATTCTGGAGAAATGCACTATGCACGTATTCCAAAAGAATACTGGAGACATAGGCTGCAAATGCTTAAAGCGATGGGAATGAATACCGTGGCTACCTATGTGTTTTGGAATTATCACGAAACAGCGCCAGGCGTATGGGATTTTAAAACAGAAAATAGAGACTTAGGAGAGTTTTTACGTATTGCTAAAAGCGAAGGATTATATGTGATTCTTAGACCAGGCCCGTATGCATGCGGTGAATGGGAATTTGGAGGATATCCTTGGTGGTTGCAAAATAACCCAGATTTAGTAATTCGTACCAATAATAAAGCTTTTTTAGACGCTTGTAAAACGTATATTGAGCATTTGTATGCAGAGGTTAAAGGACAATTTGCTAACCAAGGTGGGCCTATTATTATGGTTCAGGTTGAAAATGAATTTGGTTCTTATGTTTCTCAAAGAACAGATATTGCAGCTGCTGATCATGCAGCATACAAAACAGCTATTTACAATATGCTGAAACAAACCGGTTTTCAAGAGCCTTTTTTTACTTCTGATGGTTCTTGGTTGTTTGAAGGAGGTTTGGTTGATGGCGTGTTGCCAACTGCAAATGGAGAATCCAATATTGAAAATTTAAAAAAACAGGTTGATAAATTCCATAAAGGGCAGGGGCCTTACATGGTTGCAGAGTTTTATTCTGGCTGGTTGGATCATTGGGCAGAACCATTTATTAAAATTGGATCTGAGGAGATTGCAAGCCAGACTAAAAAGTACCTTGATGCAGGTGTTTCTTTTAATTATTATATGGTGCATGGCGGTACTAATTTCGGATTTACTTCTGGAGCAAATTATAATGAAGAAAGAGATATTCAGCCTGATATTACAAGCTATGATTATGATGCACCAATTAGCGAAGCGGGTTGGGTGACACCAAAATTTATGGCTATTCGCGATCTAATGCAAAAATATTCTAAAACAAAATTAGCGCCTATTCCAGAGAAAATACCAGTTGTAAAATATCCTAATCAGCCTATCAAATCTAGTATGGATGTTTTAAGTTGGATCAAAAAGGAGAAAGCTGTTGTAAATGATCAGCCTTTAACATTTGAAAAACTGGGTCAGGGACATGGATATGTTTTGTATAGAAAAAGATTTACGCAACCAATAACAGGCAAATTAAAAATTGAGGGATTAAGAGACTTTGCCACAGTTTATGTAAACGGAGTTAATGTTGGCGAGTTGAATAGAGTTTTCAATAACTACGAGTTGGAAGTTACTATTCCTTTTAACGGTATTTTAGAAATTTTAGTTGAAAATATGGGACGCATTAATTACGGTGCCGAAATAGTTCACAATACGAAAGGAATTATTTCTCCAGTATTTATTAATGAATATGAAATTAGTGGCGGATGGGAAATGTATAAAATGCCTATGAATGAAGTTCCAGTTCTTAAAAATGAAAAGGTAAAAACTGGACGTCCAGTTATCTATGAATCTATTGTAAACATTGATAAACCAGCCGATACTTTTCTTGATATGACAAATTGGGGAAAAGGAATTGTATTTGTTAACGGACACAATCTTGGACGCTACTGGAAAGTTGGACCGCAACAAACGCTGTATGTGCCAGGTTGTTGGTTGAAAAAAGGAGAAAATAAAGTTGTTGTGCTTGAGCAGCTTAATGAAAATAACAAAACAGAATTAACTTTTACAGACCAGCCGATACTTGAAAAGTTAAATTAAGAATACTATTAAACAAAAAACATAGAATAAATAAAAAACCTAATAAATAGATTAAAGATGAAAAGAGGAATATTCATTATCGCCCTTTTATTTTCAGCTCAGCTATTCGCGCAGGCGATATATGAAGATGAAAGATACGTACCAGAAACTGACCCGTTAGTATTGAAAAACTTAGATGAATGGCAAGGCAAAAAATTTGGTCTGCTAATGCACTGGGGAACTTACAGCCAGTGGGGTATTGTTGAATCTTGGTCTATTTGTCCAGAAGATTACGGTTGGTGTGAACGTAAAAAAGGGAGCAATCCTGCTAGTTACAATCAATACATCGCAGATTATGAAGGGTTGAGAAAAACTTTTAATCCAGTAAAATTTGATCCTGCAAAATGGGCTAAAGCGGCTAAATATGCGGGAATGAAATACATGGTTTTTACAACAAAACACCATGACGGATTTAACATGTACGATACTAAATATTCTGATTATAAGATTACGAGTAAAGATGTTCCTTTCAATACAAACCCGAAAGCAGATGTTTTAAAAGAGATTTTCAACTCATTTAGAGGAGAAGGAATTTCAACAGGAGCGTATTTCTCTAAACCAGATTGGCATAACGAAAACT
Organism: Flavobacterium erigeronis; assembly: GCF_054075165.1. Classification (NCBI taxonomy): domain Bacteria; kingdom Pseudomonadati; phylum Bacteroidota; class Flavobacteriia; order Flavobacteriales; family Flavobacteriaceae; genus Flavobacterium; species Flavobacterium erigeronis. Next base: position 20,198 of record NZ_JBSKGP010000008.1, on the reverse strand, counting down.
ATTGGGATCCATACTTTCCTCCATTCGATAGAAACGTAAACTACGATCCGTCTTTATATCCAGAAAAATGGCAGAAATATGTTGATTTTACGCACAACCAAATTATGGAAATCTTGACTAATTACGGAAAAGTTGATATTCTTTGGTTAGACGGAGGATGGGTTCGTAAGAGAGACCAAGTGAACATCAAAGAAAACTACGATGAGAAGTTTGCAGAAAACGAATCTAAAAACGGTTTCATCAAACACAGAGTAGTAGATCAAGATCCGAAAATGGATGAATTGGTGGTTAAAGCGCGTCAGAAACAACCAGGATTGATCGTAGTAGATAGAGCCGTTCACGGTAAAAACCAAAACTATTTAACGCCAGAAGGACGTGTTCCTGCTAAAACATTGCCTTATCCTTGGGAATCTTGTATTCCTGCTGGCGGCGGATGGTCATATTCTCCAGGCGCTACTTACATGACTGGAAGACAAGGTATTCACATGTTAATTGATATCGTGGCGAAAGGCGGAAACTTATTGTTAAATGTTGCGCCAAGTCCAGAAGGAGAATGGGATAAAGGAGCTTACGATTTATTGCAAGCTTATGGAGATTGGATGAAAGTAAACAGCACAGCAATTTACAACACCAAACCAATCGAGCCTTATAAAGAAGAAAACATTTGTTTTACACAAAATAAAGCGGGGAATGTATTTGCCTTTTATTTAGCTAAAGAAGGAGAAGACAAAATTCCTGCAACAGTTACAGTAAAATCGATCAGCCCTAAGAAAGGAACGAAAATTACAATGTTAGGATCTAAAACTTCATTGAAATGGGTAAAATCAGATAACGGATTTACCGTTACTATTCCAGAAAGTTTAAGAAATAATCTTCCTGCAAAAGAAGCTTGGACTTTAAAAATCGAAGCGATTAACAGATAAGAACGAAGCCTATGGTTTTAAATACAAATAATAAATTCAAAACAGCATGTATTTTGTACATGCTGTTTTTTAGCATCAGCATTTTTGCGCAGGAGCCTGCAGATTTTGTCAATCCAATTATTGGGACTTCCAATTTTGGAGCAGCATTTCCTGGACCAATTGCGCCGCGCGGAATGGCAAGTATTAGTCCGTTTAATGTGGCGGGAGTAAAAGGTACACCGATGGAAAAAGACAGCCAATGGCTTTCGAATCCGTATGTGAATGAAAATACGTTTTTGACAGGATTCAGTCAGGTGAATTTAAGCGGTGTCGGCTGTCCAGAATTGGGTGTTATTTTATTGATGCCAACAACTGGAGCAGTAGAAATCGATCATTTAAAATACGGTTCGACTTATTCTAAAGAAGTGGCAAAAGCGGCGTATTATAGCGTAAACATCGACAAGTATAAAGTAAAAGGCGAATTCACGGCTTCAAAACGAGCTGGGGTGAGCAGATTCACTTTCCCGAAAGGGCAATCAAACATTTTGCTAAATCTTGGATTAGGTTTAACGAATGAAGAAGGCGCGATGATAAAAGTAGTATCGTCGACAGAAATTGAAGGAATGCGTTCGGTGGGTTCGTTTTGCTACAACAGCCCAGAAGATGCTTATCCCGTTTATTTTGTGGCTCAATTTTCTAAACCTGCCGATAAATTTGGGATTTGGAAAAAACCTGCAAAATACAACGGCGTTGAAGCGCAATGGATGGGTTACAACGGAAAAGCTAGAATAATGGAAAATACGATCAAAACCGTTGTAGGTGATAGTATTGGAAGTTATTTTACTTATAAATTTGAAAAAGAAGAAACAGTTGAAGTGAAGATCGGAATTTCGTACGTAAGTATCGAAAATGCCCGTGAAAACTTAGCAAAAGAAGTAGGTAACAGATCTTTTGACGCCATTTACAAAGAAACCTACAACGAATGGAACGAAGAATTGTCTAAAATTCTGGTTGAAGGTGGTACAAAAGATGACAAAACGATTTTCTATACGGCTTTGTATCACACTTTAATTCACCCCAATACTTTAAATGATATTAACGGAGAATATCCCGTAATCAAAAGAACTAAAATTGGTAAAACCGATGGCACACGTTATACCGTATTTTCTTTATGGGATACGTACCGAAATGTGCACCAGTTGATGTCTTTGGTTTATCCAAAACAGCAATCTGATATGGTAAAAAGCATGTTGAGCATGTTTGATGAAAACGGCTGGTTACCGAAATGGGAATTGAATTCGACAGAAACTTTTACGATGGTTGGTGATCCTGCAAGTATTGTAATTACAGATACTTACTTAAAAGGAATTCGTGATTATGATGTCAATAAAGCGTATTACGCAATGTTGAAAGGCGCAGATCAGGTGGAACATAATCCGCTTCGTCCGGGATTGAAAGATTATATCAAAAAAGGATATCTAACGACAGATAATAAAGGGCCAGTTTCGACGACTCAGGAATACAATATTTCAGATTATGCTATTTCGCTTATGGCCAACGAATTTGGGGACAAAGACAATGTAAAACGTTTTAAAAACCGTTCGTTATCGTATAGAAAATTATTTGATAAGAATCTGAATTTACTTCGTCCAAGAACTGCAAACGGAGATTGGTACGAACCATTTGATCCTGCTTCTGGAGCAAATTTTGAAGAAAATGTTGGTTTTATCGAAGGAAATGCGTGGCAGTATAATTTCATGGTTCCTCATGATATCATCGGATTAAAGAAATTAATGGGCGGCGATCAAGCATTTTCGGCACAATTGCAGAAAATCTTCGACATGAAGCAATTTGATATGGCGAATGAGCCAGATATTGCCAATCCGTATTTGTTTAATTATGTGAAAGGTGAGGAATACAAAGCTCAGGATCATGTAAAAAGACTGGTTCGCGAATATTTCAAAAATGAACCGAAAGGATTGCCAGGAAATGATGACACCGGAACGATGTCGGCTTGGTTGGTGTATTCGATGATGGGAATTTACCCGATTTCTCCGGGAGATCCAATTTATACTATTACAACGCCAATGTTTCATAGGGTGACGATTAAATTAGATCCAAGATATTATAAAAAAGAAAGCATTGTAATTGAAAGACAAGTCAATAATGATGGGAAAATCAATTCGATTGAGCTAAACGGAAAAACACTTAATACTTTTTTTATTTCACACGATGATTTTGTGAATGGAACAAAGCTTAAAGTGATTCAAAATTAAAATACACACAACTATGTTACAATTAAGAATGAGAAAAACAGCCATTATTTTTGTAATGGCTGTTGGCTTTTTTAACCAAAGCCATGCCCAGAAAAAGTATCCGTATCAGGATGCCAAACTGCCGGTAGAAGAGAGAGTACAGGATTTGTTAAGCCGTATGACACTTGAAGAAAAAGTGCGTCAGATGGATATGTACAGAGGAGATTTTTTTAAAGAAAAAGAAGATTTTGCTAAAGGTAAATCGGCTGAAAAAATAGGGAAATTAGGAATTGGAGCGATCCACGATCTTTATCCGCGTTCAGCGAAAATGATAAACGACCTTCAGACTAACGTAATTAAAGGAAACCGTTGGGGAATTCCTGCGTTGATTATGTGCGAAATGCTTCATGGTTATTTGGACGAAGGAAGTACAGCTTTTCCAATGAACATTGGACTTGGAGCAACTTGGGACGTAAATGTTCTGGATAAAGTGGGTAAAGTAATCGGTATGGAAGCCCGTGCTCATGGAGTTCACTTTGGTTTTGGTCCAAATTTAGATTTAGGACGTGAGCCACGTTGGGGGCGTGTTGCGGAAACGTTTGGAGAAGATGCTTTCTTAAACAGTGAAATTGGTTTGGCTTTTATTAAAGGATTGCAAGGAGACGATTTAAAATCAGATCGTTCAATTATCGCAGAACCGAAACACTTTGCAGTTCACGGTATTCCGCAAGCGGGAGGAAATTCTTCTCCGATTTTGGTAGGAGAACGTTCGGCTCGTGAAGATCATTTGCCTTCTTTTAGAAAAGCGTTTACAAAAGGCGGTGCATTGGGAACGATGTGTGCGTATTCTGAGTTAGACGGAATTCCATGTGCGGCAAATCATTGGTTATTGACAGATGTTTTGAGAAAAGAATGGGGTTTTAAAGGAATCGTAGTTTCAGATTTAGGAGCTATTAAATACATCCAAACGACTCATAAAGTGGCAGATTCTCCAAAAGATGCTATTAGAGAAGCCGTTTCTTCTGGTGTTGATATGCAGTTTTACGATTTTTCAAACGAATTCTGGCAGAATACCATTATCGAATTGGTTAATGAGAAAAAATTAACGGAAGAAAACATTAATCGTGCTGCGGGCGGTGTTTTACGTTTGAAATTCTTATTAGGATTATTTGAAAATCCGTTTACAGATAAAAACCTGATTAAAGAGCGTTTTCATACTGCAGCAAATCAGGCTGTTGCATTAGAAGCAGCTCAAAAATCGATGATTTTATTGAAGAATGAAAACAATCTTCTTCCATTGAAAAAAGATCTTAAAAACATTGCGGTTATCGGACCAAACGCTAATGCTTCAAGATTGGGAGGTTATTCTCCTAAAAATAGTGTTGGAACAACGGTTTTTGAAGGTATTCAGCAAGTAGTTGGCAAAACGGCAAATGTAGTTTACGAAGAAGGCGTACCGCTGATCGTAAAAGGGCAGGCGATTCCATCTAAATATTTATTTACTTCTGACGGATCTCAAAACGGATTAAAAGGGGAATATTTCAATAACAGAAATTTAGAAGGAACTCCAGCTTTAACTCGTATTGACAGCCAATTAGAATTTGACTGGCCTTGGGCTCCTGGTGATGGTGTGAATGTGGATGATTTTTCTATTCGTTGGACAGGTTATATTCAATCAGATAAATCATTTGACGGTTGGTTAGGTTTAAGTTCAGACGACGGAATCAGAATGTGGGTTGATGATGTATTGGTTGTTGACAACTGGACAAAAGGTGCTACAAGTATTGTTACAACGCCAAAAAATATTGAAGCAGGTAAGAAATACAAAGTCCGCATTGAAATGTGGGAAGGAGGCTGGGGAGCTAGAGCTCACTTGCGCTGGAACTTAGAAAAAGTAAACATGCAGCCAGCGATTGAAGCCGCTAAAAAAGCAGATGTTGCGATTGTAGTTTTAGGAGAATCTAACGAATTGGTGGAAGAAAACCGAGACGTTGCCGATTTGAATTTACACGGAATACAGCAGGAATTAATCGAAGCGATTCAGAAAACAGGAACTCCTGTAGTTTGTGTGTTATTAAACGGACGTCCGTTGTCGACAAACTGGATTGCTGATAATATTCCAGCGATTATTGAAGGATGGTTCCCTGGAGAATTTGGAGGTAGAGCCGTTGCTGACGTTTTATTCGGAGATTACAATCCAGCAGGAAGACTGCCAATTACAGTTCCGAAATCAGTTGGGCAGTTACCTATATATTATAACCAAAAACCTTCTGCGATTCACAGATATGTCGCAGAGAGCGAAAATCCATTATTCAATTTCGGTTTTGGTTTGAGTTATACCAAGTTTGAATATTCAAATATGGCTATCAGCTCGACTGAAATTAAAAAAGATGGCGAATTGAAAGTTTCAGTTGATGTTAAAAACGTTGGAAATTTTGATGGAGACGAGGTTGTTCAGCTTTATGTAAATGATGTTTACAGCAGCGTTACAACACCAGAAAAAACATTAAAAGGTTTCAAAAGGTTGTTCATTAAAAAAGGAGAAACCAAACGTGTCGATTTTACACTTACAAAGGATGAGCTATCTCTCTGGAACAGAGAAATGAAGGAGGTTGTAGAGCCAGGAGATTTCGAAGTTTTAGTCGGCGGAAATTCGGTCGATTTGTTAAAAAATAAATTCAAGGTTTTGAACTAAAAACCCGAAAACGCCGAAGATATTTCGGCGTTTTTGCTTTAAAAAAATGAATACAATTATAAAAGGCTTAAATCTCTAAATTATTTGGGGTTTAGGCCTTGTAAATAAACAAGACTAGGATTACAAATGAAAACGTTTTCTTTCATTTTTGGACTAAAGATTCACCAACACCTTTTCAAAATTGTCATTTGTCGAAATTTTGATTCGTTAACAAAATGTATTCTTAAGTTTAACATGTTATTAACTCTAAAAAAACAACTAATATGATTAAAAGCGTACTAAAATTACTGTTGGTCATATGCCTTTTTGGTTTCCAAAGCCTAGAAGCGCAGACTACAGTAAAAGGAACGATAACAGATGCTCAAACTGGGATTCCAATTCCTGGAGCAAATATTATTGTTAAAGGAACTAAAACAAGTGCTTCTACCGATTTTGACGGTAAGTATGCGATTAGTGTTCCAAATCAATCAGCAGTTTTAGTTTTTACCTATGTAGGATCTGCTACAAAAGAAGTTGCTGTTGGATCACAAACTACAATTAATGTATCTTTAGGCCCAGATACACAGCAGTTAGGAGAGGTAGTTGTTACAGCTCTTGGTATTAAAAGAGAGAAAAAAGCAATTACGTATTCTGCACAGAACGTTTCTGTAGACGAGCTTTCTGAAGCAAGATCATTAAACGTTGCGAACTCACTTTCTGGTAAAGTTGCAGGTCTTAACTTCTCTACAACTTCAAATGGTGTTGGTTCTTCTTCTAGAATTACTTTAAGAGGTAACAGATCTCTTAACGGAAACAACCAACCATTATATGTAGTAGACGGTGTGCCAATTAGTAACGGTACAACTACTGGTAACCCTGATATTGATACAGGAGGTACTACACAGCCAGATGGTATTTCTAACATTAACCCAGAAGATATTGCGTCGATGACTGTTCTTAAAGGACCATCTGCTGCGGCTCTTTACGGTTCTAGAGCATCAAATGGTGTAATCGTTATTACAACTAAATCGGGTAAATCTGGAAAAACTTCAGTTACATTATCATCTAACTTTATGGCATCTTCTGCTTATAATTTGATGAACTTGCAAAATGAGTACGGTCAAGGTACAAATGGAGCTTATGTTTCTAACTCAAGTTCAAGCTGGGGTGCTCCTCTAGACGGACGTCAGGTTTCTGCATGGCAGTTAGTTCGTAACCCAAATTATGCTGGACCAGCTACACAAAGTTACATTGCACAGCCAAACAACGTTATTGATTTCTACAAAACAGGTTATAACTTAGCTAATACATTAACAGTAACTGCTGGTAACGAAAAAGCGCAAGGTTATTTCTCTTATACTAACACACGTGCTGAAGGTATTGTTGGAGGAAACCAAATGGACAGACACAATCTTAACTTAAGATTGACAAGCAAAATTTCTGATAAATTATCTTTGGATGTAAAAACAAACTACATCGTTCAAGACATCGATAACTTGTTAAGAACAGGTGAAGAATCTATCGGAACATCTGCTTACTTATTGCCTCGTAGTATCGCTTATAACGATTACAAAGATTTCGAATTTTTTGATGCTGCAGGACAAAGACAAGTAAACTATTTCTTAGACGAAACTGGAGCTCCAGGTGGAAACCCATTCTGGTCTGCTTTACGTGACGATGCTCGTACAGACAAAAGAAATAGATTTATTGGTTTAGCTTCTCTTAAATATGAGTTTACAAAAACATTAAGCTTACAAGGTAGAGCTGGTTTAGACCAAATGACAAACAAAAACGTAAGAAACAGATACGCTACAAATGCATTCAACAGCAACATGGGTTCATACAGCGAATCTTATGAAACTGTAAGCGAATTAAACATTGATGCTTTACTTTCTTACAGCGAAAAATTTGGAGATTTCTCTATTGGTCTTAATGGAGGAGCAAGTTCATTGCAACAAAACAGTTCAGCTTTAAACTCTGGTGGTGTTTTAAGTAAAAGAAACTTCTTCGCATTGTCAAACGTACAAACTGTTCAATCTACTTCTACAGCTTCAGAAAAAAGAATTAACTCTATCTACGGATTTGGTCAAATTGGTTTCAGAAACTACTTATTCTTAGATTTAACAGCTAGAAATGACTGGTCTTCTACATTGCCACAAGATTATTTCTACCCATCTTTCGGACTTTCTGCTGTTCTTTCTGATATGTTTACATTGCCAGAAGTAATCAGTTTTGCAAAACTTAGAGCTTCTTACGCAGAAGTTGGTAACGATACAGATCCTTATCAGACACAGCAAAGATTCTCATACATCGGAGGAAACGGTGGTATGTTATACGGACAAAACACAAAAGCAAATCCAAACTTGAAGCCAGAGATTTCTTCTTCTAATGAGTTTGGTGCAGATGTTAGATTTTTCAACAACCGTTTAGGTTTAGATTTCACTTACTTTAAAACATTAACAAACAACCAAATTTTCTACATCAACACTCCTGAGTCTTCTGGATATTCTAGAGCAATCGTAAACGGTGGAGATATTGAAAATAAAGGTATCGAGTTAACGCTTTCTGCAACTCCAATTCAAACAGAAAACTTCTCTTGGGATATTACAGCAAACTACGCTTCTTATAAATCAAAAGTTAAATCTATCTTTGAAGGACGTGATGAATTAGTAATTGGTGAAGGACGTTTAGTTAGAAGTAAAGTTGTTCAAGGTGGTGAGTACGGTGATTTATACATCAAAGGTTTCCAAAGAAACGAAGCTGGACAAATCATTGTAAACAGTGCAGGTATTCCATTAGCAACAAATGGTTTTGATGTTCGTGCTGGTAACTTTAACCCAGACTGGACTGCAGGTTTCAAAAACAACTTTAAATACAAAGATTTCTCTTTAAGCTTCTTGGTTGATTTCAGAATTGGTGGTGAAGTTATTTCATACACTCAAGCTAGACAAGCTGGTTTAGGGGTGAGCGATATTACTTTAGCAGGAAGAAATGGTGGAATCATTGTTGATGGTGTAGTAGATAACGGAAACGGAACTTACTCTCCAAACACAGCAAGCATCAATGCTGAACAATACTGGACAGCAATCGGACAAAGAACTCCAATCGCAGAGCCATTCGTTTATGATGCTACAAACATCAGATTAAGAGAGCTTGTTTTTGGTTATTCAATGCCAAAAAAATTATTAGGTAACTCAGGATTTACAAGCATCGATTTCTCATTAGTAGGTAGAAACTTGTTCTTCTTCTTAAACAAAGCAGAACACTTTGATCCAGAAGCTGGAGCAGGTACAGGAAACTTACAAGGGATAGAATCTTTCAACATTCCTTCAACGAGAGATTATGGAGTTAATGTTAAATTCGGATTTTAATTAAAAAAGAGATATCATGAAATATAGTTTTAAAATAAAAACACTAGGAATTGCTGTAGCGATGCTATCTACTTTTTCTAGCTGTACAAAGGACTTCGACGAAATAAACAAAGATCCTAATTCATTGACTGAAGATCAGTTGGATGCTACTTTAGCAGGTCCTGCATTTGCATCTGCACTATATGCAGGTATCCACAACGGTTCTTATTCGTCGCCAGGTGTAGATGATCAAGGTACTTGGGGTATTGCTACAGGTATTTTATCATCAACTTTCATCCACTACTTAAACTGTGGATACGGAACAGAAAGAAATGCTTTCGTAAACGGATACGAAGGTAGAGGATGGACAAGATTTTACACAGTTGCGGCTCCAGCTTTAACAAATGCTTTTAAAGCATCTGAAGGAAATGCAGAAGCTACTGCGGTATTAAAAATCTGGAAAGTTTTTATGTACAACCAAATGGTTGATGCTTACGGACCACTTCCTTACACTGAAGCTGGTAACGGAAAAGAAAAAGTTCCTTACGATAGCGTAGAATTTATTTATGCAGACTTCTTCAAATTATTAGACGAAGCAAATGCTACATTAAGTTCTACTTCTGCAACTTCAGTTGCCTCTCTTGCCCCAAACGATAGAGTATACGCAGGAAGTGTTGACAAATGGAGAATCTTTGGAAACAGTATGAGATTACGTTTGGCTTTAAGAATTTCTGATAAAGAACCTACAACTGCAAAAACTCAAGCTGAAGCTGCTGTAGCTGCCGGAGTTATGCAAACAAACGATCAGAGTGCATTCTTTAAAGCAAGCAACATTACTCCAAACAATTTAAACATGATTGTAAATAGCTGGGGTTATGTAATGACTTCTTCTATGGAAAGTATCTTAGTAGGATACCAAGATCCACGTTTATCAAAATGGTTTGCCCCAATCGCATCAGGAGTATATAGAGGAAACCCAGTTGGAGGTTTAGAAGATCAATTTGGAACTACTGAATTCTCTAAATTTAATAATGACGAATTAGGGAATGGTCCAAATAATACACGTAGCGAAACTAAAAACATCGAAATCTTTATGGCTTCTGAAAACTACTTGAGTAGAGCAGAAGGAGCTTTAAATGGATGGAACATGGGCGGAGATGCAAAAACATTATACGAAACAGGTATCAGATTGTCTCTTGCACAATGGGGATTCACAGATGCTGCTGTAGTTAATGCTTACATCAACGGAACAAGTTTGCCAACATTACCAAATATCTTAACAGTATATCCAACATTAGACTTGCAAGATATTCCAGTTAAATTGCCAGTTGCTTGGTCTGCATCTACTGCTGATCAGAGAACTCAGATTGCAGTTCAAAAATACTTAGCAATTTTCCCAGAATCTTGGGAAGCTTGGGCAGATTTACGTCGTAGCGATGCTAAAGTAATCTATCCAGCTTTAAACACAGATAACCCAGATGCTGGAGTTGGTAAATCTTTAATGAAAAGAATTATTTACACTACAAATGAGTACTCATCAAACAAAGCGGCTGTAGAAGACGGAGTTTCTAAATTAGGAGGTCCAGATTCAGGTGGAACAAGACTTTGGTGGGACACAAAATAATTAATTTGGTAAAGTAAAAAGTCAATCGATTTGTTACTTGAACAGAAGGAGAGGTAACTCTCCTTTTGTTTTTTTTAGCCCTTAGTGCTTAGTCCCTAGTTGTTAGTCCTTAGCTCTTAGTCTTTACTAAGTAACTTCAAAAAATAAGCTAATAACTAAAAAAAATAAGGACTAACGACTAACCACTAAGGACTAAAAAAAAGGACTAAGGACTAAAAGACTAAGTACTAAAAAAAATAAATAATGAATTTCAAATTAAAAACTACCGTCATCGTTTTAGCAGCATTTTTATTTTCAAATAATGCAATACATGCTCAAATGAAAGCGGTTAATATAGAAAGCGGCTACATTGCAGATCCGCCTGCAACGCCAGCAAGTCACGCATCGACTTTGGTAGAATACAAGCCAAACGAAATTTTAGCAGCTTGGTTTGGCGGAAAATATGAAGGTGCGAAAGATGTCGGAATTTACATTTCGGCCTATAAAGACAAAAAATGGTCGGCACCTATAAATCTCATTCAGCCGTTGATTAAAAACGGAGACACGCTTCCATGCTGGAATCCAGTTTTGTTTAAAAGCAAAAGCCAGAATTTGTATTTGTTTTATAAAATTGGAAAAAATCCGAGAGAATGGTTTGGCGCTATGATTGTTTCGAAAGATAACGGAACAACCTGGGGAGAACCGAAATATCTTCCAGACGGAATTTTAGGTCCAATTCGAAATAAACCAATCGAAACTACACCTGGCGTAATTTTATGCGGAAGCAGCACAGAAAGCGTTAACACAGACGAATGGCGCGTACATATTGAAGAATATACAGAAGCAACAGATTCTTGGAAGAAAATTGCGGTAGAAAACAATCTGAATTTTGATATTATTCAGCCTACATTTTTAATCCATAGCGCTACCGATATTCAGATGCTATCTCGAAGCAAACACAACAAAGTAGTTGCCAGCTGGTCGGGAGACAATGGAAAAAGCTGGATTCGCACCAATACAATCAACGTGATTAACTCCAATTCGGGAATAGATGCATTAACAATAAATAAAAACATGTTTCTGCTAGTAAATAATCCGTTGCCAATGGGCAAAGATTGGTTTAACGGAAGAAATGTTTTAGATGTTGAATTTTCTAGAGACGGTTTAAGATGGAGTAAACTGTTTGATCTCGAAAAACAAGAAAAAGGAGAGTTCAGTTATCCAGCCATCATCCAGACTACAGACAAAAGAATACATGTTTTATATACTTACGATCGAAAATATATTAAACATACCGTTTTTGAGCTTAGTTTATAAAACTCTTGTGGAACGTGGATAAAACTGTTTTTTTTGTTTCACGCAGATTTAAAAAGATTTTAGCAGAAAGCACAGATTTATTTTTTAAATCATTTTATTAAATAAAAAAGGAATCTATTAAATCTGCTTAAATCATTTTAAATCTGCGTGAAACTAGAAACAAAAAAATCCGTTCAATCCGCGTTCCATTTTTTAGACAACGAAATATGAAAGTTTTAAAAAATAGCATCATCTTGGTAAGTTTCTTCTTTTTGAGCACTATTTCAAACGCTCAGAACATGGCACAAACCTTTTATAAACACGATAAATATTTATCATCGGATAAGATGGAAGGCCGTTTTCCTGGAACTAAGCAAAACAATAAAGCGGCGGCTTACATTCAGAAGCATTTTAAAAAATACGGATTAAAAGAATTCGGAAATTCTTATTACCAGCCTTTTAAAGTTTTTATAAAAGAAGGAATCAATAAAATGAAATCGGATAGCGTGGTGACTCAAAATGTTGTAGGCTATATCGAAGGTTCAGATCCTGTTTTAAAAAACGAATACATTGTAATCGGTGCGCATTATGATCACTGGGGTTGGGGCGGACAAGGTTCTGGAAGTAAAAAGAAAGAAGCTTTTGCGATTCATAACGGAGCAGACGATAACGCTTCTGGAGTTTCGGCTTTGCTGTGCATTTTAGAAGAAGTTTCTAAGATGAAAATAAAACCAAAACGAAGCATCATTTTTATTTCGTTTAGCGGAGAAGAAGAAGGATTAATTGGTTCAAAATTTTTTGTAAATCATCTTCCAGTTGCCAAAGAAGCCGTAAAAGTTATGCTGAATATGGATATGGTCGGTAGATTAAACGATAAAAAAGAACTTTACATGGGCGGTGCGGGAACTTTTCCTAACGGAGTAGAATTGATGAAAAGCCTCCAAGAAAACAGCGGATTAAATCCTGTTATACACGCAGGCGACGTGGGAGGTTCCGATCATGTTTCTTTTTATAAAGAATCTATTTCGGCGGTTGGTTTTCACACAGGTGGGCATCCTCAATACCACACACCCGATGATGATATCGATTTAATCAATTTTGAAGGCGGTGCTTTGGTCTCAAAATATATTTTTAATGCATTAACAGCAATCGCAAATTATAATGAAGATTTGGTTTTTATTAAGCAAAACTAAAATTCTATAGTATGCTGATTGCGCTGATTTTTTTGTTTCACGCAGATTTAAAAAGATTTTAGCAGAAAGCGCAGATTTATATTTTAAATCATTTTTAATTAAATAAAAAAAAAATCTGTCAGATCTGCCTAGATCATTTTAAATCTGCGTGAAACAGAAAAAAAAATCAGCGTCCTTAACAAGTTAAGTTAATTAGTTTTTGTTTTTTAAAAGAAGGCGGTGTCTATCAAATAGTATAGACGCCGTCTTTGACTTTAAAAGCCCATGCAGCCATGGCATCAATAACAGGCAATAAACCAGTTCCTGCATTGCTTAATTTATACGTTACAAATGGCGGTACGACAGGTTTTGCCTCGCGAATTACTAATCCGTCTGCTTCTAATTGTTTTAAATGCTGAATGAGCATTTTTTCTGTCACAGCCGGAATGGCTCTTTTCAATTCGCTATAGCGCTTATCTCCGGTCGATAAATGATATAAAATAATAGGTTTCCAGTAGCCTCCAATTTTCTCCATAACAAAAGTCACGGGACATTTTTCCAATGCATACTGCTTGTTTTCCTGAATAGTAGACGATTCTTTAATTGCGGTCATAATACATACTTTAGGGTAAGTACTTGTGTAAAAGTAAGTACAAATATACCTTTGTCTTGTTAAATAAAAAAACATTTTAAGATGAAAATTATAATTTCAGGTTCATTAGGAAACATAGGAAAGCCATTAACGGCACAATTAGTACAGTCAGGACATGACGTAACGGTAATTAGCAGTAATGCAGATCGAAAAGAAGCAATTGAAAATCTGGGCGCAAAAGCCGCAATAGGATCAGTTAGCGATGCCGATTTTCTTTCTCAAACTTTTGCAGGAGCAGATGCCCTTTTTGCAATGACTCCTCCAAATATGGGTGGCATTAATATTGTTAAAAATACGACTGATGCAGGTACCGCTTTCGCGAAAGCAATCCAAACCGCCAACATCAAAAGAGTGGTAATGCTAAGCAGTATTGGAGCCGATTTGCCAACAGGAAACGGACCAATTGCAGGTTTGTATAACATTGAGAAGATTTATGAGAAATTAGATACTTCTATCACGTTTTTACGAGCAGGATATTTCTATTTTAATTTCTTTAATGATATCCCAATGATAAAAGGAGCGGGGATCATGGGAGCCAATTTTCCTGCATCAAACCAAATTCCGCTAGTGCATCCAGAAGATATTGCTGCAGCCGCTGCAGAAGAGTTGCAGAAAACTCAGGAAGGGAAAAACATTAAATATATTATTAGTGATGTAAAAACACCTTCAGAAATTGTAAAAGCGTTTGGAACTGCCATTGGCAAACCAGAACTTCCGTGGGTTGAATTTACAGATGAACAATATTTTGGCGGAATGACGCAAGCTGGCGTTCCAGAAGAAATGGCAGGATTGTATACCGAAATGGGAACGGGCTTAAGAAACGAAACCATAGCCGCAGATTTCTTAAACAATGATGGAAAGGTAAATGGTAAAATCAAATTAGAGGATTTCGCAAAAGAATTTGCTTCAAAATTCTAATCATAAAAAAACATTCCGCTTACTATAAATAGAAGCGGAATGTTCGATTAAAAAAAAACTCAAGTGAATGAAATTTTTAGAGATTGTTATTCACAACCTTTTATATTTTAGAATACCCCAATGTAGTGGTTTCCTGGTTTGTTTACCAATTTAGCACCTTTAGTAACTTTTCCAGAAGGAATATCAATTACATAAATGTTACCATCTTTTCCAACTGGTGTTACAGCGATGTAGAAGTTGTTTCCATCAACAACAAAACCTTGATATTGTCCGAAATTCAAATCAGCATCGTAATCAATTCCTTCTACTTTTGTAGCTGTTTTTGCGTTCAAATCTAATCTAGCTAGATAACCTTGCTCAGTTCCTTCAAAAGTATATACCGCATAAGCAATTCCGTTTCCAGCATATCTCCATGCATCGATATAACTTCCTTTAACTCCTAAAGCTGTATCTAAACTAAATACATAAGAATTGTCATATTCGTTGTTTTGGTTGATTTTTAAGATGTAAGAACCTTTTTGAGCATCTCTTTGTGTTGCTTGGTAAATATTACCATCTGTAGCCACAAAACTGTTGAAACTTCTGTATCCGCTTGTATCTCCAAAACCTACAGTCGAAGTAATAACTTTTGGATTTTCTAACGAAGGATAATCAACAATAACAGATTTTGAACCTAAACGAGTGAAAGAAGATGCATTTTGTCCTGTTGCAGGATCTGTTTTACGCATCCAAGTTCCAATGATAAGTTTGTTTCCTGCTTTGTTTAGCGTTGGAGCATCTAGACGGAAAATATGGTGTCCTTGTGCTTCTTCTTCAGCGCTTAACGGAATTTCATATTGTTTGAATGCAGAAATTAGAGTTTGCTTCATGTCTAAAGACAACACAGTAGCTTTTCCTCTTGTATTTTTATACGTCTTGTCCTCATTCGTATTTACTATTGGAGTACTTACGTTTACTGCAACACCTGTTTTATCTCCGTCAAAAAGTTTTACCCATCTTGGAGAAGTTCCAGCATATTGAGAAATATTTACTTTTGCATTAGATTCAATAAATTTATTAGCTCCAGTAACTTGGTACGTCATAAATTCTCCACCGTTTGCGCCTGTATACGTAATATTGAAAAGAGTATTTCCATCTACAGAAGACTGTAAACGAGCCGTTCTGTTTGACTGAACAGCAACTCCCTGATCGTAAACATTTACAGAAAAATTAGGATCAATTGCATTTTCTTTACTAATAGCAAAAACTCTAGTTCCACCGTTTCCATCACCTGGATCTGTTTGCATCAAAGCTCCTGCTACAGTAATCCATCTTCCGTCTGTTATTGGATTCACTGGTTCTGCATTTTCATTTTTGTTATCATCGCTGCTGCATGATGCAGTCAACGCTAATGCACCTAGTAATAAACCAGAGGTAAATAGTTTAAAGTTGTTCTTTTTCATATTTATGGATTTAAAAAATTAGTTATTTATAATGTGATTAAAATTTACTGATCGTGTAATTTAGCTTGATGTAAAAAGATCTTCCTGGTTTTTGAGCAGCAAAATTGTCATAAACCTGTTCGTCAAAAATATTTTTAGCATCAAAGCTTACTATAAATTGTTTGTTTGGAAATGCATAACTTAAACCTAAATCCTGCGGAAATTGAGCTGTAGTTCTATCAATCTCAAGCCAAGAAGTGTAGAATGGAGCTACATAGCCACAATAGTAATAGAGGTTAAGTTCTGATTTGCTTTGAATTAAATTTTTGAAATTGTATTGCAGATTTCCATTTATATTAAAGAAAGGCTCATTTGGCAATTGCTTGTTATAATAAGAAAGCAGATTTCCGTTAGCGTCATATTTCTGTTTATAAACCGAATTGAATTTAGAAAGATTGACACCCGCAAATAATTTATCTTTAAACGAATATTGAACAGAAGTTTCAAAACCAACAGATTGAGATCTTCCTAAATTAATAAAAGGCGTTGCTTGCACCGCTTCGTTAACACGATCGCTGATTTGTCGAACAATTTTATCTTGAATATTTCTCCAAAAAGCATTTCCGTAAAATGAAAATTTATGATGATTGATTAGATACGGACCTAATCTTAAACCCACGTTAAGGTTTTCACTTTGCTCAGGACCTAAATTAGGATTGCTTAGAACATTCTCGCCTGGTAGTCCAAAAATTTCATTTTCGTTAGGCAATCGAATAGCTCTTTCGGCAGAAAGCATTAACATTGCCTTTTGTAAAAAAGAATAAGAACCTGCAAAACCATAACCAGTAAAATTGGTATTTCTTGAATCGGCTTCAAATACTAGATTACTCTGACCATTTTGATTACTTAATTTAGGAGTAACCTGTTCTGTATTTAAATCATAATTTTTTAGAAAAAGATTAGTTTTTAAACGAGATTTGAAAGCCTGCATTTCGTACGAAGCTGAAAAAACATTTTTTTCTAAATCGCGTGTAGCTAAAAAATTACGAACCAATTCTGGCAACATTTCATCCAAATCATTTCGGTCCACGCTATAGAACATATTATTTACTAAAACTTTATGGTTGTCGGTAATAGTGTATGTTAAACCAGCTCGTGTATTAAAAATATCTGATCTTTGATGCAATATTGTTGGCGCTCCCTGTTGTGCTCCTTGAGTTGTTGTGGTAGGCTCGCCATAAAGACCCAGCGCTTTTTCGCCATCCCAATTATAATTCCATTTTACGGTGTCATTGATTACGTCATTTCTGTGGCTGTAAACAGAAATTAAAGAGAAATCAAGTTTTTTAATCAAGAAATCTTTTTTATTATAATTGATGCTGAAAACATTGGCAGCAGATTCGCTAAAGCGCCCTTTGTAAGGTTTGGTCATATATTGTCCGTGCTGAATCTGGTTGTAATCTTCAGAACCATTATAGCTGATAGAAAAATTATCGGCCCATTTTACGTCTGTAAAACCTGCTTCAAGTCTTCCTCCATATGATCTGTACATACTTTCGAATCGTTTTGCTCGTATGTAATCGTAACGTCCATTTGGCAGAATGTTATAGACGAATCTTCCCCAGACTTCATAATCATTATCAGAATAGTTTTGAAATCCGTTTGCTTTAACAGTAAAGCCAGATTTGTCTCTATAAGTCGTACTGAAATTGGATTGTATCGTATTAAAAGAACCATAAGAAACAGACGCTGCAATCATATTTTTAGATCCCTTTTTAAGTATGACGTTAATAGCTCCTCCTAGCGAATCATCTGCTAAGTACCCAGGAACTACACCTTTGTATACTTCAATTCTTTCAATTAAAGCGGGTGGAATGCTGTTTAAGCTAAATGATGCCCCATAAGTCTGAATCGGAATTCCGTCAATAAAGATGCGTATGGCATTTCCAGACATTCCATTAATGTTGTAGGTAACACTAGAGCCTAGGCCTCCATTCTGTCTAATCCTTACGCCACCAGAACGATCTAATAAATCGTTGGTTTGCAGATTTCTTTGTGCTGCTTCCTGTGTTTCAATTACGTTTACAGCAAAACCTTTTTCCATTATTTCTTTTCTGATAGAAGATTTCTTAATTACAACTTCTTGTAAATCTTTAGGAGCATTTCTATCTAATGAAATGTTGAATTCGGTATTGGGTTTATTCACATTAATTTTGGCAATTCTTGTTTGGCCTTCCATAGAAGAAGTTTCTAAAATGTACTCGCCATACTTTAGTCCTTTGAATTCATAACGACCAAAATCATTTACAATAGCATATTTTTGGGTTCCCTTGATAATTACGGTAGAACCGTAAGCTAATTCATTGGTTCCAAAAGTCACTTTTCCAGTAAGATTTCCAGATTGCGACCAAGCTGAAATAGTAAATAAAAATAGAAGTAAAGTTGTTCTCATATTGAGTCTGCATATAAAAGTGCCGCAAACTTATATGATAATTTAAATTTAATCTAAATAAAGCTATTAGAAGATTATTAGAATTGCAGGAATGGTTCTAATGTTTTTTTAATGTTATTTTTTTGAAACCATATAAGTCAAGTAAGACTATTTACGGTTTATAGTTTTTAACCGCAAAGAGCGCAAGAATTTTAGAGTAACTTTTAAAAGCGCAAAGTTCGCAAAGCTTTATCAAAAAAACTTTGCGAACTTTGCGGTTAAATCAATCTACAATTTATAAGCAAAATTCTTAGACTTAATAACTTTTCCTTTGTCTGTAATCATTACACAACTATAGTTTGGAAATTTTTGAAGTAAAAGCAAACCTTCTTTCTGGCCTAGAACCATCATAGAAGTGCTCAATCCGTTGGCGGTTTCGGCATTTGGACCGAAAACCGTTACACTGCACAAACCAGTTGCGGGATAACCAGTTGCAGGATTTATAATATGGGAATAACGCTTTCCGTTAAAAACGACAAACTTTTCATAACTACCTGAAGTAGTAACAGCGCCTTCTTTCAGCGGAACAGCAGCTAAAATCTTCTCTGGTTTAAACGGATTCGTAATTCCAATTTTCCAATCTTTTCCGCTCGGCTGTTTTCCCCAAGTACTCATGTCTCCAGAACCGTTTATAATTCCTGCCTGAACTCCTTTTGTAATCATCATGGCACGGCATTTATCAGTTGCATAACCTTCGCCTAGAGCGCCAAAACCAATTTTCATTCCCTTTAATTTCAAGAAAATGGTCGATTCTGTACTGTCTAAAATGATGTTTTTATAGCCCACTTTTTCTACCGATTTTTTTATAGCTTCCGCCGAAGGCATTTCGGTCATGGAACCGTCAAATTTCCAGATGCGATCTAAAGCAGCAAAACTAATGTCAAATCCGCCATTGGTTATTTTAGAAAATTTAATTGCTCTTTGCGTCAATTCAAAAACTTCACGATCAACTTTTACAGGTTTTATTCCAGCATTCTGATTGACTTCAGAAACCTGAGAATCGGATTTCCAATCGGAGATTAAGTTTTCAATTCGCGTAATTTCGCCAATAACAATATCAATATTCTGTTCAGCCGAAAGCGAGTCTTTATCGACAATACTAATGTCAAAACGTCCGCCCATAAGAAGCGTTGTTCTTTTTCTTAAAACTTGCGCGTTAGCGCAAAAGTTTTGAAGTATTAAAAAAAGAAATAAGTATTTATATAGGGTTGATTTATACATGAAATCAAATTATAATATTTAGTTGAGCTCCAGAGGAGCATAATATTTATAGATATATTACATTGTTGCCAATTTAAAGCTCCAGAGGAGCGATATATGCCGCCCCGCTGGGGCTTTTTTTCGGGAGGTCACATTAAATCTATAAATATGTCATCCCTCTGGGATTTATTTAAAAGCCGAATTCCAAAAATTAAATTAGAAAATTAAAATCCCAAATTCCAAAAAAAAGAGCGCAGCGATTTT